>JAMPXP010000005.1 GCA_023701135.1 Desulfobacula sp. | reverse complement strand
TCAAAATACAGGTCTGATTCTTGGGACATCTGGAACAGGTTCAGGGATATCTCCGATGACGGGGTGCCCGGATAGGTGGAGGCAAAGGCCACTCCCGCCTCCATGGCCCCCCTGGCGATGGCTTCGTTCCCCAGCAGCATGATCTTCTCCCCGGGGTTGTCCTTTAATAATTTATGCATGCGCTCTCCTTTGTAAGAACCCTCAATGCTCTTTTATAAATATAATTTTTCCGCTTCTTCAAGGGAGGATGCATATCCCTTAAACCCCTCAACCGCTTCGCAGGAATTAATGGTGACGGAAGCAAAAAACCCTTCCACCATGGTGACGGCGCCCTGCCGGATCAGGGCCATAAAAAGGACCGGGACAAGGCAGATATCGCCTTTGCCCGTCTGAACGGCAAAGGCAGGGGGGGTTTTTGTCTGATAAACGGCATAGAGATCTTTTTGCACCTGCATCAACTGGACAATCTCCGGATGGTCATGACCATGACTATGGTCGGTGGGATGGTTACACATGGCTACCGCCTTTCATTCTATTGTTCGGCAGACCAGGGGCCTGCCTTTTATTGGATTTTATGTTGTAAATACCCTATCCACAAAGCGCCGTCAATTCTTCCTTATTGAACTGATACAAAGAATTGCAGTGATGGCATCGAACCTCTATGGGAAAGGGGCCTTTGGCCGCCATATCCTCTCTTTCCGCCGGGGAAAGGCCTTTCAAGAACCCTACCATCCGGTCCCTGGAGCAGCGGCAGAAAAATTCCACCCGGCTGTTGTCCAGGATCCGGGGATCAAGGGTTGAAAATTCCTCAAGAACCACCTCTTCAGGGGTCTTGCCCTTTGAAAAGACCTCGCCCAGGGAATGGATGCCCTGGATGATCTTCTCCGCCTCGGCAAGTTTAGCCGGATCAGCCCCCGGCAGGGCCTGGAGGAAAATCCCGCCGGCGCCCCGGACCTCTTCCGCCTCATCAAAAAACACACTCAGCCTGAACCCGGTGGGGATCTGCTCGGACACCAGGAAATAATTGGCCAGGTCCTCGGCAATGCTGCCGTACTCCAGGGCCACCTGGCCCGAATAGGGCGCGGGCGCATTTTCTACGTATTTGGTCACCGTCAGAAAACCGGCCCCATAGAGGGAGGACAGGGATTTCAGCTTGGCCGGGGCCTGGACTTCGATCCGGCCGGTTTTCAGATATCCCCTGACCTCACCATAGGCATTGGATTCCACATCCAGTCCCTTGATGGGGCCTGAGCACTGGATATTCAGGCTGACCCGGTCATTTTTATCCTTAAACCCCGAGCACAGGAGGCTGGCGGCAATATAGGCCTGCCCCAGCACCAGGGTTTCCAAAGGGTCCAGGTCATGGTTGGCCCTCATTTCATTGACCATGCGGATGGTATGGACGATGGCGCCCTTAATGGTCCGGTCCGCCATGATGAACCGGTACATCCTGTCCCTGGCCGAGGCCCTGAACTGTTCCCTGACATCCTTTTTAAAAATATCTTTTTTAATCATAATTCCTATTCTTTATTTTGAATCGTTTACCGGTAATTTCGAAGCTGAATGGCTTCGGCCATGTGTCTGCGTTTGATGGTCACGGTATCATCCAGGTCGGCAATGGTTCTGGCCGTCCTCAGGATGGAATGGCAGGCCCGGGCGGAAAACCCCAGGATATCCACTGCCTTTTCCAGAATCTGCTCACAGTCTGTCTCCAGGCGGCAGAACTGTTTCAAATGCCTGCCCTGCATCATGGAATTGCTGAAAATCCCGGATTTTGAAAATCTTGCCGTCTGCATGCGCCGGGCCCTGTCCACCCGTTTGCGGATAGCGGCGGAGGCCTCCCCCCTTGACCCGGAACCCAGATCCTTATAGGGGATTTTCGGCACCTCAATCCGGATGTCGATGCGGTCCAAGAGGGGTCCTGAAATCTTGGACCGGTATTTCTGGATCTGGGGCTGGGGACAGGTGCATTTGCCCTGGGGATCGGACAGATACCCGCAGGGGCAGGGGTTCATGGCCGCCACCAGCATGAATTTGGACGGATAGACCGCCTTCATGCCGGCCCGGGCAATGGAAACCTTGCCGTCTTCCAGGGGCTGGCGAAGGACCTCCAGGACATTTTTTTTAAACTCCGGCAGTTCGTCCAGAAAAAGAACCCCGTTATGGGCCAGGCTGATTTCCCCGGGAACCGGCTTTGACCCTCCGCCCACAAGGCCGGCGTCGGATATGGTATGATGGGGGGATCGAAAGGGCCGCGCCAGGGAAAAGGGCACTTTGTCATCCATCATGCCCAGGACGCTGTAAATTTTTGCCACCTCAATGGCTTCGGGAAAGCTCAGGTCCGGCAGAATGGTGGGCAGACGTTTGGCCAGCATGCTTTTTCCCGATCCGGGCGGCCCGGTCATCAAAACATTGTGAAACCCTGCGGCTGCAATCTCAAGAGCCCGTTTAACATGAAGCTGGCCCCTGACCTCGGAAAAATCCATTCCATAGTCTGGGCGCCCAATGCCCGGATCGGAGGTGAATTGCCTCTGATGGGGCTTGAGATCTAAAAAACCTGAAAAATAATCCACTATCTGAGACAGGCGCCGGACCGGCATAACCTCGATCCCATCCACCAGGGCCGCCTCGTCTGCATTTTCAACCGGGATGAAGATCCCTTTAAAACCCTTTTCTTTTGCCGTCAGGGTATAGGGCAGGACCCCTTTTACGGGTTTGATGTCCCCGTCAAGGGACAGCTCTCCTGAAAAAAGATAGGATTTGAGATGATCCGGCGGAACCGTGCCGGAGGCCGCCAGGATAGCAAGGGCAACGGGCAGGTCAAGGCCGGTGCCTTCCTTTTTTACATCGGCCGGGGCCAGGTTCACCACCACCCGGTCCATGGGAAAGGCATACCCCGAATTTTTAATGGCGGTCCGAACCCTGTCCTTGCTTTCCCGGACCGAAATCTCAGGCAGGCCCACCATGTTAAACAGGGGGAGGCCGCCGGAGATATCGACCTCAACCTCAACGACAAATCCCTCAATCCCCGTTACCGAACATGAGCTGACCTTTGCAATCACCCTGGCTCCCTTACCGAATCCGACCGGCCATCCTTAAAACGATTTTTTTACCGGCGCCGTCTCTATTCTTTATCAAAAAAACCGGATGAACCAAAGATATTTCTCATTTACTTTGCTTTGCATATTAAAATCAGATATATAGCAATCTAAAATGAATAATGGCAAATAATACAGAATATACCCCATATGACCGGTTATACAGCACAGACCACCCTTGCAAAAAGCATCTCTTTTTCAGGAGTGGGGGTCCATTCAGGAAAAACGACCCGCCTGACCCTCAGGCCCGCACCCCAAAACCACGGCATTAAATTCAGGCGGGTGGACCTTCCCGGCACCCAGGACATCCAGGCCCTGTTCAAGCTGGTGGTGGATACCAGCCTGGCCACCGTGATCGGAACCAACGGGGCCATCGTCTCCACCATCGAGCATCTCATGGCCGGTTTTTCAGGCCTGGGAATCGACAATGCCCTTGTGGAAATAGATGATTATGAAATCCCCATCATGGACGGAAGCGCCAAGATCTTTACCCAGATGATGGAAGCCGCGGGCATTGTCCTTCTGGATGCCCCCAAGCATTATTTTATTGTGAAAAAGCCCGTTGAACTGGTTGAGGATGATAAATCCGTATCCGTTTATCCTTGCCCCTGTTTTAAAATCACCTGCCGGATTGATTTTCCCCATCCGTTGATCGGAAAACAGGAAATCACCTTTGACAGGGAAAAAGACAATTTTGAAAGGGACATCAGCCGGGCCCGGACCTTTGGATTCATCAAGGACCTGGAGCTCCTTAAACGATTCAGCCTGGGCAAGGGCGGAAGTCTTGACAATGCCATCATCATCGATGAAGATAGAATATTAAATGAAGAGGGGTTAAGATATCCTGATGAATTCGTCCGGCATAAGCTTTTGGACAGTCTTGGAGATTTCTCCCTTCTCGGCATGCCCATAAAAGGGCATATCATCACTTACAAATCCGGACACGCACTGAATCATTCGTTTATCGAAACCTTTTTAAACAACAAGGACGCCTGGGAAACCGGGCCTGCAACCTAAGATGATCCCCCTTAAAAGAAAGATATCATTTCTCAGGAAAGACCGGATGATATTTTTTATCCTGATGATGATGGTCCCGATATGCTTTTTGCCCTCTTTTGCCCTTGCCAAGGTGACGGCCGAAATCCAGGATATCCGCCTCGTGAATACCAGGGATGACCTGTTGACCTATTTTGAAATTACCCATGCATTTTCCGACAAAATCAACCAGGCCGTACTGAACGGTGTGCCCACCACCTTTTCCTTCTATATTGCCCTTTATAAAAGCGATGGTTCCTGGCTGGATAAAAACATAGCCGATATTAAAATCAAATCCACCATCAAATACAATTCCCTTAAAAAGGAGTTCTCGGTTCTGCGGCCCTGGAGAAGCGAAACCCCTGTTGTGACCCAGTCCTTTGACGAGGCAAAGGCCCTGATGACCGAAATAGACAACCTGGTCATCATTCCCCTGAACCGGCTTGTGAAAGGGGATAAATACCAGCTCAGAATAAAGGCTGAACTGGACAAGGTCACCCTTCCCCTGTCGCTCCACAATATTTTCTTTTTTGTCTCCTACTGGAATTTTGAAACAAACTGGTACCTGATTAATTTCTCCTATTGACCGTCATCATGATTTAGCCCATAGGAAACCAGAACATAATGGCAGATTCGATAAACCCGACCCATGACCGGAAAAGAAAAAAAAGAGAAGGGGTTCTGATCCTTGCCATTCTGATAACCGTGGCCGCCCTCACCTTTATCGAAACCCGGATCACCCATTTCGGCAACGATTTCCCCCTATCCAGCACCGTGCTCATGTTCATCCTGATCAATACCAATCTCCTCCTGCTCCTGGCGCTGCTGCTGCTGGTCTTCAGAAACCTGGCAAAGCTCTATTATGAAAAAAAGAACAATATCCTGGGGACAAAACTCAAGACACGGCTCATTGCAGCCTTTATTGTTCTGGCCCTGCTGCCCACAACGGTTCTTTTCTTTTTTTCCATCCAATTCATCTCCACCAGTATCGCCTTCTGGTTTAATGCACCAGTGGAACAGACCCTGGACAGTTCCATGACCGTGGGCCGCAAACTCTATGAATACATCGAAACCGAAAATGAATTCTCCGCCAAAAGGGCGGTATTTCAGATCGATTCCAGAAACCTTCTGGACAAGGAAAATGAAACCAAACTGAGCCGGTATGCCGAAGTCATCCAGCGGGCATTCAACCATCATGCCGTTGAGATTTACACCCCCGATGCCCGGCGCGTCAGCCTGTCCCTTGCCAATGAACTGGAAGGGCTTCATTTCGGCCTTTTGACCAGCAATGAACTCACCGATATTCCGGAAGGCCGTTTGTCCAACACCATTTCCCAGGATATCCGGGAAGGGGAACTGCTCAGGACCATTGCCACCATCCCCTTTGCCTCGGACCCCAAAAAAGCCGAGGCCTTTATTGTCATTTCCACCCTCTTGTCTCCGGACCTGTCCTGGAATCTCCAGTCCATTTTAAAGGGCATGGAAGAATACCACCAGCTCAAGCTTGCCAAAAAGCCGGCCCTTACCTTCTATTATACGGCGCTTTCAGTGGTTGCCCTTCTCGTTATTTTCTGCGCCATCTGGTTTGGATTTCAACTGGCCAAAACCATTACCATCCCCATCATGAAATTTGCCGAAGGAACAAAGCGGGTGGCCGACGGGGACCTGAACTACCGGATTGATTTTGAAACCGACGACGAGATCGGAACCCTGATCAAATCCTTTAATTCCATGACCACGGAGCTTGCGGCCGGAAGGCAACAGATTGCCCTTTCTGAAGAAAGGCTCAGAAATCAGAATTCCGAACTCGAAAAAAGCCGGCAATATATTGAAACGGTTCTAAAAAACATTTCCGCCGGCGTGATATCCATCGATGATGCAGGAACCCTTATCACCATCAACAAGGCTGCCGAATCCCTTCTGGATATCCGGAGCCCGGATATCTTACATAAAAACTACAGGGATGTCCTGAAAACCGAATATTTAAAGATGGTCGACAATATTTACGACCAGGTGGCCCAGGGGCAGGAAAGTATTGAAATGCCCCTTTCTCTCACCATTTCAGGTACGCCCAAGCATTTTTCCCTGAATTTCAACCTGTTAAAAGATGATTCAGGCCAGAATCTAGGCGCCGTCCTTGTCTTTGATGATGTTACCGAACTTGAGAAAGCCCAGAGGGTGGCTGCCTGGCGGGAGGTGGCCCGGAGAATCGCCCATGAGGTGAAGAACCCCCTGACCCCCATCAAACTTTCGGCCCAGCGGCTCAAACGGAAATATGCCCACCAGATCGATGATGAAATTTTTACAAATTGCACTGACACCATCGTTGAACATGTGGATCTCATCCGGAACCTGGTCAATGAATTTTCAACCTTTGCCAAATTCCCGGATGCCAATATTGCCCCGTGCAGGATTGAAAACATCATCCTTGAAACCATTGCCCTTTACCGCGAAGGCCTTGAAAAAATGGATATCCGGTCCAATTTCGCTCCCAATATACCGGTCTTGAAACTGGATCATCAGCACATGAAACAGGCCTTTATCAATTTGATCGACAATGCCGTATACGCGGTGGATAAAAAAGGGGAGATCCTCATTGATGTGTCCTATGATGAAATCCTCAAAATCGTCAGGATTGAAATAGCCGACAACGGCAAAGGCATTTCCGACAAAGAAAAGACAAGACTGTTTGAGCCCTATTTTTCAACCAAAAAAACCGGCATGGGACTGGGTCTTGCCATTGTTAGCTCTATTATTTCCGATCATAATGGTGTAATAAGGGTCCAGGACAATAAGCCGACGGGTGCAAAATTCATTATTGAGCTCCCGGCTTGATCATTCATAAGGAGAACAGGAGAAGGAACCATGTATCCTGCAGTATTGATTGTTGATGATGAAACCACGATTATTGAATCTCTCGAAGGCATCCTGTCCGATGACGGATTTGAAGTCATCCATGCCTATAACGGGTATGAGGCATTAAAGAAAATCGAAACCGCCTCCCCCGACATTGTCCTTCTGGATATCTGGATGCCGGGCATGGACGGAATTGAAACCCTAAAGGAAATCAAGAAAATCGCTCCCAATCTTCCGGTGGTCATGATAACGGGTCACGGCAGCATTGAATCCGCCGTCGATGCCACCAAATCCGGGGCCTATGATTTCCTGGAAAAGCCTCTGTCCCTGGACAAGGTCATGGTCACCATCAGCAATGCCCTGAATTTTCGAAAACTGGAAGAGGAAAATCTCTATCTGCGCAAAAAGACCATCCAGAAAAATTCCATTGCCGGCACCAGCCCGGCCATCCAAAAATTATACGGTGAGATCATGAGCGCCGCACCCTCGGACGCCTCCATCCTCATTACCGGTGAAAACGGAACCGGAAAAGAACTGGTGGCCAAAACCATTCATCAGTTCAGCTCACGGCCGGAGCAGCCCTTTATCATTATCAACTGTGCCGCCATTCCTCCCGAAAACCTGGACAGCGAACTCTTTGGCCATGAGAAAGGGGCCTTTGAAGGAGCCCTGTCAAAAAACAAGGGCAAATTTGAACTGGCCTCGGAGGGCACCCTGTTTCTGGATGAAATCGGGGATATGAATATCCGGACCCAGGCAAAAATCCTCAGGGCCCTGGAATCCAAGACCTTCCAGAGAATCGGCGGCGGCAGAACCCTTCACATGGATGTCCGTCTCATCGCCTCCTCCAACAAGGACCTGGAAAAAGAAATCGAGGCCGGAAATTTCAGACAGGATCTGTATTTCAGACTCAACGTCATTCCCATCCATGTTCCGGCCCTGCGGGAAAGAAAAGAAGACATCCCCATGCTGGTGGATACCTTCCTGGGGGCATCCTCCAAAGCCATGCCTGGGAAAAAGAAAGCCTTGACGGAAAAGGCCCTGAAACTTCTTACAGCCTATGACTGGCCGGGCAATGTCCGGGAGCTTAAAAATCTCATGGAAAGGCTCTCCATTATGGTGGCGCCGGATCTCATCGATGCAGCCGATATCCCCAGGCCCTATAACCCTGACCTGAAATCACAAGAGCCGGGCCGGAACGGCTTTTCCTATTATGAAGATGATCTGGAACAGGCAAGGAAACGGTTTGAAAAAGAATACCTGCTTCAAAAATTGTCCACGGAGGGGGGGGATCTTATCTCCACGGCCAAAAAACTGGGAACCAGTGTGAAATATATCAAAAAAGCCATTTCCTGACCCGGCCCATGAGAGTCATCAGCGGCATCAGGAAGGGCAGGAAACTTGCCAAAATTGAGGGTGACCGGATCAGGCCAACCGCGGACAGGACAAAAGAGGCTGTCTTTAATATTCTGGGGCCTCGTATCCGGGAGGCCAGGGTCCTGGATCTGTTTGCCGGAACAGGGGCACTAGGGATAGAGGCCCTGAGTCGGGGAGCCCGCCATGCCGTTTTTATGGATCTCAACTGCGATATTATCCGGCAAAACCTCCTGCTCTGCCGGTTTGAACCCCACAGCACCGTCCTCTGCCATGACATTATCAACGATCCCCTTCCGGATATCCTCAAAGGACAGGCCTTTGATCTTGTGTTCATGGACCCGCCCTATACGGCCGGGGTCATTGAAAAAACCCTGGAAAAAGAAGGGTTTGTCGAGCTTCTGGCCCCCGGAGGCCTCATCATTGCCGAGCACTCCGGCAAAGAAAGTCTTCAAATAAGCCTTTCAGGCCTTGACATTTTCCGGCAAAAAAAATACTCAAAAACCATGATTTCATTTATCTCAAAAGGATGACGCACCCATGGGCAAAAAAAAAACAGCCATCTATCCCGGTTCCTTCGACCCCCTGACCAACGGCCATATTGATATCATCGAACGCGCCCTTGATATCTTTGACGAGGTCGTCATTGCCGTTCTGCACAACCCCTCCAAAAAAGCCCTGTTTACCATGGAAGAACGGGTGGCCATGATCCGGGAAAGCTTTAACGGCGAGAGATCCGTCATTGTCGACTCCTTTGGCGGACTCCTGGTGGATTATGCCAAAATGAGAAAAGCGGTTGCCATCATCCGGGGCATGAGGGCGGTTTCCGATTTTGAAAATGAGTTCCAGATGGCCCTCATGAACCGGAAATTGAACAAGGAGGTGCAGTCCGTCTTTTTGATGACCGGGTTCCGGTGGATTTTCACCAGTTCTTCCATCATCAAGGAAGCGGCCCAGTTCGGCGGAGATATCAGTGATATGGTGCCTGAAGCCGTCAAGCTCAAACTGATGGAAAAATATCCGAAAATGCGCTCATAAAGGGAATCCCCATGGACCTCTGGCAACTGAATATCTTTGTGGCGGTGGTGGAGAACAAGAGCTTTTCCAAGGCCTCCGAAGCCATCAACCTGTCCCAGCCCACGGTAAGCAGTCATATCAAAGAGCTGGAAGATTATTTCAAATGCCGGCTCCTGGACCGCCTCGGGAAGATCACGGAACCCACCAAGGCCGGGGAAATCCTGTACCAGCAGGCAAAAAAAATATTATCCCTCACGGACCAGACCGAAACCGCCATGCACGATTTCCTGGGGAGGGCAAAAGGGAACCTTGCGCTGGGAGGCAGCACCATCCCCTCCGGTTATATCCTTCCTAAAATCATCGGTCCTTTTTCAAAAAAATTCCCGGACATTCACATTGACATTTTCAGCGGTGACACCTTCCAGATTGTTGAACAGATTAAACGAGGAAGCATCGAGGTGGGCCTTGTGGGCGCCAGAACCGACGATCCCCGGATCTCCCAGGAAGAATTCACGGCCGATGAAATGCGCGTGATTGTCCCGGCGGACCACAAATGGGCGGATAAAACCGCCGTGGGCCTTCCGGAACTCTTGAAAGAAACCTTCATCGCCAGGGAAAAGGGTTCCGGGACCTGGCAGTCCATTCTGAAAAGCATGGCCAGGGCCGGATGTGATCCCAAATCCCTCAATGCCCCCGTCACCATGGGAAACACCGTGTCCGTGATCCAGGGCATCCTCCACCATGTGGGCATTTCCATCCTGTCCACCATTGCCGTCCGGGACGACATCAACAGCGGCCGTCTGAAAGCCCTGTCCGTAACAGGACTGGACTTGAACCGTTATTTTTACCTGACCACCTCCCCCCAACGGTCCCTGTCCCCCATCTGCAAAAAATTCATTGAATTTGCACGGCTCTCCCGGTAGCTGCCATAAAATAGATTTCAGCAAGCCCTGCCGCGTATCAAAAATCTATTGCCATAATTGATTTTTCACGATATTTGTAACCCCATTGAGATCCTGTCTGATCCTCTTCTCTTTTTCACCGTGACGCCGAAACCTGCCGATTCCGCCTCTGGTATTGAAACAAACCCTTTGGGAGAAGAATCATGATCGCTGCAAAACCCTATCCTCTGGTGACTATTTTGCGGGGAATGGCCGATTTTGCCGTGGACGGCATGGCCATTCCCTACCCTGAATTTGTTCCCCGGCTCTATAACCTGTGCATCCGGCTTGGTTTCAAAAAAGGTTTTATCATGCCGTCCAGGGCCTTTTGTTCCGATGAAAACCAGGGAATTCCCATCATCCTTCTGACCAAGCATTTTGGAACCTTTCCCTTCAATCACGGCCGTGTCGGCGGGATCATGGCCATTGACCGACATGCCCCCCATGCAAGCCACGGAGAAGATTCCGTCATTGTCCAGGCCAGCCATGTGGGATATGATCCCGATACCGGCATTTACGGGACCTTTCGAAGGCCAAGGGTGGCTGACAAAGCCGCCTCGGTGTCCTGCGGAAAACTCTCCCATGTGATCACCCCCTATCTTGAGCAATACCGGTTTGCCCGGGACCGGATTTTTCTGTCCCGGTCCGCATCAGGCGCATTTCTGATCTCGGTGAAAAACTCCTTCATCGATTTTTTCACCCATCCGGTCAAAAACGGGCTGGTCTTAAGATTGCAGAACATCGCAAAAATACAGGAGGGCGGAGTCATCCGCCCGGTGGGGGCCTCCAGCACCATGCAGTCCTTTGAAGTGACCGAAGAATTCAAAAAAAGGATGGATCTGTCCGGCTATGAATGGAAATCCGGGAACGGTGAATGTATGGGGGACCGACTCACCGAGGATCTCTTCTTTTTCCGTGAGGATTTCCATGAAACCGATGAGAGTATTCTGCTGGAACGCAATATCATTGATTTCATGCCCAGGATCGTCACCTCGCGCAATCCCCTGCTCAGGGCGGCAAAAATCAATATCCAGCATGAATTTGCACGGGCCGTTGAATCCATCCGCAGGGGAACGGAATACACAGGGAAAAATCTTCTTTACATTGCCGGACTCAATATCGACATATCCGAATACCAAGACTATCCGCCCACCACCTATTTTGTGCCCTGGGCCGCCCATATCCAGGTCAGGGAAACGCCCGGAGCCGATTTCCGGTACCCGGTGGAACAGCAGGCCCTGTTTGACCTGCTCATGGCCCAGAGCACCCGGAACCCGGATGAAACCAATCTCAAGGAAGAAATCAAACGCATGCTGGCCTCTCCCCGGTTTGATATCCGGTCTCCCAAATAAGCAGCGTCGGTTGGGAA
Source organism: Desulfobacula sp. (assembly GCA_023701135.1). Lineage (GTDB taxonomy): Bacteria > Desulfobacterota > Desulfobacteria > Desulfobacterales > Desulfobacteraceae > Desulfobacula. The sequence goes on along the minus strand of JAMPXP010000005.1, from coordinate 217,579 downwards.
ACCAATGGATAGCAAACCCCTTATTCCTTCATGATCTGAATCACTCTTTCATCCAGGCAGGACCGCAGAAACCTATTCATGGGCTTCTGATCCCCGGTATCATAAAAAGGGAGCATCAACTGGTTAAATTCAAGCTGCCGTTTTGCCGGAAGATTAATGGCGGGAAATCCCCAACTCAGCAACAGCCCGTTCATGACAAACCGCCCCATCCGCTTGTTGACATCATAAAAAAACTGATGTCTCGCCATGGTCAAAAAGAAATGGATGGCCCGGTCATAGATGTCCGGTATCCTATCGGCCTCCTCCGTCATTTTTTCAAACAAACCTGTCAAGGCAGCAGCATCCGGCGGCAGGTATCCGGTTCCTGCAATCGTCACCCCGCCGGATCTGAACCTTCCCCACTCCAAAGCCTCCCCCCTGGCCGCTATCCCATGAAGGGCGCAGACTTTTTCAACCGTGACCTCAAACCGGCCCTTTTCAATCAGATCAAATATGGCCCGCCAGGCCTCTGCCTGGTTCAGTGCGATCTGCTGATCCGCCAACCGATGCCCGCCCACCGTGATTCCATCCAATAAGGTCTGAATTTCGGGCAAGGTGAAATGAATCCCCTCCAGGTTCACGGCATCACATACCAGTTCAGCCAGTTGGCGTTTGGCCAGCATGACGGCCTTTGCCCTATTGGGCGTCATGTTCCATTGGGTGTCTTTCATTATATTCATCATTTCCAAATAAAATTGTCCGGCTTCACTTCAGACCGTAACCGGCTCAAGCCCCGAAGATTTTGCCACCAATATGGTATCCACATAGTTCAACACGGTTCGCCCGTCTTGGTTGCTGAGCGTCAGACGGTTTTTGACCACTCCGCGATCGGGTTTGGATGCTGACGGACGAATCTCAAGGCATTCACGGGAAAGGGTCAAGGTATCTCCGGGCCGGGCAGGACCCAGAAAACGGACTTCATCCCAGCCTAAACCGGCAAGCACAGCAACCTTTGGCTGGTGTGTAACCAGATGAAGAACCGTAATCGCCATGAGATGCGTTCCTGCTGCGGTAAGCCCCTGGAAAACAGATTTTTCGGCAGCCTCGGGATCAATATGAGAATATTGAGGATCCCATTTTCCTGCATATTCTATAATCTCTTCCTGGGTGAGATAATACTCCCCCACCTTTTCAATTTCACCCGGAACAAAATCCTCAAAATATTTCATTTCAGCATCCAATCATAATCCTTTCAATAGCAATACGGCCAACCCATGCGGCCCGTCCCTTCAAGGCTGCGCTTAACCGGCTGCCAAAGGCTACAAGCTAAACGGCGCAGTTTTTAGCAGTCCGAGCTAATGCTGTTATATCCGCCGCTTTTTTAATTGTTCTATGGTTCGATTTGGGTTTCTTCGACAGTCTAAAACTGCATAAACATTTACCGTATCTCCATCCAGGCCATAATAGACTGCGAAAGGAAAGCTCTTTGACAGCAACCTGAAGTAACCATCAATTTTAATATGGACTCCCGCATATAGAATCAAGGATTCAATATCAGAAAAAAGCGTGTCAAGAAAATAAAGTCCCAAACCATTGCTCTGCTGCTCATAGAATTGGGCACCTTCACGCAAATCAGATTGTGCTTCATCAAGGATTCGAATGATCATTTGAACTCTGAGCGCAATTCAGATTTAACAGATTCAAAATCTTTAAATTTAGCCTCACCACTTTTTACACGCCCGGCACGGGCTGATAATACTTCTCTATGCCAATCCGGAGATGGGACATCATTGGGATTACGCATAAGATCCTCCCAGATTTGATTAATCGCAACGAGTTTTTCAGTGACGGTCATTTCATTCAATGGTAGTGATGTTTGCATCATGCCCTCTCTTTAACGATTCAACCTTATAGTACATTTTTTTTTTGTGTTCTGCAATACGGGCTTTTGGGCAATAGCGCCAAGCTAACAGGCCTTAGAACTGCATCTGCTAACCAAGACCAATTTATTTGGTTGAGGGCTTCTATGTGCTGTCGCTACGCACCTGCCCGCGTAAAGAATGATGTTGGGCAATCGACTATTTAACTTGTGTCACAACACCATTTTTAATAGCGATAAGCCCATCCATCGATTCTGTCTTTGTAGAACCTATGCAGATTACCCGTATATTTACAGTGCCATCTGATGATGCGTATGCATAGCTCCCAGAACACGCATTAGGTAAATCCCTAAGAAATTTTTCAGCCTGGGCAACATCAGAAGGGTTTGCCTTATGCGCATCAAGAACTTTTGTCGAAGCGAAAACGGTCGTAGCTGCAAACAATACCAAACAAAGAGTTAAAATCTTGTAACACATTTATTCACCTTCCTTATTATTTTGTGCCCAACGTCGCATGACCTATGAGAAAAGGCTACAAGGCTTTCCCCATAGGTCATGCTCTGGTTATAACTTATTTGCCGCCTTTATCGGATTTTGGCGGCTTTGGCGGGGGCGGGGGCGGCGACCAACTTCTTTTTCCATCATCTTTATTTGTTTTCGGAGTTGATGGTTTCTGTGGTCGACTTGGGGTATGCGGTGCTTTTTCCTTTACCATTTTTAACCTCCACATTTTTGCAGACAAAAATTAAAAGAAAAACCAGGGCAACAATCAAGAAGATTGTTCCTGAATAGTGAAGATAGTCTGTTATTATTGAAAATATGCCACCCGGTGTCTCGCTATAAATTTTGTTTTGATCTACCTGCCTAATTGCCTTTTTGTTTGCAGCAATACCAAATAGCAAAGCACAAAGAACGGAAGTCAAACTCAAAACAAGAAGAATCCATGAAAACGTTAAAAAAGACTGACATTGGATTGGGTCTTGCTTCATAATATCTTTCATAAAACTACGGAAAGACCCAAAGCCCCACCAGCCAAAGTAATAATAAGTTTATCATAATTTTCATTTAGCTTGATAAGCCGTTGCAAAAGATCAGCTCTATATTCTTTTAGTTCATTTTCCATAAGAAATATCTTGCTCTAATTCATTGTGTGGTTCTGTCCACCCCCGCAATTTAAATGATGACCGACCAGAACCCAATTAAAATTCAGCTCGTTAGATTCGTAGCAGGATTAAAAATCCATGTAAAGAACTATTCAATATATTTGGCGGGGGAATATCCGGCGGGGAGGCGGGAATGGGTTGCAAGGAATAGTTGAGCGGCTTTTGTACAGGGTCTTAACGCAATGGAGCGGCAAGACCGCCAACCTGTCTGAGCGAAGCGAGTTTTGCCGGTCAGCGGAATGGCGTTTAGAGCCTGTAGAAAGTCCGGTCATATGAGTCGCAACCCATGGCCGGACCACCAAACAGGCATAGGGCCTTACCCGTCGATAAACAGTCCCATGGATTCAATCTGCTGCACATCTTCGGTTTCCATGACCTGGACGATGTTTTTATGCATCCGTTTTTTCAATTCCCCGAAAATCCCCCGCTTCTTGGTAAAGGTCCGGGCAAAGGCCATGGCGTCCTTGAGCAGTTCTTCCCTGTCGCTGCTGGCTTTGACGATGACATGGCTTTGATAAAGTTCTTCGGCCCCCACCCGCTTGCCGGAAAGGATCATTTCATTAAATTTATATTCGGGAATGGCCTTCCGGACAAACTGAATCATGCCCGGCAGAAAGGGAATGCTGATATCCACTTCAGGAAAGCAGAAGAAGCCCTTGTCCTTTTTCATGAACCTGAAATCGCAGGTGCAGGCCAGCATGGCGCCGTTTCCAAAGGCATGGCCGTTGATGGCGGCAATCATGGGAAGGGGCATGAACAGGAAGCGTTTGAAAATACCATTGATCCCGTGCAGGAAGGCCTTGATGCCGGCAAAATCTTTTTCACCCATCCTGGCGGTGAGCCATTCAATATCAATGCCCTGGCAGAAATTCTTTTCATCGTCGGAGGTCAGGACAACGGCGTAAATCTCCTTATCCGCCTCTATCTCATCCAGGCACCGGTTCATCTCTTCCACAAACACAAGGTTCTGTTTGTTGGCAGCGTTACACATCCGAATAACGGCGACGGAGCCGTCTTTTCCCCATTCTATCACCGGCATAAATTCATCTCCCAGTATCTGTATTTGTAAATAACCGCGGTTTGTTCATAAAATATCCCGGCCCATAATTCAAGTTAAAACCGGGACCGGGCTTCAAAAACAGGGCAAATATCAAAAGAAAATCTAATTGACAAGCCCTTTTTTTTCTGACAAGCTCCCCAATGATATTAAAGCCCGGATTTGGGCTGTAATCCATACGGACAGGGAAACGCCATGATTATTGGAATAGATGTTGGCGGTACACATACGGATGCTGTTCTTTTAAGCGCCGGCGGCATTGAGAAAAAAATCAAATACGCCACTGATGCGGCAGATCTTTTCCATACCATCCTCGCATGTTTTGAAAAACTTCTGGACGGTATCGACCCCAAACGAATAAAACGCATTGTCATCTCCACCACGCTGACCACCAACGCCATTGTGCAGCAGGATATGAATCCGGTGGGCATGGTGGTTTCCGCAGGCCCCGGCATTGATCCTGAATTTTTCAGGACCGGAGAGCAGTATTATTGCGTTTCAGGGTCCATCAATCACAGGGGAAGGGAAAAAGCCCCGGTGAATACCATGGAAATCAACGATATTGTCCAGAAAATGGAAAAGGCCGGAATTGAATATGTGGGGGTGGTCAGCAAATTCTGCGTCCGGAACCCCAGCCATGAGATCCTTATCAAACGGATTCTGAACCGGCATTTCAAAAAGGTTTTCCTCGGCCATCATGTCTCCGGAAACCTGAATTTCCCGCGGCGGATCGCCACCACCCATCTGAACGCCGCCGTCTTCTCCCTCCATAAATCCTTTTTTGAAGCCATTAAAGATTCTCTGAAGCAAATGGGGCTTTCCATTCCCATCCATATCCTTAAGGCGGACGGGGGCACCATGTCCCTTGAGTCTTCCATGTCCTTTCCCGGTCAGACCGTGTTGTCCGGGCCTGCGGCAAGTATCATGGGCGCCATTCCCTATGCGCCGAAAAAACAGGATGCCATTGTGCTGGACATCGGCGGCACCACCACGGATATTGCCTTTCTGGTCAATAAGGCCCCTTTGCTGGAGCCCATGGGAATCCAGAGAGGCCAGTATAAAAGCCTGATCCGGTCTCTTCAGACCGATTCAAAAGGGATCGGGGGCGACAGCGTGGTCCGGGTAAAGGATCAGGAGCTGGTTATCGGACCTGACCGGAAAGGGCCTGCCATGGCTTTTGGCGGTCCCGAGCCCACCCCCACAGATGCCCTTATTGTCCTGGGGCTCATGCCGGAAGGCAATGCGGAAAATGCCCGGAAGGGAATTCACCAAATCGCTCTGGAACTGGGTCTTGATGATGTTGAAACCGCTGATAAAATATTTAAAAAATGCTGTTCCATCATTCTCAAAAAGACCTTTGAAATGATTGACAAGATCAATACCCAGCCGGTGTATACAGTCCATGAATTTCTGGAAGGCTATAAGATCAGCCCGAGAAAAATCCTTCTCCTGGGCGGCCCGGCCCCCTATTTTGCCAAAAAAATAGAAGAACTTTATCATATCAAGACCATTGTTGTTCCGGAATCTTCCGTGGCCAATGCCATCGGGGCGGCCCTGGCCAGGACCACCTGTGAAATCTCCCTGAATGCAGATACGGAACAGGGAATAGTGACAGCTCATGAAGAAGATTTTGCAGAGCCCATCTCCAAAACCTATTCCGAAGACGATCTCATTGAAACCGCCCATTCCCTGTTAAAAGAAAAGGCCCTCAATTCCGGAGCAGACCCGGACAATATAGACGATGTGGAAGTGGTTGAATTTCAAAAATTCAATATTGTCCGGAATTTCTCACCCAAGGGGAAGATTTTCAGAACCAAAATGCAGATCAAACCCGGTCTGATAAAAGGGTTTGAACATATTCTGTCCCAGTTATAAGAGGTAAGCATGTTAAAAGCATCCAATAAAACAGGTCTTGTATTCTTCCCTGCCTTTGACTGGGCCATTGACCCCACCCATCCGGAAAGAGAAGAAAGGCTGCTGTATACCCAGGACCAGGTCACCGAGGAAGGGGTCTTTGATATCAGCGGTATCATTGAATACAAACCCGAAATCGTCACGGTCCAGGATATCCGGAGGGCCCATTTCTGTATCCCCGATGAAAAATCAATTACCACCGAATCCCATCTCATCAGTGCCGGAGGCGCCAAAGCCATTGCCAATGCGGTTCTGAACAAGGAAGTCAAAAACGGATTCGCCCTGGTCCGGCCTCCGGGCCATCATTCCATGAGGGTTTCCCATGGCGGCAGGGGATTCTGCCATATCAATATTGAAGCGGTGATGGTCGAATATATCCGGACCCAATTCGGACTGAAAAAAATAGCCGTAATCGACACGGACTGCCATCACGGAGACGGCACCAACGATATTTTCTGGCATGATCCCGATGTCCTGTTCATTTCCCTTCATCAGGACGGCCGGACCCTGTATCCGGGCACGGGCTTTACCGGGGAGCTGGGCGGGCCCAATTCCCGGGGATCCAACCTGAATATTCCCCTGCCCCCCGGAACCTCTACGGAAGGCTATCTGTATGTCATTAAAAATTGCGTGCTGCCCATACTGGAAGAATTCAAACCCGACCTGATTGTCAATTCCGCAGGCCAGGACAACCACTATACTGATCCCTTGACCAATATGAATTTTTCCGCCCAGGGCTATGCCATGCTGACCTCCCTTCTCAAGCCGGATATTGCCGTCCTGGAAGGCGGATATTCCATTGAAGGCGCCCTTCCCTATGTCAACCTCGGCATCATCCTGTCCATGGCCGGCATTGACTATTCAGGGGTTATTGAACCCGACTATGATCCGGAACGCTTAAAGCAATCCGTCAGTGTTACGGATAAAATCAAAAAAACCACGGATACCATCAATGCCTATTGGAAAGAAAAGGATGAACTCCGGCAGAAAACCGGAACACCCGGAAGTTTTGAGACCCGGCACCGGGAAATATTTTATGATACCGACAATATCTTTGAACGGCAAAAGGAAAAAATCCGTATCTGCCGGGACTGCGGCGGCTGCTTTGAAATTGATTCCTCTGCTTCCACAGGAAACCATATTCTGGGGGTCCATATCCCCATCAATGCCTGTAAAGCCTGCACTGAAGAAGGATACCGGTTGTTCGACCAGGCTGATAAACAGAAATTCAACCAGGTCATTCTGCAAGACAGAACCAAAGATCTCTATGAAATAAAGTGACCCCCAAAACCCATCTCCGGCACATCAAGACAAGATCCCTTGTGATTCAAGCCATAAGGGATTTTTTCACTCAAAACGATTTTCTTGAAGTGGAGACACCGATACGATGTCCCGCCGTTATTCCTGAGGCCCAGATAGATCCCGTTACCTCAGAGGGGTGGTTTCTCCAGGCCTCTCCGGAACTCTGCATGAAACGCTTATTATCAAAGGGATGGGACAGGATTTTCCAGATCTGCAAATGCTTCCGGAAAAATGAAAGAGGCCGGCACCATCTGCCGGAGCTGACAATGCTGGAATGGTATGCAAAAGGCCATACCTATCTGGATCTCATGGATCAATGTGAAGCCCTGGTCAAATTTATTGCAGCGCGGCTGAACCTGGACGGCCGGCTTCAGTATCGGGGAAAAACCATCCTTCTGAATCAGCCCTGGCAACGGATTAAAGTCAGTGAAGCCTTCCGCCTCTATTCAGACATTCCCCTCCCGGAAGCACTGGAAAAAAATCAGTTTGATGAAATTGCCGGCTTCCGGATAGAACCGCACCTCGGCAATCCCGTGCCTGCTTTTTTATATGATTATCCGGCGTCCCTTGCCTCCCTGGCAAGGCTCCTGCCCCAAAACCCGGCCTATGCGGAACGGGTCGAATTTTATATGGCCGGCATTGAACTGGCCAATGGGTTTACCGAACTCAACGATGCAGCCGAACAAAAGCGCCGCTTTGGCAAGGAAAATAAGATCCGGTCGGCCCGGGACCAATCCCTTCTTCCCATGCCGGACCGCTTTTTAAAGGATCTTGAAACCATGCCCGATGCAGCCGGCATTGCCCTGGGAGTGGACCGCCTGGTCATGCTTTTCTGCGATGCAGAAACCATTGATGAAGTGGTTTTATTTACGCCGGAAGCCCTTTAATATTTCCTGCTTGATGTGCCTGTTGATTTCCGTTATGATAACGGTATCCGATATCATAACGGAAATCAACAGGCAGGATGAAAAAGGCTATGGATCAAAAACCAATACCCCTCGGATCAGAAAACAAAAGTCCGACAAAACCTGGGAGCCTGCCGGAAGATGCCGAGAGAATCAATTATACCCTTTATGACATCTCCAATGCAGTCAATACAACCCTTAATCTAAAGGAATTGTACCAATCCATTTATAATTCGCTGAACAAACTGATGCCGCTGCCCAATTTCTACATAGCGATGTATGACCATCAAAAGAAAACCATTCATTTTGAATATTTCATTGATGAGTATGACGATAATTTTCCCATCATTGAAACCCTTGAAGAACCCGGCTGTCTTACCGGAGAAGTGCTCCTGTCCGGACGGCCCCTCTTTTTAAAAGAAAACATGCTGATGGAATGGACCCGGAAAAACAAGATTGTGGGAACGGTCCCCAAAATATGGCTCGGCGTTCCCCTGATCATCCAGGGTAGCGTCATTGGCGCCATCTGTGTTCAGCATTATTCAGATCCCGGTTATTTCTCGCACCGGCACCTGGAAATCCTGATTTCCGTCTCCGATCAGATTGCCGTCGCCATTGAAAGGCGGCAGATCCTGGATGCCCTTGAAAAAAAAGAAAAAACCCTGAGCCTGATCTTTGATCAGAACCCGGATGCCATTCTGATCACCCGTATGGATACAGGCACCATAGCAAACGCCAATAAGGCGTTTATGGATCTTTCCGGCCTTGGCTCCAATGCCGTACTCGGGAAAACCACAGAGGAAATCGGCATGTGGAAGGACAGCCGGCAGCGGCTGGAATTGATTGCCAAACTGAAAGCAAAGGGCTTTTACAGGAACCTGGAAGCCATCCTATTTCCCGACAATAAAGCCGTTTTTACCCTTATCTCCTCGAACGTGCTGGATCTTGACGGCATTCCCCATATCATTTCAACGATCCGCGATATCTCCGATCAAAAAATATTTGAAGACGGCCCGTCTCAACCTCTGATGAAAAAAACAAATGACGGCGGCGCTGGCAATTCCTCCAAAATCATTCTGGTCATTGAGGATGAGGATATGGTAAGAGATATGGCCGTCAAAGCCTTAAAGGCCTTTGGGTATGAGACCCTTGAAGCTTGTGACGGTGAAGCAGGGATCACCCTGTTCAAAAAACATCACGCGTCCATTGATGCCGTGCTGCTGGACATTATCATGCCGAAAATGTCGGGCACGGAAACCTTCAGGCAATTGCTGAAAATCAATCCCCAGGTCAAAGTCATTGTGGCATCCGGCCACGTCACCAATGACGACCAGAAAAAAATATTTACAAAGGCCTGCGCCTACCTTGAAAAGCCCTATCAGATTATGGAACTCAAACGGACATTGGAGTCCATTTTCAACTAGCCGGCTCTATTCATCCCAACCATGCTGGCCGATTAATTTGACAAACCGGCAGGCGCCTAGATTGCTCGTTCTGATCCCGGTTTCGGTTTTTTCAAGTTTCAGCAATTCCTGGGAAAAGGTGCCTCCTACAGGCATGACCAGGCGTCCCCCCATTGAAAGCTGATCGATCAATGGCGTTGGAATCTGCTGGCCGCCCGCTGTGACCATAATGGCATCGAAGGGGCTCTCCTCTTTCCAGCCCTGGGTTCCGTCTGAATATCGCGTGACGATATTATAATATTTTAATCGATCAAACAGTTTTCTGGTCTGCATAAAAAGCGTATTATTTCTTTCGATGGTATAGACCTTATAGGCAATCTGGGCGAGAATCGCCGCCTGATACCCGGAGCCGGTCCCTATTTCCAGCACCCGCTCATGCCCTTTTAACTCAAGGCTCTGGGTCATCTCTGCAATAATATAGGGCTGGGAAATGGTCTGGCCCTCCCCAATGGGAAGCGGGAAATCTCCATAGGCGCTGTCCACCAAGGCCTCGCTGACAAACAGATGCCGGGGAACCCGGGACATGGCCTGAATTACCAGAGGATCGGTAACTCCCCTTGAAATAATCTGTTTTTCCACCATTTCACTTCGCTGGCGGGCAAATTTCTTAGATTCATCTTTCATGCCCCCCTTAATACCAGCAAGACATACATCCGTCAAGATGACACAATCCTTTTCCCCTCTGCAAACTCATCTTGATTTTTGTGCTGAACATCAGTAATGATGACCCCATGACGAAACTTCAACAGATCATAACGGCAATCCTTGTTTCCTGGATCATCTTTTTCATCGGCATATCCGGGTATATGGTGATAGAAAAATGGAATTTCCTTGACGCCGCCTATATGACGGCCATAACCCTTGCCACCGTAGGATTCATGGAAGTTCATGAAATGAGTCCTGCGGGACGGATATTTACCATTGTCCTTATATTTTTCGGTGTGGGATATTTTGTCTATATTGCGGGGGTCATCATACAATTCATTGTCGAGGGAGAAATACAATCCATATTGGGGAGGAAAAGATTGGACAAAAAAATCAGTAATATGAAAAACCATTATATTATCTGTGGTTACGGCCGTATCGGAAGGGTTCTATGTCAGCTCATCAGCGAAGAAACAAAAGATATCGTGGTTATTGAAGAAAAAGATGAGCTTATGGCCGTGCTGGAAAAAGACAAAATGCATTATCTTCACGGAAATGCTTCGGATGAAGACCTCCTGGAAAAAGCAAATATTAAAAACGCGTCCTTTCTGGTGGCCGCCCTCGGAACCGATGCAGCCAATGTTTTTCTCGTCCTGACCGCAAGGCAGTTGAACCCGGACATTTATATCCTGGCCAGGGCCAGCAACCCGGATGTCAGGAATAAATTATTGATTGCAGGAGCCAATCTCGTGGAATCCCCCTATGATACAGGGGCCATATCCATGGGTCTGAAACTGTTAAGGCCCAGTGTCAGCAGTTTTCTCGACATTGCCCTGTCAAGAAAAAGCGAGGCCATTCAGATTGAGGAGCTTTTTGTTCCAAAGAGTTCCCAGTATACCCATATTGCATTGAAGGACTCCAAGATCCGTCAGGATTTCAACCTCATTATCATTGCCATTAAAAAGGCCTCCGGCGAGATGCTTTTCAATCCCCACTTTGAAACATTGATTGAACCCAGGGATACGGTGATCGTCATGGGGAAAACTGCTGACCTCAGAAAATTTTCCAACGCTATTAACCCGGAAGGGGCTTGAAATTATCATATTGCATATTTCAGTTCCGGCCGGGTCCGCAGTGAATCCGTCGGCTTATATTTTGTAAATCACCCGCTGATCCGTGATAATGATATCCACGCTGTATTTTCTGGATTCCATCTGAATCTGATCCACGATCTGTTCTTCATAGGCCAGGGACACCTTTCTACATGTTTCAGGCAACCTAGTAATGAGCTTGTTATAGAAATTGTTACCGAATCCGACCCGGCCGCCTTTATCATCAAAGGCAAGTCCCGGGATAACGGCAATATTGATCTCGTCCAAAGATACTTTTTTACACCTGTCAATATCCGGTTCCAGTATATCATTGGCATTCCTGATCAAATCCTTGCCATAATTGCTGATCTTATAGATATTGATGGCATTTTTTGCATCTGTAAAAACCGGCAGAGCAATTCCTTTTTCGATCTGAAGTGCTTTTTTGATGATCCCTTCGGTGGGGATTTCATTGCTTACGGGAGTATATAAAAAAGCCAGATGGGCTTCCATGAAATTTGCAAATTCAAACAGCCGTTGTTCAATCTTTGCATATTTGGCATTAAGTTCTTCTTTTGTAAGATTTTTAAGGCGTTCAGCCACAAGTGCCAGGTTATTCATTTTTACATTCTTCATATCATCCATAACTTTCGTTCCTCTGATTACAAAAAAAGTTTTCCCAAATATTATACACAAGTCCCAAATTGTCAACCTGCAATAATCATTGACTGTTTACACCCTGCATGCTATCAGGTTAAGATCGTTGAAGAATCTTAAGAATGAAGGAATTAGCTAACTCTTGTAAGGAAAAATGAAGGAAAAATGCTGGATTTAAAATTTATCAACACCCATCTGGAAGGTGTAAAAACAGCCATGAACAAAAGAAGGGCCAAAATTGACTTTTCCCTTCTGACGGATAATGATGAAAAAAGGAAAGCGTTGCTTTTAAACATAGAAGAATTAAGGCATACCCGGAATAAGGTTTCCGATGAAATCGCAGGTTTAAAAAAATCAGGTGGGGACGCCGGCCCTCTCATTGAAAAGATGAAGGACGTGTCAGATACCATCAAAACCCTTGATAAAGACCTTGCTGCCATAGAAACAGCCATTCAATCTTTTCTCATGTCCCTGCCCAATATCCCCCATGACAGTGTCCCTGTTGGAAAGGATGAGACGGAAAATCGCCTTGAAAAAAAATATGGAGACCCTCGATCCTTCGATTTTGAGATCAAACCCCACTGGGAGATCGGCGAAGCCTTGGGCATTCTTGATCTGCCGCGGGCCAGCAAACTGGCCGGGGCCAGATTTCCCTTGTATTTCGGAAACGGGGCCAGGCTTGAAAGGGCCTTGATCAATTTCATGCTGGATACCCATGTTTCCCGGCATGGATATACCGAGACCCTCCCCCCCTTTATCGTGAACCGGGCAACCATGACGGGCACAGGGCAATTGCCCAAATTTGAGGAAGACCTTTTTAAGATTGAAGGCTGGGACTATTTTCTCATCCCCACCTCGGAAGTTCCCATGACCAATATTTACGCCGGGGAGATCATCGATGAATCCCTCCTGCCCTGTAAATTTACGGCCTATACGCCTTGCTTCAGGTCTGAGGCCGGGTCCTACGGCAAAGATACCAAGGGCCTGATCCGTCAACATCAGTTTAACAAAGTGGAACTGGTCAAATTATCAACCCCTGAATCCTCTTTTGAAGAACTGGAATCCCTGCTGGCAAACGCTGAAAAAATCCTTCAACTGCTTGAACTTCCCTATCAGGTGATTTCGCTCTGTACCGGCGATCTTGGTTTTTCCGCGGCCAAAACCTATGATATTGAAGTCTGGATGCCCGGCCAGGATAAATACAGGGAAATCTCTTCCTGCAGCAATTGTCTTGATTTTCAAGCCAGGCGGGCCAATATCCGGTTCAGAAGAAAAGGCGGGAAAAAACCCGAATATGTCCATACCTTAAACGGGTCCGGACTTGCTGTCGGCAGAACCTTTGCCGCCATTCTGGAGAACTATCAGAATCCGGACGGTTCTGTAGCCATCCCCAAAATACTAATACCCTATATGGGAGGTCAAACCGTTATTCGCCATGATGCCTGATTATTTCCCGGAAGATATAAAACCCTATATCATACCCGAAGCTAAGGGTGAATTATATTACCAGTGCCTCGGATGCGCGGCCCAATATCCTGTTGATAAACTCTTATATGTCTGTCCTTCCTGCGGGGAGGTCCTGCTCATTCATGACCGGAAGGCCTTGTCTTTAAAAAAAATCCCGGGGCCGGTCTGGCAAAAAATATTCGATTTCCGGAGAATGCTCAAAATTCCGGCCCTCAAAGGCATTTACCGGTACCATGAATTCATCGGCTCCTGTATTCCCCTGGAATCCATCGTCTATCTTGGAGAAGGCCATACCCCGGTTGTGGAAGCCAATGCCCGGCTGAAAGAAAAAGTAGGCTTGTCCTTTTTTTACAAAAATGACGGCCAGAACCCCAGCGCCTCCTTCAAAGATCGCGGAATGGCCAGCGCCTTGTCCAGCATCAAATACCTTATCGATCAAAAACGGATCTCCAACGTCATTGCCGTCTGCGCCTCCACCGGGGACACCTCGGCCTCTGCAGCCCTCTATGCATCCTATCTGGGTCCTTTGATCAAATCCGCCGTTCTTTTGCCCCATAAGAAGGTCACGTCCCAGCAATTGTCGCAGCCCCTGGGGAGCGGGGCAAGGGTTTTCGAAATCCCGGGGGTCTTTGACGACTGCATGAAAATTGTTGAATCCCTTTCATCCCGGTATTCCGTCGTCCTCTTGAATTCAAAAAATGCCTGGCGAATTCTCGGCCAGGAATCCTATTCCTATGAAATAGCCCAGGATTTTGACTGGAAAATGAAGGATAAAGTAATCGTCGTACCCATTGGGAATGCCGGAAATATATCGGCGGTCATGAGCGGTTTTATTAAATTTTTCGAGTATGGCATCATTGATGCCCTTCCTAAAATTATCGGTGTCCAGTCAGAACATGCAGATCCTGTTTACCGTTATTATCTTGAACCCGATGAAGCCAAACGAAATTTTATCCCGGTCCATACCAAACCCAGTGTTGCCCAGGCTGCCATGATCGGAAATCCCGTGTCCATGCCGCGGGTTATACAGATCTCAAAAAAATACGATGAACTGGCCGGGTGCAGGCAGGTATTCTTTATCCGGGTCACTGAACAGTCCATCATGGATTGGCAGCTCCAGGCCAATCATAACGGCCATATCGCCTGTACCCAGGGAGGCGAATGCCTTGCAGGGCTGGCAGAGGCTTTTTTGCAAAAAATTGTAACCGCCGACGAAACTGCTATTCTTGACGCCACGGCCCATGCCATTAAATTTTCAGAATTCCAGGACCTTTATTTTAGATCGGAAATCCCTGACGACTATAAAATTAAGTCCAATCCTGACTTTATCAATCTACCGACGCTGGTGCTGCCCGATGACCCGGATATGATCCCATCCCAGCAAAAACGATTGAATGAAAAAGATTTTAAACGATTTGTGCAAGAGATTTCCGATAAAATCGCTGAAAAATTGAAATTAGACATATCTGAATAGCCTATGAAGAAAGATGCCGGGATAAAATTATTCATTTTTAGTATTCTGTCCATCTATGCCTGTATTGTTATTCCCTGTTCTTCCCAATCAAAAACCAGCACGGTCAAAACATCGTATAAGCGGTATTCCATTTTAAGCTATAAAGGAGAAGATGTCCTTTGTGAACCCTATACAGTGACCAAAGATGACTGGCTGTATAAAATTCTCAGGAAAAAAGGAGAAATCTCGGAAAAGGATTTTCCTCATTTCATCAGCATTTTTAAAGAGATAAACCCCCAGATCAGCAATATTGATGCCATTGAACCGGATATTAATATTCTGATTCCGTTGAAAAAAGTGAATAAAGCCGACTATGACCTCAACACATCTAAGAATGTGGTCGTCCCGATCATCGAATTCTCAACTATTTCCGAAGACCCTGGCCTTCAGCCCTTTCTGAAAAAGCACCTTGTTCAGAAGGGAGAAACGGCAGAAAGCCTTATGGATAAAACATTTTTACAGGAAACCGGGGACCTGTCCGAGGAAGGATTGAAAATCTTTCAACTGGCAAATCCGAACATTCAAAACATTAATATCCTGTATGAAGGAACGGAGGTTTATTTACCGGATCCTTCGATCCGTTCACAGCCCTGGTTCAGGCCCCTTTTAGTCAAAAATTCAGCAGACAACAAAAAAATGCAGGATGAAATAAGGGACCGCCAGATAGAAGCCAACCAGCTTGCCCGGTTGAAAAAATATTCCTCCCTTATTGGGGGTGTTCTGTTAAATCAGGGCAGGCTTTATTTCCCAGGGGAAAACAATTCAACCCATTTTCTTGATTTATCGGCTACTCCGGTAATTCAAACCGATGACGACCAAAGAATTATCATTACTGCGGAAGATGCCCTGAGCGATGAACTCGTTGAAAGCATACGGTTGTATTGGAAAAATTTAAAAACCCAATTATTGGTCGACGCCCTGGAAAAAGCCAAAGGCAACGACAATTCCCCCACCCAGGGCAATAACACCCTGAAAACAAAAAAAATGATCCAGTCCCTTCTGTCTCAAGCCGGGTTCGACTACACGGCCGATGCAAAGATTCCGTTCACCCTATATCATATCAGCCTTGAAGCATCGTTTGGCCGAGTGACCCGGAAAGACTCAACGGATTTACTGATCAATTTCGGGAATGTTTACGGATCTGCCCTTGAGGTTCTTGAAAAACGTGAATTCGAGATTGTTTCCATAGCGCCTGAACTTAAAGTGCATGACATTATCGCTCTTTTATTTTCCAGGCTGGGGTATTCAATCCGACATAACCCGTCTTTTTCTACCGGAGGAACGATTGAAAAACTTGAAGGTGTGTATACGGTTAAAGACCAGGACAAATTCTTCATCCCCCTTAGATCTTTAAGTGCTTCGGCAACCGCCTATTTACAGAAGGAAAACGTTAAAATCCTATCCATTGAGCATGATGCGACAACAATACAAGAGGAGTCCTCCAAATGAGAAATCTGTGCTGTTTATGCGTAACTTTCCTGTTTTTGACCTCATGCGCATCCCAGGGCGTGAATCCGGCGGAAAAAAAAGAAATCGCCCTTGCCACCCAGAGAGTAGGCGAAGGGTTCTACAGTGCCGGAGATTATTCATTAGCGCTTAAAAATCTCTTGGAAGCCTATGAAACCATTCCCGATGACCCCTATTTGAATAACAGCCTGGGGCTTGTCTATCTGGCAAAGGACCGATATGATCTGGCCGAAACTCATTTTAAAAGGGCGCTGGAATTAAAAAAAGACTATGTTGATGCAAAAAACAATCTGGGGGCCGCCTACCTGAAACAGGAGAAATGGTCCCTGGCCATTGAATGTTTTGAAGATGTTTCAAAAAATCTGATATATGCCTATCCGGAGATCCCTTTGTCTAATTTAGGATGGGCCTATTTCCATCAGAAAAAATATGATAAATCCAGTTCTTATTTTACTAAATCCCTGGAAATAAACCCCAGATTTATCATCTCCATTCACGGTCTGGCTTCTGTTTATTTGGAAACCAAGGAGCATCTGAAAGCTATTGAATTTCTTCAGCAGGAGCTGAGAAGGGAGCCTTCTGCCGCAATTCTTCATTCCGATCTGGCCAAAGCTTATGAAGGCATCAACGACTTTACCCAGGCAAAAGCATCGTGGCGCACCGTATTGAATTTTGCTTCCGAGGTATCACAGCTTGCCCGGGAAGCCAAAAAACGACTGGATGAATTAAATTAATCCGCTGCTGTATACTTGTTTCGTTTCTGCTCCAACTGGATGATGGACGGGGTTAAAAAGATCAAGAGTTCATTTCTGTTGTCGATATTGCTATCTGTACTGAAAAGTCGTCCCAGGATAGGAATTCCGGACAAGACCGGTGTTCCGGAAGTGTTTTTGTTGTCCGTTGTTTTAACAATCCCGCCAATGACAATGGTGTCATTGTCGTTGACCAAAAGTTCGGTTTCAGCCTCATTGGTGGATAGAGAGGGGACACCGTTGGTAATGGAGTCAATATCATTTTTTGTTAGATAGACCGTCATTGAAATCCTCTTATCCGGGGTAACATGGGGAGTAACCTCCAACAGCAGATCGATATTTTTAAATTTAACGGCCGTTCCTCCGTTGGCATCCCGCTCCTGATATGCGAATTCAAGCCCCTGTTTTATTTTTGCTTTTTTATTATCCAGAGTCAGTATTCTGGGTGATGAAATGATCTTAACGTCACCCTTGGTTTCCGATGCTGCAATCTGGGCCTTCAGGTTTAAAAAATTTGACCCGAGAATATTGTAAAAATTAAAGGAGCCTGTATTAACAGGTGCAGAGGTGGGATAATTGAGGGCAATACTAAAGTCTTTATCTCTGCCTGTCCATGCGGTTTGAGTTTTAGCAAATCCTAATCCCAGACCCAGCTCACGCGAGAATGCTTTTGAAACCTCAACCACTTTTGCTTCAATCATAATCTGCGGGGTCACCCTGTCAAGACGATAAATCGTCTCCCTGGCCTGATCAATTTTTGACTGGATATCGGTCACAATGATCATATTGGTTCGCTTGTCAACGCTGATTTTTCCCCGGTCTTTTGTGAGAATCTGGTCAATATGGGGCTTTATATCCATTTCCGCATCTGAATAATTGATGGGAATATATTCCGTTACCAGGGGTTCAAAACTTTCCTTATCTTCCAGGGATTTCTTTTTTTCCGCAATGGCGTCCTGAACAAATTTTTCTTCCTTCCTGAGCGTATCAAGGGTCGCAATCCGGATGACATTCCCTTCCTTTTTCTGCCCAAGGTTATTCATTTTCAGGACAAGGTCCAGTACCTGATCCCAGGGGACAGGATCTTCCAGGGCCAAGGTGACTTTGCCTTCAACGTCTTTATCAATGGCAAAATTCAACCCGCCGACACTTCTTAATATCCTGAACACATTTTTGATATCGGTCTCATAAAAATCCAGTTTGATTTTTTCGCCTGTAAATTTTTTAGGCTGACCATATATCTCTTCCTCTAATGTTTTGGTCTTTTCAACAGATTCCGTAGTTTTCATTTTCGCGGCAACTGCTTTTGAATCAGGTTGAATGGTTTGGGTTTGGACTTCGTTCCCAAGGGTTTTCTTTGCTTTGACGAAAACAGGCGGCTCAAGCCGGGTTGGTTCGAAATACATTAAAATGGTATTTTGATCTTGAACAACCCGATAGGGAACAAGGTCTCTGATATTAATTTCGATTTTTGAATTTTTCTGTTTTCCGGGGACCTCCACCGGCATTAAACTCTCAACGGCTGATTTGAAATACTGGGTCAGCAAGGGGCGCTTATGATGCTCCGGAATGATGGTATTGTATAGATTCAAATATATCTTTTCTTTGCCGCCCAGGGTAATATCATATTTTACAGGGTGATTGGTTTCAACAGCGATATTGGATTTCCCATCCTCCATTGAATTGAACTCGATATTCGTCAATGTGGCGGTCTGGGAAGGAATCCTCGGCTCGATAGCCTTTTCCGGAACAGCGGTTGATTTTTTATCTTCGACGCTTAAAAGGGGTTCCGGACTACCTTTCTTACCCTTCTCTTGTCCCAGGGGCGAAGAAAGAGAAAATTTCAAGCTATTGTCGGTTTCAGCAACTTCATAATCAAGATCCTTTGTTAACAGGATCTCAATTTTAACGGTTGTCTTCTCTTTATCGGCATAGGCAGCAATCACATCGCTGATAACTTCATTTTCCTGAACATTGGTTCTGAAATCAGAAGAAATTTTGGCTTCCGGAAGATAAACGGCAATTCCAAAAGGAAAGGATTGTTTGATGGAAGTATAGACAAGCTTCTGATTCCCCGTGATGGTGGCGACGATCTTCTGGTCTGTCATATTCACATGAACGGCAGAAATCTGCCTGCCGGTCTGCTCTTCTGAACGTGTTTCCGGTGTTTGAGATTTTACCTGGTCCTGTTCAGCCGTCTTTGTATTTTCAGTTTTCTGGGAAACGCAGCCTGCAAACAATACTAGGGTTAAAAGAAAACTCAAAATATTCATTATCATATGGTTTGATCGTTTTGTCCGGGGAAAAGACATATCACTCCTCATCATCATTTTTATGAAGTTTTATTTCCTGAGTCTGCTCTTTAAGCTTGCCTTTAAAATCCCTGACAAGCTCTGTCACCACGATACTGCTATCCTTTATCTCAGTGACTTTCCCTTGATTCCTGCCGATAAAGGTTCCGATTGTAATTTCATACCCCTTCCCGGTGGCTTCCTCAACCATTGCAATCCGTTTTTTTTCCATTACGATGACGGCAACAAGACGAATCTGACTCAATTCCACCTTTTCAAGGGGTGTCAGGACTCTCTCTGGGTTATCGTCGGCAGCAGGCTGGGGTTCTTCTATTTTTTCCTGGATCAGCGGCAGAAAAGGATCTATTTTTCCATTGGCGTCATAGTATTCAACTTTCTCTTCAATCAATGAAGGACCTTCGATCTTACCTTCACTGCCTGCTTCAGGCATTGCTTTGGCCGGTATGTCGGCCTTAGCCTCTTCAGAATCTGTCTGATCCTGATGAACCGGAGGAGAAATCTTCCCTGAAACAACCTCAGGGGCTGAAGATTTGCTCATATTGGCCTGATCATTACAGGCAATACACAATATTGCCAACCCGATTAAAACCGCCAGAAAAGAAATTTGTGATGTGTTCATCTTTTTCAAGTCTTTTTTATTTGTCCCTTCTGCTTCTGATCTTTCGGTGGAGGCGCTTGTTTCTCCACAAACATATACGTAACCGCCTTACAGCTCATTTCAAGGGATTGCCCGTCGGGTTTGCTTTTTACATCTACATCATTGATCGTCACTATTCTGTTGAGATGAAGGACCTGGAAGAAAAAATCTGCAATCTGATGATATTTTCCTTCCACCTTGATGGATACGGGAATTTCACTATAGAATTCCTTATTGATTTCGTTTTCAGGCTGAAACAGGTGAAACGCCAAGCCGGCATTGCTTCCGGCCCTGGAAACCCCCGTCAGCAGGGAAGGGATCTCTTTTTTGTCCGGAAGCGCTTTCATGGCCTCGTTAAAAGCCTCAAGGGTTTCAGCCATTTTCTTTTCATAGACATGAATCTCTTCCGCTCTTTTTTTATAGGTTGCAAGGGTGTCTGTCTGGGTTTTATAAATCTTTTGAACTCTGGTATATTCTTCCTGCCGCGGCATTAAAACAAAATAATAATACCCGCCGCCGAGAATGCTAAAGGTGGCCAAACAGATCAGAAGGCGTTGAATCCTTGTCAGCATTCCGACTTTTTCAAGGGCAACGGCGAGTTTTCCTTTAAAGGCTTCCGTCTTATTTTTTAGGCTGCTCATTTTGACCCTTTTTTAAATCTTTCTTTTCCCCTTCTGCTTGGGTTATCCCGGTTTGGCACAGCAATTCAAATGATTTAAGCATGACATCGCCTTGAAATATTTTCATCTTTGCCGCTTTCAGGTCAACCTTACTGAACAGCATGGACTTTTCAAGCTTTTCCATGAATTCCGCAACAGTCGGGTTATCAAAGGCGATCCCCTTGATGGTAAGACCGGCAGGATCTGTTTTAAAGCTCTCCAGCCACATTCTTTCAGGAATAACAAAATCCGGCATGCTTTTGAACAGAACAAAATGCTTTTCCTTTTGTTTTTCTAAGGACGAAACAATTTCAAGTTTTTCATCAAGGGCTTTCAGATCATTTTTAATCTGGGCAACCCTGTCGGCTTTCTCTTTGTATTTTGATATCTGCTGATTGACTTGTTCGGTTTTCTGCTTCACCGTCATGATCTGTTTATCCATGAACTGGGTATACCAGAACATCAAAACCGAGGTAAAAAGAATCAGCAGGAAAAAAATGGATATCTGCCGTCGGATATTTTCTTTTTTTCTGGCTGTCCTAAAGGGTAAGAGATTGATCTTTATCATTTATCATCTACTCTTCTTAATGCAAGCCCAATGGCTATAGGGGCCTGGGGGGCCGCTTTGGTTATAAAAGAGTCTGGAAATTTCTTTTCATTAATAATTAATCCTTCAAATGGATTAATGATCGAAACATCCGCATCCAGCTCTGAAAGAAGGCAATCCTTGAACCCGTCAACAAATACGCCGCCGCCGCTTAATACTATTTTTTCAACCGTTTCGTTATTGCCGCCGGATTGAAAGGTATTCACCGCCTCAAAGATTTCCGAACACCAGGACTGTGTCACCTTTGAACAAATGGATGCCATGGTGTCCTTGTCTATAATCCCCTTTTTTTCACCGTTCAAGGCCTGCTCAGCTTCTTCAATGGTTATTCCGGACTGATTGGAAATTTCTTCCAGAATCTGGTTCGTTCCGGACATATTGTCTCTCATCATGAGGGATGCATTGGCCTTAAGAATATTCAAAGACATTTTTGATGCCCCGATATCTGCCAGAAGGGTTATCTGCTCGGTATTCTTATACGGAAGAATTTCATAGGCATTCTGAAGGGCAAAAGTATCCACGTCAATAATTCTGGGATTCAGCCCGGCCAAGCGGATCAATTCAATATATTCAGCGACCAGGTCTTTTTTCACGGCAACCAGCAGTACACTGATCTGTTCGGATGAAAATTCGCTTTCTCCGATAACCTGATAATCAATATTAACGTCATCGATATCATAGGGGATATATTGTTCAGCTTCGGCATATATGGTCTTGTGAAGCTCTTTGCCCGGCCGGTTGGTTGTATTGATAGTCTTTATCACAACAGAATGGCCCCCGGTTGAAATGGCAACATTTTTCTCATGAATTTTCTGGGATTTGAAAAGGGATTTAATGTCATTTGCAAGGCCTTGCATATTCGCAATCCTGCCTTCAACAATAGAGCCCGGCGCTATTCTGGCCATGCCGAATTTGTTCAGAACATGTCCCTGGCCGGTTGTTTTCAGTTCAGCCACTTTAATAAAAGAAGAACCGATATCCAGACCTATAAGATGATCTTTTTTAGGAAACATCATGCGCCTTCACAACAATTAAGAAAACCAATAACGCTTCAGGCATAGACAATACGCTTTTTTATATTGATATCTCACCCCAATATTACTATACTTTGGTATGATATTGCTGTCATGTCAAGCATTATCATAATTATTTAGCCCTTTACCAGCAAAAAATTGACACGGCTGTTACCTCAAAAAGAAAAAAAGATGGAATAATGTCTCAAAAAACGAATAACTCACATGGCATCAAGCCTTTCCGGCTGGTTAAATTTTTTACTTTCTCCTCTCTGCTGATCATGTTTACGGCGACCATTGTTATTTCTGCTCTGAATGCACATTGGGTTCGAAATATCTTGCTTGAAAAGAGTGAAGAATATGCCTCCCTTCTTGTTGAAAACCTGAATCACCAAATCATTTCCAGGTTCATGCTTCCTGTATTGGTTCAATATGGTGAGATCAGGCTGCGTGAAAAAGAGCAGTTTCTTTTGATGGACAAGGTTGTCCGGTCCACCCTGCACAGCTTCAATGTTGAGATGGTCACCATCTATGACGAGAACAATATTATATCTTACAGCTTTGATACGTCAAAGATTGGACAACAGAATGCCGGTGGATTTCATTATGAAAAAGCAATGAAAAGAGAAGCAACTTCAAGGTTGGTCCAGCAGGGCAGTTTTCTTGAACTGATGTTCTGGTTTCCCCAGGAAACAAAAATCATTACGTTTTCTCCTCTGCGGGCCGAAAAATTGAAATCACCGGCAAGCCTTGCCGGACCTGTGTTGGGGGTTGTTGAAATTGTGCGGGATGTTTCCGATGATTATAAAAAAGTGGTTAAGCTCCAGGGACTGATTATTGGTTCCTGTTTCATTGTTATGGGGCTCCTCTTCATCGTACTTCGGTTTGTAGTCAAACATGGAGAAAAAATTATTGAGAAAAGAGCGGATGAGCGGCTCAAGCTTGAAGAAAAATTACGCCAGGCAGAACATTTGTCCGCTATTGGCGAAATGACTGCAGGCGTATCCCATGAGATTCGGAACCCCCTTGGAATCATTAAGAGCAGCGCTCAATTGTTAAAAAAAAAAATGGAAAAAGTGGATGCACAATCGGCCATACCGGATATCATTATCGAAGAATCAGCACGGCTTGATAATATTATTACGGATTTTTTGAATTTTGCCAAACCCCAAAGGCCGGATTTCCGTCCCTGCAGAATAGAAAGCATCATTGAGAAAAACATTGCCTATCTCAACCCCCAGATAGAAGAAAACAATTTCAAAATCATCAGAGACATATCCGACTCTCTGCCTGAAATATCCGCGGACAGCGCCATGCTTTATCAGGCATTTTTAAATATTCTGATCAATGCATTTCAGTCTTTAAAACAAAACGGCCTCATCACCATAAAAATAAAATCCATTCCCGGATATATTGTCATTAATTTTATTGACAACGGAGAAGGGGTCCCGGAAGAGGTCTTAAAAAAGATATGGACACCGTTCTTTACGACAAAGGACACGGGTACAGGCCTGGGGTTGGGTATTGTAAAGAATATTATCGAGGCCCACGATGGTATGATTACCATCACCAATGAGCCGACAAAGGGCGCAAATGTTGAAATCAGGTTGCCGGTTTAGGAGATAGACCTATGGAAAAAATATTGATCGTTGACGATGAAAAAAACTACCCCATGATTATAAGCGAACTCCTTCAGGAAGAGGGGTATTCGTCATTAACCGCCTCCAGTGGAATGGAAGCCCTGGATATTTTAAACAATGAAATCATCGACCTTGTTTTAACCGATGTAAAAATGCCGGGAATCAGCGGTATTCAATTACTTGAAAAAATAAAGGAAATCAATCCGGATCTCCCGGTCATCATCATGACCGCTTACGGCAGTGTCGAAAAAGCGGTGGAGGCCATGCACAAGGGAGCCTATACCTTTATCCTGAAACCGTTTGAAAACCAGGCCCTCATCGCGCATATTGCCAAAGCCATCTCGGTTTACCGGATTGTCCAGGAAAATAATATGCTCAGGGAGGCCGTCATCTCCAGGTTCAGCTTTGATAATATCATCGGAAAAAGCAAACCCATGCAGGAAATCTATGAAACCATCAAAAAAGTAGCCCCCTCCAATGCCAGCGTTCTGATTGAAGGAGAAAGCGGTACGGGAAAAGAGCTGGTGGCCAAATCCATCCATTATAACAGCCTGAGAAAAGGAAATCCCATGGTTGCCGTAAACTGTGCCGCCTTTGCCGAAACCCTGCTTGAGAACGAATTATTCGGTCACGAGAAAGGGGCCTTCACCGGAGCAAATACCATGAAAAAGGGCCGGTTTGAAATTTCAGACAAAGGGACCCTCTTTCTGGATGAAATCGGTGAATTGCCCATACCCCTTCAGGTCAAATTATTAAGGGTGCTTCAGGAGAGAACCATTGAACGGGTGGGCGGGACAGACTCCATCCCGGTCGACTTCCGCCTGATTGCCGCCACCAATAAAAATCTTGAAGAAGAAGTTAAAAAAGGCAGGTTCAGGGAGGATTTATTTTACAGACTTAATGTTGTCAAAGTAAAGCTCCCCTCACTGAAGGACCGGTCCGATGATATCCCTTTATTAATCAGACATTTTATCGACAAATACACTCAAGGATCTCAATCAATCGGTCGAGTATCCGGAATTTCTCCGGAAGCGGTCAGGATTTTATGCGATTATGGATGGAAAGGCAATGTCCGAGAACTTGAAAACGTCATCGAACGCTCAGTCATCTTTTGTAACGGGGATACCATAACCCCGGCCGACCTCCCGGCCCAGTTGAGGCAGAATCCACCTTCAATTCTCGACCTTGACGGCATTCCGGAAGGGGTTGGGCTGGCCGAGACCCTGGCCGTTGTCGAAAAAAGGATGATCCAAAAAGCCATGAAGCTTTCCGATAACGTCCAGACAAAGGCGGCCGACCTTCTGGGTATAGGAAAAAGCGGGTTGAATCAGAAACTGAAAAAATTCAATCTGGATAAAGACTAAATCGATTTATTCAGGGTTCAAAATATTAAACTATTCTGTTATCCCCCATTGGGGCCGCAGTTACAATAGGGAAAGATGCGTTTCCGTGAGTTTCAGAGATAAAAAAGTTTAAAATATTGAATCTGTTAGCATTGGAAGCCCTGCAGTGCTCACGATTGAAATTCGACTTTCAGATTTCAAAAGATGAAAAATTAAATTATTTCAAGCTATTAATATTCAGACAAAATTATTTTCAGAAAATGAGAGGGTATGGCAGGAATTTTGCTATATTATGTTCACAACTAACAAAATGTTAGTTTTTTCATCTTTTTTTCCTTTTCTTAAAAAGGCTGCTCTCGCAAAGCAGCCTTTTTAAGTTTTAGGTCAATTCATTTCCTGAACTTTGCCCTTGGCAATGCTTGCATACATGGAGTTCTCATGCTCGGTCATGATTTTTTCATACATTTTTTTACTTTCAACCAAATTCCCGGAAGCTTCGTCCAGCATTGCCAGTGAAAATCTTGCTTCATCTTTTAATAAATCCGTTTTACCATTTTCTATTTTAAGAAAATAGTCTTTTGCCTCATCAAATTCTTTTCTGGCGATACACACATGTCCCAGAGAGACGAGAATAAAATTTTTGATCAATTCATCTTTTTCATACAGTTGCAGGGCTTCTTTATAGAATTGATAGCTTTGATCAAATTTTGAAGCCTCATAACAGATTTTGGCAAATTGAATCTTAGCAAGTTTGCCGGCATTGGTATTGGCATATTCGGTAAAAATAGTCTTAAAATCCGCCTCTGTTTCCAGGTATCCTTTTTCGGGATCATTTGCCTTTGCATATTTTTCCATTGCATCGCTCACCAAGACATCGGCCTTATTTTCAGCCTTTTGAAAACTATACATGATCCCTGAAAAAATAAGGGCCACAAGGACAAAGGCACCTCCTATCAGAATTAATTGCTTCTTAAATTCTTTTACAAAGGCCATCGCCTTTAATAAATTCTCCTGGAAAGGATCCAATTGTTCCAATTCCTTTTTCCGATCCCTTGAAATTTTGTCTGCCATAGTCTTTTCCCACCTTCTGCAAAATATTGAATATTTGATTTACCATATAAGTGAATTATGAATCCAACCCACATCGCCATCGGCATGTTGAATTTTAATCCAGGGGCCTTTTCTTTCAAGAACCTTGAAGGGAACTCCTTTGTCCACGGTAAACAGGATACTGCTCTTTGCATCGGGTTTTGCCCGGACATTGGATTTGTCTTTAACCGTAATCACACTGTCGACTTTCCCCAAAAGAGAATTATGAAGCCAGGCCGTATCATTTTCATAATCTTTAACCTTATACCAATTCCCTTTTTTTTCAACCACGATGACAGGATGGTATTGTTCAACCTGCCACAAAACAGAGTCTTCCGTCCCAGGACCTGACCGCATATTTGCAATACCGGAGATAACAGAGAGTCTTTCCTCTGCAAGAGCATCCACCGATATAAAGGATAATGAAAAAATAACAAACGCCATTATTCCTCCAACCGAAACCCTATTGAAATATCTCATAAATAAGCCTCCCGGATACTTGTCTTAATAAAAACCAAACATCAGTCCCGTTTGATATACCAGAAATGACATGCACCACGCAACCATTGTCGTATAAATCAGATTGAATCCCGCCCAACCGGCAGAAGCCTCTCTATATATCGTCATCACCGTTGCAAAACAAGGCACATACAATAGCACAAACACCATTATGGAAAGAGCTGAAAGAGAGGTCATGCCTGATTTTCTCAAGGCTTTTTCAAGGGCTTCTCCTCCTTCACTGCCGACACCATATAACACACCCATGGTGCTGACAACAACTTCCTTGGCCACAAAACCGGTAACAAGGGCAACGCTCGCCTGCCAACCAATTCCCAGCGGTGAAAAAACCGGTTCCAATACCTTTCCGAGTCTGCCGATATATGAACCGGCGATTCTTTCCTGCTCCTGTTTGTGGTTAATTTCTGTCAAGGTCAGAGCCAATTGGCGGTCCAATGCGTCTATCTCCTTAAGGGTGGCCGATGAAATTTTTTGGGCATATTCGGTTTTCACCGAATGTATCTTTTCAGTATAATCCTCTGAATAGGATACCTGTCTTGGAAAATTTGAAAGCCCCCAGATAATAACGGACCCCACAAGGATGACCCCACCCATTTTTTTGAGAAACATTTTGCCCCTATCCCACATATGAATCATAAGACTCTTGACCATGGGGATTCTATAGGGCGGCAGCTCCATGATAAAAGGTGCCTCTTCCCCCTTAAACAAAATCTTTCGAAATAGCCTTCCGGACAGAATGGCAATGAGAATCCCCATAAAATATAGGCCGAAGATCACCGTGCCGGCCCTGTCCGCGAAAAAACTGCCGGCAAGAACGATATAAACGGGAAGCCTGGCTGAGCAGGACATGAATGGGGTCATCAGAATGGTCAGGATTCGATCCTTTTTGCTCTCGAGGGTCCGAGTGGCCATAATGGCCGGAACATTGCATCCGAATCCCATCAGCATGGGGATAAAGGATTTTCCATGAAGGCCCGCCGTGTGCATCACCCTGTCCATCAAAAAAGCCGCCCTGGCCATATATCCCGTATCTTCAAACAGAGCGATACAGAAAAACAGAATAAGGATATTGGGAAGAAAGATGATGACACTGCCTATCCCGGCAATGATTCCGTTTACCAGGAGATCCTTTAAAAGAGAGGGCGGCAGGCTTTTTTCAAAACCCATGGACAGCAATGAAACCGCGCTTTCAATCCAGCCCATGGGATAGGCCCCAAGGGAAAAGGTCAACTGAAACATGGCCCAGATAAAAAAGATAAACACCGGAATCCCGAAAAACCGGTCCGTCAAGACAAGATCAATATTCCTCGATATATCAATCCGCTTTCCGGCAAGATTGGTCACCGTTTCCTTGACAATCCCGGCAATCACCCCATACCGGTCATCGGTCAATACAATTTCAAAATCATCTTCAAACAGGTTTTGAATCCTTTTCCGGCTCTCCTGGGCGGACGCTATTATCTTTTTTGCAGATGAGGCCGACATTTCCTGAAGTTTGGCCTTAATTACTTTATCATCTTCGAGGATTTTTATGGCATTCCACCGGCAGGACCCTTCCATACTGACCCCGGACTCGACCAGATCAGCCTGAACCTTTGCAATGCATGTTTCCACCTTCTGGCTGTACCGAATGGGACGGCTCTCTTTACCTTGATCAAACCTTAAAATTTCATCAATTGCCGTCTCTATCAAATGGTCCGTTCCCTTATTTTTGTTTCCGACGGTAAACACAACAGGCAAGCCCAGAAGCTGGGACAGCTTGGCCGCATTGATCTGAATTCCTTTTGCATCGGCCACATCCGCCATATTCAACACAAATATGGCAGGCCTTCCCAGTTCAAGAATCTGAATCGCCAGAAACAGGCTGCGTTCTAGGTTGGACGCATCAATAATAATGACCACAATATCCGGACGTTCATTGATAACAAAATCTCTTGCCGTGATTTCTTCGATGGAAAACGGGGTCAGGCTGTAAGTTCCCGGAAGATCAACAATGGTCAGATCATAGTCCTTGAACCTAAGTTTCCCTTCTTTTTTCTCAACGGTAACGCCGGGCCAGTTGCCTACTTTCTGGCGGGCACCGGTCAGATTGTTGAATATGGTGGTTTTACCGCAATTGGGGTTTCCGGCAAGGGCAAGGGTTAAATTCTTATTCATCTTTTTTGTTTCTAAATCCTATATGTTCAACAAGGATATGCGAAGCCTCTTCAACCCTGAGTGACATATGGTATCCCTTGACAACAATTTCAATGGGATCTTTTAAGGGGGCGTATTTTTCCACATAAACGGCAGTGCCCCGGTTGATTCCCATTTCAAGCAGTCTTCGCCTTAGGATTCCTTCTCCCGAGACCTTCCGGACAATCCCTTCCTGACCGGATTTCATTTGACTGAGCAAGCGGGTGTCCTGAAGCAGCGGGGGTTTTCCATCATCCTCACTGGCCTGTTCTGCAGTCGGATCAAAGAGCTGAACCATGATCTTCTCAGCCATGCCTTTGCCGAGAACCATCCGGTTTTCACCGGTTGCAATCACCACCTGCCCCCCAAAACCAGAGGATACGATTTCAATCAAATCTCCTATTTTCAACCCCATGGAAGAAATTCGAAGCTGCATCTGTTTTCCGGCCTCAAGCTCCTTGACAATGAGTTTTTCACCTTTTTTTGCCTTATGCAACGGAACAAGAGGGCTTCGGTCTTCCAGGCATTTGGAACAAATGCCGTAGATCTCCATTTTATGCTGGAGCATATGGAAGCCATAAGCTTCTGCGACTTTGAGCTGTTGTATTTCAATGGCTTCGTCCCTGAATTCCAGGATCGTTCCGCATTTTGTGCAGACCATATGGTCATGGTGCAGCCCAAGATGTCTGTGCTCATAATGGGTTTCTTTGTCTTCGAATTCTATTTTTGCGGCAAACCCGAACCGATATAAAAGCTCCATGCTGCTGAGAACAAATTCCTTTTCAAGATGAACCCGGTCCGCTTCAAGCTGGGCCATAAGATCGCTGATGGTAACGTGATGCTCAAGCTTTAAGAAAGCTTCCAGAACCAGAAGCCTGGAATCAAACCGGTCAATTCCCTGCTGCTGAAACAATCTTTTGAACTGTTTTTTTTCGTGTTCGTGTGTGCTGTTCATATTCTTTGTTCCTTAAAATAACAGTGTAAGATATTATAGCTGCCGGCTTATGTCAAGAAAATGGAAAACCCAGGCAGAACGTGAAGGATCGAACACAAAAAAAGAAAACCATCTTGACAATGGATTGGGTTCTCGGTTAGGTATCGGCATGCTAATAACGCCCCTCATCAATTTCACTGAATAATGGACGGAACGCTCGCCCAATATCTTGTCAAGGATCTGATCGTCAAGGACCGGGTGATTCGAAACAGAATGGTACTCGCACCCATGGCAGGGCTTGGTCATATCGCATTCAGACGGCTTGTTTCTGAATTCGGGGGTTTTGGCCTTCTTTTTACAGGGATGTGCAATGCCAAAGCCATTCCCCATGAAAATCCGTGCACGTCCCCGGTTTTTAAATGGCAGGAAGAAGAGCTCGGTTATCTTGTCTGCCAGATCTTCGGCTCGGACCCCGAAAGCATGGCCGCTGCCGCAGTACGCATCGAAAAAGAAGGATTTTTCGGCGTGGACTTAAATTTTGGTTGCTCTGTCGCGGCAATCTGTAAAAAAGGATATGGTGCCGCCCTGCTAAAAAATCCCGAGCTTTCATCAAAAATTGTAAAAGCAGTGAGAGAAGCGGTATCCATTCCCGTATTTGTTAAATTCAGGACCGGTTGGGAAAACAATCCGCTATCTGCCGTTAATATGGCTGTACGGTTTGAAGAGGCAGGGGCCGATGCCCTGACCTTCCATCCGAGAATTGCCCCGGACAGGAGGACACGCCCGCCCCAGTGGGACATGATCCGGCTTGTTCAGGAGGCCGTCTCCATACCGGTATTCGGCAACGGAAACCTTTTCGAGGAAAAAGACGGAATCCGAATGATCCGGCAGACCTCCTGCCAAGGACTGTCCATCGGCAGAATGGCGGTGGCAAGGCCCTGGCTCTTCAGCCAGTGGACAAACCGGTTCGTACCTGGAAATGATATTTTCCATCAAACGGCCCTGAGGTTTTCATACCTTCTTCCGGATCACTTTGATGAGGATTTTTCCGTAAGGCTGTTTAAAAAATATGCCCCCTATTTCTGCGCCAATTTTAAATTCGGACACCAATTGTTAAAAAAACTTGTCCGCGCCCAAACCCTGGTTGATATCCGGAACAACCTGGCATCCATTTTTGAATCCAACCCCGAAACCCTGTCAAGACCCAATATTAATTTATTCTTATAAATCTTAATTATTCAGATAATAATTTTTATATTTTATTAAAATTTAGAATTTTATTCTTGACTACGTTTAAATTTTGGACAATTATTCTAAATATCAAAATTATAGCGGAGATCATCATGAGCTTAACCCCCCGGATACTGACCCAAATTGCAGGGACCTATGGAACCCCAACCTATGTTTACGACCTGGACCGGATCAAAGAGCGGTATCACTATTTCCAGGAGGCCTTTCCATGGCCGGAACTGACCATCTGTTATGCCATGAAAGCCAATTACAATCCCAGTGTTTTGAAAACCCTGCATTCCCTCGGCGCCTTCATCGACGCTGTCAGTCCGGGAGATTTATATATGGCCTCGGCCTGCGGGTTTGATATTTCCCGGATCATATACACTGCCAATAATATGAAAGATTCCGAAGTCGATGAGGTCATGAAAACGGGAGTCCTCATGAATATCGGCTCCTTGTCCCGTCTTGGAAAATATGCCGTTCAATATCCGGGGACACGGCTGTGCCTGCGTTTCAACCCGGATGTCGTGGATGGGGAACACGACAAAATCAAAACCGGCGGGGATCTGACAAAATTCGGCATTCTTCTCGAAGACCTGGACAAGGTCCTCAAAATTATCAAAAAATACGGGCTTAAAATTATAGGGCTCCATGAGCACACCGGATCAGGCCTGATCAAACCGGACTCCATCACAAATGCAATGAAAAATATCATGTCCGTTGCCACAAAACACAATTTCCCCGACCTTGAATTCCTTGATTTCGGCGGCGGATTTAAGGTACCCTATGGACCGGATGAAACGGAAACAGATTATAAACGCATGGGGCAGGACATTATTGCCTTATTTTCAGACTTCTGCGATGCATACGGAAAAAAGCTCGGCCTTTATTTTGAGCCTGGGAAATTTCTTACGGCCACGGCAGGTTGCCTTCTGGTTGAGGTCAATACCATTAAAACCAATCGCAAAAAAATCATCTGTGGAACAGATTCAGGGTTTCCCCAGTTGATCCGCCCCATGTTTTATGACGCCTATCACCGTATTGAGAATGTCAGCAACCCAAAGGATAAAAAAATGGAATACGACATCTGTGGAAATATCTGTGAAACAGGGGACCTGTTTGCCAAAAGCAGAAAGATCAGCAGAATCAGGGAGGGAGACCTTCTCTCCATCAACGATGCCGGGGCTTATGGCTATGCCATGGGCGGGGTTTACAACCTTCGCCCCATGCCGGCAGAGGTTGTGATTGAAAACGGCCGGGTCAGGCTTTCCAGAAGAAGACAGACTTCCCAGGCCCTCGTCCGCTCTATACTTAAGGAAAGCACCGAGGGTTTTTCTGATCCGTTCAATACCCCTTTAGATGAAACCGGTGTTCAAGCCTAAAGATATGATTCAGAATCTGACAGGGTTTACATGCCTTAAATGCGGTGCCTGCTGTCGTCAGGAGGGGTATGTCCGTCTTGAAAAAAATGAGCCCGACATCATTGCCGCCTTTCTTTCAATGGATGTCCGTCATTTTATTGAAACCTGTACGATTCTCACAAGGGATAGAATAGGTCTGTCTTTAAAGGAAAAAGAAAATGGAGAATGCATATTTCTGACCGACGACGGCTGCCGCATCAATGCTTTTAAACCGAAGCAATGCCTTGAATTCCCCGTCAAATGGAAATTCAAGGATTTTGAACATATCTGCGCCTGGGCCATTCAAAGATCAAAAAAAATTAAAGACCGAGAATAGCCAGGCCTTCTTCAAGTTCAAAATAGGGTTTCAGGTCATAGCTATAGCCGGGTACGCCAAAATATATGGCCAGACTTTCGCCTATGGCCTTTAGCCCTTCTGCAAGCCGGTTATTGTCCAGCTCATAAAATGTGATGGAATTCATACCACCCGTCATGCTGGAAGAAACATAGGGACCTCTTTTGGTCAGAAACTCCGGCAAAACAGGTGCCTTTAGATAGCGCCTTGCAATTTCCTTTGTGCTTTCAGGGGGATAACTGACATTTGAAATAATGATCATGGATTTCTCCTTTTGAATGGATGATGGTGACTTGCAATCAGCAAAATATTTCCATATATGGTCTTGGCTGTCAAATCATTTTAAACCCGGACCTTGAATATAGAGATTTTCCCGGTCGCCGGATATCCGGATTTCCAATAATGAATCTGATTTCAATCGGATATTGCTATTTGACGAAGCCTGGAAGACTTCATAATATTCGGTCATTATAAATAAGGAGCGTATGATGCTAAAAAACAAAATTGACTGTCGGGGGCTTCAATGTCCGGAACCGGTACTGAAAACAAAAAAACACCTGGAAGCAGAGGCTGCCGTTGAAATAGAAGTCATTGTCGACAATGATGCAGCCGTTGAAAATGTCAGCCGGTTTTTGAATTTCCAAGGATTCAACGTCTCTGTTGACTCGAATGGGGGCTTTTCAACGGTTTCAGGCCAAAGAGACCGGGAAAAGGCAAAAAAGCTTGAAAGCCGCCCGGAATCCATAAAGATCAAAAAAGAATCCGACCACCAAAAAATTCTCGTCATGATCTCCTCCCGGAATATGGGAAAAGGGGATGACAATCTGGGGCAAAAACTCATGGTCAATTTTATAAAAACCCTGAAAGAGATGGGAACTGATCTCTGGAGAATCGTGTTGGTTAATGACGGCGTAAAATTTGCCGTAAAAGACTCGGCCATTCTGAATGACCTCATGGAATTGGAATCCTCCGGGGTCAGCATTCTGGTCTGCGGGGCCTGCCTGACGCATTTTAATTTACTGGACGAAAAAAAGGTTGGGGAAACCACCAATATGCTGGATGTTGTCACGTCCATGCAATTGGCCGACAAGGTGATCAATTTTTGATATTTTAAATTTTAAGGATCTTGGTCTGCATCTCTTCAAACCCGTGTTCACTTATTGGTGACAAAAAAATCATCAATAATTTTTTGCTGTTTTAACTGCTGACCATAGCTGTCGGCGCTTTTTTTATCCGCAAATTCAGAGACCCGGACCACAAACCAGGTTTTCCCACCGCCATCCACCTTTTTTACGGTTGCCTCAATGTCCTTTTTCTTCAAATTGTTCACATAAATGTCGGCAAATTCTTTTTTCAGATATGCCGACACCTGTATGGTAAAAGGCTTGACCACAGGGATATCTATTTTTTCCACTATTTTTTCAGCAGATGGCGGATCCGGCTTAACCATATGGGATACGGTATTAATGATAAAAGCCGCGAGGCAAATCGTAACAAATCCCAGAAAAGCTATTTTCAGATAGGATTGAACCTTTTCATGGCCTTTGATAAATCCATACATCCGACGAACCGATAAAATCAGAAAACTGACAACAGAGCCAGCACTACGGGCAAAAAATTGAATCAAATCGATTAGTTTGTCCAAGCCCGTCCGAATAAATTTTCCAATCTCAATCTTCTGCTTGACCCTGGCTTTCTCGACCGGCTTAATCATCGGCTGGGAATAGGGCTTCCGGCTTGCAAGGGTTTCACCGGGGTCAGCAAGCGCGGAACCTGCTTTTGGGTAAGCCTTTGCAAAAGAAGAAGGCTTTTGTTCAGGCGGATGCACTTTTTTTACCGCATAGTCCCCTTTTCCGGATTTCTGAAAAATATCCGATACCCTTTCAGACAATGATTTATGGCTATAGTAGGTTTCGGCAAGCAGGGTGAGAACCTCCTGATCGAGAGCGCTGAGTTTCCGGGATGGTTTCACCTGCTTGAGCCAGCGTTCCGCCATGGCTTCATCGGCTGGATTCATTTTTAAATACATGGCCGTGGCCAGATTAAAATTCTCATTTCCAACCGATGTATTCAATTTGAACCTGGCGATGGCGCCCGATATTTTCCGGCTTACCCGTCTTTCGGAAAACAATCCGAAAAGAAAGGTATCATAGAGCCTTAAGGCCCTGGCATATTTTTTTTCGGCTTTGGTGTTTAATCCGGCCCTCTCCCAGGCCTGGGCTTCTTTGATAAGATTGACCAGGGCCTTTTTCCCGGCCATATCCAATAAAAACCCGAGAAGCAGAATAAAGCCGACCATCATGGCCCATAAGAGCCCAATCGGATTGATATCCGGAAAAATTTTTGTAATTCCCGATGCCAGAAAAAACCCCAGCGGAATAAAAAAAAGTGCGGTAATCCAGAGCCGAACACCAATATTTCTTAAGATCCGGATCATTATTGTTCATCCCGGCATAATTGCTGTTCCGCCTTCAAAGGAACACTCATCTGCTCACGGCCTCCCCCTTGTCCTTCCGGAGGGCATCCGGTGACCGTATCCACTGCTTCAAAATGAACATTATCGGGAATCGGAAAATCCCTCTCAGGGTCCGAGTTCACGGCATTCATCATAAAATCAGCCCATATGGGTGCCGCCCCTCTGCCACCGGTGATGCCGATATTATTGCGGTCCAAAAGCTTTCTTTCCTTATCAAATCCGGTCCAGACAGAAGTGCACAGGGTTGGTGTAAACCCCGTGAACCAGGCATCATTGAAATTGTCCGTCGTTCCCGTCTTCCCTGCCGCAGCCCGATGAAACCCCAGTTGCCGGATGGATTTTCCGGAACCGGTATCAATAACAGATTTCATCATATCCACCAACTGATAGGTAATGGAAGGATCCAGAACTCTTTTTTCCTGGACAATGTGTTCAAAAATAATCCGGCCGTAAGCATCTTCAATTCGCCAGAATAAAAAGGGCTCATGTTTCACGCCTATTGTCGCAAAGACCGAAAAGGCAGCCGCCATTTCAAAAGGAGTTACATTCGAGGTCCCCAGGGCCACGGAATACACCTCTTGTAAAGGACTTTCAATGCCGCATGTTTTAGCCGTCCGGACCACGGCATCGGGGCCGACTTTTTCCACCATCTGGGCGGCTATGGTATTGACGGACTCGGTCAGGGCTTTTTTCAAAATCATCGGGCCGTTAAAGGTTTTGCTGAAATTTTTGGGTTCCCAGTCCGCGGCCCCTTTGACCGGGATAAGAACAGGCTTGTCCGTCATAACGGTTGCCGGATGAAATCCCAGGTCTTTTAAAGCCGTATAATACAGGAAGGGTTTAAATCCGCTTCCTGGCTGTCTTCTGCTTTTTGTGGCCCGGTTGAATTCGCTTTCGTAATAATCCCTTCCACCGATCATGGCTTTAACGGCCCCGGACCCCGTATCAATGGCGACGATGGCCCCCTGGGGAGGATCAACGGTACCATCGGTTATCCCCATCATGGCATCCAGGTTTTCAAGCCCTTTCTTCAATGCTTGCTGTGCATAAGATTGAAGTCTTGTATCAAGGGTTGCATAGATCTTTATTCCGCCATGATATACAACATCCTCCCCATATTTTGAAATCAATTCACTGATCAGAGCATCCAAAAAATAACTGCCGGTCCTGGAATCTGATTGCTCATGATAAAGTTCAGGCCTTGTCATCATGGCCTGCCGGGCATCAACATCAGAAATAAACCCGGCCTGGACCATTCTGTTTAAAACAATGTCCCGGCGCTTGAGCGCAAGATCATAATGCCGGAAGGGATTATAATTGGTCGGGGACTTCGGGAGCCCTGCAAGCAGGGCAGCCTCGGGCAGGGTTAAATCAAGGGCTGTTTTTCCAAAAAAAACCTGGGCTGCTTTTTCCACACCCTGGGCTCCTGCTCCGAAATGAATCTGGTTGATATAGGTTTGCAGGATCTCTTCCTTAGTGCTGGAAGCTTCTATCTGCATTGACACGAGAAGTTCTTTGAATTTTCGGGCATAGGTCTTTTTAAAACTGAAGAATAAATTTTTGGCCAGTTGCTGGGTAATGGTCGAAGCCCCTTCCACTTTCCCGGAGGGTGATGTCAGGGTTATATAAAGGGCTTTTAAGGTTCTGAGTTTGTTTATGCCCCGGTGTTCGAAAAAAAGATGGTCTTCTGTTGCCAGAATGGCGTTGATAAAATTTTTGGAAACCATGTCCAGGGAAACGGCCTGTCTTTCCCCCAGACGGATTAAAACCTGGCCGTTTGATGCATAGATCTGGGTCTGGGGTGTTTCTATAATTTTGCTTAAGGGAGAGGGCAGTTTTGGCAGATCTTTTGCCATATAGAAAACCAGGAACATCCCTGAAAGGCTTCCAAGGGAGACGAGAATCAGCCCCATGAAAAAGCAGAATCGGACAATGGCGCTGATCCTTAAAAAAAGATTCATTTTGCCTCTCCCTTCAGGTTCAGACTCAACTGCCAGACGGCCCACTCTCGGCCTTTTAAAAATACGACCGTGTCTCCCCCCGATGCTTCAAATTCAAATCCGAGCTTGATATACCCGTTTACCGCCTCATTAAAGATGCCGACCCGGATGAGCTTTCCTTCCTGCTCGAGCAGGGCTTCAGGGTTTACGATCAGATCCGGGATAATTTCCGCCGGCAATTTTAACAGTGCGTCAAAAAAAATCCGGGCCGGATAAATACGATCCTGAAATCCGGCCATGTCCGTCAGAATTCCAGCCAGGGGCTTATCCGCGTTTTCGATTTCAATAATATCTTCTTTTTGGAGTTCTATCTCCTTGATGACCCTGTTTTCCCGATCAATGAAAAAAATTTTTATCCCGCCCTTGATGCCCTCACAAAATATCCTGTCAAGGTCGCTGCCGTTGAGGAGCCATACCAGGCTCGCCGGATCAATGATCTTCAGGGATGATGATTTTTCAAGGCTGAGATACAGGGATTTAAACTGTTGTCTTTCAAGTGTCACCCATTCCCCCGGCAGAAGACTGGATACAAGCTCTGAAAAAGAACCTGCCGCATTCGCCGTCTGCCGGATGTCCTCTTTTTTATCGACAATGGTCTTCAGGGATTCATGGGCATTGGTGGTTTGTTTTCCGATTTCCCAGACGGCCCCGATTTCAGGGCGGACCTCATTGGTAGAAGCCAGATAGGACCCCACCAGTTTTTCAAACCAGTCAAATCTGAATTCGGAAATGAAAAATATTGCTGTCATAAGAAACAAGGCAATATTAAAAAAAGAAAATATCCTTTTGAACCACTCGGGAAAACTCAGTGGTTCATACCAGTAACGGGCCATACAAATCCTGTCTCAATCCCGCTATGCTTTACCGACCAGCTTCAGGGATTCATTGTAAATGGAGTATAAATTTTTATGCTCTGCCACGGCTTTGGATAAAAAGGCTTCCATATGATGGGTGTCATCCTGATGAATAATATTGTTGACACTGGAATGCAAGGCCGCCATATTATCATTGGTGTTGAATTTTCGGCTGATCAAAACAATACAGATTTTCCGCCTCAAAGACATATCAATGGCGCTCATCCTCTCGATAATTCCCGTTGCGCCCTTATTCTCCGGGTCAAAATCATCCTCTATAATCAGAAGCTGATAGGCATTGTATTCCATTTTATTGAATGCTCCCCGCATATCAACAGCAGCTTCGGCATTCAATCCCATCTGATCCAGGGCCGAATTTATCTTTGACTTCAATTCCGCCCGGTCAACGCAGACCAGGGCATTCAAACGGTCTTCAAAACGCCGCTGATAGAAGGAGTTCTTTTTCTCATCCACAGGTGGCTGGGATTTCGGTGCTGCCGGGACTTGGATCTTTTCCCTGCATTTGGGACAGACTACGGTCGATTCCTTGTCTTTGGGCAGCTTGTGATCGGGAATATTCAATTTTGTATTGCAGTTATGGCAGGTGATGTTCATAACACTTATTTTCCTTTATATCCAAGATCAATTTCCAAAGAATCAATCTTGGATGTGGTCTCGCCCCGTGAACTCTTGATCGAATCGAGTCCTCGGCCGACAATA
Organism: Desulfobacula sp.; assembly: GCA_023701135.1. Lineage (GTDB taxonomy): Bacteria > Desulfobacterota > Desulfobacteria > Desulfobacterales > Desulfobacteraceae > Desulfobacula. Next base: position 178,358 of record JAMPXP010000005.1, on the reverse strand, counting down.
TCCTTTCTTGAGGCATAAGAAACGGCAGTATTCTCGTCAATCTTGCCTTCTTCATACAGAGAAATAATATACTCATCAAAAGAAACCATGTCCTGGGGTTTTCCCGCCGTAATAATTTCATTAAAGGTTTTCCCTTCGGATTCTCCATGGAGGATGGAATCTTTTACCCTCAAATTGGTTCCCATGATCTCAAAGGCGGCAACCCGGCCGCCACCTATTTTCGGCAGCAATCGCTGGGAACAAACCCATCGGAGGGTATCGGCCAGACGGATCCGGATCTGCTTTTCTTCTTCCGTGGAAAACATGCCCAGCACACGGTTGATGGTCTGCCCGGCATCCACGGTATGCAGGGTGGATAGTACCAGATGGCCTGTTTCCGCAGCCGTAAGCCCTATTTCAACGGTTTCTCTGTCCCGCATCTCACCCACCAGGATCACTTTCGGGGCCTGACGCAAAGCTGCTCTCAAACCATTGGCAAAGGTATCAAAATCCGCACCCAGCTCCCTCTGGTTGAAGGTGGATTTTTTCTGGGGATGCTGATACTCAATGGGATCCTCCAGGGTGATGACATGAACCGATTTTGTTTCATTGATCTTATCCAGCAGTGCCGCCAGAGATGTGGTTTTACCCGAACCTGTGGCTCCGGTCACAAAAATAATGCCGTTCTTTTCTTCCGACATCCTGTGAAAGGCCTTGGGAAGCGCCAGTTCTTCAATAGTGGGAATCTGAGTTTCAAGCTTCCTGAGCACAATGGAATACCGGGCGGATCTTGAAAAAATATTCACACGGAACCGGGCCTTATTTCCAAGCTGGTAGGATAGATCGCAGGACCCCTCCCGAATCAGTGTTTCCATCAATTTGCGGTTATTATTAATCAAATTCAGGGCTACGATTTCCGTCTGGAAAGGGGTTAATACATTGAAATCAGGCTCAATGTGGACGGCCGCCAGTTGTCCTGAGCTTTCTACCTGCAGGGGTTTTCCAGGAGTAAAATTCAAATCGGAGACATTATCATGGGAATCCAGCATTTTTGACAGAATGTGATCAATCTGTTGTTTTTTCATACGGCTTTCCTTTTTATGGTATCAAAAAAGACAGGCTAAGCTTCTGTAAAATCAACCGGCGGATTCTTTAAAAAGGACCTGAACAAAGATTTGTTATTGGCCTTGCTGTATGCGGCATCGGCGCTGATCCATCCCTTCTTGTATAAATTCATGATGGCATCATCCAGCAGTTGCATCCCATATTGCTTGCCGGTCTGAATCATGGACGGGACCTGGTGGGTTTTGGCTTCCCGTATCAGGTTCCTTACCGCCGGTGTTGCCACGAGGATCTCAAGGGCTGCACACCTGCCTTTCTTATCGATTCTTTTGAACAGGGTTTGAGCGATAATGGCCCTTAACCCGTCTGCCAGAGTGGAGCGTATCTGGGCCTGCTCCGTTGATGGGAAGACCTCGATGATTCTGTCCACGGTTTTGGCTGCACTGGAGGTGTGAAGGGTTCCGAAAACCAGGTGGCCGGTTGAGGCAGCTTCAATGGCAAGAGAAATGGTTTCAAGATCTCTCAACTCACCCACGAGGATAATGTCCGGATCTTCACGCAAGGCACCTCTGAGTGCAGATGAAAATGTTTTTGTATGCAAGCCGACTTCCCTGTGGTTAACAATACAGTTCTGGCTTCTGTGGACAAACTCGATGGGGTCTTCCACCGTTATAATATGGTCTTTTCTGACCTTATTGGCCTGATCAATGATGGCGGCAAGGGTGGTTGATTTTCCGGACCCAGTTGGCCCCGTCACCAGAACGAGGCCCCGGGGCAGTTCCGCCAGTTTTGAAATAACCGGCGGAAGGCCAAGCTGCTCAACCGTCAGCACTTCAGAGGGGATCTCACGAAAAACAGCAGAAATGCCGCTCTTCTGCATGAAATAATTGGCCCTGTATCGCGCCAGCCCTGGAATTTCATAGCCGAAATCCACATCACCGGTTTCCTCAAAGGTCTTGATCTTCTCCTGGGAGGTAATCTCATAGAGAAGGCCCCTTAATTTATCACTTGTGAGGATATCATATTTAATCCGCTGGATATCACCATGAAGCCTTAATGCAGGCTGTTGCCCGGAGGACAGATGGAGGTCCGAGGCCCCCTGCTCATGCATCAGCTTAAAAAAAGCATCAATTTCAGCCATTGCCAATGCCCTTTTTAGTTAAGTATTCTTATTAATTTATGCTTGCTTTAAAAATTTCAAAGTGGAATCTGTTTCATCGGCAGCCTTATTTTCTTCCTTGGTCATTTCAAGCATTTTTGAATGGGATTCAAGGACTGCGCTGATCTGCATTTCAAGCTGAATCCGTTGACGCTTCAGCTCAATAATGTCGCTATGAAGTTGAGAAAGCCGTTTATGAGCCCTGTTCAATATTTTTTCAGCTTCAACTTCCGCATTGGCGATGATGATCTCGGAAGATTTTTTTGCGTTTTCTTTCATCTGATCCAGGACTTTCTGGGACTGAATCATGGCATTCTTCATGGAATTTTCTCTTTTCCGATAGCCTTGATTTTCCAGATTCAGCCGGTGATTTTCTTCATGGAGGGTTTGAATGGAATGATTCAATTGATCCAATTCTCTTGCCACATCTTCAAGAAAGCGGTCTACTTCCTGAACATCAAAGCCCCTGAATCTTGTCGTGAACTCTTTCTGTTTAACAACCAAAGGTGTTATCCCCATACACAATACCTCGCTTTTTATTATGCCATTGCCCGCGCCAGCCCGTGAAGACTGTTCACAACAAATCTCTGAAGGAAATAAATCGCTAAAATTACAATGATGGGAGAGATGTCAAGCCCCCCAAAATTTACGGGAAGCCTCTTCCGGATTTGATAAAAAACAGGTTCTGTGGCATTGTTGATGAACCTGACAATAGGATTATAAGGGTCAGGGCTCACCCAGGACAGGACAGCCCCGGCAACCACAATCCACATATAGATATCGAGAGCCCAGCCCATGACTCCGGCGAGGGCATCAAAAAAATTGGCTAAAATGAACATTGAATTTACCTTTTTTCCATGATTCTCTTGTTTTCACAATCAACTGGTTAACTATGAATACCACAAAAAGTCAAGTTTTTTTGAATATTTAGCCTGATTAAATTTCCATGACCGGCGATTGACATTTGAGGCCGGATGGTTTATCAATGGTTTAACCATTTGTGGCAGTTTCATCCGCAAGGTCTTTTCTATCCTAAACCCGGAAGATGTGGTATAGGAAAAATGGGTCTGAAAATTTTGTATGGCAAATTTACAAATGGATTTTATAGCCAAGGAGTTAATATGAGCCAGTTTCAACTAAAAGAGATTAAATCCGTCTCTTATGAAAAAGCAGACATACAAAAAGGGTATACGGACAAATCCCTTCGCATCAATCTGAGTTCAAACGATATTATGATCAACCCCATTGATGAAAAAATCAAACAGATCTTCATCGGCGGGAAGGGATATGACCTCTGGCTTTTGTGGAATTCGGTTTCCGGAACGACCAAATGGAATGACCCTGAGAATGCCGTTTGTATATCATCCGGCCCCCTTGGCGGAACACCGGGTTATCCAGGCGGAGGAAAAAGCATTGTTACTTCCATTTCCCCTTTGACCGGGGCGCCCATCGATTCCAATGTCGGCGGATATTTCGGGCCCTATAAAAAATTTTCCGGTTTTGATGTCCTCCAGATCGACGGCAAAGCAACCACTGACAGGGTCATCCTCATCGACGGAATTGAAAATAAAATAAAAATCTATACCGCCGAAAACCTCCCCAAGGATTCCTATGAACTCTCAGATCAATTGACCCGGTATTTTGATCCTGACAAACCGGTCAATGTGTCAGTGGTAACGGCAGGCCCCGGTGCCGAGCATACCTTTTTCGGATGTCTGAATTTTTCCTGGTGGGATGCCGGACGAAAACGGGTCCGTTACAAACAGGCCGGCCGCGGAGGCATTGGAACCGTTTTTGCCGACAAACGGGTCAAGGCCGTTGTTGCCAGATATGGCGCCGTTTCAATGAAATCCAACAATCCTGCCGATCTCGAGGCGCTCAAAATCGTCACCAAAAGCCATGCAAAGGAGATCCATGACCTGGATTCCAGGCAAAACCGCATGGCCCTGGTCGGGACCACCCACCTGGTTCCCATTATGAATGATCATGACTGTCTGCCGGTCCATAATTTCAAATTCGGCTCCCACCCTGAAAGCAAGGTCATTGGTGAAGAAATCTATGAACACATTTTTGACAAGGGGTTTGACGGCTGCTGGAAAGGTTGTGCCGTAGCCTGCGCCCACGGCGTCAAAGATTTTTCACCGTTTACGGGTCCCTACCAGGGGAAAAAAGTCTTTGTCGATGGTCCGGAATATGAAACCATTGCCGGTTGCGGATCAAACCTGGGCATTTTCGATGCCCATACCATTCTTGAAATCAATTTCTATTGTGATGCCTATGGCATTGACACCATTTCCGTCGGCACTTCCCTTGGCTTTGTCATGGAATGCTTTGAAAACGGACTGATCACAAAAGATCACACCGGAGGCATGGATTTAAGCTTCGGCAACAGGTTCAATGCCCTGGCCATCATCCATCAGATGGCCAAGGGAGAAGGCTTTGGTGCCATTGTCGGCAAGGGCATCCGGAATATGAAAAAAATCTTTGCCAAGGACTTCGGCGCCGACCCGGCCTTTATGCAGGACATCGGCATGGAATCCAAAGGTCTGGAATTCTCCGAATACATTACCAAGGAATCCCTTGCCCAGCAAGGCGGCTACGGACTTGCCCTAAAGGGTCCCCAGCATGATGAAGCCTGGCTGATTTTCCTGGATATGGTTCACAATTTCATGCCGACTTTTGAAAACAAAGCCGAGGCCCTTCACTGGTTTCCCATGTTCAGGACATGGTTCAGCCTCTGCGGCCTTTGCAAACTTCCCTGGAACGATATCGTTCCCGAAGACAATAAAAAAACAGCAGAACCGGCTAAAGTGATGAAACATGTGGCTTGGTATGCCGACTTTTTCAGCTCTGTCACCGGCCGAAAAACAGCACCCGAAGACATCATCACCATGAGCGAAGCCGTCTATAATTTCCAAAGGATTTTCAACCTGAAAATGGGTTTTGGCACCAGAGAACACGATACCCTTCCCTACCGGGCCGTAGGTCCTGTAACCATAGAAGAATATGAATCCCGGAAGGAAAGATATGACGAACAGCTAAAAAATAAGTACGGCTTTGATATCAGTTCCATGAACACTCAAGAAAAATTATCAGCCCTGCGGAAAAAAAGAGAAGACCACTATGAAAAACTCAAGAATGCGGTTTATGAACGCAGGGGATGGACAGATAACGGCATCCCCACCGTGGAAACCGCCAAGCGGCTGGGTATTGATTTCCCGGAAGTCATGGATATCCTGAAAATAAACGGAGTTGAATAATTCTTGATTGAAGTGGATGGACAAAAAATAGCCTGGTCTGAGCATATGACCCTGGCCACACTTTTTCAGCGTCTTGAAAATGTCCAATTTTGTTCTGTGGTTCGCTTGAACGGCAAACTTGTGTCCAGCCCAAAATTTTCAGAAACCAAAATCACGGACAACTCAAAGATAGAGCTTCTGCCACTGGTGGCCGGAGGCTAATATTATAATTTTGCATTTTTAGCTTCACAAATCCGGGCCTGTCTGTTAATTACCATTAAACACAGACAGGCCGTTCATTTTTAACAGAAAAGCGAAAGAACCGATTGAAAAAACTTCTATTATTTTTAAAAAATCTTTTTACAAAAGAATCTACTCTCCCCCCTTCAGCTCCCCCTGCTGATATCCCGAAACCTATACCTCCTTTTCTTGCAGAACCCGTCCAGGATCGCCCTGCAAGACCTCAGAAAAAAAAATGGACCGTTCTGGATTTTCCGGTGGAACCGCTGGAAGGGGAAACCCGATTTCACGACCTGGGCCTTCATTCAAGCATTCTGCACGCCATTGCCGATCTGAAATTCAATTATTGCACCCCGGTTCAAGCCAAACTGCTGCCCCATACCCTTGAAGGGAAAGATGCAACGGCAAAAGCACAGACCGGGACCGGAAAAAGTGCAAGCTTTATCATTACAATCTTGGCGGCCTTCCTTAAAACACCTCAAAAAAATAATAACGGAACACCCAGAGCGCTCATCCTGGCCCCTACCCGGGAACTGGTCCACCAGATTGAAAAAGACTTTAAAGCCCTGGCCAAATTTACCCGCTTTAAAATATTGGGCGTCTATGGCGGGACCGGATACCAGGAGCAGCAAACGGCCCTCAAATCCTCTCCCGTTGATGTAATCGTTGCAACGCCGGGCCGGCTCATGGATTTCATGGATAAAAAACTGATCCACACCTCCAAGGTTGAGATTATCGTTATTGATGAAGCCGACCGGATGCTGGACATGGGGTTCATCCCGGATGTCCGGAGAATCATCCTCACCACCCCCCATAAAAGCAAGCGGCAGACCCTGTTTTTCTCGGCCACCCTGACCCCGGAAGTGTTACGGCTGGCCCAAACCTGGACCACCGACAATGCCGTCCAGATCGAAATCGACCCGGAACAGACTGCAGCGGACAGCGTTCACCAGATTGTCTATATTACAACGGAATCCGACAAATTCAAACATGTTTATAATCTGATTACCAGTGAAAACCTCACCCGGGTGATTTTATTCGTGAACCGAAAGGATACGGCCAAATATCTGGCATCCAAATTCGAGCGATACAATCAAAAATGCAGCGTCCTTTCCGGTGATATCCCCCAGGATAAGCGATTCAAGGTTTTGGAGAATTTTAAAGCCGGCAGGATCAATCTTCTTGTCGCAACCGATGTTGCCGCCCGCGGGTTACATATCGAAAATATCAGCCATGTCATCAACTATGATCTTCCCAATGAACCTGACCATTATATCCACAGGATCGGTCGAACGGGTCGGGCCGGGGCCTCGGGCACATCCATCAGTTTTGCCGATGAATCCAGTTCTTTTTTCATCCCGGAAATAGAAAAAGTCCTGGGTTATAAGATTGCTTGTGAATATCCTTCCGAGGCTTTGGAAAAGGACTTGCCGGAACCCCGTAAGAAATTCCTTCCAAAGCCGAAGCCGGCCGGAAGAAAGCCTTTTAAACGAGGACCAAAACCTTGATTTTCGATATCCTTTCTTGACACGTAAGGATTATTCAGTGTAAATGACATAGCTTGATATGACCGGCAAATTTCATCAAAGGAGCTAAAACACTATGTTTGGTCTTGGAATGCCTGAAATTTTATTAATTCTGGCCATCGCCCTCATTGTCATAGGTCCTCAAAAACTGCCTGATCTTGCCAAAACCTTGGGCCGAGCCATGGGAGAATTCAAGAAAGCCGCCCAAGAATTCAAACGCAGCATTGATGTGGAAACAACAGTGAAGGATATCAAAGATATCAAAGATATCAATTTGCCGAAAACGGACCTGAAAGACATCCTGAAAGAAGCCAATACAAAAAAAGAAGCATTTTCATCCGTTGACGGTCAGAAGGCTTCCGGCGATCCTGAAGCAAAAGAAAAAGCGGCGCCCGCATACCCACCCTCCGAAAAAGCCAACGCTGACATCACGGATAATCTAAAAAGTTGACGCCTGCCCTATGAGCACTGAAGAAAAAAGCCCCTTTACCGAACACCTTAGTGAACTTAGGGACCGCTTGGTTCGCTCCGCCATTGCCATTGGAATCGGATTCTGCGGCGCCTATTTTTTTAAGGAAAAACTGTTTGAAATTTTAACGGCCCCCCTTATCAAAGCCATTGGGAATGATAAAAATACGCAGATGATTTTTACCGGTCTTCCCGAAGCCTTTTTTACCTATCTTAAAGTATCCTTAATTACCGGTATCGTTATATCCACCCCGGTCCTTTTCTATGAATTCTGGATGTTTGTTTCTCCCGGGCTTTACAGAGAAGAAAAAAAATATTTTTTGCCCATTGTCGTGCTTTCGATCATTTTTTTTATTCTTGGGTCCTCTTTTGGATATTTCATCGCCTTTCCCTATGGATTCCAATTCTTCCTCGAATTTTCAACGGATTCCATCCATGCCATGCTATCCATGAAAGAATATCTTTCTTTTTCTTCAACCTTGCTCCTGGCCTTTGGATTCATTTTTGAATTGCCTTTGGTTCTATCTTTCATGGCCAGGATGGGCCTTGTGAGCGTTTCCTTTTTACAAAAAAACAGAAAATACGCCATTCTGATCATTTTCATTGTAGCTGCAGTTCTTACCCCGGGCCCTGATGTCATCAGCCAACTGCTGATGGCCGGCCCTTTAATGATCTTATATGAAATCGGAATCATCGGGGCACGGATATTCGGCAAGAAACCGGATTCGGATTCGGAAGAAAATCTTGAGTCCCCTGTGGATTCCCCTGCTACAGATGAATCGGAAGAAAGCTGATCTTCATGATGTTACGAATGCTTTTATATTGACTTTCCCCTTAGTTAGGGTGTAAAAATACCAGCATGTGAATAGGGAAATCCCCGGTGGTTTTAGTCAATGCTACCGGATAAAAGCAAACTAAATTGTAATTTAAAAAGGAGCTGAATTGATCATGAACAAAAAATTGCTGACATGGTTTTTGGCTGCAAGTATTGCTGTGATTTTTATCGCGACGGGTCTTAATGCCGGAACAAAAGCGCCCGACACAATAAAAATGGACTCCAATGCCTACACCAAACGAACAAAAACCCCACCTAAATTTTCATTTGTCGAATTCACGCACAAGAAACATGCTGAAGACTACAAAATAACCTGCGGCGAATGCCACCATGACAAAGACAATAAACCTCTGACCTTGAAGACGGGCGATGCCGTTCAGAAATGCGCTGAATGTCACAACATCATGGAAAAAGATAAAAAGAATCCCAAGGATATTATGGCGCTTGAAAATGCCATGCACGGCAACTGCATTGAATGTCATAAACAAGCCAATATCAAAGCAGGCGATCCCAAAGGTATGAAGGGTAATGCTCCGGTGTCATGCAATAACTGTCATGTTCCCGAGACAAAATCCTAACCCTTTCGAATAATACCCTCTAATCGAAAAGGAGTTTCCCGGTTTTTCCGGAAAACTCCTTTTCATTTTTTAAAGGGTCCTGCAAACAGCTTCAGGATTTGGAAATTTTGTACGCCATCGCTTTTTCAATCAGGGAAGGAGCCCATGAAAGGGCCCCCAGGGCATGCAGGTGGGTATAGGTTCCAAATGTATTCTGTTTAAAAAACCCGTCTTTCTTGTCAATGATGCCTTTACCGCGCTCCATTCTGAATGCCATTTCATCCTCTGTATAATCGATGGCGAGGATGCTTGAATATCTGAATTCATGGCCTTTTAATATTTCCCCGGTTTTGAAAAACGGGTTTTCATGAACCACCTTCACCTTGGTATAACCATGCCCCTGGGGTGTTTTGCACAGCCCGAACCGTATCGGGAAAACGCCTGACATAGGATATACCTGATCCTCCAGCCGGATGCTTTGCCCTAAAAATATCAGGCCTCCGCATTCGGCATAAATGGGCAGCCCCTTTTCGGATACCCGTTTCAGGCTATCTCTGAATCTTTGATTCTGGGCCAGTTCAGGTGCATGGGTTTCAGGAAAACCCCCGCCCATATAAATGGCATCCACATCCGGGATGGATGTTTCTTTCAGGGGACTGATAAATACAATCTTTGCGCCGAGTTTGCGTAAGGCTTCGATATTGTCGGGATAATAAAATTGAAAGGCGGAATCCCTGATAACACCTATGGTAACTCTCTCTGGGCCAGCATGTCGATTTTCAAGGGTTACCTCCCGGATCTCTTCCGTAATCGTATCAACGGAGGATTCATCGGGGACTAAAACATCATACAATCCATTCAGATCAACATTATCCCTTACAATTTGCAGGGCGGCTTGAATTGCCTTGTCGGAGAACGCATGCTCTTCCGATGTAACAAGACCCATATGCCTTTCCGGAAAATCGTCTGCATCCAGCTTTGGAAGGGCACCAAAGACGGGAATGTTACAAAATTTTTCGATATTGACCCGCACCTTTTGTTCATGGCGCTTCCCGGCCACACGATTCAGGATGGCGCCGACGATCCGGATATCCGGATCAAATTTGATACACCCGAGAACCAGGGCAGCCATTGTCCGCGTCGCTTTGGTACAGTCTAAGACAAGTAAAACGGGAAGACCCAGGAGCTTTGCCAACTCTGCCGTGGAAGTGGAGCCATCGGTATCTATGCCGTCATATAGCCCTCTGTTGCCTTCAACCACACAAATATCACAATTTTTGGAATGTTCAATATAGGATTGCTTTACGGTCGCGGTAGAACACAGAAATGTGTCTAAATTGTAGCAGGGACGACCGGCTGCCTTTGAAAGCCAGCCGGCGTCAATATAATCCGGCCCCTTCTTAAAGGATGAAACCTTGAAGCCTTTTTCTTTCCATGCTGCGGTAATTCCAAGAGATATGACCGTTTTCCCTGATCCACCCCTTAGGCCGGCAATAATAACTCCCGGCACATTTTTACCATTTTTTTGCATGAACCCTTTAAATCAGAGGCGTTTTTGAATCTTATTCTTCGCCTTCAGACGAGTGTTGGATACCGGAACCTTTCAGCCCATACATGGTTGTACTTCCGGAGGACCAGTATTCAAGCACGCCTTCTTCAACCAGTTTATTGACGACTTTTTTAATTTCCCGTGGTTTGTCATCGGGAAAAATCTTAGAAAAATCGTTAAAATAAAATTTGGTCTTGGTCCCGGCTTTTTTGGTCATCCAATCGACGACAGCCGAAGTGGCCGCCTCTTTATTGGCAAGAAGATCACTCATGGTCATTCTCCTTTGAATTGAAATGCTTCAGCCGGAATGAAACATCACTCCGGCCTCAGCAGTTTTATATAAAATTACGGTTCAACAATTCTTTTTAGAATTTGAACTGAGTTGTCTGGCGCCAGCTCATATAAGCCTGCTGACGGAAGTCATCAATCAGATGATGGGTAAATTCAATTTCACATGCTTCAAAGAATTTTTCCCAGCCGATTCTTTCAGCCCAGTCACCCATACGTTCATATTTCTGAGCGCCCTTGGCATAGGCATCAACCATTTTCTTGATGGCTGCAGTCATGGAAGGCCATCTCGGCATTTCATTGGGCAGGAAAGCCACAACTACTTTGGAGAATTTGGGAGCGGAAATCCTGTTGGAAACCTTACCGCCGGCCATGAGAACAATACCGTCACCATCCGTATCTGCCAGAGGCATGGACGGACACATGGTATAGCAGTTACCGCAGTACATGCAGCGCTCATTTTTAACTTCAACGGATTTGACTTCCTGGCCGTTGGCCAATTTCACCTTTGCCGGTTTGATGGCTGCGGTGGGGCAGGCGGAAATAGCCAAGGGAATTTCGCAAACCTTGTCAAGATATTCGTGATCCAGCATGGGCGGTTTTCTGTGATATCCAAGGATGGCGATATCAGAGCAGTGAACCGCACCGCACATGTTCAGGCAGCAAGCCATGGAAACCCTGAGCTGTGCCGGAAGTCTCATATCCTGAAAATCTGTAAACAATGCATCCATGGCTGCCTTCACCGTACCGGAGGCATCGGTGGCAGGGGTATGGCAATGAATCCAGCCCTGGGTATGAACGATATTGGTAACCCCGGCGCCTGTTCCGCCGATGGGGAATTTAAAGGAACCGCCGGCAAATTTTCTGGATTTCAGGTCGTTTTTAAGGGGCTCAACCTTATCCTTTGAATCCACCATGAATTCAATATTGTTACGGGTGGTAAAACGGACATACCCGTTGCAATGTTTGTCAGCAATATCACAAATTTCATTGATATGGCTGGTTGACATCAAACGGGCGCCGCCGACTCTGACGGTGTAAAGCTCATCTCCTGAATCACCGACATGAACCAGAACACCCGGTTCAAGGATTTCATGGTGAGACCATTTTCCCTTATTTTTTGCGATAACAGGAGGATAAAATTCGTTATAGTCTTTCGGACCGATGTCGGTAATCCTGTTTTCCATCGGTTTTGCTGGATCATAACCAGTAGAAATAAATGCCATTATTATTCTCCCTTTCTATCTAAGATGGTGTTTTCTGTATTCGTCAACATCACGTTCCCAGCCGCCGGTGACCTCATCTTCTTTCCAGAAAATGTACGGGTTGGTTCTCGGATAGGATACATGCTGCGGCTTTGCCTCAATACCAGTGACTTCGAGAAGTTTCTGGAATCCCTGACGCATGATCAGCTCACCCAGACGTTCACGGTTTTTGCCTTCTTCCATCCACCAATCCCATACGTTTTCAATGACTTCGGTAATGGCTGCATAATCATTGTCGGGATTGACTTCCACAAAGGGAACCAGCAGGGAGCCCATCTGGGCGCCGTCAAGAATCGGGGCCTTTGCACCGACAAGGATGGAAAGGCCGGTATCCTTACCTATTTTAAGGGCTCTCGGCATAACATTGATGCAATGCATGCAACGGGTACAGTTGGCATTGTCAATGGACAGCTTTTTGTTTTCAAACTTCATGCATTTTGTGGGGCAGAGGCCCAGAACTTCTTTTTCAAGGTCGAATTTGCCCCAGTTTCTGCTGCCGCGGAACGCTCCGGCATTGGCAGGATATTTCGGGTCATTTTCAACATATTTGTTCACTGCATCCTGATTGATCCGGATATCATCTCTCCAGGTACCGATAAAGGACATGTCGGAACGGGCGATGGAAGCAACGCAGCAGTTGGGGCAGCCATCCAGTTTAAATTTAAATTTATAGGGGAAGGCCGGTCTGTGGAGTTCATCCTGATAATTATTGGTCAAAAAATAAACCAAAGCATTGGTATCATAGCAGGCATATTCACATCTGGACTGGCCAAGGCAATCGGCCGGGGTTCTCAGGTTGGAACCGGAACCGCCAAGATCCTGGCCCATATCATGGGTCAGTGTCCAGAATACTTCCTCAAGCTGGGGAGTGGTGGTTCCCAGAAGAATGATATCGCCGGTTGCACCATGCATATTGGTTACGCCGGAACCTCTCAGATCCCAAAGTTTGGTCAGAGATCTTAGATAATCCGTTGTATAGTATTTACCTGCAGGCTGGTTCACCCGCATGGTATGGAAATGCTCGACACCCGGAAACAATTTGGGCTGATCACAGTATCTGCCGATAACGCCGCCGCCGTAACCGAATACACCAACGATACCGCCATGTTTCCAGTGGGTTCTGCCGTGCTTGTAAGACAGTTCCAAAACACCCAAAAGATCGGCTACACAATCCTGGGGGATCTGGAATTCAACACCTTCTACGTTCTTTGCTCTTTTTTCAGCCTGGGCTTTCAGGTCAGAGACAAAGCTAGGCCATGGGCCGGATTCCAGCTGGTCCAGTAAAGGAGTCTCATGTTTTGCCATTTACTTACCTCCGTTAATTGTTAATTTACATTCACTAATGAAAAGGTTATCCAAACTTTTCATCTAATAATCTTTTCCCTTGTCATTCCAGAGAGTTAATTCTATAACCCGTCTGTCCTATCAATATTACCCAAAAAATAACATTGCAGATATAAAATTTCTGTTTCAACATGTCAATAAAAAAGGTTTTTTTTACACGGTTTTAAAAATCTCCTGCATAATCCTGCAATGGGACTCAAGACTCCTCTTTATCAGCCCATTTTCCGCCGGATTCATTATTTCACCGGATTCCAGGATGGTGATACAGATACGCACCATCTGATCCAGACTGAACCCATTGAAGAACGAGATGAAAATTCGCCTCAAATCCCCATATTCATAGGTTTTGGATTTTTCATTCAGGGCATCCAAAAATCCGTCAACGGTTGCTGTTATGACCCCATCCCCCAGCAGGACGGCCTCACCCGTGCCGTCCATGCGGTCCAGACGCATTCTTAAACTGAGGTTAAAAAAGAACACCAGCAGCGACGGTAAGATCTGATTTTTTTTCTCTGTTTCATCAACCCCGAATTCCGATAGAGGAGAATATCCTCTCACCGTAATCAGCCTGACTTGGAATTGGCCGCCAGCCTCTCTCAAAACAAAATCACCGGCTGCATGGTGCCAGGGCCAGACCTGTTCAAAGGTTTCAAGATCATAATAATAAGTCAGTATCCGCGCCGCCTCCCGATAAACCGGCAGTATGGATTGCTCCGGCAGATGACGGCAATTGCCGTCGGATTCCCAGATCACAATTTGCCGTTCACCGTTTCCAGCCGTCACATGGAATTCCTTGTAATCCTGAAACCATTCTCCTAAAAAAAATCCAATGATTCCCTTTGGGGTCCTCAGGATATCCAGGCCAAAGACAAGAGGGAGGTACTGTTTGGGATAACTTTGATTTAATTTTGAAATCAGCGAAACTTCTTTTTCTATCAGCGACAAACCAGGATTTCCGACCGCGCCGTTCAGGACAAAAAAGCAGGTCTGGGTATCCGTCAGATCAACCCTGATTTTCAAAGGATGATAAAAGGCGCCGTGTTTTTCAAGAAAGACTGAAATCTGATGAATATGCTCATATAAGACAGGTTTCTGCAGAACCTCGTTAAGACCTGATATAAGAATTAAAAACCCGTTCCGGGATAAAAACCGGCATGAGGCTGAAAAATAATCTCCTACGGTTATATCCCTGTCCTTGCGGACCAACCCGGATACAACGACATCATCTCTGCCGGGTCCCTTCCCGGATAACGGCAATTCCCACAATGCCGATCCGGGTAAAACCTCTTGTTCTTCACCTGATATATAAAAATGAAACCGTGATTTTTTCATTAAGGCTTTCTATGGGGCAAAAGCTCTTTTTTCAATTTTTCCGGAACCTCATAGCCAAGGGCCTCAGCTTTGTCACAATGGGCAACGGCCTTATCAAATTCGCCCAACTCAAGATAAGCCGCGGCCAGATTGTTGTGGGCCACGGGAAAATCAGGGGCTATTTTAATCGCTTCAAGATTGGCCTCGATCCCTTCCCGGACAAGACCCTTCATGAAATAGGCAGTTCCGAGGGTGGCATAGGCCTGAACAAAATTCTTGTTATGGATAATGGCTTTTTTCAGGTTATTAACGGCCTTATCCACTTTTTCTTCATCTTCTTTGGGATTCTTGCCGTCCACCATCTGCAAAAGAACAAAGGCCATATTCCCATATCCTTCGGCAAAACCGGCCCTGGCTTTTGTGGCCCTTTGATTATACCGGTAGCAACCTTCAAGATCATTCCGTTGAAGGCAGATACCCCCAAGGAGGACATAGGCCTCAGCCAGGGTCGGGCTGCAGTCAATGGCATCGTGAAGCACTCGTTCAGCCTCGGCATATTCCTGTTTCCCCATGAGGGCCACGGCAAGGTTGTAATGGGTTGTCCCGCATTCTTCATTACCCGTTAACTGGCTTTTCAACCGGTTAATCTGCTCATCCGCACTTTTTGGCAGGTGTTTTGCCTGTTTTGAATCCGTCATTATGAACATCCTTATATATGATTTCTAAAAAATTAATGGTTAGGTTAAAGTCAGGTATATTATTTCTGATACAATTTTGTGTCAAGTCCCATTAAACTATTCAGCCTTGTAAATTAGGCTTGAACCAAAGCAAGACTTGTGATAGCAGGTGTGAAGAATCATCTGTAGAACATTTTTTTTATTTACCGGTTATTGATAAGGCAGGGCTATGGAACCAGGATGCTATACCGCATTAATCACCCCTTTTAATCGGGCCGGAGGGCTTGATCAAGAAGGCTTGGAAAAACTCATCCATTTTCAGATCGAAAACGGAACCACCGGTATACTCGCAACCGGTACCACCGGAGAAAGCCCCACATTCAAATGGGAAGAACATCATGATGTGATCACACTGGTTGCAGGCCTTGCCAAAAATAAATGCCTCAGAATAGCAGGGACCGGCAGCAATAATACCTCCGAAGCCCTGGAAGCCGTGGGTCATGCCGCCGATGAAGATGTGGACGCCGTTCTCATGGTGGACCCCTATTACAACGGTCCCAGCTCCCTTGAAATCCGAAGGGAATATTATGAGGTGATTGCCCAAACATACCCGAACCTGAACATTATCCCCTATATTATTCCGGGAAGGACCGGTGCCCAGATGCTGCCTCAGGATCTGGCCATCCTGGCAAAAACCTGTCCCAATGTGACCTGCGTTAAAGAAGCCACAGGAAATCTTGACAATATGAAGCTCACCCGGAAATATTGCGGTGACGATTTCATGATTTTTTCAGGAGATGACGCTCTGGTTTACGACGTTATGACCCATCCTGAAATCAGGGCCTGCGGTTCCATATCTGTCATGTCCAATATTGCACCCAAGGCCATGACTCAGCTTGTCAGCCTTTTGAACCAAGGGGATAAGGCCGGTGCCATGAAAGTCCAGGCCGTTTTGAAACCCTTGCTGGACCTGGTTGTGGTCACCACCCAGGAAACCTGTGAATTTGGGACCGTCACCTGCAGATCAAGAAATCCGGTTCCTGTCAAAACCCTGATGCAGTTGCTGGGCATGCCCTCGGGACCCTGCCGGAAACCTTTGGGAAAAATGACGCAAACAGGATTTACAATACTTCTCAATGCCGCCAGAGGCATTTTCGCGGATCACCCGGAAATATTTGAACCCATCGGGTCGTTTTTTAATGTGGATATTGAAAAACGGCTCTATGATTCCGAATTCCAAAAAACGCTGTGGTATACCTATTGATATCAGAAAGCAAGAGGCCATGCCGAAACCGGCACGGCCTCTTAAACCCATCATTTTAAATTTCTATTTTTTTTCTTTTACTTTAAATTTTTCCTGTCCTGCATAAAAAAAAGTGGCTTTCAGCCATTCAAACCCAAACTGCAACAGCTTGATATCATCATTTTTAATATTTTCAATGTCTTGTTCCGGAAAATCATATCTTTTAAGAAAGGTGCTGTTGAAAACAAAATCTCTGAATCTATCGATATTATAGCAGGCGAGAAAAAACATTTTCCGGCTTTCCTCAGAAAGCTTCATGCTCGGCGGCAAAGATTTTTTCCGGACAATAAGTTCCATCCACCCATCATTGATCCGGTCCCGAAGGTCAACCCCCTGGTCCTGCCGCCACTCTGCCACCGTCCATTGTTTATCTTCCTCAAATCCAAGGCAGTGGGCCTCCTTAACGGTAAAAAAGAATTCATCCTTTTCCCCTTTTTCCCCGGAATAGCTCAGAGAACCGACGCCCAATGGATAATACCGGCAGGTCGTCGGGCGATCTTCATAAATAGCGCAGCCCTCCTTGTCCTCAACAAAGGGACAGGATTTTTTTTCATCGTCTAAAAGCTTTAAGGTCACCACAGGCAGGCCTGCTTTCTCAAGGATCTGCGGTTTTGTAAATATGGCGAGAAATTCTTCCGAACTCATGTCCAGCTTTTTTCTCATGGTCAGGATATCATAGGGGGTCAACATGATATCAATTCCCCGGCAGCAGTCTGTAAAACATTTTACACCCTTGTGGCAGTTGAACCGGAAGCTGCTTTTCAGGCTAAGCTGCTCCGGTGGTATTTCTGATTTTTTGGGGGCGGTATCAATCATTCCATCTTCCTCATCATTTGTTAAATAATTGCTCAAAAATGGGGACTATACGAAAAAGGTACAATAATGTCAAATGATTACACCTTTAACAATTTTTCAGCACCCGTAATGAAGCGGCATCCGGGCCAAAATCAATTGACAGATGCTCTTTTTCAAAATAAAACACATACAACAGGTTGCGCGCCTGAGATAGATTCATGTTTTTGTCATTCATTTTGAGAGGTTTCCATGAAAATTAGAAAAGCGGTATTCCCGGTAGCCGGACTTGGAACACGATTTATTCCCGCCACCAAGGCCATGGCCAAAGAAATGCTCCCGGTGGTGGATAAACCCATTATCCAGTATGCAGTGGAGGAAGCTTTTAAAGCAGGCATCGAGCAGATTATTTTTGTTACCGGCCGGGGGAAAAAGGCCCTGGAAGATCATTTTGACCGGTCCTTTGAAATCGAACACACCTTGATGGAAAAAGGCAAGGATGATCTTTTAAAACAGATTCAGGAACTGGTGCCCCAGACCGGAACCATTGTCTATACCCGCCAGAATCAGCCTCTGGGGCTTGGCCATGCCATCTGGTGCGCCAGGGATATTGTGGGAGATGAACCCTTTGCCGTCCTTCTGGCCGATGATCTGATCCAGACCGATAAACCCGTGCTTGCCGAAATGGTCAAAAAATTTGACCGACTCAGGGCTTCCATTGCCGCAATCATGGAAATTGAAAAGGACCAGACCGATAAATACGGCATCCTGAAAGCCACCCAGATCGAAGACGATATTGTTAAAATTGATGATATGATCGAAAAGCCAAAGCCGGAAAATGCCCCTTCCAACCTGGCCATTGTGGGCCGGTATATTTTGACTCCCAGGATTTTCTACCACCTGGAAAAAGGGAAAAAGGGCGCCAATGGAGAAATTCAGCTTACGGATGCCATGAAAGCCCTTTTGAATGAACAGCCCATATTCGGATATCGGTTTCAAGGGAAACGGTTTGACTGTGGGGACAAGGTCGGATTCCAGATGGCCAACCTTGCCTTTGCCCTGGAAAGACCGGATATGAGAGACAAGCTGATCAGCTTTATAAGAGAAATCGAGAAAAAATTCTAGGCCTTATCAGGAATCCTTAAACTGCTTATAGAGTCTCAAGACTTTTCTGACATAGTTTTGGGTTTCCTCAAAGGGAGGAATCTCACGGTATTGATCGACTGCCTCAGGACCGGCATTGTATGCGGCAAGAACCAGGGGCAGTTTATTCTCGTATCGCTTCAGCAGTTCCTGGAGATATTTCACTCCGCCCATGATATTCTGTGACGGGTTAAAGGGATCCTGCACGGCAAGGGACTGAAAATTGCCCGGCATGATCTGCATCAGTCCCTTTGCCCCTTTTTTGGACACCGCTTCCGGATCAAAATTGGATTCAGCCTGGATGACGGCCTTGATCAGGGAAAAATCCACATCATATGTCTCTTCCGCTTTCCTGATAATATGATCGTATTCCGCGGTGTTGAAATTCCGTTTCACCCTTGCAGGCAGTTCCTTTATAAACAATTTGTACTTGTCTGATGCGGGGACATTGGTAAAATGAACCACCCCGCTTTTATCCACATACATATAGATATCTGCCCGGGCAGTCTGAACAAAGGCAAGGCATAAAAAAAACACCAGAAAATGGAAAAAGGGTTTCATTTTCTTTTTATTTTATCCTGTTCTTATATTCCTTTAAGACAAATTTTCCGGGGAACCCTGGTTTGCCCACATATTGCCCCAGGTTTTTGATATAGGTGTCAACCATATGGGCGAGCACCGCATCCTTCTCACGGTTCAGAATGAAATTACGTTCCATTTTGTATTCATATACCGTTTTATCCCCCAGAACACTCAGAATATCCTGAAATTTGAAATCCGGCAAGGGATCATTGATAAACAGCTCTTTTTCAATTTTAATCTCCATGCTTGCCTTCATCAGCACAACATAAGCATCTTCACTGATTTTACGGGACAGATCCGACAGTACAAGGGCATGACCGTTTTCAAGCTCAATTGTTTTTATAATCCGTTGTTCCATTTGTATCCTGATGTCTCATGTTCGCGGGTTCGTAAATTTCAGAACAATTCCAGTTGTTCAGGCTTCTTTGGCTCCGGCATCCGGGCCGCACTTTTTTCCAGCCGGGTCAGTCTTTTTTCAATATCCTCAATAAATAAAGAGCGTTGCCGCTTAACGCTTTTGCCATATATGCGTCTTTTTTTTGCATAAGTCAAACAAAGAATATCCATGGCCCGGGTCATGGCCACATAGAAAAGGCGGCGTTCCTCTTCCATATTCTCAATTTGCTCTCCGTCCCTGGCAAAGGGGATCAGGCCCTGTTCGCATCCTGCCACGAACACCACCGGGAATTCAAGCCCCTTGGCCGCATGGAGGGTCAAAAGAAAGACCTTTTCCACATCATATTCCAGGATATCGGCATCCCGGTCAAGGGCAAGGGAGTCCAGAAAAGTTTTCAGATCAGGATGAAGCCTTGATTGGGACAAAAGCCTTTCAAAGGCCTGTCGTGTGCCGTCATTTTTTTCCATGATCTCATTGAGGCCCGTCTTTTCGCTCAGCAGCCTTAATCCGGCTTCATTGCCAAGGGACCGGATCTCCTCTTTCAGGGACGGGATGTCTTCAAAGCCGAATCCATCCTCCAGGGCGGTCTTCCCTGGAAAATCCTCTTTTTGGGTAAGGCGCCGGCAAAGAGAAAGCCATTGGGAAATCCCCACCGCCTTCAGCATATTCCCCTTATCGGCGGCCTGGAAAGGAATCCCCGCCTTTTCAAAGGCGGCAATGAAGGCTTCACCCTGTTTCCGGGTGCGGAAAAGGACGGCAAAATCGGAAAACGAATATTCTTTGGAATTGTCAAATTCCGCCTTTCTTGAATCCATGGAAAGAAAAGACGTCCCGCCCACCAGACGTTCAATCATTTTCCCGATGGCTGCGGCTTCCGCCTCTTCCGAAGCCGTCTCCTTGATGATGAGCTTCTTTGTGGTCCCGATATCAGAAAAGATCCGGATTTTCTCATCCTTTTCCGGTGATTTGCAGATGACCTGGAAGGAGGCATCTAGGATGGCCTGGGCCGATCTGTAATTCCGGGTCAGGATGATTTTTTCACACCCCGGAAAATCAAATTCAAACCGCTTGAAATAGACATTGTCCGACCCCCTGAACCCGTAGATGGATTGATCCGGGTCCCCGATGACCACGATATGGCTCTCCTTTGACAGCAGCTTTACCAGCTCATACTGCCCGAAATTCAAATCCTGGTATTCATCGATAAAAATATAAAGATACCGGCTGCGGACCGATGATAGAATCTTCTCATCCGTGGTCAGCATCCCCATGGTCAAAAAAATGAGATCCTCAAAATCCGCCGTATTCCGTTCTTTGCAAAGGGAAAGATAGTCTTTGTAAATCGTTCTCAAACGCCCTGCCCCGCCTTCACCCGCCAGCTTTTCAAGATCATCTTCCGGCCCCAGGAGGTTCTGTTTGCAAAGGCCGATGAACTGGTCTGCTGCATGGACCTCGCCCCTTTTGCCCTTTCCGCCCATGGCTTCCCGGACCAGTGAAATCCGCAGGTCATCATCGGCCAGGACGGCGTCAAAGTCCTGGTATTCCTTCAGGAGCCTGAGGCAGAAGGCATGAAAGGTAAGGGCCGTGACAGGCGTCTGTGAACCGGGCTGATATTTTTGAATCCGTTTTTCCAGCTCCCTGGCCGCCTTATTGGTAAAGGTCAGGGCAAGGACAGCGCCCGGATCGACCCTTTTTCCTGATATGAGATGGGCAATTCTCGCGGTGAGGGTCCGGGTTTTGCCGGTGCCGGGACCGGCCTGGATGATAATGGCCCGGGAATCCGATTCAACGGCCTGCTGCTGATCAGGGTTCAGGCCTTCCAACACATCTGTCTTCCGGCTCTTGGGCGCCGGTTCCAGGGATTTTTTGCTTTTTCGTTCAAAGGCCGGTTTTTTTTCTGCGACAATCCTTGCCCGGGTTTCCGACGGGGCCTTAGAAAGCGCAAAGGCAAATGTTTTTTCGCCTTTAAGGCTTTTTTTTTCCTGTTTTGAAAAAATATTGACCTTGCCGAATTCCCCGTCATAGCCGGGTTCAATGAGGATTTGGCCTTCCCTCATCCGCTTCACCGCCTCGGCCAGCAACGGGATACCCGCCTTTCCTATTTCCTCAACGGACCGGTCCGTCAGGATCCGGAGTTCGGGTCCCAGGAATTCGGTGGCCCGCCTGTAGGCTTCCGTCACTTTTTTTGTTTTGGGCCCCACATCAAAAATCTCCGAGAGGATATCCGGCAGGGGGATAATGCTCGTAAATCCGTGACGGTTTTCCGGCGCATAGCCTTCCGGCCGCAGGGCCAGCTCCTCCACCCGGTTCAGCACCCCCAGGGTCAACGGCCGCCCGCAGCCCGGACAGATGCCGCCCAAGCGTATCGATTCCGCTGGGTTCAGGCTGATATTGCATTTACGGTGACCGTCATAATGGTATTTCCCCTGGTGGGGGTACATATCCAGGGTCCCCCCGAAGGCGGCGGGGTCATTTGTCTCAAGGGCCCGGCGGATATGGAAATAATCCAATTCCGTATCAAAGACATTGGCGTTCCGGCCCAGGTATCCCGGAGAATGGGCATCGGAATTGGAGATGAGCCGGACAGGGTCAAGATCCGGAATGCGCCAGTTCATGGGCGGGTCCGAAGACAGCCCGGTTTCAACGGCAAAGATATGGGAGGTCAAATCCCCGAAGCATTCTTCCATGGAATCAAACCCGGATTTGGATCCGAAAAGGGAAAACCAGGGGGTCCAGATATGGGCCGGTACAAAAAAACCATTATCATTGATATCCAGCATGATGGACAGAAGATCCCGGGCATCCAGGCCCAGGATGGGGCGGCCGTCGGATTTGATGTTCCCGATGGCATCCAGCCGGGCATTGAATTTTTTGACACTGTTGATATCCGGGAAATAGACCAGGTTATGATTTTTCCGGACCCTTCCCCCTTTCTTATAAATATTGCTGATTTCCGTCTGGAGGATGAACCGGACCGGGCCCCTTAGATTTCCGGGAAGGGTTTTGTCGATCTTATCCGCAATCTCTTTTTTCAGGGAAAAGAGACCGGGCTCTGTTTCCTCAAGCTTGGTTTCGATTTCTTCAATCCAGGCCGGATAGGTAAAATCCCCGGTGCCGACAAGGCTTATCCCCTTAATCTGGGCCGTATGGTAAAGGTGTTCGAAATCAAGGTCCTTGGCGGTGGCCCGGGAATACCGGGAATGGATGTGAAGATCGGCAATGAATTTCATGTTTTTGTCCGGTTCAGGGTTCATCTTTTATGACAAGTTTAACAATTTACATGATTTCCTCTTAATTTTAAAGCAGGATTCTGATAAAGGATATCTATCCGAATCCTATAGATGAAAGGGGTTGACATGAAAACGGCAAAAGACAAGCTTCTCCTCCTGGCCGGGGCAGACACGAAAACCGCCCTCACAGATGCTCTCAAGGGATTTTTCGACCTTGACATCCTTGAGGCCGATACAGAAAAAAAGGCCTTTGAGCTGATTTATACCCATTTTTTCATCCTGGTCCTGGCGGATGAAACCCATCCCCATACGGACATGTATAAAATCGGGGCCATGCTCATGAGCCACCGCCAGACCTATAATACGCCCCTGCTCATCCTTACCGATACCGGGCCGAAAAAACAATTTCTTGCCGATTTTACGCCGCTTAAAATCGACTATATGGCCAAACCCCTTGAGGGTGAATTCGTCCGGGCAAAAATCAATATTTTCTACGAACTTTTTAAACAGAAAAAAGCCGTGGACCAGAGCCTCAATGAACTGGATAAAATCTATAAAAAGACCGCCTCCCAATATGACCTGGCCGTTCAGGAAGAATTTCTGAAAAAAGAGCTGACCGGACGGTCTGTGACGGCCGCCAACCAACTGCAGCAACCCTTGAGACTCCTCCAGGGGAGCATGAGCCAACTGCTCCAGGATAAAAGCGCCGGTCCCAGGGTCAAATCCGGTCTGGCCTCCATCAAAACGGCCGTTGACCGGATTGCCCTGATCGCCAAAAAACTGTCCGCCCCCCCGGTGAAATCAAAACATATCCCGTTGCCCGAGGGTCAGGCCCCCCAGCCGGCCCAGGGGTACCAGATCCTCTATATCGAAGATTCCAACGAGGATTTCAGGATCTTCAGCCATTTTATCCGGGGGGTGATCACCTGTTCGGTATCCCAGGCAAAAACCCTTGAAAAAGCCATGGAACTGATTTCCGAAAATAGAATCGACCTGATATTCATCAATGATATCCTGCCCGACGGAAACGGCTTTGACCTGCTGTTAAAATTAAACCAGGTTCGGTCGAAAATCCCCGTTATCTTCACCCTGGAAAAACACAGCCTTCATAAGGGTCCGGAAGCCATGGCCAAAGGCGCTTTTGCCTATTTTGCAAAGGAGGAAATCTCGGCTGAACACATTTTTTCCATCATTCACGGCACTCTTAAAAAAGCCGGGATCGCCAGGGAGGCGGAAGACGCCCGGAACCGGATCATCATAATCTCGAGAAAGGATTTTCTCACCAAACTGTATAACCGCCAGTGCTTTGAACAGGAACTGGAATCCGAAATTTCCACCTCAAAACGGTATGATACCCCCTTGTCTGTTCTTCTCGTGGACTTTGATCATTTTAAGGCCGTTAATATCGCCCACGGCTATGACACCGGTGATGCCATCCTCACCACCAGCGCTGTCCTGATGCAAAGCATGGTCAGGAACCATGACCTGGTCTGCCGCTACGGGGGGGAAGAATTCGGCCTTGTCCTGCCCAACACGGCCTTAAACGGCGCCAGGATGCTGGCTGAACGAATCCGGGAAAAAATCGCCGGTTTCCGTTTTGAAGCCGGAACAACAGAACTGAATCTCACTGTCAGCATCGGGATAGCCTCCTATGACCACAAACCCGGCACCGCTGTTCATGATCTCACAAAAAACGCCCTCCAGGCCCTCGCCCTGGCCATGGACCAGGGCGGCAACAAGGTCCGGGCCTTTATCTAATAAGGAGCCTTCGCACACCATGACGCTTTTTGATCCTGAATCCCAAGCAAAAATAAAGACCTTTACCCAAACCAGGCCCATCAAGACCCGGATTCAACGGCTTTCCACGGGCCATGCCGAAGACCCTCCCTTTGCCTTGATGGCCGGTGCGCTGTCCACCCTGATTCCGGATCTGGTCATTGAAGAGGAAAAAACCGATACCGGCCTGCCCGGATTCCGGCTCAAGGACAATATCACCTATTCGGCCCTTCCCCTGGATAAGGAGCTGGGACCTTTTCTGGAAGCCCTGGCCGGTCTGTCCGGCCAGGGGTCACCCCTTTCCGGGGAGATCGTAAAAACCCTTGACGGCATTGATATCCCGGTCCGACTGACCCTGTATATCGCCCTTCAATGCCCGTTCTGCCCCACCGTGGTCAGAACGGTATCAGCTCTGGCCCTTTACTGCCCCCGAATCCGTCTCCACATCATAGACGGCAGCCTGTTCCCGGAAACCGCTGCCAAAGACGGGGTGATGTCCGCCCCCTGCCTCATCCTGGATGACGGCTTCAGGTGGACCGGCCAGGTAACGGCCCATGAAATCCTCAACATGGCCCTCCACCGGGACCCGGCCCAACTCAGCGCCAAGTCCCTGCAAACCATCCTCGAACAAGGGGATGCGTCCTGGATAACCCGGCAGATGGTCGAAAAAAATCAGATCTTTGACGGCTTTATCGCCCTGCTGCTTCACGACACCTGGTCCGTCCGGCTGGGGGCCATGGTCATTGTGGAAGACCTCTGCGAATCGGCTCCGGAACTGGCGGCCCGCATCTGCCCCATCCTCATGAACCGGTTTGATGAAAAGGATATCCCGGTCAAGGGGGACATCCTCTATGT
Source organism: Desulfobacula sp. (assembly GCA_023701135.1). GTDB lineage: Bacteria > Desulfobacterota > Desulfobacteria > Desulfobacterales > Desulfobacteraceae > Desulfobacula. The sequence goes on along the minus strand of JAMPXP010000005.1, from coordinate 152,781 downwards.
CCTGGGGCTTGCCGGTGATGAAGCCGCCGGGGAATGGATCAGGGCGAGGCTTGCCTCATTGGACCACCGGGATCTGGCCGATGCGGCCCAAGACGCCCTGGAAACCCTGGCATCAAAAAAAGCATAAATCTGCAAGCTTTGATCGAGCGGCTTCCCCCATTGACAATCCATGAATAAATAGCATATTTCTGTTCGAGCTCGAGAAGAAATATTTGGGAACCCTTGCAAAGGAGGCCTGTAGATGAAGATAGTGAATTATCGAGACGTCCTGCCCATTGTCATGGACAATGAAAACGTAAAGCAGGTTGCAGGGCGCGTGATGATCGGCAAAGAGGACGGAGCAAAGAATTTCTGCATGCGGGTCTTTGAAATGGGTCCCGGCGGATTCACTCCCCGGCATGCCCATGACTGGGAACATGAGGTCTTTGTCCACAAGGGCAAGGGAGAAGTATGGATCAAGGATCAGTGGTATCCGCTGGAAAAGGGATCCGCGGTCTTTGTTCCCGCCAATGTAGAACATCAGTTCAGGAACACCTTTGACAAAGACCTTACCTTTGTCTGCCTTATTCCATCGGGAGCACCGGAAATATGACGGAACTGAGATCCTGCGTGGGAAAAGACGGCCGGTTTAAGGTCGGAGTCCACAGGCCTTCCTTTGGGGTCCGGAACCTGAGAAAACGGGATTACCTGCAGAGCCTTGGAGAATTGGAAGACGGCACCGGAGTGGACAACCAGGCCAATTTCCCGGACAAAGACATGTATGAGCCAGAAGCCGACCTGATCTATGAAATCCATAACCCCTTTGCCTTCCGGGGAACCACCTATATCAATTCGGCCTGGGCCGATGCAAAGGCGGCCCACCCTGAAACCATTGCCATTCCCGCTCCGGAACCCTGTTCCCTGCTGGAAAATATCCGACAGGCCCGGGATAACAGAACCTTTGACCTCAAAGAGAAAATTGAAATTCTCAGGCTCTTGCCCCATCCCCTTCGGATCGCCCTGGCTCAGGCCTCCACCGACCCTGAAGAGCTGATCCTCCTGGCCCGGAAATCCTGCCGGGTCATCTTTGGTCCGGACCTTCAAACCCCTGTGGGAATCGGGTATAAAAAACATCCCTCGGGACGGCTTAGCCCGGACATCCATGACCCCGAAGTGTTTGAAGTCCTGGTGAACAATCCCCATCTGCCTGACCCCTGGAAGAATGCCCTGGTACTGAAACCTGGAGTCCAGGGAACCAATGAGATCACGGGAGAATATCTTTCCCACGACAAAAGCACCCATGTGTTTGAATACCTGAGGCGGAATTCCTATATTCCCTGGGGCCATTTTGCATCCAATATGGCCAACGATGCCGTCCGGTACCGGGCAAGGGATCTGACCGATGACGACATAAAGGGCCTGCGTCATCTTTACTACCAGAGGGCCTTTATCCGGCTCGGGACGGAGCTGGATATTCCCTGCCCCGGCTCAAGGGCTCCCCTGACCACGGAAGAACTTGAGATCCTGAGAAAAAAAATCCTGGCCCGGCTCAGACAGCCGGGGTCTCCTTCACTGAGCTTTGACAGCACCCTCTGGGGATGGAATTTCGGCTTTGGATATGCCCAGTCCGGACACAGGCTCCATGCCTCCCACCAGATGATCCACCACCAGAACGCCATGATCCCCAAACAGGTCCGGACACAAACGGGAGAAGAGATGCCGTCCTTTGCCGCAGGAGATCTGATCCGGGAATTCGTCACCCAATACCGGCAGACAACGGGAAAGTCCTTTTTTGAAACCTATGTGACGGCCCTGAGAAACAATACCAGGACCGATGGGAAAACGGACGGCCCCTCCTCCCTGATTCTTTCCGAAGATGATCACACCCTTTTGTTTGTTCCCAAGGCCCAGGTATCGGAATGGGAACTTCAGCTCATGCCCAAAACCGCCTGCGGCAATATTCTTGAAGCCGACACCCCCATGCGGGAATCCCTGGACAAGGCTCTTTTGACTGGCGTAAAAGCCCTTGAAGCACTGGGCGCACAATTTGTCACCACCATAGAATTTTCGAAACGGCTGGATTCATGGGACACTGACCAGCGGCTTCTCTACTCGTTTATCCCGAGACTGCCCTATAGCCCTGGCACCTTTTCCGAAGCCCAGCTCCGGTGGATCTCCGGCGCCTATCCCGAAGACGTGGCCCAGGCCTGCCGAAGGGTAATGAAACCCCAGAGGACATCACCATGATTCTTCATGATTTTATTTATGAATGGGACGGGAAAAGCACGGATGGTGAAAAACCGGTTTCCTGGTGGCCGGGATCATACCATGTAAAGATTGTCCGGTTGGGCACGGATGGTGAAGGGATCAGCTATCTGGTGCCTTTCGCCGTTATCCTGAAAAATGCAAGGCTCAATCCCACCATGAATACCTCGCTGAAAAACTATATCCATAATTTTGCCGAAAAAATATCCCAGGCCTATCACATAGACATGGAAAAAACCCTCTGGATCGAGGTAGACGAGGGAATTGAAGTGGCCCGGATCCATCCTGTCAAGCTGACCCAGGCAAGTCTTTATGGCGTTCCCTGGCGTCCCATCCGGCCAAATGAACTGAAATTGATCGAGCCCTATCTGGCAGACATGTAAACTACCCTTTTAAACCCGCTTATTCCGGTTGAAAGGCCTCTTTATTGAAGTCCTGCCGTGACACCAGGATCTTATCCACCCTTCTTCCATCCATGTCAACGACTTCATGCCTTAACCCCTTCCATACAAAGGACTGCCCTTCCGCAGGCACAGTGCCGAGCCTCGCCATGACGAATCCTCCCACGGTGTCTATCCCTGCCTGTTCTTCTTCGGTCAGGCTTCCGATTTCCATGTAATCCATGAACTCATCCAAGGGCAGACTCCCGGATACCAGCAATGAGCCGTCTTCCCGTTTCACAATGTCGCTTTCCCCTTCAACAGTGTCTTCAACATCCTCAAACACGGACCTTAAAATATCCCCAAAAGTGACAAGGCCCTGGGTCGTGCCGTATTCATCCACCACAAAAGCGATATGCATCTTGGTTTTTTTGAATAATTCCATGGCCTTAACCGCCGGCGTGGTCTCGTAGACAAAAAGGGGGGGACGGCATATTTCCTCAAGATCAAAGGGTTTGCCCTCCATGATGAGTGAAAGCAGGTCCTTTCCCCGGATCACCCCTGCAATATTTTCAAACCGGTCCCGGGCCAAGGGATATGACGAATACTTATGCTGTGCGATCTTATGCTTTGTTTCCTCCGGGCTTTCGTTCAGATTGAGCCAGACAATATCCGCCCTGGGGGTCATCAAAACAGACACCCGGCGATCGGCCAGGCGAAAGACACGCTCAATCGTATCCTGTTCAAATTCTTGAAAGGTTCCGGCCTGGGTTCCTTTGTCGATGAGCAGTTTTATTTCCTCTTCCGTCACAGTCGGCTCAGCGGTCACTTTGAACCCGAAAATACGGAGGGATAGATTTGTGGAACTGCTCAGCAGAATCACCAATGGATGCGCCAGCCGTGAAAGGAGATGTATGGCCGGAGCCACCAGGCAGGCGATATTTTCCGGATCATTTAAAGCGATCCGCTTCGGAATCAGTTCCCCCAGGATCAAGGATAAATAGGTGATGCAGAAGACCACGATCGTAACGCCGATGGCTTCGGCATAGGGTGCAAATAAAGGGACACCGGCAAGTCGGATTCCTATCCCCTCAGCCAGGGTTGCCCCGCCAAAGGCGCCGGCCAGAATTCCGATAAAGGTAATCCCGATCTGTATGGTGGATAAAAAACTATCCGGTGAATTGGCGAGCTTAAGAGCCACGGCCGCCCTTGCATCGCCTTCTTTTGCAAGTTGTTCCAGCCTGGTCTTCCGGGCCGAGACAAGGGCCAGCTCAGACAAGGCCAGCAACCCGTTCAAGACAATCAGAAAAAAGATTAATCCTATTTCAAGCCAAATGATATCCATATGATTCAACTCTAACCTTTTGAGGCTTGCATGTTTTTAATATGCAAGATAACCTTCCTGGCGGAGACGATCAGTTTGCCGATTGCAGAGCTGCAATCCGGGATTCCAGCGGCGGATGGCTGCTGAGCAATGCCGTCATGCCCCTGCCGGAGATCCCGCTGGCGGCAATTTCTTTGGGCAGCTCCCCCGATCCCAGGCTGCCGAGGGCGCGCAGGGCATCAATCATGGGTTGCCGGTCGCCCATGAGTTGGGCCGCCCCCATATCGGCCCGGTATTCCCTCTGACGGGAAAAATACATCACCACAATGCTGGCCAGAATACCGAACAGGATTTCAAATACCATACTGGTAATGAAATAGCCAATGCCTGGGCCGCTCGTTTCTTCGTCATTTTTGCGCAGAAAGCTGTCCACTGCATAGGCGGCGGCCCGGGACAGGAAGATCACAAAAGTATTAACCACACCTTGGATCAAGGTCAGGGTCACCATATCCCCATTGGCGATATGGGCCACCTCGTGGGCCAGAACCGCTTCCACCTGACGCCGGTTCATCCCCTGCAGCAGGCCCGTGGATACCGCCACCAGGGAATTGGTCCTGCTGGGGCCCGTGGCAAAGGCATTGGGCGCCCCTTCATAAACCGCAACTTCCGGCCTGGGCAACCCGGCTTTACCGGCCAGCCGGCCGACGGTGTCCAATAACCAGGCCTGGTCCATATTGGCGGGCTGCCCAATGACCTGGGCCCCGGTACTCCATTTGGCCATGGTCTTGGACATCAAAAGCGAAATAAAGGATCCGCCAAAGCCTATCAAGGCCGCAAAGGCCAGCAGCATCCCCATGTTAAGGCCATTGGCGGTCAGGTAGCGGTCAATGCCGAGGATCCGGGCACTGACCGACAATACCAGCAGGACCGCAATATTGGTCAACAAAAACAGAACAACCCGTTTCATCTTCATTCTCCTTCAGGTATCCGGCTCAGGCCTCTATGCCTTCCAGTTTCCATGCCCGGCTTCCCACAGGCGCCGCAAAGGTCCACGCCTCATCAAATTTCACGGAATTTTCAGAATCCCCCTGTACAATCTCGCCGGATTTTTCATCCACGGTATAATCCAGCAGATTGGCTGTAAACCGGACCGTGACAAACATCTCACCGCCCTGGACACCGGCGGCCATCAGGTCGACATTCCGCACGGCAATGTTCTCGAGGCGATTGAGCCGGCCCTGCTGTTTGAGGTCGTTAAAATGACGCTCATATTCCTCCAGCAATTGATCTCCAACATGGGGCTTCAGAACGGAGGTGTCCCGACGGGTCCATGCGGCCTGAATTTTGAAAAACAGATCCTGGGCGGTTTCTTTAAATGCATCCGGGTCAAAACTGCCGTCAACGGCCCAGATTTCCCGCACACCAGCGACCAGGGGATCTTCTTCCATATTATCCTGTGTCACCTGGGACGCGCCCGGTCCGGAAAAAAACCGGGAGGAGGGATTCCGACCCGGGGAAGCTGCCGATCCGGTATTCCCTGCAAGGGCTTTCCGGCGGGCAAACCATTTGTAAGCGAAATAAGCTGCACCCGCCAGGAGCAGGATCTCAAACAGCCCGAATCCGCTGCCTCCGATACCGCCCATTGCGCCATGGGCCATTCCGCCAAAAAGCATACTGCCCAGGAACCCGCCCATGATGCCGCCGGCCAACCCCCTGGTAAAGGACCCGCCCATGGGGCTTCCCATGGGCCGAGGAGCCTGGGTTTGAGCGGCCGGTTTTGATACGGACGGTGCTCTTTTGAAGGACCTCCCCCCGCTCCGCACCCGGGCATCGGCAACCTCCATGAATCCGGCTATTATAAAAAATACCATCACCGCTAAAACCGTCAGGGTCATTTTAGATCTTGAAACTCTCAGCATTACATTTCCTCCATTGTTTAATTTTGAGCCATATTGAATGCATTCATCCGGCCCTGATTCAGCATCTTAATATATCATATCCCTTTGATTTTCAAGCATTACCGGCGGCCAGGAGCCGATCGACATTAAAAGCAAACCGCTGTCAATCCACTGCCTTACCGAATATTGCTTCTCGTTTCAGCGGCTTGCCGGCTTGTATCCAACGGCTCACCAGAGAAAGTCCGATGGAGACCAGGATGATTGTTCCAATAATCCCCAGAGACACGGGGGTGGCGATGTGAATAAATTTCAGCAAAAGCATTTTGGCGCCGATAAACACCAGCACCAGGGAAAGTCCGAATTTCAGGTAGCGGAAATAGTCGATGGCCCCGGCCAGGGCAAAATAAAGGGATCTCAGCCCCAGAATGGCGAAGACATTGGAAGTGAATACAATAAATTCTTTTGTCGTGATGCCGAAGATGGCAGGAATGGAATCCAGTGCAAATATAAGGTCCGTGGCCTCCACCATGATAAGTACCAGAACAAGAGGGGTAAACACGCGGCGGCCGCTGACAAAGGTTACAAAGCGCTGTTGGTCATATGAGGGGGCGATGGGCAGAAATCTTCGGGCCAATCGCATTAGGATATTTTTTCCCGGTTCCACGCTTTCTTCTTTGGTAAACAGCAATTTGATGCCGCTGAAAACCAGAAAACCGCCAAAAACGATCAGGGTCCATTCAAATTGCCTTACCAGGGCGGCTCCAGCCCAGATCATGCTTCCCCTCAGAACGAGGGCCCCCATGATGCCCCAGAACAGGACCCGGTGCTGATAGGCCAAAGGGACCTGAAAATACCTGAAAATCAAAGCAATGACAAACACATTGTCCATGGACAGGGACAACTCCACGATATAGCCCGTCAAAAATTCAAGGGCTTCTTCCTGCCCGCGCAGAACATTCAGCCCCCAGGCAAACCCCATGGCCAGGGAGAACCACAGAACCGTCCACAGCAGAGCCTCTTTAAATTTGACGGCATGGGCTTTCCGGTGGAACACGCCCAGATCCATTGCCAGGAACAGGATTACGGCCAGGATAAATACGGTCCAGTGGACCCAGGTGATTTCAGCAATCATAGATACCATCCTTAACAAAATCGTTCATATATCCCATGCCGATAATAAAAAAGACCTTTACCCTCGGCATGGTCGCCGGGATAAAGGTCTTGTTTGCAGGATCACTGTCCCGGTTCCGGGTCTTTCGACCGTCTTGACGGAATCCGGGTCGGCCTTTTAGCAGCCGATAACTACTCCCCTTTATGTTACAACCCCTTATAATCCGTTACCCTTTAATTGTCAAGCTCTTTCACACCAATCCCTGATCCATCATGGCATCCGCTACCTTTACAAAGCCTGCGATATTGGCCCCGTTCACATAATTGCCCGGGGTCCCGTATTCTTCCGAAGCGGCAATACAGGCGGAATGGATACTTTTCATGATCCCTTTGAGTTTGGCTTCCACCTCTTCCCGGGACCATTTGATCCGCATGGAATTCTGGGACATCTCAAGGCCGGACACGGCGACTCCTCCGGCGTTGGCGGCCTTGCCCGGGGCAAACAGAAGCTTATGATCCAGGAAGATATCCACCCCGTCGGGCATGGTCGGCATGTTCGCCCCTTCACAGACCAGATAGACCCCGTTATTGACAAGATTCTGGGCGTCCCGGGCATTGATTTCGTTCTGGGTGGCGCTGGGGAAGGCGCAGTCGGCCTTGTGGTCCCAGAGGGGGTTAAATCCGGTTGAAGGGTCGGCTGCGGTATAGACGGCCTCCGGGTATTTTTCCACATAGTCCTTGATCCTGGCCCGCCGGACATTTTTAAGATACAGCACATGATTCAGTTTGGCCTCGTCAATGCCTTTTTCATCATAGATATAGCCTGAGGAATCGGAAAGGGTCACCACCTTTGCGCCCAGTTGGTTCAGCTTCCGGGTGGTATACTGGGCCACGTTGCCGGAGCCGGACACAAGGCAGACCTTGCCCTTGAGATTCTGTTTCCGGGTGGCCAGCATTTCATCGGCAAAAAAGACGGCCCCGTATCCGGTGGCTTCGGGCCGGATCAGGCTGCCGCCCCAGTTCAGGGCCTTGCCTGTGAGAACACCTGAAAATTCATTTCTCAGTTTTTTATACATGCCGAAGAGATAGCCGATCTCCCTTCCGCCCACACCGATATCACCGGCCGGCACATCCGTATCCGGCCCGATATGGCGGAAGAGTTCCATCATGAAACTCTGGCAGAATCTCATGACCTCATTATCGGATTTGCCCTTGGGATCAAAATCCGATCCGCCCTTGGCCCCGCCCATGGGAAGGGTGGTCAGGGCATTTTTAAACACCTGCTCAAAGGCCAGGAATTTTAATATGGACAGATTCACGGATGGATGAAACCGAAGACCGCCCTTATACGGCCCTATGGCACTGTTCATTTGAATCCTGAAGCCTCTGTTGACCCGGACGGTTCCCTGATCATCCACCCAGGGAACTCTGAACTGGATCACCCGTTCCGGTTCGACGATTCTTTCAATGATACCGGCATGGCGGTATTCAGGGTTTTTGTCCAGTACCGGCTTGACGGATTCCACCACTTCCGTAACCGCCTGGTGAAATTCCTTTTCATAGGGATCTCTTGCTGTGACAATATCCAGTATGGTACTCATCTTTTCTTTTGCCTCCTGTTAAGGTTCTGAATCTTTCGATTCAGGATAAACGCCGTTGTTTATCTTCCGGAATAGGCACCGTTGTCTTTTCCGGAAATGTATTGAATCTGATTCTTTAATATCAGAAAACCGGGATTATCCGCAATAACCATTATTGACTTCAGGATCAAACGAAGATAAAGTAACCTGCTTATGGAACAGGACCAACCCGTCATACGGATAACCCCGGCAGGGCCCGAAACCTCGGTGCAAATAAAAAAAACGCCCCGCATGGGACTGGTTTTTTTAAAAGCCCTGCTGATAGCCCCATTCCGTCCCAATACCCTGGCCGATAACGCAACTGTCCCGCTGACCCGTATCCTGTTGCAGGGGTTTCAACCGGACCCGGCCCTCATCTCCCGTTACAGAACCATCTGCGGATTTAAAGAAAATAACAACGGCACCATTCCCATCACCTATCTGCAGACCCTTTTTATCGGCATCCTGGGAAAATTCATCATCTCACCCTTTTTCCCCCTGAAGCCCACGGGACTGATCCAGGTGTTCCAGTCCTTTGAACAGAAAAGACCGGTAAACACCGGCGAGACCCTTGATCTGGCCTGTATCCTTTCCGGGTTTACAAAAAAGGAAACCGGTATTGAAACCCGTTTCATCCTGGAGGTCAGCTCCGGCGGGGAAATTGTCTGGCAGGGCATTTCAGGCTTTTTTACCCGGAGCGGGGCAAAAAAGGCCCCATCGGCCCCGAAACCAGACGAAATCTTTCTGGAACAAAGAGAAACCATCCCTGTTCCCTCGGGCACCGGTCTCCGCTATGCTGCCGTGTCCGGGGATTATAACCCCCACCACTTGTATACCCTAACAGCCAGGCTTTTCGGCTTTAAAACCGCCATTGCCCACGGCATGTGGAGCCTTGCCAGGGTAACGGCAAGTCTTGACCGGGAATTTGACCTTCAGGGCCCTGCCCTCATCGAAGCCTCGTTCAAGCTGCCGGTGTTCATGCCCGCCGTCACCACCCTGGGCTGGGAACAGGCATCGGATGAGGAAACCGGACGGCCCCAGGTCCGTTTTGAACTCCGGGACCAGCAAAAGGGGCTTCCCCATCTGAAAGGAAGACTCCTCTTCTCCTGAGGCCATCCATGCTGGGCGCCATACTGTCTCTGGGCTCCGCCTTTTTCTGGGCAAGCGCCGTCATTCTCTACAAAAAAAGCGGGGAGGTGTTTTCACCTGTTTCCCTGAATATTTATAAAAGCCTGGTAGCCTTGATCCTGATCTCCCTGACCATGGTCATCCTGAAGATTCCCTTTTTTCCGGACAAACCCCTCAACGACTGGCTTCTCCTGGCTGTGTCCGGGTTTTTCGGTATCACCCTGTCGGATCTCTTCTTTTTCATGGCCCTGAACCGCCTGGGTGCAGGGCTTGTGGCCATTGTGGAATGCCTCTATCTGCCCAGTGTGATCTTTTTTTCGTTTCTGCTTTTAGGGGAAAGCCTGACCACGGGGGCCATGATCGGGGGCTTTCTGATCTTTGCTGCGGTTTTTGTGGGCTCCCTGTCCCGGACAAAGATCACAGACCCCACCGTGATCAAACAAAGCTCCTGGTCCGGCATCCTCATGGGCTGCCTGGCCATGGTCCTGGTGGCCCTGGGAATCGTCATCATAAAGGAACTCCTGGGCAGGACCGGCATCCTCTGGGCCAATTTTGTCCGGGTAGGGGCCGGAACCGCATCCCTCCTGGTCTATCTCTTCTGCCACCCCAAACGCAGGTCCTATCTCCGTGAACTCAGGTTCTCGAAAAGCTGGCTCACGGCCTTTCCCGCATCCGTTTCCGGGAACTATCTGGCCCTGATCTGCTGGGTGGGGGGAATGAAATACACCACAGCCTCCCAGGCCGCCATTTTAAACCAGATGTCCACCATCTTTATCTTCATCCTGGCGGCCCTGTTTTTAAAGGAACGGATCACAGGACCCAAGACCCTGGCCATTGCCCTGGCCGTCACCGGCGCAGGCCTGACCATTTTTGGCGGATGAGGACCCCGGAATGGGCCTCCCTTTTTTATCGTTGACAAAATAAGCCGGCCCCGGGTATAAGATTGGCCAAGCATACAGGTGCCTTTGGAAGGACAGGCCTCCCAAGGGTTAAAAGGAAAGGCGGTGAGAGTCCGCCACATGCCAGCCGGTGCCGTGACCGGGGACGAAAACTGCACAAAAGCCACTCTTAAGATCAGGGGAAGGCGCAGCCATTAGGATGATCCGTCAGTCGGAAAGCCTGCCTCTATGCCCTAGGATTCTCTGCTGGAACAAGATCCTGATAATACCTTTATTATTCAGGAGGCATCATGTCCCAGGCATTGAACCGTGAATTCGGCGCCGTCATCACCCGTCTCATCCAGAAAGAAAGCCTGACCCGGGAAGAATCCGAACTGGCCTTTATTTCCCTATTGAACAACGAAGTCACGGAAATGCAGCAGGGGGCTTTCCTGGCCGCCCTGACCGCCAAGGGGGAAACCCGGCAGGAAGTGGCCGGAGCCTGGCAGGCCATTTATGACCTGGACACCACCAAAATCGATCTGGACCCGGGGCTCCGTCCCGTGGACAACAGCGGCACGGGCATGGACACGTTCAAAACCTTCAATATCAGCACGGCGGCGGCCCTTGTTGCGGCGGCCGGGGGCATCCCCATGGCCCGGCACGGGGCCAGGGCCATCACCTCGGTCTGCGGCACCGTGGACATGGCCGAAGCCCTGGGCGTTGACGTGGAATGCCCGGCCGACGTGGTGGCCGGCAGCATAAAAACCGCAAATATCGGCCTTTTCAACGGCATGAGCCCCCATATCCACCCCAGGGCCCTGGGCCGCATCCTGTCGCAGATCTGTTTCGGCTCCACCCTGAACATTGCCGCCTCCCTGGCCAACCCGGCCCTGCCGTCCATCGGAGTCCGGGGCGTGTATTCCAAAGCCATGGTCCGGCCCGTAGCCGAAGTCATGCAGGACATCGGCTACACCCGGGCCATTGTCCTCCACGGCGCCCTTGAGGGCTCCGGCATGGGCATGGACGAGGCCTCGGTCTGCGGCCTCACCCATTGCGCCCAAATCCTTGAAACCGGCGAGATCCATGAATTTACCATTGACCCCAAACCCCTCGGCATAGCCGCTAAAAGCCCTGAAGCCCTTTCCCCCGGGACCGATATCAAATCCGAAGCCCGGCGCTTTGCCGGCCTCATGGCCAACCGGGACAATTCCGTCCGAAAAGATGCCGTGCTTCTCAATGCCGGGCTCATCTTCCTTGTTGCCGGAAAGGCAAAGGACCTTGAAGGGGGCATTCAGGCAGCGGCCACCCTGCTGGAAACGGGCGCAGCCTTCACGACCCTTGAAAACTGGGTCAGGGCCCAGAACACAGATCCTGAAAAGGGCCTGGCAACCCTTCACAGCCTGGTATGATTTACGCACACAAGGAGAACCCATGGAACTGCTCATCTTAAAATCCGGCCCCGACTATATCCGGTCTAAAGACGGGGCCTATCTCCGGACCGGGCTGGACAAGGCCAGTGTCTTTCCCCTGGACCGGATGACGCTTGTCCGGCAACATGCAGAAGCCTTGAAGGATAAAGGCTTTGAAGGGGTCTCCATCAAAAAACTCGTTCTGACGGAAGAGGAGATATGAGATGAAAATGGTATTGACCGGGCTCGGCAGGCTTGAAATCCAGGCCGATGACCGGGACATGAAAATTTCCGACGGCAGTCTGGTTCTGACCAGTGTCCTTTGCTGCGCCGTCTGCCGGACCGACGCCAAGATGTGGGAGCAGGGCCACCGGGACCTTGTTTTCCCCAGGGTATTGGGCCATGAAATGGTGGTCCGGGACGAAACCGGGAAGCGGTTCATGGTCTGGCCCGGCAAAAGCTGCGGCGCCTGCACCTTCTGCCGGACAGGAAAGGAAAACCTCTGTGAAGGCATGAAGATCACCGGGTTCCACACCGACGGCGGGTTTGCCCACAGGGCCCTCCTGCCCCGGGACAGCCTCATCCCCCTGCCGGACGCCCTTCCCTCCCCCATCGCCTGTTTTGCAGAGCCCGTGGGCTGCGTCATCAACGCCTTTGAAAAACTCCCGGCCAAAACCGGGGACCGGGTCCTGATCTACGGCGGCGGCACCATGGGGCTGATCACAGCTCTTTATGCCCTTGACCTGGGCCTCATCCCCCTTGTCATCGAAAAAAACCAGGCCAAAATCCGAAAGATCACCCCCTTTCTTTTTGCTTCGGGCATCTCCTGCGCCAAGGACACCCATGAAAGCGAATTTGACCTCATCATCAATGCCTGCGCCGATTACAAGGCCTTTTGCCAGGGCATTGCCAAGATCTGCAAAGGGGGCCACCTGGCTTTTTTCAGCGGGATATCCAAGAACGAACAGATCGAAACCAATCTCCTGAATCTCATCCACTACCGGGAGGCCGTCGTGTCCGGGGTCTACGGCATGACCCGGGATCATATGCAAAAGGCCCTGCCCTTCATGGAGACCCGGGCCGGGCTGCTGGAACTTCTCATCGAAGACACCCTTGCCCCGGAAACGGCCCCGGCCCTCATGCCCAAGGTTTTGTCCGGCAATTATCTCAAATATATCCTGGATTTCAGCCTTTCAAAACCCCTGGCCCCGGCCGCCGCCAACCCCTTGCCCGCCTCTCCCGGCCTGAAACTGGAAGGCCTGCCGTCTCAAAGCCTTTGCCGGACCGTGCTGGAATCCATAGCCCCGGTGCCGGAGGATCTTCTGCCGGCCGCCACGGCCCGGATGGATGAAAAAACCAAACCCCTGGGCGCCCTGGGCCGCCTGGAGGACCTGGCCGTCCGCATGGCCCTGATCCAGAACACCCTTTCCCCGGCCATCCGGCAAAAAAACCTCTTTGTCTTTGCCGGGGACCACGGCATTACCGAAGAAGGGGTTTCCGCCTATCCCTCCGAGGTCACGGCCCAGATGGTGGAGAACTTTTTAAACGGCGGGGCCGCCATTAATGTGCTCTGCCGCCACCACGGCATTGACCTGAAAATCGTGGACATGGGCGTCAAAAAGGAGTTCTCCCCCCACCCGGATCTCATCATCAAAAAGGTGGCCAAAGGAACCCGGAACTTTGCCCTTGAACCGGCCATGACCCGGGAACAGGTGATCGCCGCCCTTGAAAACGGGATGAGCACTTTTCTGGAGGCTTATGAAAAAACCCCCATGGATATTGTGGGACTGGGGGAAATGGGCATCGGCAACACCACCTCGGCCTCGGCCCTCATTTCCGTCATCACCGGCATCAGCCCTGCCGAGGCTGCAGGAAGGGGAACGGGCGTGGACGACAAAGGCCTTGCCCACAAGATAGAGGTCATTGAACGGGTCCTGGCCTTTCATGACCTGGACCCGGCCAACGGGTTTGAACTCCTCCAGAAAATCGGGGGCTTTGAAATCGTCGGCATGACCGGGGCCATCCTGGCCGCTGCCTCCCAAAAAACCGCCATTGTCCTGGACGGGGTCATTTCAACGGCCGCAGGCCTCATCGCCTACCTCATCCATCCGGCGGTCCAGGGCTATCTCATCTCGGGCCATCGCTCCGTGGAAAAGGCCCAGAAGGCGGCCCTGGGCCATATGAACCTTGTGCCCCTCATCGATTTTGACATGAGGCTGGGCGAGGGCACAGGGGCCGCACTGGCCATGGACATCATTGATGCGGCCTGCAAAATCCTGTGCGAGATGGCTTCCTTTGATGAGGCAAAGGTGGCAAGATCCTCCATGAATCTCCACCGCCCATAGCCGACTTTCTCGGACAGCATTCCGAAAAAGTCTTGACTATTTCGGAATCCATGCCGGAATGGTCGCCATGAAGGGGTAGCGTACAAAATACCTCCGGGAAGATCAGAAAAAAAAATCATATGCTGATCGGGTTGCCCCAGAACAGGACAGGGCTGACCTCGTAAAAAGACAGGCCTGTCCTGAGGGATCTTTGGGGACAGGGGCTCATCATGCCGCTGATGACAAAAAAGTCCCGGCCGGCAAGATGGTCGAAAAAAAACATAAGAAGCCCGGCATCCATGGGTGAAAAAAGATCCACAATGGCAGGCCTCGAGTCCCAGGCCCCGGTCCGGGCGGCCTTTCTTACCAGGGCCCTTGAGATATGGGGCATTTCAAATATCTCGTCCGGCCCGGCCGTCAAAAGGCGGGAATCCCATTCCCCGCATTTGGCGGAACGTACCGGCAGAATGAATTTCCATTCCCATAAAAACAGCAGGACATCGCTGAAATCCAGGAGCTTCCCCTGGTTCAGCCCATCATGGGTGATGGTGTCCTTTTCACAGGCAGACAAAAGAATCCCGGCCAGGCTTGCCGAAAAGGATTCGTGGCCGGGAAAAATTTCCAAAGCCCGTGTCAGGTTTTCCAAATGGTGACGATTCATCCCGGGACCTCACTTTTCATCAGGTTCAATAACGGCTAAAGGCAAATCCATTACCGGGCCTTGAACACATGTTTGATCCCGCCCTTGGAAAACACGATCTGCCAGAGCTGGTTCCGCCGGGTCCTAAAGGCGGCGGCGCAGGACAGGAGATAATAACACCACATCCGGTAAAACTGCGGGTCATACTGGTCCCGGACAGCCTCCCAGCCCTTCCTGAAATTGTCGTACCAGGCCATGAGGGTCCGGTCATAATACAGCCCGAAGCTGTGCCAGTCCTCCAGGACAAACAGGCCTTCGGCGGCCTGGGCGATCTGCCGGGCCGACGGCAGCATGGAATTGGGAAAAATATATTTCCTGATCCAGGGGTCCGTCGCCTTGACAGATCTGTTCCCCCCGATGGTATGCAATAGAAAAAGCCCCTCCGGGGTCAGGCACCGGTGGACCACCCGCATAAAGGTCCGGTAATTTTTCCACCCCACATGCTCGAACATGCCGACGGACACCACCCGGTCAAAGGGTTGGTCCAGGTCCCGGTAATCCTTCATTTCGATTTGAACCTCGAGCCCCCGGCAGGCTTCCCTGGCATAGGCCATCTGTTCTTTGGAAACCGTGACGCCGGTGACGCGGACCCCGTGGTTCCGGGCGGCATAGCCTGCAAACCCGCCCCAGCCGCAGCCGATGTCCAGGACCCGCAGGCCCGGTTTCAAGTCCAGCTTCCGGCAGATCAGTTCCAGCTTGGCTTCCTGGGCCTCATCCAGGGTATGCGCCCCTTGCCAGAACCCGCAGGAATAGTTCATCCCCTTGTCCAGCATGATGGAAAAGAGCTTGTTGCCGGTATCATAATGCCGCCGGCCGATGATAAAGGCCCGGGCCCGGCTCTGAAGATTGGTCATCCGGGCCGTGATCAGGTCCCAGATCACCTTGCCGCCCATGGCTTTGATCCTTTGATCCATCCGGTTTGCCAGAATAATTTCAAAAAACCGGTCCAGGGCGTCGCAGTCCCAGATTCCCTCCATATAGCTTTCCCCCAGGGCCAGGGAGCCGCCGGACAGAACCCGCTGATAAAAATCCGGGTCCTTCACCCGGATATCCCAGGGCCTTTCCCCGTCAATGCGGATATCCATGGGGACCAATAAGGTCTCCATAATTTTTTTGGCTTTGGTTTCATTCATCGGATCATCCTTTCTGGAAGTTCGGGTTGATCAGCGTTGATTTCGTATCTTGGGGAAGCAATTCGCAGGGTTCCGGCACCATGGCCCAGGAAAAAATCTCTTCTTTGGCCAGAAGCGCCGACACCCTTGCTGATTGAACAAGGTCTGGATCCAAAATGTCCATGAGGGCAAAGCTTAAGCCCGCCGAGGCCAGCATGGCCACATAGCTCTGCTCCAGCAACCGCCTTTTGGCCTTGTCCCCTGCCCCGGTGCCCAGGTTGGAGATGCCCCCAATGGTCCGGACGGCGAACCCCAATACATCCGGCAGGGTGTGGATGACATTCAGCACGGCCCTGGCCTGGGCAATCCCGTCGGTCCAGGCCAGGGGCGGCACCACCGGATCAATGATCACCCGTTCCTTTGCCACGCCGGCGCCTTCGGCCCTGTCCATCAGTTCCAGGGCAATTTCAAAGCGTTCCGCCTCGTTTCTGGGCACCCGGCTGTCCGGGTATAACAGAAATCCCACAATATCGGCATCGAATTCCTTTGCCAGGGGCAGGATCTGTTCAAGTTTGCGGGGCTCCAGGGAAAACCCGTTGATGATGACCCGGTTCTTTGCCGCCTGGAGCCCCGCCCTCATGGCCCCTGGATTGGACGTGTCGATGACAAGGGGAAGGGTTGTCACGCTTTCCGCAGCCTCGATGAAAAACCGCATCCCTGCCTCCGGGTTTTTCCCCAAAGGCCCGGTATTGATATCCAGGGCAAAGGGCCTTTGGGCTGCGCACCTTTTCACCAGTTCCTGCACCGGCACCGGATCAAGGGCTTTCAGCGCCTCCCGGATCATCGGCTTTGTGATGCGAAGGTTATCGGCAATGAGTTTCATATTATCCTTCCGGACGGGTTATAATTTTCCAGTAGCCTGTCTTGGCTGATCCCTCCCGCTCCACTATCCCTGCCTCACGCAATTTTCGAAGGGCTCTCTGGGTAGCGGATTCAGACTTTTGGATCTGCCCCGCAATGTCAGGGATGGAAAGGTGTGGATCCCGGGACAGGAGTTCCAGTATCCGGGCCTGGGTTTTCCCCGGCGTTTTCCCCGGCGTTTTCCCCGGCGTTTTCCCCGGCGTTTGAACGTCTTTTCCAGAGTCGATGGACCGGGCATCCATTAATTCAACCCTGAAGAAGTCCCCCATCTCACTTATTCTGAAGGTTCCTGCCTTTAATTCAGCCAATTTTTTCCGGATACGGACAAACCCTGTGCCGTATTTTTCAATATCGCCTGTCAGATAAAAGGCTTCTGCCAGAAGCTTGTTCCGGATGGACGAGACATAATCGTCTTTTTCCAGGTCTTCAAGGGTCAGGCTCCCAAACAAAGTCCCTGGATTTGAAAACACAATCCTGTGGTCAAAAATCTTAATCACAATATCCGTGGAATGCTGATAATCCCTGTGAACCACCGCATTCAGCAAAAGCTCCCGGATCACATCCAGCGGATATTGCCAGACTTCTTTCCGTTCCAGGCCGCCATCAAATTCATAGGAAAGATTGATATGCTTTTTGATGAAGATCAGGGCTTCGTCCAGGGCTTCCGGAAGCGGCGCCTTGATGAGCAGGTCGTCAATAATGGTATCTGCGGCCTTGAACCGGCCGATATGAATGGAATACCCATGATTCCCGAATAACAGCAGCCCGGCCAGGGTGGGTTTGCCGGACCGGATCAGTTGAAGTTTTGTCATATTGGTCAGAAGGTCGTCCATGAGCGCTATCCGCCCCCTTGAATTGACCTGTTTCATGAAGGCTTCCATGGCCGCCGTATCAAGGGAGGACAGGCTTTCTTCAACCGCGTGGGCATCAAAGGAGATATCAAGGCTCTGCTGCCTCAGGTCAACGATCTCTTCCAGACTCAACAAATGGTTGCTGTTTTTAACCCGCTTATAATACCGGTTTTTACAGGCCACGGGTTTGACCGGATATTCGCTGATCTGAAAAACCAGGATGGTTTTGCCGTCCACATCATGAATATCAGAATGGGGGATCAACTGGGGATAGGTCGCGGTTTTGATCTCATTGAGATATTTCTGCTCCGTTTCCTTGCCCAGCTTAATGCCTTTCGCCTCCCCGCTGTCATCCACTCCCAGGATCACCTTTCCGCCCCGGGTATTGGCAAAGGCCGCAAGGGATATGATCACTTCCTTGCCAAAGGAGGTTTTAAACTCAACCCTGCCGGACTCTTTCAGGTTTTTAAAATCCATAAGACTTTCCTGAATAATGACGATTTAATACCGCCAGCCCATGATGCCGAGGCCGTAAATATTGGCCAGGACAGCGATGGTGTAAAGGCTGGTGACGGTGGTCAGCTTGGCCCGGATGGTCTTCATATTGATGACGAGAAGGGCTGCCACGTAAAAATGGAAATAGCCGAAGAAAAAAATCAGCCAGACTCCTTTAAAGGAGCGGTTCCAGAATGGGTATTCCCAGATGAGATGGCCGCCCTTGTTCAAAAACCATTCCACAAACACACAGAAGGCGGAATAGCCGATGGCCCAGAACCACTGGTTGGGGATGCCCAGGATCTTTTCCGTTTTGTCTTCCGAAATGGTATTGTAATATATGATGCCGGAGATGGCGAACATGAACATGATCTCGATGTTCCAGCCCACCAGGGTGCGCAGGGCCGTGTCGCCGGGGGCGGTCCAGAAGGCGGAGCGGCCCGTGAAATGAAGGACCCAGCCGTTCCAGGTTTCATTGATAAAATCCATGCCGAATACGGTGAGGCCCGCAAACACGGCATTCCAGTTCCGGGTCTCCCGGGCCTTTTTCATTTCTGCGGTGTAGATGTAAAAGACAATGGCCAATAGCGGGATCACATACCATTTGAGCATGGAAATATCCCGGATGGTGTCAAGGGCTTTGATGCTGGCGTCGGTCATGGCGAGCCTCCTCTCTGCTTAAGGATAAAGGAAAATGGAACCTGTGACGGATTACGGGTTCAGGTAATCACAGGAAGGGGGCCATGTCAACGACCAAGCAATATTTTAGGCCGGATTGGAGTGGCGTTAAAAGGGGTTCAGATCACCCGGCAGCGAAGATCGTGAAAGATCTGCTCAAAGCCATCGGGATGGGTTTGCCGGATTTTCTGGACCTGTTCTTCCACAAACCGGTGATGGAAGGAATTGTCCATATCCGAGAGGCTCCTGTAATATCCCAGGCGCCGTCCCAGGATAAAATGGATCCGAGTCTCCGGGTCCAGGGATAAAAACCGGTCCAGGATGGCGATCAGTCGTTCCCTGTCCTGGGGGAAGGTTCCCCGGACTTCCAGGAGCAGATCCACGCTGTGGTGGTTGGCATAATGGCTGGTGATGCCGGTCAGGTTTTCGAGAAGCAGTCGCTGCTCGGCAATCATTTGGGTTTCCGAAGGCAGGGTGAATTCTTTTTCGGCCATTTGCCGGTCCAGGCCGGAGCCGGGTTTGACCCCGATGGTCAGGACCCGGATATGGTCGGGGTTGACGATGCTGAGGACCCTGGCCGTTTCCCGGGCATGGACCTCCGACAATTCGGTTCCCCCCAGCCCCAGGATGATGAACTGGGTGGTGTCCATCCCGGCATCGGCCGCCATGCGGGCGGAGGTGATGATGGATTCCGGGGTGATGCCTTTTTTCACCCGTTCAAGGACCTGAAGGGAGCCGGATTCCATGCCGCAATAGAGCTTGTTCAGCCCGGCGGCCCGGATGTCCTTCATTTCCGCCGGCGTCTTTTTCACCATGGTCTGGGCCCGGCCGTAGGAGCTGATGCGCTTTAAAGAAGGAAAAGCCGCTTTAAGGGCCGTCAGGACCTCGATGAGATCTCTAGTTTTCATGACAAAGCTGTCCCCGTCCTGGAGAAAGCAGGTTTCAAAGGGATGACCGTTGAAATAGGCCCGGGCGGCCAGGATATCCTGTTTGATCTCTGCCACGGACCGCAGGGAGAATTTCATGTCCTCATACAGGGAGCAGAAGGTGCAGCGGTTCCAGGGACAGCCCCGGGTGGTGCGGATCAAAAGGCTGTCGGCCTCGTCAACGGGCCGGATAGGGCCCTGCTCAAAGGGTAGGGAATGCATGGGGCCTCCGGGGATATTCAGGGTTAAAGGGCAACATAACGGAAAGAAGATAATCCCGGCCAAGCCGTTGTAAAGCCGCTTCCCGGAATAATTCTTGATCTTTGCATAGGACTGGTGTATCGCCAGGGTATTTTAACCCAAGATGATAAAAAGGCAGCCATGATTCTCTTAATCTCCATCGGTCTTCTGTCGGGCCTGTTTTTCAGTTCCTCCTTTATCCTCAACCGCATAATGAGCCTTGACGGCGGGCATTGGGTATGGTCGGCCAGCCTCCGGTATGCCTTCATGATCCTGATCCTGACCGGGCTCATCACCCTTTTCAAGGGCCCCGCCGCCACCCGGGGGCTGTTCCGGGTCTTCTTCAGGAACTGGAAATTCTGGACCCTTACGGGCAGCATCGGTTTCGGCGGGTTTTATTCGCTCCTCTGCTTTGCCGCCGATTATTCACCGGGCTGGGTCATTGCCGCCACCTGGCAGACCACCATCATCGCCACCCTTGTGGTGCTCATGGGATTTGGAAGGTCTTTCCCAAAAAAAACCTGGATTTTTTCCTCCCTTGTCTTTGCCGGGGTTCTCATGATCAATCTGCACCTGGCAGAAATGGGTTCCCTGAAAGAAATCCTCATGGGCGCCCTTCCGGTTTTCCTGGCCGCCTTCTGCTACCCCGTCGGAAACCAGTTGGTCTGGGAGGCCGGCCGGGGAAATACCGCCCTGCCCAGGATTGATGATCCCCTGGTGAAGAACCCCTTTCACAAAGTTTTTTTAATGTCCCTGGGGTCCGTTCCCTTCTGGCTGGTGCTGATTGCCCTGACCCGGCCCGGGCTTCCTTCCCGGGGCCAAATGGTCCATACCTTTCTGGTGGCCGTATTCTCCGGGGTCATTGCCACGAGCCTGTTTTTAACGGCCCGGAATAAATCCCAAAGGCCTGCCGAACTGGCCGCCGTGGATGCCACCCAGTCCAGCGAGGTGATTTTCGCCCTGGCCGGGGAAATCCTCCTCCTGAATGCCCCCCTGCCCGACGGCATTTCCATGGCCGGGATGGCCCTTGTTTTCCTGGGGCTGGCCCTGTTCATCCGGTTCCAGGAGATGGGGGCCTGACGGGAAAAATTTAATAAAATCCATGGGTTGACAGACTTTCCATCCGTTCTTACCTTTGCTGCAACAAACCATCCCTTCACTTGCAGCCAAAGGAGGACCCCATGGATGACCTTGACTTTTATAAGGACATGAACACCCGCACCATCCGGATTACCCTGGTGGACGGGACAAGGATCAGCGCCAGCGTTAATATCGACCGCCAGCCCGGATACAGCAGGCTCAGCGATCTCATCAGCAGCGACCGGGAGCCCTTTCTGGTCCTGATCAACGCCGCCGTATACCGGTCAGGCCTGGATTTTCCTGAAAAATATGAAACCCTGTTTGTCAACAAAGACCATATCCTCTGGGCCACGCCCGAGGAGGCCCAGAAATAATGCCGGGGACCTGTCGGGTCCACGGTTAGAGGGCCATGCAGCCGGGGCCGGAGATCCTGCTTTTCCCGCCTGAAACCGGGGTGACGGCTATCCTTGTGCCGATCCTTTCCTTCAGTGCCGGGACATGGGAAATAATGCCGATGAGTTTACCCTGGCGATGAAGCCCTGCCAGGGCCTCCAGGGCAGTTTCCAGGGCGTCCTCATCCAGGGTGCCGAAGCCCTCGTCCAAAAATAAAGAATCCACCCGGACCCTGCGGCCGGACATATGGGAGAGTCCCAGGGCCAGGGCCAGGCTGACGATAAAACTTTCACCGCCGGAAAGGTTTTTGGTGGATCGGATTTCACCGGCCTGGTAATTGTCCACGATATTCAGTTCCAGGGGCTGGGTCTCATCCCGGATCAGCAGGTAGCGGTCCGACATCTTTTCAAGCTGGCGGTTGGCATGGGCCACCATGACCTCAAAGGTCAGGCCCTGGGCAAAATTCCGGTATTTCTTGCCGTCCGCCGAGCCGATAAGGCCGTGGAGGCTGTCCCATCTGGCGCATTCCAGTCTCTGCAAATCAATGAATTGCTTTTTCTGCAAGAGCTTTTCCTGGGCCAGGGCATTGTCCGAGAGCCTCTGCTTGACGGCCCCGATTTCCTCGCCCAGGGTTTTCAGGGCTTCCTGGAGATCGGCTTCCTCTTTTCTCAGATCCTCCAGCCCCTGGTCCGTCAGTTGCTTCTGGGTTTCAGCCAGAAGCCGCTTTTCCCGGTCGGCTTTTCTGGCCTCAAGCGCCAGGACGCTTTCATCCAGTTTTCCCGCTTTTTCCGAGAGCCTTTTTCTTTCATCCGGGGAAAGCCTTGAGGAAAGGAAGATCACCTCAGTCTCAAACCCGGAGGTTCGGCAGGCCTGGAGAAAAGAGGCCTCCCGGGTCAGAAGCCCTGATTGGCGGCTGCTCGTGGCTTCCTCCAGAGCCGAGATGCGGGTCAGGCCTTCCCTGACCTGTTCCCTGGCCTCGTCCCGGTTTTTTCTTGCCGTCTTAACGGCTTTTTCAGCCGCTTCCACCTGTCTTTCCAGTCTTGCTTCCTCCCTGTCCGGATCTTTATCCCCATAGCATTGGATGCGCTCCGAATTCAACCGCTCAAGGTCCAGGCGATGTTCGCCCGCCTTTTCCCGGCTTTCCCTGATGCGTTCCTCCAGGCTTTGGACCATCCTGTCCAGCCCCGATATCCCGGCCAGGACTTCGGCCTGACGCTTTTCCATACTGATTTTCCGATCCAGGGAATCCTGGAAATTTTTCTGCCGGGCAGTGAGGCTCTCCATGAGAGCTCCGGGGCCGTCCGCCGGAATCCCGTCCAGGCCGAAGGCCTGGAGTTCCAGGACAAGGGCTTCCGTCTGCCGGGAGATATCATCTGAAACCCGGTGGAATTCTTTTTCACTCCTGAGGATATCGGTCCGGAGGTCCTCTTCCTGGTGCCGGACCAGGACCTCCTGTTTTTCAGCCTCCATCAGGGCCAGGCCTGAAGACTTTTCCAGGGCCTCCCGGTCTTTCAAACCCTTTTCCAGGTCTTCGGCCTTTTCGATAAGGCTTGAAAGCCGTTTGATACTCTCTTCCGTCCGGTCCGCCTGGGGAATTTGGCCCCGGGCATAGGGGTGGTCGAGTGAACCGCAAAGAGGACAGGCCTCTCCCTCCTTTAATTTTTCCCTTTCCTGCTCAAGGTCCCGGATCTTTCTCAAATAGGCCATTTCCCGCAGGCAGCCTTCATATTCGGCCCGGTATTCCCGGAGCAGGCGGCCCTCCAGAAGGGCTTCCATTTCTTTTCTGGCCGCTTCCACGGCCTTCAGGCAGGCTTCATGCTTTTCCTTCAGGCCCTGCCGGACGGCAGCCTGCTGTCGGCTCCGGCCTTTTGCAGCCTCAAGGGTTTTCCGGAGCCCGGAGAGGTCCCTGGCCGCGGCTGCCTGTTTTTCCTTTACCGCCTGAAGGGCCTTGACCTGCTCGGCAAGACCGGCAAGCCGGGTCCCCAGCCCGGCATCCAGGGCATGGCGGGAAAGATAGTCATTGGCCTGGGAAAGTCCCTGCTCTGCCTTGGCCAGATCCTGGGCCGCCTTTTTCCGCTGCTCTTTTTTCCCGGCCATCTCCGCTTCCATCTTTTGGCGCTCGATGGCCAGGGTATTCAGAACCGCGGCTTTCTCCGAAATTCTCAGATCCAGGGCCCGGACGGTTTTGATCCGGGCAAGCTCCGTCTTTTCCTGGGCCTTTAGGGCCTCCAGGGCAGACTCGGCCTTTTCCAGAGCGATTCCCCCGGTCTCAAGGGCTTTTTGCCGATCCGGCATCAGGGCCCTGATCTTTGAAAGGGCATCCAGATCCTCCTTCTGCTGATCCCGGAGGGATTTGAGCCCGGCATGGAGGCTGTCCAGCTCGGCGGCCCGGATAGCCTCCTGCAATCTTTTCCGGTCCGGCTCAAAGGCCTTTAAGGCCCCGGAAAGATTGTCCGACTCGGCCCGGATGGACAACAGCTCGGTCTTCAGGGTCTCCATCCCGGTGATCCAGAGAATGGCGGCCCGGACCTCCTGATGCTTCTGTCTTGCGCTTTCTTCCGCCGCTTTTTTCTGTTCAAGCCCCTCAAGGATCAGGGCCTCTTCTTCTTCCGTCAAAAGGGTGATCCCTTCGGTTTCCGCCTTCAGGATCTCCAATTTTTTATACTCGTCGGTTTTTCTGAGATGGACTAGTTTTGAAATCTCGGTATACACGGCCGTGCCCGTGATCTGCTCCAGGATGGGGGACCGCTCGTCCGGGGCCGCGGCCAGGAAGGCGGCAAAACCTCCCTGGGCCAGGAGCATGGACCGGGTAAACCGGGTAAAGTCCATGCCCGTGGCCTCTTCAATCCTTAAGGCCACCTCCCGCTTGCCTGATTCCAGGACCCGGCCGGTGTCTGCGTCGGAAATCTCGTGCTTTGCATCCTGGAGGTTGCCCCCGGGTTTCTGCCCGGCCCGCCTCTGGCTCCAATGGCAGCGGAACCGCCCGGCCTGGGTCTCGAAAAAGACTTCGGCAAAGCATTCGCCGGTCCTGCGGGACATAACTTCATTGCTGGTTTTGGTAATGAGATTCAGCCGCGGGGTCCTGCCGTAAAGGGCAAGGCAGACGGCATCCAGAAGGGTGGACTTGCCTGCGCCGGTGGGGCCGGTGATGGCGAAAATCCCGTCCTGGACATATTCAGGCGCGGTAAAATCGATAACCCATTCCCCGTAAAGGGAGTTCAGGTTCTTAAATCTGAGTCCAAGGATTTTCACAATCTCTCCCTTTATTCGGCATGGGTATCCTGTTCATGGAGCTGGGTGAGAATTTCCTGGTGGGCCAGGACCAGGGCCGGGCGCTTTTCCGGGTCCACCCCGTGGGCGTCCAGCAGGCGGTCAAACACATCGGTCACGCTCAGATTGTCCAGTTCCTCTTCCGCCTCTTTTCTCCGGAGAATCCGGTCCATGACCTGCCGGTTTATGATAGGGAGTATTTCCATGCCTGTACCGGCCACGGCCTCTTCCAGAATCGACCTTAAATCAGGGATGATATCTTTGCCCCTATATTCAATCTCCAGCCAGGCCCGGCTGCCGAGGGCCTTGAGTTCAAAGAGCCGGCCCAGGATCTTTTCCATGTCCCCGGAAATCCTTTCCAGGACCTGGAAACAGGGAATGGGATCATCGCTGATCTCCGGGACCCGGCCCTGGAACTCCACCCGGATCACCTTTTTTTCCCGGCCCGCCTCGCCGAATCCCATGGGAATGGGTGATCCCGAATACCGGATCCGGGGGTCGCCGCCCACGGTCTGGGCCAGGTGAAGATGGCCCAGGGCCACATAATCAAAAACCGGGGGGAAAACTTCCGTTCCCACCCGGGCCAGGGACCCCACATACAGCTCCCGGACCCCGTCGCCCTCAAGGGTTTTGCCTCCGGCGGCAAAAAGATGGCCCAGGGCCACCACCGGGATATCACCGCAGGCTTTCCGCTTTTCTTCCGCCAGCCCGGCAATTTCGGCATAATGGGTTTTGATGCCCTGGATGAGCCTCATATTCTTGTCCTCCAGGCTCTCCCCGGCCTCGGCGACCCGGATATCCCGGTCCCTTAAATAGGGCACGGCGCAGACAATGGCTTCGGGGTTTCCGGAAGGGTCTTTCAGAACCAGGATTTCATCTTCCGGATTCCCGGTAAAGGCCCCCACCACATGGACCTGCAGGGCCTTCAGGATCTCCTTGGGCGCATTTAAAAAAGAAGGGGAATCATGGTTCCCGGCAATGATGACCACATGGCGGCAGCAGGAGGCCGACACCCGGCGCAGAAACCCGTAATACAGCTCCTGGGACCGGTTGCTGGGCGTTCCCGTATCAAAGATGTCCCCGGCCACCAGAAGGGCGTCCATTTCCCGGGCCTCGATGAACCCGGCCAGCCAGTCCAGGAAGGCTGAAAATTCATCATAGCGCTTCCGGCCGTAGAGCGACCGGCCGATATGCCAGTCCGAGGTGTGAAGGAATTTCATAGGGGTATTCGTCCTTTACGGCAGAATTTCAAAATCCGTGTTCTCATAAGCCTTGATCATTGTGATCTGCCCGTCATCGAAAAACGCCTGTGCGTCTTTCAGGGCATGGTCCATGATCCTGTCGGCCCGTTCCCCAAGTTCCCGGCGGATCACCCGGCCCATGGTTTGATACAGATGGCCGCAATGGTATTCCCAGGGCATGACCGCAGCTTTCCCCGGCCGGACCTTCTTTTTGAAGGCCAGGCCCAGGAATTTGAAAAAGGAAAGGCCGGCATCCCTGAAAATAAAATCACAGACCTCTCCCCCATTGGTCCGGGTTGAATTGACCTGGAGGACAAGATCCGGGTTGAACCCGCGGACAAGGGCCTCATCAATCTCTTGGCAGAAATATTTGCCGAATTCCAGGACCCGGTTCTCTTTCCAGGTTTCATGCCAGGGGCATCGATAAATCTGCATCCGGGCATGGGGAGTCTTTTCCGCAAATTTGAAATGCATCTCGTTTTTCGGCACGGCCCATTCCCCATAGGCAAAATAGTTGTCCATGGTCAGGGCATGCCCGTATTTCACGGCTCGCAGCGCCATCCGCTTGCCGCGCTGGCGGCCGTATTCCCGGACCCCCTGCCGGATCAGCGGTTCTCCTTTCTCAAGACCGACCTCCTGAATCACCGATTTTGCCAGGGCTGCAAAGAGCAGCGCATGGTCACGGGCCGTCATCATCATTTTCTCTCCCCGGCCCAGGCAGCTCAAGCCCAGGCCTTTTTTTCCGGCGGGTTCAATTCGTCTCTTGCCTTCTTATCCGATATCAGCAAAAATATCCAATATATTTATGGGGATAAACGCATACAAGGAGCGGCAGCATATGGAAAAAAGAGGATTGGGGCTGCATTTGACGGCAGAAGAAATGCAAAGCCTCCGGCGGGTTGCCCTGGGAACTGAAAAAGCCGATCTGGCCGTCATCAACGCCCGCCTGGTCAATGTGTACACCGGTGAAATCCAGGAAAATTACGGGGTTGCCATCAAGGGGCGTTGTATTGCCCTTGTGGGGCCGGACCTGTCCCAGGCCCTGGGAAATGATACAAAAATTATAGACGCCGTGGGGAAAACGGTGATACCGGGGCTTATCGACGCGCACACCCACCTGGCCGCCTGGACAACGGCCCATGAATTTCTAGACCAGGCCATGAAGGGAGGTACCACCACCATCATCACCGAAACCATGGAAGTGTTTCCCGTGGCCGGGGTTGAGGGTGTGACGGATTTCCTGGCATCATTAAGGGATCAGCCGGTCAAGATTCTGGCCACGGCCCCGGCCATGGCCTCCATCAGCCGGGCCGCCCTGGGCGTTCCTCCCGGCATCATGCAGGAATTGGCCAAGCGGGAAGACATCGTCGGCCTGGGAGAATCCTACTGGCAGACGGTCTTTCAGACCCCCGACGCCTTCCAGTCCAATTTTGAAGCCCTGCTGGAAAACGGAAAAACCCTGGAAGGCCATTCCGCCGGGGCCAGGGGCAACAAACTGGCCGCCTATGCCGCCATGGGCATTTCCTCCTGCCACGAACCCACCAGCGCGGAAGACGCCCTTGAACGGCTGCGCCTGGGGTTCTATGTCATGGCCAGGGAGGGCAGCATCCGCCGGGACTTAAAAGCCATATCCGGGATCCTGGACCGGAATATCAGCCTCAGGCGGCTGATTGTGACCACGGACGGGGTTTCTCCCGCCGACCTCCTGGAACTCGGCTATCTGGAACATCCGGTCCAAAAGGCCATTGACTACGGATTTGATCCGGTTACGGCCATCCAGGCGGCAACCCTGAATGTGGCCGAACATTTCGGCCTGGACCATGCCATCGGCGGGATTGCCCCGGGGAAAATCGCAGACTTGGTGATCATCCCGGACCCCGGCACCATCCGGGCCGAATATGTGATCAGCAACGGCCGCGTGATTTCACAGGACGGCCGATTGCAGGTATCGGCCCGCCGCCACCGGTATTCCCCCCAAAGTCTGGACACCATCCGGCTTCCTAAAAAGCTGACGGCCGGTGATTTTAAAATCAGGGCCGGCCACGGGAACCATGGCATGGCCAGGGTCCGGGTCATGGACATGGTCACCGACCTGGTCACCCGGGAACTCATGGAAGACGCGCCGGTCCTGAATGGCGAGATCCTTTGCCCGAAAAACGGCGGGTTATCCAAAATTTCAGCCATTGACCGGACCCGGGGATCAGGGAAAATGTTCACCGGCCTGATCCGGAATTTCGGCCTGAATTCCGGGGCACTGGCCTGTAGTGCAGCCTGGGACACCTCCTGCATTGTCTTGGTGGGGGCCGACGACGCCGATATGGCCCTGGCCGTCAACCGCATCCGTGACCTGAAAGGCGGCGTGGTTCTCTGCGATCAGGGGGAAATTGTCTGTGAACTGGCCCTTCCGGTTTTCGGAATCATTTCAGACCTGCCCGTGGATCAGATCGCCCGGCGGCTCAAAGACATCAAAACAGCAGCCCAAGGGCTCGGCGTTGATTTCCCGGACCCGGTCCTGACCCTGATCACATTGACCGGGGCGGCCATCCCCTATCTCCGGATCTGCGAGGAAGGCCTTGTGAACCTCAAGGACGGCAAAACCCGGGGGCTGTTTGCAGAACCATGAGGAGGGCGTCATGGCAGAAAAAAATGATGAATATACATACCGAGTCATCTGGTCTGAAGATGACAATGAATATGTCGGCCTGTGTGCTGAATTCCCAAGCCTGAGTTGGCTGGCGGATACGCCGGAAAAGGCGCTGAAAGGGATTCGGAAACTCGTGGCGGGTGTCCTGTCGGACATGGCCGCCCATAATGTTTTAGTTCCGGGTCAGGCTCAAATTTCTGTTGTTTCTTTATATTTTCCATGTTATCGAACACTTACATGGGAACAAGGAAAATTCAATTCGGGATTTTCCGTGTTTGGCAAGGTCAATAGCGAATAGAGATATGTTCTGGAAGAAAACAAAGTGGAGTAAGAATCCGGGTTGTTTTGAGCGACACCTTCAGAGAAGGGATAGCAATGTTTTGTTTCCTGTAGAGAGGCGAAGTGTGTCTAATGAAGCGATAGAGGAAGCACGTGAAAGAGACAGGCTGGAGCAACAAGATTTCTACAACAAAATTAATGCGCTATCAAATCAACTACATAGTTTAAAACAGATGCCAATTGATCAAGTGCTAACTCTGTTGCAAAATATCCAATCTTTAATAGAAGAGGCTGCATCGATAGGTGGCCAGGTATCAAACAAAATATCTAATCTGGAAAAAATCGAGGATGATTTAATTCAACGACTTAATTCGGCAATACCAGAAGGGAAAGAAATGCTTGATCAAGCTCAGTCTCTTTCTGCAATGGAGAGAATACCTTATTTAGCTCAAATGAAAAGAAAAAATACACCGATCTTGGAAGGTGAGGAAGTCCCAACATTGCTTTCAGAAGATTTTGAGACAATATCGGTTATCGGGTATATAAGTCGAGGTTTTCCTGATTTCAAGCCTTCTGACGCAGATATAATAAAGCATCTCGAAAAAGCTGTGCGTCAAGGCTTTGATAAGGGCACCGGACAACAGATTCTTAACGCTTGGAATGAAAGGAAATAAAATAAGAACCTATAAGGAATCGCTACATTGGATGAACATTAGAAATGGTTAATTTTTCAATGCCCTCCCTTCAACCACCTGCAAGATCTTATCAAAAGAGAGATTTGTATAGGCTTTTAATTGCAAGATCGGATCTGAATGCCTCATTAAATGCTTGTGATCTTATTTTGAAAAATGTCAAAAGTATTAAGGATGAAAATTTATATCCGCTTACAACTTCTGTTGTTGTGTGCTATTCGCGTCCATTCACAGCAAATAAACCCTATGGTTCCCTTCCCAAAAAATGGAGTAAATTCGATAGGCAACAATACCAAGACACCCATGAAAAGCTTTTGCAAGCCAGGCATGAATTGTTTGCACACAGCGATATGAACGTTAGGAAAGTCCAAATTGTTCCACCAAATGTTCCTCTTGTAATTGATGAAGGGAGGGAACTGAAAAGTCCAGAAATTAGCACACAAGTAAGCTATATATTATTTGAAATAGACTTCTTTAAGATAGTAAGAGAGACAAATTTAGATTTAGGAAGACGAATGCAAGCTGAAATCGACAAAATGATTATTGATCTATACGGAAATATGCAGCTTCCCAATGAAGCATTCAATTTAAGAGTCGATGAAGGTCTTTGATAAAGAGAAATTATCTGAGTGGGTTATAAATCTATACAAATTTCAATGAAATAGGAAAGGGAATTTAAAATGGATATTGGCGAGCCAGAAAAAGAAAAATTATTCGACGAGAATGGGTATAGGTATAGTCGTGATACTCTGTGCTTTGTAAGTCATAAAGCAGGGAAAATATTTACAAGGGCATATGTTAACGACCAAAATATGGGTGTGCTGCAGTCAAGCATTCATAGTTTTCATGATTCATCAGCCTGGAAAGTTTTTCACAATACTGATCAAGCGAGGTTTATTCAAAATATTTTATCAGTACATGGTGAAAAACCCAAATAATAAAGAGAGGTTATAACAAGCAAGTGGGGCAGACAGCGATATCTCGCGGCTTGAGCATTTTGACTTTTTTTATTCACAGATTCAGTTTTCTTATTTCCAAACAATGAACCGCCGCTGCTCACCTGAGCGTTGGAGCGAAAATAAAAGATTGCTCGCTCCATATTACGTAAAGCAAAAAGAAGGGGCTAATCATGAGATTTTCAGGAAAAATATATAAAGATGGTAAATTCTGGTTAGCGGAAATTCCCATTATAGACTTAATGACCCAAGGTCATACGAAGAAAGAAGCCTATGAAATGGTGGCAGATATGCTCGAATCTTTGATCAACAAAGATGGCTGTGACATTACAATATTTAAAGGGAAAAAAGATCATTTTGAGGTCGAGTTGCTGAATGCAGTTTGTCCCGAGACGGATATAGTGATAGATGAAAGTACGATTCCCCTGACCTGACCATCCAGCGGGACCGGGCAAGCGCTAAAAGGAAAAATCAAAAATGAAAATACTGGTACTCAACGGAAGTCCCCGGCCAAACGGGACGGTGGCGTCCCTCCTCAAGGCCGTGACGGAACCCCTGTCAACCGGGCATGACATCGAATGGATCGATGTCTGCGGCCTCCATATGAAATTCTGCACCGCCTGCATGGCCTGCCGGGAGAAAGAGACCTGTATCCTGCCCGAGGATGATGCGCACCGGGTGGGGAACAAGATCCGGAATGCCGATGCCCTGGTCATCGGTACGCCGACCCACTGGGGGAATATGTCCTCCCCCTTGAAACTTCTCTTGGATCGCAACGTGCCCGTATTTATGGGGGAAAGCCCCAAGGGGATTCCGGTTCCAAGGCAGAAGGGCAAGGGGGCCGTGGTGGTGACGGCGTGCACCACGCCCTGGCCCTTTAATGTTCTTCTTCCCGAGAGCCGGGGAGCCCTCCGGGCCGTGGGAGAGGTTCTGCACTATGGGGGCTATAAGGTCGTGGGGACGCTGACAAAACCGGGAACCAAAAAATCTAAAGCGATTTCCCCGTCCCTGGCGGCAAAGGCAAGGCGTCTGGGGGAAAAACTCGTCCGGAGGTAAAATCCTGTGAACCACCAGAAAAAAAGCAGGCATCCTGTCTATACAAACCCCCCGGCAGGGTGATCCGGTTCAGTTCCCGGGCCTGGGCTGGGAGATCTTCAGTCCCGTTCCCTTTGGATGGTGGTGTGGAGGGTTTCAAAATCCGGGGGCACCGGGTTTTGATCTTTCCTGTAAATGATCTTTACGGCATCGAAATCGCATTTTAAGGCGCAGACCCCGCAGCCGATGCACCAGTTTTCATCCACCTTGGCCGGCCCGTCCCCAAGGGTGAGGGCGGCCACGGGGCAGATGTCGATGCAAGCGCCGCAGCCGGTGCAGAGATCAGGGTCCATCTCCCGGAGAAAATATACGGCCATGAGCTCATCCCTGGGGATCTTTCGTCTCCGGATCATTCCCACATTCCAGCAGGAGCAGCCGCAGCAGTTGCAATTGTGCTTGATGCCGCCCACGGCATTGTCCACAAAATGCACAAGGCCGGCTTCGGCTGCCGTCCGGACAATCTGCCCGGCTTCTTCCTGGGTGATTTCCCGGCCAAGGCCCTGGTCGATGAGATAGGCGGCCATGTCGTCAAATTTGAGGCAGACTTCCAGGGGATGCTCGCAGGCCCTGTCCATGAGGCCGGCCTGGACCCTGCAGGGGCAATGGGCCACGGCAAAGCGTTTGGCACGGTCAAGCACCGTGTCCATCCGGTCATGGGGAAGGACGGCCTGGACCCCGGGCTCCAGGGACTGGTGGACCGGGATATAGCGGTAGGCTTTGGTGTTTTTTCCGCCAAAGGCCTCGGCCGTGACCTTGCGGTTGAAATACGCCAGCACGAGCTTTGTCATTTTGAGGGCAAAGGGAGTGGTCTTCCCGTCCCAGAAAAAGGACTGGGGAAAGCCGAACCCGGCCTGATGCAGGGCATAACCCCTTTCTTTATTCCGGGTCAGGCCCGTAAATATGAGTTTTCTGTCGGCAAGGCGTTCCAGGGTTTTGGCGACATCCTCCTGATTCAAGCCTGTTTTCCGGGCCAGATCTTCCGGAGTGACCGGCGTTAAGGGGATGTCCGTGGCCGGAAGCAGGAGGGCGATTTTTGCTTCTTCTGCTGAAAAATTTTCCTTTAAAATATCCACCAGGCCGTCGGTCAGGGGTAATCCCATCATGGACAGATGCCTTGCCAGGTGGGCATGAATCCCGTCATCCATATGATTCTCCTATTCCAGTCCCTCTTTTTTGGGCCCCGAGGTTTCCGGGGCCGGCCCGATCACCGGGAAAAGAAGGGTGAAGGCCGCTCCCTTTCCCTTTTCCGAGCGCACGCCGACGGCCCCCTTGTGGTGGGTCACAATCCCGTGAACCACGGCAAGTCCCATGCCGGACCCCTTTCCCACCTCCCGGGTTGTAAAATACGGATCAAAGATCCGGTCCAGATTTTCCGGATCAATGCCGGGTCCGGTGTCTTCTATTAAAATCCGGGCATAGGGGCCGGGCAAAAGATTGGGATACTGAAGGGCCTGGTCCTGGGCCAGGTCCATCCGCCCGGCCGTGATGTCGATGCTTCCGCCCGTCTTCTCCATGGCCTGGGCCGCATTGGTGCAGATATTCATCAGGGCCTGGTTGATCTGGGCCGGGTCGGCGGCAATGAATATCCCTTCCGTCGGCAGATGCGGGCGGATGTCAATGGTGGAAGGGATCATGGTTCTTAAAAACCGGGCCTCTTCCCGTATGGCGGCGACAATATCCAGGGGTTTTAGGTCCTGGGCCGTTTCCTTGCTGAAATTCAGCAGTTGCTTCACCACATCGGCAGCCCTGAGGCAGGCCGATTTGATCCTTTCCAGATAGACGGACAACGGATTCCCATCCCGGATCTCATCCATGGCCAGTTCGGTATTTCCCATCATGATGTACAAGAGGTTGTTGAAATCATGGGCAATGCCTCCGGCAAGGGTTCCGATGGATTCCATTTTATGGGCCTGGAAAAGCTGTTTTTCCAAATGGCGGCGGTCTGAAACATCCCTGGCAATCCCCCGGAATCCGACTCCGCGGCCGGAGTCGTCTTTGATCAGGGAGACCACCGTCTCCACGAAACAGGCGGTTCCGTCTTTTCGAATCAGTTGCCAGTCCAGGGCCTTGGTTGGCACCCCGGTCTGAAATACCTGGCTAAAGGTGGTGTAAATCTTTTTTGCATTGTCTTTGTCCATATAATCCCGGTTGTTCAGCCCCATGAGTTCCTGCTGGGAATAGCCGAGGATCCGGCACATGGATTCATTGAAAAAGGTGTAATTTCCACGTAGATCCACCTCGTAATAGCCGTCTTCAATGCTTTCGAGAATATTCCGGTATTTTTCCTCGCTCTTGCTCAGGGACGCCTCGGCCTTGTTTTTATCCCGTATCTCTGCCTCCAGCTTGGTCTGTTCTTTTTTCAACGAAACCGCCAGTTGCTTTTCCTTTTCATGGGAAGCCGTCAGCCCCCGGACCAGGACGGCGACGGAAATGGCGGACAGGGCGTTTAAAAAAAGAAAATTGATCCCGGCCACCACCATGAGCCGCTGGGAATCGAAAAAGGGAAAATCCGCCCCGAAGACGCCCTGGACCATGAGATACCCGATGGCGCCCAAGGTAAGCGTATTGACCGCCAGGGCGATAACCGCGGCCCTGGGCCCGAGAAGCACCCCGGCCAGGACGGCAAAGCAGAAAAGCCAGGCCGGGCCCCCGCTTAAGGGACCCACGGAAACGATGATGGCAAGGCCGATGATATAGGCAAACAGCAGGGCAAAAGCCGCCCGGACCCTATAGGGGATCTGCGGAAGAAGCAAAAGGCAGACAGCGGCGGACCAGATGAGGGCATCCAGACATACCAATCCCCAGAGCCTTTTCTCAATGGCCATGGGAAGAATGGAAATGAGAACAAAAAGACCGACGGCAATGCCAAAGAAAAGCATGGTGGAAAGGATCCGGGTCCGCCAGAAGGACAGCGTGTCCGTTTCCGGCGTATCCTCAGGAAAAACCTGTTTCATTATGCGATCCCAAAAGCGTGTCGGCATCATCCTCCTTTACCGGTTCAGCCTAAGCTTTTTTGATATAGGTGCCCACCAGTTCGGCCCTGGCCAGGACATGGTCCTTCATGGCCGCCTCCAGTTTGGCTTTGGTGGGATTCTGCAATTTTTTGAGGATCGTGTCCAGGGCGTAGAGGGTATGAAAATACCGGTGCCGGCCCTTGGGGGGGCAGGGCCCGCCGTATCCGGTCCTTCCCCAGTCATTCATCCCTTCCAGGGTTCCCGCAGGCAGATCCCCGGGGGAGATGTCCCGGGCAAGCCTCCGGGTGTCCGGCGGAATATTATAGAGGACCCAGTGGACCCAGATCCGCTTGGGATGGTCCGGGCTGGGTACGTCCGGATCATGGACGATGAGGGCAAAACTTTTTGTATTTTCCGGGACCCCTTCCCACACCAGCTCCGGAGAAATATCTTCTCCTTCACAGGTATATTGAACAGGGATTTCCCGGCCGGCGGCAAACGCATCGGATCTGAGTATCAGTGCCATTGCTTTTCCTCCTGACAACTGTTTTGGTATTAATCGTGGACCCCATGGGAAAAATTCCAGGGTATTATAGGCCAGGCGCCGGACAAATTCAATTCATGTTTTTGATCTGCCGGTTTTTAAGTATCCTTGCCCCCTGATCCATGATATGATCCAGGCCTGAAAAATTCCATAAATAAAGGGGGAACGCCATGACAACAACAGTGGGTCCGGAAGCCAAGGCATTTTTGTATGAACTCTATACCCGGACGGAAGGAAATCCCGAGGCCCAGGTGTCCATGTACGAGGTGGGTCAGGCCCTTGGGCTGGAGAAAAGCGAGGCCGGAACCATGGCGGAAAGCCTCTATATACAGGGGCTGGCCGAACTGAAAACCCTTTCCGGCGGGATCGGGATCACCCGGGAGGGCTTGGCCGTGCTGGAGATCACCATTGATCTCGGACCGGACCCGTCTTTGTCCCTGGGCACGGGCAGGGTCCTGGAAGACCGGGGCCGGACAGCGCTTGACACCATCCTCCCGGAAATCAAAAAGACCCTGGAAGCGGCCCGGATGTCCTATCCCCAACTGGAGGAACTCCTCATGGACATCAAGACCATTGAGGTCCAGATGCTTTCCCCCAGCCCCAAAACCGCCGTCATCCGTGAAGTCTTGAAATCCATCCATGCAAATTTTGAATCTTCAGGATCAAAGGTTGACTATTTATCGAATTTTCTTCATTAATAGACCGTGGTAAGAATGATAAAGACAAAAGGAGACCCCATGTCAAAAGGAAAAATTGTCCTGGCCTATTCAGGAGGGCTTGATACCTCCGTCATCCTGAAATGGCTCCTGGAACAAGGATATGAAGTATATGCCTATATGGCCGATATCGGCCAGACAGAAGATTTTGCCGCAGCAGAGCAGAAGGCCCTGAAAATCGGCGCCCGGAAAGTGTTCATCGTGGACATGAAAAAAGAATTTGTCACGGATTATATCTTTCCCGTGTTCAAGGCCAATACCATCTATGAAGGCCGCTACCTTCTCGGGACCGCCGTTGCAAGGCCCCTCATCGCCAAAAAGCAGATCGAGATTGCCGGGGAAGTGGGGGCCGAATATGTGGCCCACGGGGCCACGGGAAAAGGAAACGACCAGGTCAGGTTTGAATTGTCCTATTATGCCCTGAACCCGCGGATCAAGGTCATTGCCCCCTGGAAAAACAAGGCCTTTCTGAATGCCTTCAAGGGCCGGACCGATCTTCTGGCCTATGCGGAAAAACACGGGATTCCCACCAAGCAGTCAGCCTCCAAACCCTACAGCGAAGACGACAACCTGCTGCATATTTCCCATGAGGCCGGAATTCTTGAAGATCCGGGCCATGAATGCGAGGAAAGCATTTATTCCCACACCGTATCCCCGGAAAAGGCTCCGGATACCCCGACAAAAATCAAGATCCAATTCAAGGACGGCATCCCGGTCAAGGTCGTGAACCTGGGCGACCATACCGTCAAAACCGATCCCCTGGGCCTGTTCCAGTACCTCAACCAACTGGGCCGGGAAAACGGCATCGGACGGCTGGATATGGTGGAGAACCGGTTTGTGGGCATCAAATCCAGGGGGGTCTATGAAACGCCCGGCGGGACCATTCTTCATGTGGCCCACAAAGACATTGAAGGCGTTGCCATGGACCGGGAGGTCATGCGGCTCCGGGACATGCTCTCGGCCAAATTTGCCGAACTGGTGTATTACGGGTTCTGGTTCAGCCCTGAGATGGAATTTCTCATGACGGCCATCAACAAGAGCCAGGAATTCATTGACGGGGAAGTGACCCTGAAGCTTTTCAAGGGCACGGCCTATCCCGTGGCCAGGACCAGTCCCTCATCCCTGTACAACCAGGACCTGTCCTCCATGGACATTGCCGGCGGCTACAACCAGGAAGATGCGGAAGGCTTTATCAAGATCAACGCCATCCGTCTCATGGCCCACAAAAACATCCTGGACCGAAAAAAATAATCCTTGCCCTGCCCGGAAAACACGACGGCTTTTCCGGGCAGGGCCTTCCTATTTCCCGGCAATGGGTTCCACAAACCGGGATTCCGAATCCCAGGGAAAAAGAATCCAGGTATCCTGGCTCACCTCGGTCACATAGGCATCCACCAGGGGTTTTCCCGCAGGCTTGGCATAAACCGTGGCAAAATAGGCCTCGGGCAGCATTTTCCGGACAATCCGGGCCGTGGACCCGGTGTCCACCAGATCATCAATGATCAGCAGGTCCTTACCCGATCCTTCAACCGATTTTAAAATCCGGGGCTCCCCCTGGTTCTGCCAGTCATAGCTGGTGATACAGACCGTATCAATATGGTGAATCCCCAGTTCCCTTGAAATGACCGCCGCCGGGACAAGGCCGCCCCGGGTAACGGCGACTATGCCTTTCCAGGCCCGGTTCATATCCTGATTCATATCATGGAGCCGCCATGAAAGGGCCTTTGAATCCCTGTGAAGCTGCTCCCATGAAATGGGATAGCTACGCTTGTACCGGTCCTCGTTCTTTTCCATGGATGATGAACACTCCTTCCTGTTTTAAAAATTTTGACTTTTATCCGGTTTGGCCTTATTTTAGCTGCACGCCATTAAAAGATAAAGGATAAACCTCTTGCCGGACATAAAAGAAAAATGCCTCTCCTGCGGCGGGGCCCTCTATATCAAAAAAACCTGAACCCGGGTCTCCTTCTGCTGCAGGTCCTGCGGCACACCCTATCCCGAAGACAAAACCAAAGACCTCATGGACGACTATCTTGAGGAGCGGCTCGCCAACGTTCCCATCAACCGGCTCTAAGCCCATTCTGTTATGGTCTATTTTGTGTAAATCTGTATCTGTTAATTCCCTTTCCGTGTGCTAATTTATCATCCATGATCCTTTTTGATCATCCAGACCTTTTCGGGTCTTCATAAAAAGAAACCGTGGAGAAATATGATGGATTATCAATCCCTTCTTGCAGACAGAACAGCACTGATGAAAGTCAATGCCATCAGGGAAATTTTAAAAGTTGTATCCAGGCCCGGCGTGGTGTCCCTTGCCGGCGGCATTCCTTCCCCGGAAAGCTTTCCCATGGAAATTTTCAGGGAACTGGTGGACCGGGTCCTGACCCGGTACGACTCCGGGGCCTTTCAATATGACCTGACGGAAGGCTTTCTGCCCCTGCGGGAACAGGTCTCGCTCCTGCTGAAATCCAGGGGAATCACCGCTTCCCCGGAGGCCGTCCATATCACCTCCGGGTCCCAGGGGGTCCTGGATGCCATTGCCAAGCTTCTGATCTCCAAGGGGGATAAAATTGCCCTGGAGGCTCCCACCTATCTGGGAGCCCTTTCGGCCTTCAACCCTTACGAACCCACCTATGTCCGCATGGACATGGACGATGAGGGGCTGGTGCCTGAATCCCTGGAAGAGACCCTGAAAACCCACAAGATCAAATTCATCTACCTGGTGCCCACCTTCCAGAACCCGACGGGCCGGACCATCACCCTGGAACGGCGGATCAGGATCGCCGGCATCATCCAAAAATACAATGCCCTTCTGGTGGAGGATGACCCCTACAGTGCCCTCCGGTATCAGGGGGAAGATCTGCCGCCCATCAAAACCATGGCCGATGACCATGTCGTCTATGTCTCCACCCTGTCCAAAATTTTTGCTCCGGGTCTGAGGATCGGATTCTATGCGGCCCCGGAATTTTTAAGAAAATGGCTGGTGCTGGTGAAACAGGGAATCGATCTGCATACCAGCACCTTTAACCAGGCCCTGGCCGCAGAATACCTGGAGGGTCCTTATCTTGCGGCCCACCTGCCCAAGATCACCGGCCTATACCGGCCCAAACAGGCAGCCATGCTGTCCGCCATCAGGGAGCATTTCCCGGAGGGCTTTGCCTGTTCCCCTTCCGACGGGGGCATGTTTTTATGGGTCAGGGGGCCCGAAGGCTTTGATATGATCCGGCTCTATCACCGGGCCATAGAAAACGGGGTCGCCTTTGTGCCGGGTAAATTCTTTTTTACGGACGAGGCCGAGGGAATTGAAACCATGCGCTTAAATTATACCATGGCCGATGAAAAAACCATTGAGACCGCCATCGGCAAGCTTGCCGGCACCATCCGAGCTCAGTTAAATATTTGATTCACGCACTTTCAAAACCCTGGGGATTGTGTTAGCCTTCATCTTCATAAATTCATGATCGGCAACCCATCGGAACAGGGAGATGTTATGGATGACGCGTGTTGGTACAGGTGTAAGGCAAAGGCAAAAAAACAGATGGCAAAACCCCTTGTCGTGCTTTTGCTAGGGGTCCTTTGTTTTTTTGCGGCATTCCCCTCTCCGGTTTTTGCCGTCTTTACCGAGGGCGGGCATTCGTCGGACCGTGAATTTCCGCTCTATCCGGCCATCAAGCCCAATGTGGATTTCTGGGTCAATATTTTCACAAAATATTCAAAAGCCCACGGCGTTATCCATGATATCAACAATCTGTCCATTGTCTATGAGGTGGTGACCCTGGACCCGTCGGAAACCGTCTGCGCCGCCAATACCAATAAAACCGTCAAAGCAGCGGCGGCCCAGAAATACAGGGAAATTCTGCTCAAACTGGCATCCGGAACCGCCCCCCTTTCAGACGAAGAGATACGGGTTTCGGCCCTGTTCGGAAAAACGGCAAGTCCTGCGGAGTTTGAACTGGCCGCGTCCAATATCAGGTGCCAGACCGGTCTCAGCAAGGAATTCAAAGAGGGTCTCATCAGGGCCGGGGCCGTTCTGGACGAATTTAAGCGGATTTTCAAATCCTACGGCCTCCCCGAAGATCTGGTCTATCTGCCCTGTGTGGAATCGTCCTATAATTTCAAGGCCTATTCCAAGCTGGGTGCCGCAGGCATCTGGCAGTTCACCCATGACACCGGAAAAATCTATATGAATATCGATTATGTTGTGGATGAAAGGCGGGACCCTTATATCTCAACCGATGCCGCTGCCCGGCTCCTGAAAAAAAATTATGCGGTCCTGGGTGAATGGCCCCTGGCCATCACCGCCTATAACCACGGCCTCACCGGCATGCTGAGAGCGAAAAACACCGCCGGGAATTATGAAAACATATTTAAAACCTATCAGGGCAGCTCCTTTAAATTCGCCTCAAGGAATTTTTATTCCGAATTTCTGGCGGCCCGGATTGTTGCCAAAAATCATGAGAAACACTTTGGAACCCTAAGTTTTCAAAACCCTTCCGCCTTTCAGACGGTGAAAACAAAGGGATATCTCATGGCCAAAGACCTGATGACTCAGTTTAATCTCAGCGCCGAGGACATCCAAAACCTTAACCCGTCCCTGAGGCCCCCGGTTTTCACCGAGCAGAAATATATTCCCAAAGGATTCAACCTCAAACTTCCGAAAACCTTTTCCCTGCACGAAATTGACACCCGGCTGGCCGGCCTCTACAAATCCGGCCAGAAACCCAGCCGGTTCCACCAGGTCCGGAAGGGGGAAACCGCCAGCTCCATTGCCCGGCTCCACTCCATCCGGCTCAATGATCTGATCCGGGCAAACGACCTGGGTGCCAAAGCAGCCCTTTTCATCGGCCAGAACCTGAGAATCCCGGTCAGGGATGAAATCATCATCACCGCCAAATATGAACCGGCAAAGGCCAAAGAGATGTCCCCGGAAACGACGGTGCCGGCGCCGGTCCCGGAAAATCCGGTTCAGGCCGAAAAACCGGCAGAACCTGAAACAGTCGTGGCCCAGGCCCCGGCGGCTCCCTCTCCCGAGGCTCCTGCCCAAACCAAACCGGAACCGGCAGCCCTCCTTGAACCAACAGCCTCACCGGAGCCGACAGTCCTCCCGGCGCCGACAGCCTTGCCGGAGCCGGAATCAAAATCGTCTGCCGGGCCTGAAGCCTTGGCTGAAACCACCGGCTCCCCGGGTTATGAAACCCCCATTGACCCGATGTTTGACACCATGGCCAAACCCGCGACCAACGTGGCCACCGTCAACCCCAGGATTGACATGAGCGATCTTAAAATCCTCCAGCTCGAAAAAAAAGGCTCTCTTCCCATCGGCATCATCAAGGTGGAGGCAGAGGAAACCCTGGGCCATTATGCCGGGTGGCTCAAGGTTTCGGCCCAGGAAATCCGTAAACTGAATGCATTCAAGCCCCATGACCCCATTTCCATTGACCGGAGGATCAAAATCCCCCTGAAAAAAACAACGGCCCAGGCCTTTGAAGAACAAAGGTTTGAATTTCATAAGGAAATGGAAGAGGATTTTTTCGGATCCTTTTCCATCAACGGGGTGGATACCTATGAAATCAAAAACGGGGATAATATCTGGCGCCTTTGCGAGAATGAACTGGAAGTTCCCTTCTGGCTGCTAAAAAAATACAACCCTGAAATCGATTTCAATTCCCTTCAACTGAGGCAGAAGATCAAATACCCGATTATCGGCAAAGCCAAAGCAAAATAGGAGAAGGATGAAAGCGGTTACGGTTTACCAGGTGGATGCCTTCACAAACCGGAAATTCAAGGGAAACCCGGCCGGGGTTGTGCTGCAGGCCGACGGGCTCACCGAACCGGAAATGCTGGATATCGCAAAAGAATTGAACAATTCCGAAACCGCCTTTGTTTTCCCGCCCGTTTCCGCGGACCACGATGTCTGGCTGCGTTTTTTTACACCCTCCACCGAGGTCCCCATCTGCGGACATGCCACCATCGCGGCCCATTATGCAAGGGCCCTTGAAAATCATATGGAATCCTGTACCGTTATCCATAAAACCGGGGCCGGGATTCTTCCTGTCCAAATCGAAAAACAGGGCGAGGAAATCCGGGTGACCATGACCCAGGGCCCCATTTCCATTGAACCTCCCCTTGATAAAAATATCTGCCGGAAAATTACGGATGCACTGGGCCTGGGGTTAGACGACCTTGACCCGGCCTGCCCCGTGCAGATTGTTTCCACGGGCCACTCAAAGGTCATCATCGGTATCCGGCGCAGGCAGGTGCTCAACGCCCTTCAGCCGGATTTCAACGGGCTGGCAGCCCTGAGCAAACGCATCCAAAGCAATGGATATTTTGTGTTCACCCTGGATTCCGGTCAACCGGACATCCTGACCCATGCCCGGATGTTTGCCCCGGCCATCGGGATAAATGAAGACCCGGTGACGGGCAACGGGAACGGACCTTTGGGCGCTTACCTGGTGCATCACGGCCTTGTGGACCATGCCCCACGGCTTTTCTGCTTCAAGGGGATCCAGGGCGAAGCCATGGGCAGGCCCGGCATCATTTCCGTGGAAGTGGATATTGAAAATGGCAAACCGGTCCGGACCCGGGTAGGGGGACAGGCCGTCCTGGTTTTTAAAACCGTCATCCAAATTTAAAGCAGGGGCTGGGCCAGAAACCAGCCTGCCTTCCCAGGGCCCTCACACCCGGTGTTTTTTCAACAGCCCCCGGAGCTGATCATAGGACAACCCCAGGGTTTTGGCGGCCGACCTCTGGTTATACCGGCAATCTTTAAGGGCCCTCGACAAAAGGGTTCTCTCCAAATCGCCCATGGCTTCCTTAAAAGGCTTTTTAAAGGCCTGGTTCACGATATCGGCAAAGTCCCCTGTTGTTTCTCCCGGCTCTTCAGGCTCGGCCTTTTGCACCCCGGATGTTACCCTTGCCCCTCCCTGACCCCGGTTTTTAAAATCATCCCCAAAGGGAGATGTGAAAGGGTTAAAGGAAATGTCTTCAATCTTATGGCTGGAAGATTTATATACGGCCCGCTCAATCACATTTTTCAACTCCCGTATATTGCCCGGCCAGGGATAGGCCTCAAGGGCTTTTACCGCACTGCCCGATATTTTCGGGATATCTCCCCATCCCAGTTCATAGGCCATTCTTCCGGCAAAATGACGGGCCAGCATCAGGATATCCTCTTTTCTGTTTCGAAGCGGCGGCACATAGATGACCTCAAAGGAGAGCCGGTCCAGAAGGTCTTGTTTGAATTCTCCGGATAGGGCCATCCCTTCCAGGTCCGCATTGGTGGCCGCCACAATCCGGACATCCACGACAACGGAATCCGAGGAACCCACCCGTTCAAAGCTCCCGTATTCCACCGCCCGTAAAATTTTTTCCTGGACCTCCATGGGGATGGCGCCGATCTCATCCAGAAACAGGGTCCCTTCCGCGGCCTTCTCAAACCGTCCCGCCTTCCGGGAGGCGGCGCCGGTAAAGGCCCCCTTTTCATGGCCGAAGAGTTCTGACCCGATGAGTCCCGGTGTCAAGGCCGAGCAGTTCAGGGTCACCAGGGGTTTGGACCACCGCCTGGATAAAAAATGAATCCGGGAGGCAGCCAGCTCCTTTCCCGTTCCCCTTTCCCCGAGAATCAGAACCGGACGGTCTATGGGCGCCACCTTTGATATCTGCTCCTGGAATTCAATGAACGCTTCCGACTGGCCCAAGGCCTCGGGCACGGAAAAAGAGTTGCCCCTGTCCTGATCCGGTGACATCATGAATCTCTCCAATGAATTAAAATTGATATTCAACCCATATTTAGCAAAATTAACCAATACATGGTCAATATTACACAGAACCAATTCAAATTGTCAATATATATAACTAATTAATATAAAAGGGCAATTCATATGAATTCCCGGCTGGCACACAAAATGCTAATTCTATCTCTAAACCGGAACCATCAATTAACCGAAACATCATAAAGCTTAAGGAGACAACAATGGGAATTTTTACACGGTTTAAAGATATTGTGGCATCCAACATCAATTCCATGCTGGACAATGCCGAAGATCCGGAAAAACTCATCAAACTCATGATCCGGGAAATGGAAGACACCCTCATCGAAATCAAATCTTCCTGCGCCAATACCATTGCCGGGCAGAAGAAGGCCCGGCGGTTCCTGGATGAAATCGAAGAAAAAGAAGATTTCTGGAACCAGAAGGCAGAGCTGGCCGTTCAAAAGGGCAAGGACAACCTGGCCCGCCAGGCCCTCCAGGAAAAACGACGGTATACCCAGAGAGCCGAAACCCTTCAGGCTGAAGTGACGGAACTCGGTGTCATGATTGAACAATACCGGGAGGATATCCAGGAACTGGAGAACAAGCTCAAATCCGCCCGGGAAAAACAAAGGATGCTGGTTCAACGGCATCTGAGGGCCACCCGGAAAAAAAAGGTAAGGGAGGAAATCCGCAGGGCCGACAGCGCCGAAGTCATGCAGAAATTTGAAGAACTGGAGCAGCAGATCGAGAGGATGGAAGCGGAAGCCGACCTGGTGGACTACGGCAGGGCTTCGAATCTTGAGGATCAGTTGGACGCCCTGGAAGCCGATGATGAAATCGAAGCCGAACTCAATGAATTAAAATCTTCCCAATCCCTGAAAAAGGGTGGTAAAATTGATGCGTAAATCATCAACCCCTAACCCAACCGGAGAACTATTAT
Source organism: Desulfobacula sp. (assembly GCA_023701135.1). GTDB lineage: Bacteria > Desulfobacterota > Desulfobacteria > Desulfobacterales > Desulfobacteraceae > Desulfobacula. The sequence goes on along the minus strand of JAMPXP010000005.1, from coordinate 107,983 downwards.
CATGATGGGCGCACTTATCATCGGCATCTCCATCGGCGGGATCATCCTCTTTATCGCCACCGTCGGACTGGTTATCATCGGCATCATACGGGTTTCCAAGTCCGGAGGGCTGGCCGGGAAAGACAAACAGGCCCAGGCAGAAGAAACCCGGATGATCCAGGACATCTATCGCGGGCTGTCAAAAATGGAAGAACGGGTGGAAGCCCTGGAAACCATATTGATTGAGCGCCAGAAAAAGGAATTCGGCAAATGAGACGATATCACGGATATAAACACAATTTTAAATCTGAAAAACGCGGAAGGCTTTTCCAGAGTCTTGGGGGCCGCTTTGAGACCCTTGCTTCCAGCCGCGGCATCTACCGGTCCCGGAGAGGCATCTTCATGGGGGTCTGCCGGGGTTTGGCCGAGTATTTTAATTTCAATGTGTTCTGGGTCAGGGTCATCACCCTTTTGGTTTTTCTGTTTACCGGGTTCTGGCCCGTGGGGGTCATGTATATCCTGGCAGGGCTTTTCCTGAAAATAGAGCCGGTTTCTCCGCTGCAAGATGAAAACGATGCGGAATTCTATGATGCCTATTCCCATTCCAGGCAATCGGCCGTCCAGAGGGTCAAAAAGAAATTTGAAAACATAGAACGCCGCATCCAGAGAATGGAAGATACGGTGACATCCAGGGAATTTGACTGGAAATAATCTGCGGTCCGTTTTCCCCAAACCCGGCAGGCGTCATCATGACCCCTGCCGGGTTTGCTTTTTCACAGCGCCGGCCAGAGAAGGCGGATGCCGTCCGTGAAGAGAAAAACGGCCAGCACGCACAGGAGAAATCCCAGGCACCTCATGGTCAACACATAGCCCTGCCCCGTTAAAACAGCTTTTGATTTCCCTGCCAGGACCGCCAAGGCCATCTTTGATCCCACCATCATCAGGTAAAATCCCAGTAAAAATGCTGCCGGGGCCAAGACGTGCCGGTCTCCGGCCTTGGCCATGGCCGGCCCGCCCACGCTGAGCCAGAAAATATAGGGGTGGGGGCTTAATGCGTTCACCAGGATGCCCTTGGTCAAAGATCTTGGCGCAGCCTTTGAGATATCCAGGGTCAGGCCCTTGGTTTTCATCCCACGGATTCCCATGGTCAACACCAACGCCCCGCCCATGAGGGAGATGGCCCCCAGTATGCCTTGGGAACCGGACAGGCGGGAAAGGACCAGTACGGCCACAATAATGATGGGCAGATCCGTTATCAGGGGGGCAACAGCCACCTTGATTCCGGCCCGGATATTATAGGCAAGGGTTTCGGACACGACCAGGGTCAGCAACGGACCCGGTGCCAGACCTGCGGAAAACCCTAAAAGCGCACCCATGGTAAAATATTGAATCATTCTGGGAGCCTCTTAAAGAATGATCTTATCAAGATTTTCGGAAGCGATCCCTGCCTTTCCCTGTTCAATCTTTTTGACCATCTCCAGGACCTGGGTGTTGACCGGGGTGCTGATATTGAACCGTAAGGCATTGGAAGTGATAAACCCTGTCAGATAATCGATTTCGGTCTTTTTTCCCCTTTCCAGGGATTGCAGGCTGGAAGACTTCAGCCGCCGATATTTGAATCCCAGGGCCCTTAAGAAGAGATGCCTTTTTAAGTCCGCAAAAAAGCCTTTTTTTTCAAGAAACCGGTAATAGTCCAATTTACCGGCAAACACTTCCACCTCTATGCCCATGGCCTTGGCAACGGCCATGGCCTCTTCCATAATCCTGAGAAAGATCAGCCTGGCCTTTTGTCTTGACAGCATCTGCCCTAAATACAGGCCGCAAACCGCCCCCACCGAAGTGATACATGAATTGATGATCAGCTTGGAATAAAGGTCTCCGGCAATATTATTGGAAATTCTGGTGGGCAGAACACAATCCAGTACGGCCCGGATCTCTTCCAGCCGCGGATCAGGCCTGTTATCGATATTGCCCACGATAAAATCTCCCGGCGAAGTCATTTCAAGCCGGCAGGGTGAGTGTAGGGTCGCTCCCCAGCCCGTCACACAGCCGATAACAGCCTCCCGGCCGAGAACGCCGGCAAGGGCTTCCTCGCAGAACCCGTTTTGAAGGGAAACCACCACGGCCCCCGGCTTAAGCCTTTCTTTCAGCTTTTCAGCCGCCTCCATCATGCTGGTGGCTTTAACACAGAGCAGGACCATATCCCGGTCCCCATCCATATCCTCCACCCGGCTCACGGCATCCATTTTTATGGTCAGGTCGCCTTTGATTCCCGTGATCTGAATCCCATCCTCCATGATCTGCCGGGCATGCTCCGGGGTTCTGACCGCCACCCGGACATCATATCCGGCATTTTTGATCCACCCGGCGCAGATGCCGCCGATGGCTCCCGCTCCCACCACCCCTATCTTAAGGGCCCTATCTTTTTGGGTCATCCGAATCTTCTCCTTCCCCCATATTTATTTCAGACCTTTATACACTGCCAGCTCTTCATCAGAATAGTGAAAATAATGATTGTGAACATTATCGGCAAATTCTTCAAACTTTGAATATGCGTCTTCATCCAGGGATGCGGAATACAGGTTCACAATGAGATCATGGGCGATATAATCTTCGCTGATTTCAATGAGCCCTTCATCCTGGGTCCAGGTCACCTTGCTGTCTTCCCCCCGGGACACAATACCGGACACCGTATGGGCCCCGTCAATAATAACGGACATATACCTATCTTTTTTCTCGGCCATATACCGTTTGATCCGGCGATGGATGACCAGGGTGTCATAGGGCTTTTTTTCCCCGAAAAATATCCCCCTCAGCACCACCCCCCGTTTCAGGGCCCTGTCCATTTCCGGCAGGAGGTCTTCCATTTCCTCTTCCCAGATGGACACGGCAATTCTCTTTTCAGCCCCTTTGATCAGCAGGTTCAAAAAACTGAGGATATTCCGGCGACCCCGGATGACCACCAGCTTGTCATCCTGTTTTTTTTCCGTATACAGCCGGCCCGCAAACCGGGATATATTGGAAAACAATTCCTTATAGCTTTCTTTCAGCTTTTTAATAAAAACATCCGGAGCCACCGGATAATAGACCTTGTTTTTTTCCTCGGTCTGTTCAAACACCATCTGCTTATCCATGAGGTTTTTCAAAACCTCATAAATCCTGGACCTGGGTATACCGGAATTTTTGCTGAGGGTATACCCGTTGAGCGGAAATTCTTCCAAAAGCTTCAGGTAGGCCTTGCATTCATACTCGGAAAACCCGAGCCGTTTCATATCATTCATGACCGGAAGTGCCTGATCCATACCGCTTCCTTTTATCCTGCAAAAAATAAAATCAAATAGGTAACCCCCACCGAGCCCAGCACGGGAATGATGATCCCGCCCCGCCACAGGCCGAAGGCCAGGGTAAACACCATACCCGAAGCGGCTGCCAGGGGCATGGCCGGGGTGGCGCTGAATACGCCGGGAATGATCAAGGCGCCGATGGCCGCCGCAGGAATGCATTTTAAAAAGGCATCCAGCCGGGGAGGAAGCTGTCTGCCCGTCATCAAGAGAAAGGGGATCAGCCTGGGACCGTAGGTCACGGCGGCCATGCCCAGAATCAGGGGAATCAGTTTATTCATAGGCCTCCTCCTTCGCTTCTCCCGGAATAAAGAATGATCCTGCCAGGGCCACCGCAAAGATGCAGGCAATAATATTCCAGCCATGGGGAAGGAGGTCAAGCTTAATGAGAAGGATGTTCAAGGCTCCTGAAGCAACGGCCAGGACCAGGGCTTTCAGGGATTGCTTGATTTCCGGCAGGAGGATGGCCAGAAGAAGGGCATAGAGGGCCACGCCCATGCTCTTTGTCAGAATTTCAGGCAGGAACCCGCCCAGAACATAGCCTGCCACAGTTCCGCCCACCCAGGCCGAATAGGCTGCCGATTCAAGGATGATGACAAATTTCGAAGACAGGGGCCCCGGTTTAAAGGAGAGGACGGAGAACACCTCATCGGTAACCCCGAAGGCCACCAGAAAAATATTCCGCTTTTTTGTCTTGGCCATTTTTGCAGACAAACAGGCGCTCATCAGAAAATGTCTGAAATTGACCAGCAAGGTGGTAAGGATAATGCCCCCCGGCCCCATTCCCGTCATCAACAGGTTCAGGGCGATGAACTGGCTGGCGCCGGCAAAGACAAGGGCTGAAAAACAAAAACTTTCCAAAAGGCTGATCCCGCAACCCTTGGACAATATCCCAAAGGCAACGGCCGCCGGGAAATAGCCGATAAATATCGGGACTCCGGCCCTATATGCATCCTGGACTTCTTTGGTCATGGAATTCCTCATCCTGTAAATGAATCTCGCTTAATTTCACATAGTAACTATCGCGGTAACTACTATAGAATTTGACAGAGATCAAGAGGAATTATTGCCGGATCACCTGACGGGAATTTAACCGGACAAGCAGGCCCATCCGATATTACCAGTTGAAAGGAATTCTTTCAGCAGAATTTTTCCGCATGATGGCAGGTGACCATTCTGCCGCCCACGGACCGGAATTCCGGAACGGCCTCTTTGCAGATATTGGTCATGTGAATGCACCGTTTATGAAAGGTGCATCCCGGCGGAGGATTCAGCGGGGAAGGGATTTCTCCGGTCAAAAGGATCCTCTGGGTGCGGTCTTTCCGGTCCACATGGGGGGTGGCCGCAAGCAGGGCCCTTGTATAGGGATGGACGGGATTCTCGAAAATCACGGCCTTTTCCCCCTGTTCCACGGGTCTGCCCAGATACATGACCATGACATGGTCCGAGATCAGCCGGACCACACTCAGGTCATGGGAAATAAACAGATAGGCCAGGTTCATTTCATCCTGGAGATCCATGAACAGATTCAAAACCTGGGCCTGGACAGACACATCCAGGGCTGACACCGGCTCGTCGGCCACCACCAGGCTGGGGTTGAGCATCAGGGCCCTTGCAACGGCTATCCGCTGCCGCTGGCCCCCTGAAAACATATGGGGATACCGGGAATACTGCTCCCGCCTGAGACCCACCTTATCCATGATGGCAAGGGCCTTTTCCCGCCGTTCCTCCGCATTGAGCCCGGTGTTGATCAAAAGCGGCTCTTCCAGGATGGCCCCCACTTTTTTTCTCGGGTTCAAAGATCCGTAGGGGTCCTGAAAAACGATCTGAACCCTTTCCCGCAAAGCTTTCATGGCGGCCGGATCACTGGTGACGGCATTGATGCCGTCCACTTCAAAATCCCCAAAGGTCGGCCTTTCAATCATGGTGATGAGTCTTGCCAGGGTTGATTTCCCGCAGCCGGACTCCCCCACGACGGAAAAGGTTTCACCGGGTTTTATGGAAAAGGAGGCCCCATCCAGGGCCTTTAATGTCGAAGTCCTTTTAAAAAAGAGCCCTTCCTTGATGGAATAATATTTTTTCAGGTCTCGGGCCTGGATAATCGGCTTTTCATTCATACTGGGGGACTCCGTTGATCAATGGGAAATGGCACCGGTAAGCACCGTCGCCTTGCTTTGTCAGGGCCGGCCGCAGGGTTGAACATTTTTCTTTGGCAAACCGGCACCGGGGATGGAACAGGCATCCTGACGGCCTGTCGTATTTGCCCGGCACCACCCCCGGAATGGTGGGGAGCCGTTTTGAATGGACATTGCGCTCAGGCAAAGACCCCAGCAGGGCATCGGTATACGGATGTCTCGGAGCGGTAAAAATATTATGGGCTGTGTTTTTTTCCACCACCTGTCCGGCATACATGACCACCACATCTTCCACGGTTTCGGCGATGACGGCCATGTCATGGGTGATGAGGATCAGGGCCATATTTTTTTCCCGCTGAAGGCTGATCAAAAGGTCCAGGATCTGGGCCTGGATGGTGACATCCAGGGCTGTGGTGGGTTCGTCGGCAATCAGGAGTTTGGGACTGCAGGCAATGGCCATGGCGATCATGACCCGCTGGCTTATCCCTCCCGACAACTGGTGGGGGAAACTTTTCATCCGGTCTTCGGGAGCCGGAATTCCCACCTGCCGGAGCAGCTCAACGGCCCGTTCCCGGCGCTGCCGCCTTGATCCGCCCTCGTGGATCTTCAGGGTTTCCGCCAACTGGAACTCCACGGTGAAGCAGGGGTTGAGGCTGGACATGGGCTCCTGAAAAATCATGGCAATTTCCTTGCCCGTGATTTGGCGTTTCTTCTTTTTTGACAGGGCCAGCAGGTCGTGACCATTGAATACCAGCCTGCCCGCCCGGATGATGCCGGGATATGGAATCAACCCCATGAGGGCAAGCTGGGTGACGCTTTTTCCGGACCCGGATTCACCCACAACCCCCAGGATTTTTCCCTTGTCCAGAGACAGATCCACATCCAGAACGGCTTTAAATCCGTCAAAATCCACGGAAAGGTTTTTAATGTCTAAGATTTGATTCATATATGTTCTCTGTTGGTTACCGCTTCATTTTCGGATCAAGGGCGTCCCGGAGCCCATCCCCGGCAAGGTTGAAGGCAAGCACCGTGATCAGGATGGCCAGGCCGGGAAAGGTCACCACCCACCAGGCCCTCTGGACAAACTGCAGGGCATTGGCCAGCATGGCCCCCCATTCAGGCGTGGGCGGTTGTGCCCCCATGCCGAGGAATCCAAGGGCCGCCGCATCCAGGATGGCCGTTGAAAATCCCAGGGTGGCCTGGACGATCAGGGGCGCCATGCAATTGGGAAGGAGCACGGCAAACATCATCCTAAAGGGGCCGGAACCGCAGACCCGGGAGGCGGTCACATAATCCTTGCTCTTTTCCGAAAGAACCGAGGCCCGGGTCAGCCGGACATAATGGGGCAGAACCACCACGGCAATGGATAAAATGGCATTCTGCAGGCTGGGCCCCAGGATGGCCACAATGGCCAGGGCCAACAAAAGGCTGGGCAGGGCCAGGATGATGTCCATGAGCCGCATGACCAGAATTTCATAAATGCCGCCGAAATATCCCGAGGTCACTCCGAAGATAATACCTGCGGCAAGGGACAGCGTGACAACGATAACCCCCACAAAAAGGCTGAGGCGGGCCCCGTGAATCAGCCGTGACAGAATATCCCGGCCCACATCGTCCGTCCCCAGGAGAAATTTACTGCTCCCCCCGTCCATCCATACGGGAGGCTGCAAAATGGCATCCCGGTACTGGTCAAAGGGGCTGTGAGGGGCGATATAATCCGCAAAAACGGCCAGAAAAACGGCGATGAGAATGATATATAGCCCGGCAACGGCTCCTTTGTTCTCGCTGAAATATTTCCAGAATTCCTTCAACGGATGGGGCGGTGCTGAATTTTCCAGGGGAAGGACTGTCGTTTCGCTCATATTGAATTCCTGTTCTAATGCGTATACCGGATCCTGGGATTGATGATGCCGTACAAGACATCCACGCCCAGGTTCACAAAGATAATGAGGGTGGCGATAATCAATATCCCCCCCTGAATGGCCGGGTAATCCCGCCGGCCGATGGATTCGAGGATCCATTTTCCCACGCCGGGCCAGGCAAATATGGTTTCCGTCAGAATGGCCCCGGCCAGCAGCACCCCGGTTTGAAGGCCGATGACGGTAATGACGGGAATCATGGCGTTTCTTAAGGCATGGACCAGGATCACCCGCATGTCGGACAATCCCTTGGCCCTGGCGGTCCTAACATAATCTTCCTTTAGAACCTCAAGCATGGAAGACCTTGTCATGCGCGCGATAACGGCCAGGGGAATGGTTCCAAGCACAATGGAAGGCAGGATCAAATGGCTCAGGGCGGATTTAAAGGCGCCGGGCTCATCCGAGGTGAGGGTGTCGATGAGCATGAACCCGGTTTGCGGTTCAATCCAGAAAAGCGCCGAAAGCCGACCAGACACCGGGGTCCAGCCGAGAAAAACGGAAAAAAACAGGATCATCAAGAGCCCCCACCAGAAAATGGGCATGGAATAGCCCGTCAGTGAAACCGCCATGATGGTATGGTCAAAGGGCGTTCCCCGTTTAACCCCGGCAATGACCCCGGCCGGAAGCCCGAACAGAACCGCAAACATCATGGCGCAGAGGGAGAGTTCAAGCGTGGCCGGGAAAAGGGTTAAAAACTCTTCAAGAATCGGTTTTTTGGTGACATAGGATTTGCCCAGATCCCCTTTGAACACATTGGTGATATACCGGAAATACTGAATGTAAAGGGGTTTATCCAGACCCATTTCAGCCTTTATTTCGGCATGCCGGGCCGGGTCTATACCCCGTTCTCCTGCGCGAAGTTCGACAGGGTCGCCGGGGATGAGATGGATCAGGGAGAAGGTCAGGAGGGTTACACCGATAAAGGCCGGAAAAACATGAAAGAACCGCCGGAAAAAAAATTGAATCATAGGCGCACAGTCTCTATATTAAAGTGGCGGTACAAGGAATATACGCCCCTTGCACCGCCGAATAAACATCTTGCAGATCTTTAGTCTTTCAGATCTACACCATAAAAAATGTGTTGACCAAAAGGATCAATTTTATAATCCATTACTTTTTTGCTCAGGGGTTCAAATACGACTGAATGGGCAATGGTCACCCAGGGAGCCTGCTCTTTGAAAATAACCTGAGCCTGTTCATATAATTTTGTTCTTTCTGCCTGTTTTGATACCAGTTTTGCTTTCACGATCAAATCATTAAAGGGTTTGTAGCACCACCGGGCCCGGTTGGAGCTTTCCATGGCATCGCAGCCCAGAAGAACGGCCAGAAAATTGTCCGGGTCCCCATTGTCTCCGGTCCAGCCCAGGAGAAGAGTCGAATGCTCGGCTGCCATGGAGCGCTTCAGATATTCTCCCCATTCATAGGAAACGATCTTGGCCTTAACGCCCAGTTTGGACCAGTCTTCCTGGATCATCTCCGCCATTCTCTTGGCATTGGGGTTATAGGGGCGTTGCACCGGCATGGCCCAGAGATCGGTTTCAAATCCATTAGGAAAACCGGCTTCGGTCAGAAGCTTCTTAGCGGTGGCCACGTCATATTCATAATCCTTTACGGCATCGTTATAGGACCAGATGGTGGGCGGGATAGGGTTCTTGGCGATTTTCCCCGCGCCTTGATAAACCGCCTCTATAATAGCCTTTTTGTTGATGGCCATGGTCAATGCCTGACGGACCTTTACATTGGTAAAGGGCTCTTTTTTGCAGTTAAATGCAAGATATCCCACATTCAACCCTTCTTTTTCCATAAGATTGATATTGGGGTCGGCTTTCATTGCAGGCAGGTCGGCCGGATTCGGATAGGGCATGACATGGGCTTCGCCGGCTTTCAACTTTGCATACCGCACCGAGGCATCCGGGGTGATGGAAAATACCAGTTTGTCGATTTTGGCCCGGCCGGCCCAGTATTTATCAAAGGCCTTGTACCGGATGGTGGCGTCTTTCTGATAGGAAACAAATACAAAGGGGCCAGTTCCAATGGGTTTCTGGTCAAATTCATCCGGGGTCTTGGCAACGAGCATTTTGTTTGCGTATTCAGCAGAACCAATGGAGGCAAATGCCATTGCAAGATTGGCAATAAATGGGGCTTCGGGATTATTCAAATTAAAGACAACGGTGTAATCATCTTTTTTCTCAATGGATTTGATCAGGCTCCCCATATTCATCCCATCGAAATACTCATAGGACCCGCCGGAAACTTTATTGTATGGATGGTTTTTGTCAAACTGGCGATTAAAAGAGAAAAGAACATCATCGGCATTAAAATCACGGGTGGGTGTGAAATACGGGGTGGTGTGAAATTTAACGCCTTTTCTCAGATGAAACGTATAGGTTTTGCCGTCTTCGGATATATCCCATGATTCTGCAAGACCGGGAATAACCTTTGTTTCGCCTCGTTCAAACTTAGCAAGCTGATCATAAATGGTGTTGGCCGTTGCATCAAAGGTTGTCCCTGACGTATAAAGAGCCGGGGTAAACCCTTCCGGACTGCCTTCCGAACAGTAAACAAGGGTTTTTTCCTTTGCCTGAACCGATAGGGCAAGCATGCAGAAAAGCAATGCCAAGCCTGCAATGGATAATAATTTACGTTTTTTCATCTTTTTTCTCCCCTTTGCATTAGTATTTCAGAACATCATGGTATGTTTTGATAATCCGTTTAAATTACAAGATATAATTTACAGGATTAACAAATTACGAACATGTTCATTTTTATTGTTCCTTGGTCTGCAAGTCAAGAAAAAACCCTTACAAACAGGTTTTTTCTAAATCACGGCGTGGGCTGTTCTCTGTATGATCTCTTCCTGGAGGGCCTCGGTAAGATCCACAAAATAATCAGAATACCCGGCCACCCTCACAATCAGGTCCCGGTGGGCCTCGGGATTTTTTTGGGCCTCCCTCAGGGTTTTTTCATCCACCACATTGAACTGGATATGGTGTCCGTCCATTTTAAAATAGGACCGGATCAGATGAACTACCGTTTGGCTTCCCTTTTCATCCTTCATCAGCTCCGGCAGAAATTTCTGGTTCAAAAGGGTACCCCCGGTTTTCAGATGGTCAATTTTGGCTGCAGATTTCAAAACGGCCGTGGGGCCACAGGTATCAGCCCCTTGAACCGGGGATATGCCTTCCGAGAAAGGAATCCCCGCTTTCCTGCCGTCGGGAAGGGCTCCCGTGATTTCACCGAAATAGACATGGCAGGTGGTGGGCAGAAGATCGATCCTATATACCCCGCCCCTGGCATTGGGCCTCCCGGTCACGGCGTTATGAAAGGCCTGAAATACCTGTCTCAGGATATCATCGGCGGCATCATCGTCATTTCCGTATTTGGGCGCTTTTTTCAATTGATGATGCAGGATGTCCTCTTCTTCAAAATCCTTTTCAAGGGCCGCCAGGATTTTTTCCATGGAAACCCGCCTTTGGTCATAGACAACATATTTCAATGCCGAAAGGCAATCCGTCAGGGTTCCGATACCGACGCCCTGGATGTAGGACGTATTATACCTGGCCCCGCCCTGGTTATAATCCCTTGCATTTTCGATGCAGTCTTCCGTGACAAGGGAAAGCAGGGGAACGGGCATATGGGTCCCGTTGATCTGTTCGATGATATTGCTGCCCCGGATCTTGATATCCACAAAATAATTCAGTTGCAGTTGATAAGCCTCAAAAAGATCGTCAAAGGTGTTAAACTGTTCCGGGTCCCCGGTTTCAAGGCCAATTTGTTTCTTTGTCCGCGGGTCCCGGCCGTTGTGAAGGGTGATCTCCAGGATTTTAGGAAGGTTGAAATACCCGGTCAGAATATAGGCTTCCTTTCCGAACACACCGGCTTCAACGCAGCCGGAAGCCCCTGCCGACCGGGAATCCTCAATGGTTTTGCCGTGAAGGGTCATCTCCTGAAGAATGGCATCGGTATTAAAGACCGAGGGCTGGCCGAATCCCGTGGCAATGATCTTCAGAGCCCGTTTGATAAACCGGTCCGGATTTTTCCGGGAGACCTGGATCATGGAGCTGGGCTGGAGCAGCCGCATTTCCTCGATGACATCCAGGACCAGGTAGGTCAGCTCGTTTACCCCGTCCCGGTTGTCCGGGGTGACCCCGCCCAGGTTGATGAGACAGAAGTCCACATAGGTATTGCTTTCTTTGGCCGTCACCCCCACCTTGGGCGGGGCCGGATGGTTGTGGAATTTGATCCAGAAACAGGAGAGCAGTTCCTTGGCCTGTTCCCGGGTCAGGGTCCCGTTTTCCATGTCCCTCTGGTAGAACGGATACAGGTTCTGGTCAAACCGGCCCGGGTTGTAGGCATCCCATGGGTTCAGTTCCGTAATGATCCCCACATGCAAAAACCAGTAATACTGCAAGGCCTCATGAAAGGTTTCCGGTTTATGAGCCGGAACCCTGCGGCAGACCGCCGCCATATTTTCCAGCTCCGCTTTTCGCCCGGGGTCTTTTTCCGAAGCCGCCAAAAGGTCCAGTTCCAGGGCGTGGCGCCCGGCAAAGGAGATCAGGGCATCGGCCGCAATATCCAGGGATCGTAACACACCCTGTTTTTCCATTGCCCTGGGGTCCTGGAAAAAATCAAGCCGGTCCAGGCAGCAACGGATATCTGATTTCAAATCCGTAAAGCCCTTTCGATAGATCAGGTCTCCTCCGGCCGTATGGCCCGGGGACCGCTGTTCCTGGAATTCGGTAAAAATTCCGGCATCGAAGGCATCCAGCCAGGGGTCGGCCATGGCTGAAAAGATTTTTTCCCGGATGGTCCTGCCCTTCCAGAAGGGAATGATCTTTTTTTCATATATCTGCCGGGTTTCCCCGGCCACCTTATAGGCCACCTTGGGCCTGGAATTAAGGATTTCAAGGTCCTCCAGGGAATGAAGGCAGATTTCCGGATAGGTGGGAACGGCCTTGGGTTCGGGTCCCCTTTCCCCCACGATGAGTTCGTTGTCTTCGATATAAATTTTCTTATTTTCCAGGATGTGCTTCAGGCACAGGGCCCGCTGGACAGGGATGGGTTCCCCCATGGCTGCATGGGTTTCATAGAAATCCGTAACCAGTTCGGCCCGTTCATGGGAGAGACTCACTTCTTTGGCCCGGGTTTTTGCTCTGAGACTGTCTATTCTTGGGTTCATTTTGTATCCGCCTTTAATATCCGCCGTTGTTTATCCACTATTTTTAACCGCCAATAATGACCTGGAATCCACGGGATTCAAATTCTGCCTTGACTTCGGCCACCCGCTCCGGGGAGGGCGGTTTGATCTCCTTCATAGGATTTTTGAATTTTAATGCTTCGTATTTCCCCTCTCCGGCCTTATGAAAGGGCAGGATATGAATCTTCCGAAAAACCGTATCTTTCTCCAAAAAACACATTACGGCCTTAATATTAGCCTTTGTATCCGTCATGCCGGGGATAAAAGGGAACCGCATCCAGACATTTGCCTTTTGGTCCGACAATCGCCTTAAATTATCCAAAACTGGAAACACAGGCTTTCCGATCAGGGTTTCATGGGCCTTTGCATCCATCAGCTTGATATCATACAGAATCAGGTCTGCTTTTTCGGCAAGACCTGACAGAAATTTTGCATCGGCACAGCCGGACGTATCCACGCAGGTATGGATTTCCCCTTCCCTGCACTGGTCCAGAAGCCGGAAAAGCAAATCCGGCCGGGAAAGGGGTTCACCTCCGGAAAAGGTGGCCCCGCCGCCGGAATCATCATAAAAGATCCTGTCCTTTTCGATTTCGGATATCAGCCCGGAAACCAGCCCATCCATCTCTTCTGCCCGGATTTTTCCGGGCATTTTCTGGCTTTCCGGGTTATGGCACCAGGGGCAACGCAGGGGACACCCCTGGAAAAAGAGGGTGGTCCGGATGCCGGGACCGTCATGAATGGAATATCTCTGGATTTTAAAAATATGGGCGTTCTGCATCATTCAAGATTTTTTTCCATCAAGGCATTAAACTTTGCCACATGCTCTTCGGCCATTCTTCTAGCGGTTGCAGGGTCCCTTTGTTCCACGGCCGCTGCAATCCCGCATAAATCCTTGAAATTATCATGGAGCAAGGCCTCGCTCCAGGGCAGGTATTGATGAAAATAAATCTGGATATTGCTGTGAACGGCCGTCAGATTCGCTTCCAGAAGCGGATTTTCCGCAATCTCGGCCAGGGTCCGGTGGAATTCGGCATCCATTTTATGGAATTCCGTCCACCCGGAAGGTTTTGTTTGAATATGGGCTGCGGCATCACGCAAAATCGCCATCAGCTTTTGGATATCGCCCATATCCGCTTTTTTTGCAGCCTGCTCCGAGATATGACCTTCCATCATTTTCCGGAATTCCGCCAGATGGCTTAGTGTAACCCTTTGCTGGCGGATGAGAATGGCCACGCTATCGGTCATGGGCTTTGCACTGGCCCCCTGAACCCTTGCCCCGCCGTTCACCCCTGTCCGGATGGAAACAAGCCCCCTTTGCTCCAGGACCCGGAGGGCTTCCCGGATGGTCCCCCGGCTGGTATCAAACATTTCCTTGAGCTTCATTTCCGATGGAAGCGTCTCCCCCTCCTTAAGATTTCCTTCACATATGGCGGTCTGGATCTCATCCACCACATGCTGATAGGACTTCAGGGGTTTCATTTTTCTAAATTGAACATTCATCGCTTGGCTCCGGAAAATATCAATACATGACCCTACAATCAAACTGTAGGACAGTTTAATGATTCACCGCCCCCATGTCAATGATTTTCACCAGTATTTTCCAGCCCTGCCGTTTAAAATAATAAGACCTTTCTTTCAGGGTCTATTCCAGCCGCAAGATCCCTTCGACCATATCCAGCTCCTGTTCGGAAAAAATGAGGACATCGTGTTCTCTCAACAGGGCTGCGGTAACGCCTTCACCCGGGATAAGAGTTGAGGTAAAATTCCCGTCATAAATCCAGCGGACTCCGCAAGAGGGGCTTTTTTCCTTTAAAACAGCCAGCCGGACCCCAAATCTTTGGGCCATACTGAGCGCATATTCAGCGCCTCTGATAAAAAAGCCGGTCACATCGACGCCTTCATTATCCATGACCCTTGCCTTTCTCCTCAACACATCCAGGCCGCTTCCGCCCGTGATTTGGGCTGGGGGTCTCGGAATCGTCATCCCCCCGGCCACCTCTGGGCAGACCTTCACAAGCCGGCCCTCTTCTTTCCACCGGGCCAAAAGCAGGCTTTCCAGCGGCACTATCCGCCCGTCATACCGGACCCGGTCTCCTGCAAGGCAAGCACTGATTAATATTTTTTCCATTTAATAACCCTATATGATTATTCGGAATTTGTAAAAATAATCATTGACAGGGATAAAATTTAATGAGATGAATTATCATTCATTTTAAATTTAGCAGTGACCTGAGGATGGATATTTTTTTTAATGATTGATCATAATTTATATAACCGTTTATTATCATTGTTTAAAAATGGTCATAACGAAGCAGGATCAGCTCTATTAAAAATTCATAATTCCCATCATATCGAAGTGAGTAACAATTCATTCACTACTGCCATAGAAGAAACAACCCATCAATATTTTTGCAACACAAACAGCAGGAGGATAGTTTTAAAATGACCCAACTTATTTCCGATCGAAGAGACATCGAATTCGTTCTCCATGAACAACTTGAAGCCGAGACTCTGTCCGGGCTTCATGAAAATTTTGCTGATTTCAATAAAAAAACCATCGATCTGGTTATCAGCGAAGCCAAAAATTTTGCCGTCAAGGAGCTTCTGCCGGCTAATAAAGAAGGGGACCAGGTGGGCTGCAAACTTGAAAACGGAAAGGTCACCACGCCCGAATCCTTCAAACGGCTGTATAAAATATTCAATGAGGGAGAATGGCTGGCCACCACCGAAGATCCGGAATGGGGAGGCCAGGGAATGCCTAGAACCGTTGCCTCTGCAGCGGCCGAATATTTCAACGGCGCCAATTTCCCCTTTATGATGTATCCGGGTCTGACCCAGGGAGCCGGCCATCTGGTGGAAAAATTCGGGACTCCCGAACAAAAAAGAATTTACCTGAAAAATATGTTTACCGGCAAATGGACCGGCACCATGCTCTTGACGGAACCAGGGGCCGGCTCCGATGTGGGCGCCCTCACGACCAAGGCCATCCGGAACGGGGACGGCACCTTCTCCATCGTCGGTGAAAAGATTTTTATTTCCGGCGGCGAGCATGACCTGGCCGAGAATATCATCCACCCGGTGCTGGCCCGCATCGAAGGCGCTCCCGAAGGCACAAAGGGCATCTCTCTCTTCCTGGTGCCGAAATTCAGGGTCAACCCCGACGGGACTCCGGGCGAATTCAATGACGTCATCTGCACCGGCATCGAGCACAAGCTGGGCATCCACGGCAACAGCACCTGCTCTCTTTCCCTCGGCTCCAAAGGCAATTGCATCGGCACCCTCCTGGGCCAGGAAAACAAGGGCATGCAGGCCATGTTCCTGATGATGAACGAAGCCCGGCGCCTTGTGGGGTTCCAGGGGTTTGCCTGCGCCACCGCCGCCTATATGTATGCCCTGGATTATGCCAGAAACCGGGTCCAGGGGAAAAACATTCTTGAATTCATGAATCCCGATGCCAAATCCGTTACCATCATCAACCACCCGGATGTCAAACGGCAGTTGATGATGATGAAGGTATTTGTGGAAGGCATGAGATCCCTTCTATATTTTGTCCAGTATTCCGCGGACATGGCCCTCCATGCCCCCACAAAGGAAGAGAAAGACAAATACCATGGCTTTGTCGAGGTTCTCACCCCCATTGCCAAGGGCTATGTCACGGACCGCTCCTTCGAGGTCTGCAGCCAGGGCATGCAGGTGTACGGCGGTTACGGGTTCATCGAAGAATATCCCATGGCCCAGCTTTTAAGAGACTGCCGGATCACCCTGATCTATGAAGGCACCAACGGCATCCAGGCCATGGACCTTCTGGGCCGGAAGCTGGGACTCAACAAGGGCAAGCCCATCATGGATCTGTTCGGAGAAATACAGAAAATGGTGGCTGCCGCAAAGGCCATTCCCCGGCTTGAAAAACAAGCCGTCAAAATCGAAGAAGCACTGAACAAACTGGGTGAAGTCGCCATTCACATGGGGACGGCGGCCATGTCTGAAAAAGTCCTGCATGCCTTTGCCAATGCCCATCCCTTCCAGGATGCCACAGGAGATGTCACCATGGCATGGATGCTGCTCTGGAGAGCCGTCATTGCGGCAAATAAACTGGAAGCCGCCAAGAAAAAAGACGCGCCCTTTTATGAAGGCATCATCCGGTCCCTGCAATTCTTTGTGGAAACCCAGCTCCCCATTACCCTCGGCAGATTCAAGGCGCTCATGAATGTGAGCAGTGTCGCCGTAGATATGGACGATACCATGTTCCCCAGCTAAACAGCGGGTTGCATATATATTTTGTTAAGGCGGGTTTGCGCGTTTGGCGCTTCCCGCCTTTTTTTTATAGCGTTTTGATCCGCATCTCGCACCGGATGCAGTCAAATTCAAGCTGAAACCGGCCGGACTTGTTCTCAAGGGAAAGAGGGTCCTTCCACATTTCAGGGACTGATGCGACCTCCCGGCGGCATTGCCCCAGGGCCCACAGAATACAATGCCTCAGGGTCATGACAACGGTTCCCGGACCGTGCTCGGAAAGCTCAAAGGCCGGATCAATGGTTTTTACTCCCCGCTTCCGATAAAATTCAAGTGCCTTTGAATTGGCCACATTGGTGGTAAAATCCAGATGCTTGCCGGGGAATGGCAGGACATCCGGCCTTTGCTTTGCAGGTTCCCGGACATAAGCCTCATGCCGGTTTTGGCTTAAAATTTCCAAAAGCTCCCGTCTGATCCGGTTTAATTCCCTGGTAACCACGAAATAGGGCTTCAAAGGAAGATTCAGGGTCCTGAGATAAAATGGGGATTCCCCCAGCCGGGTCAATTGTTTTTTCAAAGTTGCGAAGGCCAGGTCCCCATCCTTTGCCTGAATTTTTTCAGTTTCAAGCCAAACCTCGGCTTCATTCCCATCCTCATCCCTCCCTTCAAGGGCAAAGCCCTGGGGGATTTCAATAAAGCTCAGGTCCAGAGCGATTTTGCGTTCTGAAGAAGGCCCGGCCAGTTTTTTTTGAAAAACATGGTCATGGTTCCGGTACATAATAGCACCGGGTAAAAGGCGGCCTTTTTTCAGATCCTGAAGACCGGCCGGAAAAATTTTATCCCCGTCCACCCGGTTCACCTGGAAGCCTTCCAGTTTTCCGGAGGGATTTATAAAACAAAGCCCATCTCCATTGTGGAGATCATGGGAGCCTTTCAGGGTAAAATACCGGGATTCCACCTGATCCACAATTCCGATTTTCTCCCCAAGGGATTTCGGGGTATTAAGGGATTGAATATCGCCTTTGCGGCCGGAAAGGAAATAATCGGTTTCACCCCGGTTAAAGGTTTTTAAAGGATCGGGGATAAAAAACAATTCGGTTCTGCCTGATGATGGGGCCCTGTACCCGGAAGATCCGGCAAGGAGATCATCCAGCCTTTTCCGGTAATGGGCCGTGATGTTTTTCACATAGGCCATATCCTTCAGCCTGCCCTCGATCTTAAAGGAGGTGACCCCGGCTTCGACCAGGTCATAAAGGTAATCGGAACGGTTCATATCCTTGAGGGACAAAAGGTGGCGGTCTCTTTCCAGCACGTGGCCTTGGACGTTCATGAGGGTCCAGGAAAGACGGCAGGGCTGGCCGCACTGCCCGCGGTTGGCGCTTCTTTTTCCAATGGCAGCGCTGAAATAGCAGCGACCGCTGTAGCAGGCACAGAGGGCCCCGTGCACAAAGGTTTCCAGGTCCACACCGGTATTCCGGCGGATCTCTTTGATTTCTCTGAGGGACAGCTCCCTTGCCAGGATCACCCGTTCGAATCCGGCCGATTCTAAAAACCGGACCCGGTCAACGGTCCGGTTGTCCAGTTGGGTACTGGCAAACAAGGGAATGGGCGGCAGATCCAGTTCCAGAATCCCCAGATCCTGGATGATCAAGGCGTCGGCCCCGGCATTCCACAAATGCCGGATTAATTTTTGGACTTCCTCCAGCTCACGGTCAAAAATCAAAGTATTCAGGGCGATATAAATTTTTGCCTTGTAAAAATGGGCATAGACTGCCAGTTTTTCAATCTCATGGATGGCATTGCCGGCGGCAGCCCTTGCGCTGAACCCGGCTGCGCCGATATAGACAGCATCGGCCCCATGGTTGACGGCAGCCATGCCCAGTTCCCTGTTTTTTGCCGGTGACAGCAATTCCAATGGTTGCATGATCCCCTTTCCTCTTCTTTACCGGATGAATAATTTTCTTCCCTGTTTTCATCTTTCGGCGATGATGATATAATACCATAGTTTTGCAAGAAACGACCCGGACAGAACCTTTTTTTGGATGGAAACCATCAGATGAACCCTTTTAGACCCAATGCATTGCCCCTTTTAATCGGCAGCCTTCCCATGACGGACCACACCGCCGCCCTCAAACTTGTTTTCGAACATACACCGGACATCCCTCTCTGGGTTCAACTGCCCCTTTACCGGGAAGAAGGCATGATCAGCCAATTTCTCTCCGGTCTCCCGGGATTTGCCGAAGGAAGTGAAAAAAATCTTCTGGACACGTCCAGACCCGGCTTTGATAATGAGCTGGTCTCTTTTTTTGAGGACTATCTCTCCCTGTCTGAATCCGGCGATGACCTATGCGGTTCAAGGTTTGCCCTGTCCGGCACAAGAGGAAAAGGCTTTTTTGAATTTTTGCGGCAGGTGGACGAAAAAAAGACTCCGTTTATTGCCCTCAAAGGCCAGGTAACCGGCCCTATTACATTTGGAACCGCGGTGAAGGATGAGAAGGATAAAGACATCTTTTACCATGATCAGTTGAGGGACACCGCCGTTAAAAAGCTGGCCATGAATGCAAAATGGCAGGCAAGGGAATTTTCCAAACGGGGTGCCGTTCCCATCATTTTCCTGGATGAACCGGCCCTGGCCGGATTCGGAACATCGGCCTATATTACCATCAGCAAGGCCGACGTCATCCTCGGAATTGAGGAAATTTCCCGGGAAATCCACTCGGAAGGCGGCCTTGCCGGAGTTCATGTCTGCGCCAACACGGAATGGGATATGATTCTGGGATCAGATATCGATATCATCAGCTTTGATGCCTTTTCCTATTTTGACAAATTCATCCTTTATCCTGAAATGATTAAAAGCTTTTTAGACCAGGGAAAAATCCTTGCCTGGGGAATTGTTCCCACGGGAAAGCCGGACCTCATCGCCGCTCAAACCGGCACCGGCCTGATCCGGATGCTGCACGGGCAACTGGATGAATTATCAGGGAAAACAGGAATTGACAAAAAAACCATCCTCTCCCAGTCTTTTATCACACCGAGCTGCGGCACCGGGTCCCTGGATCTTGTGTCTGCTACAAAGGTGCTGGACCTGACTCGGGAAGTGTCAGAGGCCTTCCGAACGCCCTAAACAGGGCTATCGGTTTTCTTTTCTCCATTGATTTTCCGTAAGGGCCTCAACTGAAAAATCCTTTGAACGCACCTCAAGATTTTCAAAATACAGGGGATACTGTTTCATGGATGCGGCCAGGATGATCTCCCAGGGCAGGTCGGCAAAGGTGCCGTGGTCTTTTACATATTCCATGTGCCGTTGGCCCGATTGATCAAAGGGATGAAAGATGGAATCCCGGGTTCCGTCGAATTCCAGAGGTTTGACATTGAAATTGGTGCAAAGCTCCAGGTTAAAGGCCGGGGTGGCCTTGACCCATTTTTCGTCCAGAAAGATATCCGTGTATCCGTGATACACAAAGACATCGGTTCCCATGAGGCTTCTGAGCCGCTGGGTATTCAGATGATTCCGGACATCGGCAAAACCGAGCCTGGCCGGAATCCCCTGGCTTCGCAGACAGGCCGCAAGGACTACGGCCTTGGCCACGCAATAGCCATGACCCCTCAGAAGAATAGTGCTGGCTTTCATGGATTCTTTTTTTGGTTCAATACTGTAGGGGTTATACCGGAGTTTATCCCGTACCGCATAATAGATCCGGATGGCCTTTTCCGTTTCCGTTTTTCCGGATTGGCCGTACTGACCGGCAAAGGCAGTTATGGCCGGGTGATCACTGTCAATATAATAGGTTGGATGAAGATATTCTTCCATAATTCACACCTGTCCTGTTTGGGTTCTTAGCACGCCATATTCTTACCCTAAGATGGATTAAAAAAGAACTCTTTTTAAACTTCTATGCATTTTTCATTTGTCTCCCGGAACAAAAATGTCCCGCTGCCTGAGACAGGTTCATGTCTTGTTCCAGGGGAATCCGCCGCCTTTTCTTCCATGCCGATACACGGGAGGGACCCGGCATAATTTATGCTATTCTATTTTTAATACATTCAACCTTAGAAAAGGCAGGGCATCATGACAAAACCCTATGGACGAAAAACAAAGCTTGAGGTCGGTACTATCCTGACGGAAAAAGACCGGGCCACGGCCTTGGAAAAACTGGCCCGAATCCCTGACGATCAGCTCGTGGGGCATCTTTTCTCCTATTTCTATAACACGGACCCCCTCATCAAATTCCGGAGCACCTCAGCCATGGGCCGTCTTGTTGCCCGCATGGCAAATCGAAACATGGAAAAGGCAAGGATTGTTCTGAGGCGCATCATGTGGAACCTGAATGACGAATCCGGCGGCATCGGCTGGGGCTCGCCCGAGGCCATGGGAGAAATCCTGTCCCGGAGCCCGGAACTTGCCCTGGAATTCAAATCCATTCTTTTTTCCTATCTTGATCCGGGCAGCAATTTTATTGAACACGAAATGCTGCAGCAAGGCGTATTATGGGGAATCGGCACCTATCTTGACGCCCACCCCCAAGATCTCAACGAAAAAACAAGGGCCATGCTTTTCTGTTACCTGCACTCCGAGGACCCGGTAAAAAGGGCCTACGCCTTCAGGGCCCTTGGATATGCCCGGAGCTTCCGGTGTTGCCTTGTACCTGACCATATCAAAACCGACGATAGCCATGTGAATCTGTTTAACGGATGGAATTTTTCCGAAATCCGTATCTCTGATCTGGCAAAAAACAATAAGGATGAAAAACATTTGCTTGATGAATCCTGTGGCATGCTTATTGAAACATTCCAAAGGCAAATGGCGTGATGTGTTTATATCGAAACTTAAATAACCCATACCAGCCTGATATATATGAAAGAAATAGGCCATGCTGAAAAAAAAATGTGATATAAACCTTGTTCAAACCATTGAGCTTGCCCGGCAGATGATATCTCTGGCACAAACCGGGTACGAACAACGGGAAGATCCGGGATGCGGAATTCTTTACGGGATCCTTCTGGATTCCGGCTACCGGCTTCTGGATCTTGCACAAAAAGAAAGGCAGGCCCATATGCAGAAAGGCTGGTGGGAAAATTCAGACAAAAAGGAAAATAAATAAACCGGAGATTGAAGTGATGAAACCCGTCGTTGATTTAGGATGCTGTATCCTTTGCGAGGTCTGTGTGGAGCTTGCTCCCCATGCATTTAATATTAATGACGCCGGCTATGTGGAAGTTCTTCCCTTGGTTGATTATTCAGACGAAGACATCCGCGAGGCCGTCAAAAACTGTCCCAAAGATTGCATCACCTTTGAATAATCCATTGGCCCGAAGCCGGGGAATGTTTTGGACCAATGGCTCTCTGTTATGCCGCCCCTCTTCTCAGTCATTGAAATAAAAAATTTCAGCCCCCTTTATCAAAAAACCATTGCACCTGATACACAAATGTGTCATTTACCTCTTCAACACCCATGATCAACCGATATGATCAATCGATGTTTTATATATGGAAAAGAAGAGAATGACGGATTTGACCCAAAGCCTGCTGGACCACGAGAGTCTCGACCTTGTCCTGGACAGCCTGAAACTCGGCATCATCGCCCATACCCCGGACAGAATCATCACGGTTTTCAATAAAGAAGCCGAGCGGATTACCGGCTATCTTAAAGAAGAGGTTCTCGGAAAAGACTGCCATATTGTTTTTGAATCCCCTTTCTGTGGCGGCAAATGCTCTTTTTGCAACGGCCCGCCCGAGTTTTTTTCAGGGACAAAGGAATATCCCCTGAGCATCCTGGCCAAGGACGGCTCATCCCATCAGCTTGAAATGACGGTTTCCGCCATCATCAGCCAGGATCATGTGTTCAAAGGAGTCCTGGCCTCCTTCCGGGATGTCACCGAAACCTTTAATCTCTCCCTGAAGGCGGAAAACCTGTCCAGCTTTGCCGGCATCATCGGCAAGGACAAGATCATGCAGGATATCTTCCGCCAGATCAGGGACGTGGCCCTCTATAATTACCCGGTCCACATTTCCGGTGACACCGGGACGGGCAAGGAGCGGGTGGCCTATGCCATCCATGATATCAGCGCCTACGGCAACGGAACCTTTGTGCCGGTCAACTGCGGGGCCATCCCCGAAGGCATTGTGGAAAGTGAATTGTTCGGCCATGTCAAGGGCGCCTTTTCAGGGGCCATCAAAGACAGGAAGGGAAGATTTGAGCTGGCCCACAAAGGAACCCTGTTTCTGGACGAAGTGGCGGATCTGCCCCTGAAAACCCAGGTCAAGCTCTTGAGATTCCTCCAGGAAGGAACCTTTGAAAGAGTGGGGGGAGAAAAAAAAGTCTCAGTGGATGTCCGTATTATCAGTGCGGCCAACAAAAACCTGAAAGATGAGGTCAAGGCCGGCCGTTTCAGAGAAGACCTGTTTTACCGGCTCAATGTGATCCCCATCCACCTGCCGCCCCTGCGGCAGCGCAGAAGCGATATCCCCCTTCTGGCAGCCCATTTTCTAAAGGAAGCCGAACAGGAAAGCAGCCACCCGGTTCCCGAGCTGGCTCCGGAAAGCCTGGATATCCTCATGGATTACCAATGGCCCGGAAATGTCCGGGAATTGAAAAACGTCATCCAGTTTTCCGTGGTGCGGTCCCGGGGAAACAAGATCCTGCCTCGTGATCTTCCCCTGGAAATCACCCAGGGAAGGAACCTTGAAGCCAAGACTCCGGAAAAATCTCCTGATCCGGCGGAGATAAGGCACCTCAAAGGCAAACTGGACCTTGAATCGGTCAGGGCCGCCATTCAAAAGACCGGGGGCAATAAATCCAAGGCCGCCAGGGTGCTGGGCGTCGGAAGGGCAACCCTTTACCGGTTCCTGACCCAGCACGACGAATTAAAGCATTATGCCGACCAGGTCTGAAAAAAGGCTGCCCCTCCCTGCCTGCCCCCAGAAGCTGAATGCTTTGGCTTATGAGCCGAGAATCTTCAGCTTTTTCTCCGTTTCATCAAACCCGAACCGGATGGTTTCATCGGCCATGAATTCCCCCTTCAGAATGGCCAGGGACAAGGGGTTTTCAAGTTCCTGCTGGATGACCCGTTTCAGGGGACGGGCCCCGAATACGGGATCATAGCCCTTCTGGGCCAAGTGGTCCATGGCCCTGTCATCGAGACGGACGGAAAGATTCCGGGATTTCAGACGCTTATTGAGTTTTTCAATCTGGATGGCGGCAATCTCCCGGATATTCCCCAGGCTCAGGGCATGGAAGGTGATGATCTCATCGATCCGGTTCAGGAATTCGGGCCTGAAGGCCTCTTTCAGGGCCTGGTCAATCCCCTGCCGCACCTCTTTGTCCTCAAGATGGATCCCCGCTTCCTGGAGAAGCCGGGACCCCACATTGGAGGTCATGATGATGATGGTGTTCTTAAAATCCACGGTACGGCCGTGGCCGTCCGTCATCCTGCCGTCATCCAGAACCTGGAGCAGGACATTAAACACATCCGGGTGGGCCTTTTCAATCTCGTCGAAGAGGATCACCGAATAGGGCCGTCTTCGCACCGCTTCGGTGAGATAGCCCCCCTCATCATAGCCCACATAGCCCGGAGGCGCACCGATGAGCCTTGCCACGGAATGTTTTTCCATATACTCGGACATGTCCACCCGGATCATGGCCTGGCTGGAATCAAACATGAATTCGGCCAGGGATTTGGCCAGCTCGGTTTTACCGACGCCCGTGGGTCCCATGAAGATAAAGGTACCGATGGGCCGGTCTTCGGGCTGGAGCCCGGACCGAGCTCGCCGGACGGCGTTGGATACGGCGTCTATGGCCTTTTCCTGGCCGATGACCCGCTTTTTGATATGATCTTCCATGAAGATGAGCTTTTCCTGCTCCCCTTTCAGCATCCGGGATACCGGGATGCCGGTCCAGGAGGAGACGACTTCAGCCACATCCGAGGCTTCCACATCTTCTTTCAGCATTCGCTTGTCCTTCTGGAGGCCATCCAGGGCCTGCTTTTTACCCAGCAGATCCCGCTGCAGTTGTTCAATGGTGCCGTACCGGATCTTGGCCACGGTTTCAAGGTCCCCGTTTCGTTCCGCCACATGGGCCTGGGTCTGATACCGGTCGATTTCCTCCCGGATGGCGCTGATTTCCTGGATGATCTTTTTTTCCGTGTCCCAGTGAAGCTTTAAAGGGCCGACGGTTTCCTGCATGGCGGCAAGGTCTTTTTCCAATCGTTCCAGCCGTTCCATGGAGGCCTTGTCCTTTTCCTTGATCAGGGCCTGGCGCTCGATCTGGGCCTGGGTGATTTTCCGCCGGATCTCATCGATCTCCCTGGGCATGGAATCAATCTCTATCCGCAGGCGGGAGGCGCATTCATCAATGAGATCCACGGCCTTGTCCGGCAGAAACCGGTCGGCAATATACCGATTGGACAGGGTGGCGGCGGCCACAAGGGCCGAGTCCTTGATCCGGATGCCGTGATGAACCTCATATTTTTCCTTGAGCCCCCTTAAAATGGAGATGGTGTCCTCCACACTGGGTTCCTTGGCCAGGACCGGCTGGAAGCGCCGTTCAAGGGCCGCATCCTTTTCAATATATTTGCGGTATTCATTGAGGGTGGTGGCGCCCACACACCGGAGGGTCCCCCTGGCCAGGGCAGGCTTGAGCATATTGGAGGCGTCCACAGACCCTTCGGCGGCCCCGGCCCCCACCACCGTATGAAGTTCGTCAATAAAGAGAACGATCTCACCTTCAGCCGCCTCCACTTCCTTTAAAACCGCCTTGAGACGTTCTTCAAATTCCCCCCGGAATTTGGCCCCGGCCACCAGGGCTCCCATATCCAGGGCAATGACCCGCCGGTTTTTCAGCGAATCCGATACATCCCCCTCAATGATTCTCTGGGCCAGCCCTTCCACAATGGCGGTTTTGCCCACGCCCGGTTCACCGATCAATACCGGATTGTTTTTCCTTCTGCGGGACAAGACCTGGACGATGCGCCGGATTTCCTCATCCCGGCCGATGACCGGGTCCAGCTTTCCGTCCCGGGCGAGTTTGGTCAGATCCCGGCCGAATTTTTCAAGGGCCTGGTATTTTTCTTCCGGATTCTGGTCCGTCACCGTCTGGTTTCCCCGGATATCCTTGAGCACCGTCAGTATGGCCTCTCGGGTGACCCCGTTTTTTTTCAGGATATTAAAGGCCTCTCCTTTGAACGTCGCCAGGGCCAGAAGGATATGCTCCAGGCTCACATACTGGTCCTTCATTTTTTCAGCCTCTGAAAAGGCCTGGTCCAGGACTTTTTTTCCATCCTGGGAAAGATAGACGGTCGTTGCCCCGGACACGGTGGGAAGCCTGTCGGCTGCAGTCCGGACATCCCTTTTCAGACCTTCAATCTCAACGCCGATCCGTTTTAATATGGATAGCCCGATCCCCTGGTCATCCTCGGCCATGGCCTTTAAAAAATGAACCGGTTCGATAGCCTGGTTCCCGGATTTTTCAGCCATTTCATGGGCCGACTGCACGAGTTCCTGGGATTTTACCGTGAATTTATCAAGTTTCATAAGATTCCTTTCATTATCTTTTATGATTTTTTAATTAAAGTAATATCATTCAATCCCCCGTCAAGCCGTTCCCTCAGTTTTTATTTAAACCCTTGGCTCCCAACCCTTGTTTTAGCATTGACAGCTCCTACTCTGTGGTATATTTTATTAGAAATTACGCATGAACCACTAAATCTATGTCTGAATAACGGGTAAACATGGAAAGCAGCAGATTCAAGGATATCCGGGCAAAACTCAATAAAACCCAAAAGGAAATGGCCCAGCTTCTGGGGGTTTCCATCAAGGCCATTCACAGCTATGAACAGGGTTGGCGCAAGATCCCCCACCATGTTGAGCGCCAGCTCCTGTTTCTTTTTTCCAGGGTTTTGATGAACGCGGGAAAACTCAATGACAAATGCTGGGACATGCTGAATTGTTCGGACAACCGCCGGAAAAATTGCCCGGCCTTTGAATTCAATTCCGGGGACCTGTGCTGGTTCATCAACGGGACCAAATGCAGCGGGGAGGCCCACCATTCCTGGGAAGACAAAATGGAAGAATGCACCGGCTGCAAGGTATTTAAAAATTTCTTTGAACCCTGAAAAAGGATGTTTGAACAATGGAAGAGCTTATTCACAACGGGCTATGCCGAACCGGCAGGGATAATGCGGCGGAACACCGCAAGGACCTGCCCCATGTCATCAACGCCATCCTTTCCTCCATGGATGACAAGCGCTGTTTTGCCCATATCGGGGATGAACCCATTCATTTTTCAACCTCGGTCAGGGAAATGATAGACCGATTCAGGGAGGTTCTTTTTCCGGGCTATTTTTCCAGTGAAAAAATCGACGGGGCCAACCTGGTATATAATCTAGGCCAGGGCATCTCCAAACTCTACGACATCCTGTCCGACCAGATCATCCATGTCCTCCGCCACGATTGCCTGCGCTACGGCCAGGCCTGCTCCGAATGTGAAAACAGCGGCCATGGGGTGGCCCTGGATGTGATCCGGAAAATCCCGGAGCTGCGCGTCATCCTGGCCGAAGACATCAAAGGGGCCTATGACGGGGACCCGGCCGCCAAAAGCCACGATGAAATCATTTTTTCCTATCCGGGCCTGTATGCCATCACGGTTTACAGGATCGCCCACATCCTGCACAACCTGGGGGTCCCCCAGTTGCCGCGGATCATGACCGAGCATGCCCACAGCATGACCGGCATTGATATCCATCCGGGCGCCCGAATCGGCAAACGCTTTGTCATTGACCACGGCACCGGGCTTGTCATCGGTGAAACCAGCGTCATCGGCAACAATGTGCGAATCTATCAGAATGTGACCATCGGGGCCCTGTCCCTGCCTCCCAATGCCGGGGAAAAGCTCCGCGGGGCCAAACGCCACCCCACCATTGAAGACGACGTCATCATCTATTCCGGGGCCACCCTCCTGGGCGGGGACACGGTCATCGGGGCCCGGTCCGTGGTGGGCGGCAATGTCTGGCTGACCCGGTCCATCCCGCCGGATACCAAAGTCTTTATCGATTCCCCCCGGCTTATCTACAAATACCAGCAAACAGAGGAGGCAACCCATGAATACCCGGTCTGACATCACCAAAATCATCGGCAATACCCCACTGGTACATATCCGGACAGCCAGCCGCCAAACCGGGGCCAGGCTTTACGGAAAGCTGGAATTCTTCAACCCCCTGTCAAGTGTCAAAGACAGGATCGGCTTTGCCATGATAGAGGACGGCCTTCAGACGGGAAAAATCTCACCCGGGTCCGTCATCGTAGAGCCCACCAGCGGCAATACCGGCATTGCCCTAGCTTTTGTGGCCCGGGTCAAGGGCCTGAAACTCATCCTGACCATGCCGGAAACCCTGAGCATTGAACGCCGGCAGATTTTGAAACACCTGGGCGCCGAACTGGTCCTGACCGAAGGGGCCAAGGGCATGAAAGGGGCCATTGAGGCGGCCCGGAACATTGTCGAGAAGACTCCCGGCGCCTTTATGCCGGACCAGTTTTCCAACCCGGCCAACCCGGAAATCCATCGCCGGACCACGGCCCTTGAAATCTGGAAGGATACGGAGGGCAGGATCGATATCTTTGTGGCCGGGGTGGGCACCGGCGGCACCATCACCGGGGTCTCGGAAGTCTTAAAGCAGAAAAAACCGGGCCTCATCTCCATTGCCGTGGAGCCTGCGGCCTCGCCCGTCATCTCCGGCGGAGCCCCCGGCCCCCATAAGATCCAGGGCATCGGCGCCGGTTT
This sequence comes from Desulfobacula sp., assembly GCA_023701135.1. Classification (GTDB taxonomy): domain Bacteria; phylum Desulfobacterota; class Desulfobacteria; order Desulfobacterales; family Desulfobacteraceae; genus Desulfobacula. The sequence continues at coordinate 79,405 of JAMPXP010000005.1, read as the reverse complement.
TATTCCCAAGAACCTGAACGTCAAAATCCTGGATGAGATTATCCCGGTTCAAAATGAAGACGCCTTCCAGGGCGCCAAAGATCTTGCCCTTGAAGAAGGCATCTTCTGCGGCATTTCATCGGGCGCCGCCTTCCATGCGGCCAAGATCGCAGCTTCCCGGCGAGAAAACCAGGGCAAGACCATTGTCTTCATCGTCTGCGACACTGGGGAACGCTATTTGAGCACGGATCTGTTCAAGACAGCTTAGGACACTGCCGAGCCCCTGCCGTTCCATGGCAAGTGCATATTCCACAGGTGCCTGGCTCAATGAATCCTTAAAATCTTTGCGCCCCGGACCCTTCCTGTCCTGAGTGCAACCAGCGCCTCGTTCGCCTCTCCCAGTGCATACTCCTGAAACTCCGGACGAATGCCGGTTTCCGCCGCCAGCGCCAGAAACTCACTCACATCTCTCCGGCTGACATTGGCCACGCTCTTGATCTCCTTTTCCAACCACAGGTGATAAGGATAATCGATCCTGAGAAGCTGATCCTTGTCCGCCGCTTCCTTTCGGATCGCATTGATGACCAATCTCCCCCCGGGTTTCAGATTCTTCAAGGCTTCCACCACCGGTTTCCATGCCGGCGTGGTGTCGATGATGCTGTTAAGTTTTTCCGGCGATTCCTCCGCAATATCCCCGGCCCAGACCGCCCCGAGTTCCATGGAGAACGCTCTTTCTTCCGCATTTCTGGCAAAGACAAAAACCTTTGCTTTGGGGTACCGATGCCTTACCAGCTTCAGAACCAGGTGGCCGGACGCCCCGAACCCGGCCAGCCCCAGATTCTGCCCGTCCCGGAGACCTGCCAGCCTCAGAGACCGGTAGCCGATGGCGCCGGCGCATAAGAGAGGGGCGGCCTCAAAATCGCTGAGCCCATCGGGAATGGGATAGGCAAAGCCTTCCGGAACCGTCATATACTGGGCATATCCGCCGTTGACATCCCGGCCGGTGGCCTTGAAATCCGGGCACAGGTTCTCACTGCCGGCCAGGCAAAACTCGCACCTTCCGCAGGCTGAGTGAATCCAGGCAATGCCCACGCGGTCTCCGACCCTGAAAAGATTGGTCCTGCCACCCATGGCTTTAACCCGCCCAACCACCTGGTGGCCGAGGACAATGGGCAGGTACGGCGGCGGGGTCCGGCCCTCGATCTCATCCAGCTCGGTATGGCATATTCCGCAAACCAAAACCTTCACCAGGATCTCTCCCTCGGCCGGGACAGGATCCGGCAGCGTCGTCAGTTCCAGCGGGGCATGATTTTCTTTGAGGCTGCAGAGCCTATTCAATACCATAGCTTTCATTTGATTTCAGTCCTCATATGGGGCCTTGTTCCAGCGTACTGAGTAGCATAAACGCCAGCATCACCCAATGCAGGATTCCCGGAATAGGGAAATGGCACAGATCAAGACATATAACAGGACATAAAAGAACACAACAGATAAAAAAGGGAAACGTTTCCCGGGAGAATGGCCCTCTTTTTTCGACCCGCAATACACTATGCTATCCTGACGGATGTCATTTTTCTTTCCAAACGGCGCCATCTGTTATAAGTAGCAGAACGATAAAATCATGATACAGTGAAAAGACCAGGCTGGTTTCAATGTCCGGTCTTCAAGGGAGAATTTCAAGTTTAAAAATGGGCATCAATATCATCAATGCGAGAACCGGCACGCTTTTCATCGACCGGTTTTCCGCCCGGCCCGGTGAGGCCTGGTGCATCTTCGGGGCCATCCATTCCGGGATCCATGAATTTTTCAGGCTCGTCACCGGGGATATGCCCGGAATTTCGGCCGAAGTACTGGAACTGCCGGAAGGTCCCGGCATTGTATCCTTTAAAAAACAGCAGGCCGTCTATGAATCCGAGCTGAAAAAAGATGATACGGATTATATGGACAGGGTGGATACGGGAACACCGGCCCGGAATTTTATTTTGGATGCAGAAGGCCACAGCAGCCTGGTTGAGGCCTTCCATTTAACAAAATGCCTGGACCAGGGGTTCCGGGAACTCAGCACGGGCCAGGTGAGAAAACTGATGCTGCTCTCGGAGTTTTCAAAACACCCTTCCTGCCTCATAGTTGAAACCCCTTTTGAAGGGCTGGATCCTTTGAGCTGCAGGGGAGTCAGCGAGGCCCTGAATCACCTTCGCAAAACCGGGGTGATGCTGCTTCTTTTTGTCTGCAACCGGTCCGATATCCCTTCCTGGTGCACCCATATCGGTGTCATGACCCAGGGCAGCATTGTATTTCAAGGCCACCGTGAAACAGGAATCCAATGGCTTGCCCATGCACCGGAACAGGAAGCGCCTGATTTCCAGGCATCCCTTAAGGACCTTCAAAAATATGAAACTCGGAAATTTTCAAAATTCGAACAAGCCCCTCTTGTAAGGCTCAACCAGGGTTCGGCCGGATATGGGGGGAAAACCATATTCCAGGGACTGAATTTGTCCATAACCCAGGGGCAGCACACCCTTGTCACCGGCCCCAACGGCAGCGGCAAATCCACCCTTCTTCAACTGATCACCGGCGACCACCCGGCCTGCTACCGGAATGACCTCACCCTTTTCGGGATCAAAAGAGGGTCCGGCGAATCCATCTGGGACCTGAAAAAAGACATGGGCATTGTGGGCTCCGAGCTTCACCGGAATTACCACGTGCCTGGAAGCACCCTGAACGCCGTTCTTTCAGGCTATTTTGACTCCATCGGCGTATACCGGCAGGCAAGCCCCGGGCAGACGGCAGAGGCCATGGCATGGCTGGAACGCATCAATATGAGGGAAAAGGCCCGGACCTCCTTCCGGGACCTGGATTTTGCCGATCAGCGCCTGGTGCTCATTGCCCGGGCACTGATCAAGCTTCCCCGGCTCCTGATCCTGGATGAGCCCACCCAGGGCCTGGATGAATCGAACCGCAAGGCCGTGCTGGATTTTATCGAAACCATAGCCGGGGAAAATATCTGCACCATCCTCTATGTCAGTCACCGGGAGGATGAGTTCAGGGATTTTTTCATCCAGCATATCAGGATGGGGTAATCAGGCCAGCAACCCTCTTTTTTTCAACAGGGGAACCGGGTCCACAATATGCCGCGGGAACCATTTCTTATGGTCTTCGGCGCCCAGGGCCATGGACAGCAGTTCGGAAAAATGAAGGACCGGGATGGGATTGTCCAGGGTGCAGCGGATTTCAAGGTTCAGATGGCACATGGAACAGGCCGTGACCAGGCATTCGGCCCCGGCCTCCATGGCCTTGAAAATAATTTCGTTGACGACCTTTCGGGCGATATCCGGTTTTGCCACGGACAGATAGGTGCCGCAGCAGCGGTTGGCATAGCCATAGGAGACAATGTCGGCCCCCAGGGACTTCAGGCTTTTTTCAATGATCCCGGTATGGCTTTTCTCATATCTTAGATCCGGGGGCATGAAGAGCATGCACCCGTAATAGGGAGCCACCCGGATGCCTTTTAATGTTCCGGCAAGGATTTCCATATGGTCTTTCAGGTCAACCCGGTTGAAAATTTCAAAAAAATGAATGATTTCCAACTCATCATCAAAGGGTTTTTCAAAAAAATCTTCATAGTCCCGTCTCAGGGCCGGGTCTGCCTTGATGCTGAGAAAGCTTGATTTCAGGCGAAGCAAGCAGCTCGGGCAGGCGATGAGCAGGGGAACGCCCCTGGGCGCCAGGGAAAGGTTTCTCATGGGCAGGTATTTGGCGGACCGCTTGTCAATGCTGTGGGCCGAGGATGAGCCGCAGCAGTTCCAGTCTTCCAGCTCAACCAGGTCTATATCCATGCTTTGGCAGAATTTGAGCAGGGACAGGGTATTTTCATGGCCCGAGGCTTTCAGGGAACAGCCTGGGAAAAATGAAAATTTTAATTTGCCGGAGGACGGGCCCGGATCAAGGTTCCTGGAAGATCTTTTCAATGGCTTTCATATCCTTAACCCTGGACGGGGTCAAATCCAGTTTTCGTTTTTTCAGCATTTTCAGTCCAACCCCCATATCACTGAACAGGTCCATTTTCTTCAGCTTATACCGCATCATGATCTCAAGCTTGTGGGTTCGGCCGTATTTTTTCACCGTGTTCAAGACTTCCTGATGGAAATTAAGGATATCCGGCTCCGGAATCTCGACCCCCCTGTCAAGGGCTGCATGCCTGAGGCCGTCCATGAGGGCCGGGATGTCAATGGCCATGGGACAGGCGCTGCTACACGTATTGCATCCCACGCAGACCCAGATGGTGGATGTTTTCAAAACCTCCTCTGCCATCCCGAACTGGATCATGCGGATGATCCGGTTCGGGGCCTGGTCCATGCCGTCGATAAACGGACAGCCGTTGGCGCAGGTTTTGCACTGAAGGCAGCGGTTAAAATCGATCCCTGTCTTTTCCCCCATTTCCCCGGCAAAATCCGGGCAGCCGTCATCCAGAAGGATCATACCACCTTCCCGTCTTTCCAGAAGGGGGACATGGCCCTGAGGCGTTCAATGACCGGAACCAGGGCGGCGATGATATGGTCCATTTCTTCCCGGGTGTTGTAGTGAGACAGGGAAAACCGGATGGACCCGTGGGCCGACTTGAAAGGCACTTCCATGGCCATGAGCACATGGGAGGGATCAAGGGACCCGGATGTGCAGGCAGAGCCTGAGGAGGCGCAGATGCCCTCCCGGTCCAGCATGAGCAGGATGGATTCCCCTTCCACGGCGTCAAACCCGATGGACAGGGTATTGGGAAGCCGCTTTTCCAGATCTCCGTTCACGGAACAGGAGGGTATTTTTTCAAGGAGCCGGTTCTGGAGATAGTCCCGCAAGGTCCTCACTTCCGTATCCATGACGGGCAGGTGGGCCTTGGCCAGTTCCGCCGCCTTTCCCAGCCCGATAATGGACACCGAGTTCTCCGTACCGCCCCGCCGCCCCTTTTCCTGGTGGCCGCCGATGAAAAAGGGTGAAAATTTCACTCCCTTTCTGATGTATAATACCCCAACCCCCTTGGGAGCATGGATTTTATGCCCGGAAAGGCTCAGCATGTCCACCCCCGATGTTCTGACATCAATGGGAACCTTGCCGGCGGCCTGGACCGCATCGGTATGAAAGAGAATTCCTTTTTCCCGGACCCTTTGGGCGATTTCCGCAATGGGAAACAGGACCCCGGTTTCATTATTGGCCCACATCAGGGACACCAGGGCTGTGTCGTCGGAAAGGCTTTTGTAGAGCACATCCAGGTTGAGGAGGCCCTTTTTGTCCACCGGAACAAAGGTGACCCGGTATCCCCTTGTCCGTTTCAGGAGCTTAAAAAGATTGTTGATGGCCGGATGCTCCACGTTGGAGGTGATGATATGCTTTTTGTCCGGGCTGGCGTTAATGGCCGAATAAACTGCCGAATTATCGCTTTCCGTGCCGCAGCTCGTAAAGACAATCTCCTCCGGGTCGGCATGAATCAGATCCGCCACCCGCTGCCGGGCTTCTTTGATTTTTTTGGCCGTCTGGTCCCCGAAGGTGTGCATGGAAGAGGGGTTGCCGTAGAATTCTCCAAAATAGGGCAGCATTTCCTGAATGACTTCATCGGCCACCCTTGTTGTTGCGTTATTGTCCGTATATACAATTTTCATTTTAAAAGCTTATCCTCAGGCATTCACAGATTCAATCAATTGCTCGATCCGGTCCAGGCATTTGCCGCAGCCGCCGCCGGCTTTGAGATAATTGGTCACATCTTCGGTGGTTTTTAATCCGTTTTTCTTGACCGCATCGGTGATTTCAAGGTCGGTCACATCAAAGCATTCACATACCACCTGGCCCGGTTTTTCAAGGATCTGAATCCCCCTGTAATTGGCAATGGCCTTTCTCAGGGCCGCCTGGCCCATGACCGAACAATGCATTTTTTCCTTGGGCAGGCCGCCCAGGTAATCGGAGATATCTTCATTGGTGAGTTTGGCAGCCTCGGTCAGGGTCATGCCCTTGATGATCTCCGTCAGGGCTGAAGAAGAAGCCACGGCGCTGGCGCAGCCAAAGGTCATGAAAGTGGCGTCCACGATTCTTTCATTCTCGTTGACCTTTAAAAACAGTTTCAAGGCATCCCCGCAATTGAGAGATCCCGTCTCTCCCACGGCGTTGGCGCCTTCCAGCTCTCCCACGTTCCGGGGTCTTAAAAAATGATCCTTTACCTTATCCGTATAATCCCACATAAAGCTCCTCCTTCCTCCGCTCTTTTTGAGAGTTTTCCGTTTTTGGACATATTATAGCCTAAAATACTACAGCGTGGTAGAAAGTCAATCAATGGAAATGATTTTTATCAGGGCTTTTTTCCGGTCCTTTCAGGCCGTCAATTACAGGATTACGGGAAGCGCCCGGCCGATTTTGATGCGTTCCGTTGTGATCACCGTATCCCGGGTCACAATCTCCACCCCGTTTTGGACGGCTTTTCTCAATTTCTCCCCATAGGCCTTATCGATCTTGTCCGCAGGGCTGAAGGACGCTGCATCCATTCTCTGGATCAAAAAAAAGATCACGCCCCTATGGCCGAGGGATACCAGGTGTTCAAGCTCTTGGAGATGTTTCTGCCCCCTTTCGGTCACGGCATCGGGGAACATGGCCCGGCCCTCTTCCACCAGGGTGCAGTTTTTGATTTCCACATAGCAGTCTTCCCGGCTTTCAAGGCCTTCCCCCTGTTCGAGCACCAGGTCCAGCCGGGTGTGGGCGCTGGTCTTCACCTCGGCCGAAACCCTGCCATAGCCTGAGAGTTCGGAAATCAACCCCTTTTCAACGGCCCGTTTGACAAGCTTGTTCGGCACCTGGGTATTGATGCCCACCAGGGTTCCGGGAACCTCTATCAATTCCCAAGTATGCCGGTATTTCCGGCCGGGATTGTCGCTTTGGGAAAGAAAAACCCGTGATCCTGGAAGGGCGCAGCCTTTCATGGACCCGGAATTGGGACAATGGACCGTAACCATTTCCCCGGTTTCAAGGACCACGTCGGCCAGAAAGCGTTTATACCGTTTGACCAGGGTTCCGGGAACCAGGGGCGGCAGAATAAAGCCCTCATCCTTCACAGGGAATTTCCTCCGGGACTTGGCCGCAGACCACCCGCCTCAGGCCTTCCATGCTCATTTCTCTGCGGATGCCGAACCGGGTCAGGCAGAAATCGTATTTCACCGGGTCCTGTTCTGAAATCTTTCTGAATCCTTTTGTAATCTCGAGGGCTGTTCTAAAATCCGCATTTTTGCGCCGGGTAAAATCCAGCATGAGCCCGGCCCGGTGCATATGGGTATCCAGGGGCACCAGCAACTGGGAAGGGTTTGCCTTGTCCCACCCGCCCGGATCAACCGCATCCTGCCGGATCATCCAACGCAGAAACAGATGGCTCCGCTTGCAGGCGCTCTTTTTTTCCGGGTCCGCCAGAAGATGCCCCAGGTTCCTGCCCCGGCCCAGTTGCCGGGAAAGAAAGCCAAGCCCTTTGACAACGGTTTCGTCCTTTGGGGACCACCCCGCATAAAAACAATGCTCAAGGGATGAGAATTCATCCAGGACCTGCCGGATTCCCCACAAAAGATCAACCAGGTGGCCTTCCGAGGCGAACCGGTACCGGAAGCCTTTAAAATCTCGGGCCATATCCTTTTGGTTCCGGGTCAGGATATAGGACCGGGGGGAGGGACTCAGCCGTTCAAGGACCCGGGCCACGGTTTTCAGGATCATTTCCACCCGGCCATAGGCCAGGCAGGCCGCCACGAGGCCCGCGATCTCACGGTCCCGTGTATCCTCATAATCGTAAAGAAAGACAAGGGGGTCGGGATCGACAAATTGCCGTTGATTATAGGTTGAATACAGACAGTCGAGTTTTTCCTTCAGCCGGATATCCACACCTGCCCGTTACACCGTGAAAGAACAGCAGTAATCGGTAATTTCCCGGATTCTGAGCCCGAACCTGGACTTGCCCGGCACCTCAAAGGACTCTCCGCCTCTGATCTTTTGCCATTCCTGCCGGCCCGGCAGCAGGACATCCAGATCCCCGGACAGGATGTCCATGATTTCCGGGGCATCGGTATTAAACTCATAGTCGCCGGGAAGCATGATGCCCAGGGTCTTTTTGGAACCGTCCGGGAACACCAGGGTCCGGCTGGTCACCTTGCCGTCAAAATAGATATTGGCCTTTTTGATGGCGGTCACATTCTTAAATTCCGTCATGAATTTCTCCTTTATTCTATATGTCGAAGCATACCGCGTGAAAGGCAAAATGACAATGGCATTTTGCCCTTCGCGCTGTCTCAAAGGCAAATATATCTTGACGGCGGGAATTTGAAGGGCTTAATATAAACGCTTCATTTTAAACAATAATACGAAGGAGTACAGTCATCATGCTGCTGGAAAAAAAGATTGGGTTCATTGGATGCGGGAATATGGGGGAGGCCCTGGTCAGCGGCCTGGTGCTTTCCGGGGCGGCAAAACCTGAAAACATAATCTGCTCGGATATTGCCGAAGACCTTCTGGAAGCGGTGAAAAAAAAATACGGGGTGGTCGTCACCACCGACAATGTTGAAGTGGCCCGTGCTTCCGAAATCATCATCTATGCCACCAAGCCCCAGATCCTGGGAAAGGTGCTCAAGGAAACCGCGCCGGCCCTGGATACGTCCAAGCTGATCATTTCCATTGCTGCGGGGGTGCCCCTGGCCGCCATTGCCTCGGGGCTTCACAAGGAACTGCGGCTCATCCGGGTCATGCCCAATATCTGCGCCTTTGTCAAAGAAAGCGCCACGGCCATTGCCGCCGGAGACTATGCCACCAAGGAGGATATCAAGCTGGCCAGGGCCATCTTCGATTCCGTAGGGAAAACCGTTTTCATCCAGGAAAATGTCCTCATGGATGCGTTTACGGGTCTCAGCGGCAGCGGGCCGGCCTATATTTTCATCATCGTGGACGCCCTGGCCGATGCCGGGGTGAAGATGGGGCTCTCCAGAAAAGATGCTTTGTTTTTATCCACCCAGACCGTCCTGGGCGCTGCCAAGCTGCTGATGGAATCCAAAGAACATCCGGGCCAGCTCAAAGACCGGGTGGCCTCGCCCGGCGGCACCGCCATTGCGGGCATTCACACCCTGGAGCAGGGGGGCCTGAGAACCACCCTGATCAATGCCGTGGAAGCGGCCGCCAGGCGGTCAAAGGAACTGGGAGACATGATGGTCAAAGATTTCATGGAAAACAACAAAAAGAACGGATAAAAAAATCCGGTGCAGAAACACAAAGCGGGCGGTTCGGTTTCTGCACCGGAAGAATGGCCGGGGAACTTGAGGCGGTGGTTATATCTAAGGCTTAAATATCAAGTTCCTTTTTCAGCCATTCCCTGACTTTCCCTTCAACGGCATACACTCCCTTGTACTGGCCGATCCCCTTCATGAATTCGGCTTCAAGATTTTCCGGAAGTCTGAAATTGCCCAGATCCTCGGAATCAAATCCCTTTCTTCGCACCAAGGTCAGGACCGGCGGCTTTTTCCAGGTATTAATGACAAAATACACCGTTTCATTGGTGTTATCCCTTGAATTATAATAGGCCTGGGACCTCAAGGGCCCCCATTCCAGATGAAGGGCAATGGCTTCTTCCGGAGTCATATCCCAGTCCACGGAATTGATCAGGTTAAAATTCTTTTTAATATCTTTAAGACTTCCCATAACGGCCTCCATTAATGTGATCAAAGAAATTCTCTAAACATTCCACAATGGATTTCAGCAAGAACCATGCCTGGATTGTAAAGTCTGGGAGGGGTTCTTAAAATAAGGAAAGGAAGGGATTAAAGAGATATGGGGCCTGTGAGGGGTGCATAACGAGACAGGAAATGAGACAGATGGATAGAAACACAAATGTCTCTATCCATCTGTCTCAAATTTTTACCAGTTTTTATACAGCAGTTCAAAATACCCGGAGGGTTTTACACAGGCCGGGCATTTAGAGGGGGCGGTTTTTCCCGTATGCAGGTAGCCACAGCTCAGGCAGCGCCAGACCTTTTCCTCGTCCTTTTCAAACACCCGGCCCTTTGCAATATTATCGGCCAGCTCAAGGTAAAGGGTCTCGTGGTGGGTTTCGGCCACGATAATCTTGTAAAAGGTATCGGCAGCCCGTTCAAACCCTTCTTCCTCGGCAACCACGGCAAATTTGGCGTACATGTCCTGGCTGACGTATCTCTCCAGGGCCGCCGCCGACAGCAGGTTGGCCCGGGTATCCAGGATCACGCCCGTGGGAAAGGTCCACTGGATTTCAAGCTCCCCGCCGTTAAAGAATTTGAAAAACCGCAGGGCATGTTCAAATTCCTGGTTGGCCGTTTCGTTGAATATCTTTGCAATCTGGATATACCCTTCCTCCCGGGCCTGGGCTGCAAAAAAATCATACCGGGTCCGGGCCTGGGTTTCGGCCGCAAAGGAGGTATGAAGGTGTTTGGCTGTCCGGCTTTCCCTGAACGCTGTCATGGCATCCCTCTTTTTTTATTCTTCGATGGTAATGGCTTCTGCACCGCATTCCCGGGCTGCCCGACGGACCAGGTCCTTGAGGTGCTCGGGAATTTTTTTGACCTTGATGGTGGATTTCAACTGGTCCTCATCATATGCAAACACCTCGGGACAAATCTTGTTGCAGTTTCTGTCGCCCATGCACTGTTCGGTAACGGTTACTTTCATTGTTCTCTTCCTCCTTTTTATGGTTGATTAAACAAATTTATCTTTTTTCTTTCCGCATCAGGCCGTGGTAGGTTTCAACCCATGCCAGCAGTTTTTTCGGTGCATGGGTTCTTTTCCATGCGCCTGCGGCGTATTTATTGGCTTCCGCCATGGTCGGATAAATATGGATGGTTCCCAGGATCTTATTCAACCCTATTCCATGCTTCATTGCAAGCACAAACTCGGCCATGATGTCGGCGGCATGGTGTCCCACGATGGTAACCCCCAGGATCCGGTCCTTTCCCGGTACGGTCAATACCTTTACAAACCCGTGGTCTTCGGAATCGGCAATGGCCCGGTCCAGGTCATCCAGATTGTATTTGACCATATCATAGGGGATGCCGGCCCGGGCCGCATCGGTTTCATTCAGGCCCACCCGGGCCACCTCAGGCTCGGTATAGGTGGCCCAGGGAATGGTGCGGTAATCCACGGGGAATTTTTTAAACCGGCCGAACAGGGCATTGACGGCGGCATACCAGGATTCATGGGCCGCCGTATGGGTGAACTGGTAACGACCGTGGACATCCCCGCTGCAGAAAATATTGGGGAAATTGGTCTGCAAAAATGCATTGGTTTGAATATGGGCGTTTTTATCCAGCTCCACCCCCAATTCTTCAAGACCGAATCCTTTGACGGTGGGCACCCGGCCCAGGGCAATGAGGATCTCGTCAAACGGTATCCCGGCCTCCTGCCCCCCCTGATGGCAGACCAGTTCTTTTTCTTCCCCGGAAATCCTGATTTCCCTGGCGGCATGGTTCAAAAGAACACGGACACCCTCTTTTTGGAGTCTGTCCAGGACCATGGCGGCGGCGTCCGGATCTTCCTTTTTCATGATGCTGCCGCCCCGCTGGACAAGGGTCACCTTTGAACCCAGCCGGGAGAAGCATTGGGAAAGCTCACACCCGATGGGGCCGGCGCCCAGCACCACCAGCCTTTTCGGAAGGGTCCGGATATCCCAGATGGTGTCCGAAGTCAGATAAGAGATGGTTTCCAGGCCCGGAAGATCAGGCACCAAGGGTTTGGCCCCGGTGGCCACAAGGATGTTCCGGGTGGTCAGGACCCTGTTGCCCACCTCCACTTCAAATGGGGAACGGATGTGTGCCCGGCCTTTAATGCAGTCCACCCCCAATGCTTCATACCGTTCCATTGAATCGTGGGGTTCCACTTTTTTGATAACGGCCCGGACCCGGTCCATGAGCTTTGCAAAGTCAAATTCAACCGAGGCCCTGTTGAAGCCGAATTCTTCCGCCCTTTTGAACCGGGAAAGCAGTCTCGTGGCTGCAATCAGGGCCTTACTGGGCACACAGCCGGTATTCAGGCAGTCCCCGCCCATTTTATCGGTCTCGATGAGGGCCACCTTTGCCTTAACCGCGGCTGCGATATAGGCGGCCACGAGCCCGGCGGACCCGGCTCCGATGACCACCAGGTTATAATCATAGCGCCCCGGCCTCGGGAACCGGGAAAAAACCTTTCTCTGCCGGAGAAAAGAGGCAAATCCCTTGGCCATGAAAGGAAACAGGCCCAGGAGGGCAAAGGAAATCATGAGGCCCGGCGACAGGATGCCGGAGGGAGAATCAATCTGGGCCAGGGCTGTTCCGGCATTAACAAACACCAGGGTGGCCGGCAGCATCCCGGCCTGGGAAACCAGGTAAAAAATCCGGGTTTTAATGGGGGTCAGGCCCATGGCCAGATTGATCAGAAAAAAGGGGAACGCAGGGACCAGCCGAAGGGTGAAGAGATAAAACCCGCCTTCTGTTTCAATTCCCCTGTTGACGGCCTCAAGCTTGGCCCCCAATTTTTTCTGAACCAGGTCCCTGAACACATACCGGGAAAAAAGAAAGGCCAGGGTGGCGCCCAGGGTGCTGGAAAAGGAGACCAGGAGGGTTCCGTAAAAAAGCCCGAACAGGGCCCCGCCCGCCAGGCTCATGACGGCAGCCCCGGGAAGGGAAAGGGCGGTGACCAGAATATAGATCCCCATATAGGCCGCCATGGTCAGGGCCTTGTTCTGCCCATAATATCCCTTAACCCCGTCCAGGGCGGTTTTCAGATAATCAAAGGAAAAATACCGGTCCAGGTCCAAAATGAAAAAGAGCAGGACCAGGGCCGCCATGGCCGATATCAAGAAAATTTTCGGACCCAAGCTGTTTTTCATATTTTCCTTGTTTCCCCGGGGTTTGGATCTTGTTCAGGCGTTTTCAACGGCCTGAAATTTTTTCATGAATTTGACGTCGATATAGTCCTTGATGATAAAGGCCAGCCTGCCGCCGAAAACCAGTTGTTTTTTCTTTAAAACCCCAAGCCCTCCCCCCAGGTTGAAAATCAACAGGTATTCAGGACCCGGATCAAAGGACGTCAGCGGTTTCCCTTCCAGGGCCGCCATGAGATTGTGCAGCAGGACCGGGTTCTGGCGGACGGCATAGACCCCCACCTTGTCCAGGGGCTGGTCCTTGAAATAAATACAGTCTCCGCCGCCGAAGATTTCCGGATATTGAACGGACTGGAGGTACTGGTTTACGAGAAGACCCTTATCCGGACCGATGGGAAGGCCCGAGGCCTCAAAAATGCTGGAGGGTTTGACGCCCAGGGCCATGAAAATAAAATCCGACGGAAAGCTTTCCCCTGAATCCAGAGTGATTCCGTCGGGCCGGATGTCCTTTGCATACCCGGTTTCAATGATGTGAATCCCCCTTTTCACAAGGGAGGAGCGAACCCTTGACCGGACATTTTCCGGGAACCTTGCCATGAATTTTTTCCCTGCAAAAATCCGGATCTCCGGCATATGGCCTTTCAGCTTTTTGGCCAGTTGCCAGGTGTTCCCGGCAATTTCCGCAGACGAAGGCCCGCCGCCCACAATGGCGACTGTGATTTTTTTTTCGGCAAACAGGACTTTGAGTTTTTCAGAGGCTTCCATGAGCTTTTCAATGGGCTTCACCGAATAGATATTCCCGCTTTTTTCCATGTCCGGCGCCATTGGCACATAGCTGCCGGCATTAAAGGAAAGGACATCATAGGCAAAGGCATGGCCGGTTTCGGTATAGACCTCTTTTTTAACCGGATCCATTCGCAGAACCTTGTCTTTTATAAAGATTCCGCCCTGCTTTTGCACCACATCCCTTGTGGCAAACCGGATCTGGCCGGGGCTGTAAGTCCCGCCCAGCATTCCCGGCCCCATTCCGGAATAATAATGGTGAAACGAGGGCCCGATGACCGTGACCTTAAAGCCCTTTTCAACAAATCTGCCGATATTTTCCAGGGTCATCATATGGGCATGACCGCCGCCCACCAGTATCAGATGTTTTCTCATCTTTCCCCTTTCCCTTCAAAGACTGTCCATGAGTTTTCCCAGACTTGCCAGGTGAGCCTTTTCCTCATCGGCAATCTTCAGGACAATGGCCTTTGATTCCGGATTCGATATCCCGGCGGACACCCGCTGATACATGTCCAGGGCCTGGGCCTCAATGGACATGGCAAGGGAGACCACCTGCTTTTCCGAATTCAGGTCCGGCTTGAAAAGATCCAGGTATTCCCGGGTCGTAAGCCCTCCTTCCAGGGCAGAGCTTTCCACCTGTTTTTCAAATTCTTCCTGGCTGATATCAAGGAGACTGATCCGGTTATAGGCCGTAAAAATGGACCTCTGGTGTTTAACTTCAATATCCGACAGTTTTATAAACAGGTCTTTGGCTTTTGGATTGCCTTCCGTCTTTTCCAGGGTCAGGTAAAAATCCCGCAGTCCCTGCTCAAGGGAATAGGCCGTCTTCAGGATATCCAGGGGAGCCTCTTTCCCGTTGAAAAGCGCCATACCCAGATCCTGGGGCCCAATGGCCGTCTTTGACTTCCAGGCCTTGATCCCTCCGGAAACATTAAAGACCTGTTTAAACCCCTTGCCTGCCAGCATCTGCGCAGCAACCCGGCTACGGCCGCCAATGGCTCAGTAAACCAGGGTGGGTTTTTCAGGGTCCAACTCCCCCAGCCGGTCGGTAAGTTCCGGCAGCGGGATGAGGACGGCTCCAGGAATATGGCTTTCCTGGTATTCCGAAGGCTGACGGACATCCAGGAGGGTGATGCTGTCGGAAGGATGTTCCGCGATATAGGCCTCGGTCTCCTGATAATCCAGGGATTTGGCCGGGGTTAAAAATTGCATCCATTTCATTGGGGGTCCTCCTTTTCACGCCTCTCCCCTTTGGAGAGGGTACCATGGTGGGGCATCTCTGCTACCCAAGGGGTTTAAAGGCTTTTTTGCCGGCGCCGCAAATGGGACATTTCCAGTCTTCGGGAAGGTCTGAAAATTGTGTCCCTTTTTCGATTTTTCCCTTACGGTCCCCTTTGTCGGGGTTATAGATATAACCGCAATTGGTGGTCTGACACTGGTACATCTCTTTAGGCTCCGCCATCTTGATCTTCCTTTCTTATATTCTATATCGTTAAAATCCGCTTCCCTTGACCGGCCCGGCAGACACGGCATAAAAAAGGGCGCTGTCCGGGTTGAGATCCAAAAGGGTCCGGGCTTCCTCATCATAAAGGGCTCCAACCCCGCAACAGCCGAGGGAAAGCCCGGTTGCAGCCAGGTAAATCCGCTGGGCCATTCTTCCCGCGTCCATGAGAAGCAGCCGGTACCCCCGGGGGCCCAGGGCATTTTCAAGGCCCGTCAAATTGGCCATGAACAGGAAATTCACGGCAGCGCGGGAGATCCATTGCTGATCCAGGCAGACACGGGCGAGCGGTTCATGAAATGGTCCCTCTCGGATGAAACGCAGCGATCCTCCTTCTCCTGAAACAATATAGAACCCGTCGTCGAACCCCTCAACATTTTGGAACAATACTCCCAAGGCAAGAAAAGGGAAGGCCCTTGCAGAATCTTCCGGCTGCCCTTTATAAAGACTTGAAGCCGACTCCAGCAGGAGAACCGCCTTTTTCCGGTCCAGCCGGGCCGGAAAAAAATTTCTTTTGGACCGCCGGGAAAGGACGGCCCTCTCATAATCCAGAGGCGGGTTCAAAGCCTCGAAATCCAAAGAGACCCTCCTGTCCTCGGGTTCAAAGGCCAGGACTCCGGCTGATTCAGCATCATGGGCCCGGGTCCCGACCCGGGCCTTTCCAAGCTCATGGATCCGTCTCAGCAGGGGATAGGAAACTGCCACAGATTCATCTTCAATGGCTTTTAAGCAGGGTCCTGAAAAATCCGGCGCCGGCTGGCATTTTTCTTCCGGCCCGGATGCTTTTCCGTTGACGTGGACCCAGGCCAGGGGGACCTCTTTGTCCTGATCCAGCGCCAGAAGAGCTGAGATCCTGTCATCCTCAAAATCATCATCAACCCGGGGGCTTAGCCCTTCCGCCCTCAAGGCAAGGTTCAGGTTTTCGACCAGGTGACCAGAATCCAGCAGCAGATACCGGAAGGCCCTTTCCCTGTATTTCCAGGCGCTGTTGAAAAAAATTCCGGTCACCACAAAGGAAAGATCAAAGGTCTGGTCCCGGCCAAGGGAAAAGCCGTCCCGGTGTATCAGGTCCAGGGATTCCTGTATCATATGGCAATAATACACACCTGTCTCAAGCCCTTCCATATGTCTGGACATGAGATAGATCTGGCAGGGATAGAGTCCTCCGGCAGAGGGAACGGTTCTTGAAAAAAACCGTATCCCCCTTGCCTTTTCCTCCCGTGTCACCCCATAGGACCGGTAAAGCACCCTGGACAAGGCCGGAAATCCGAGGCTTTGTTCTGATTCCGCCGGTTCCTCTCCCCTGAAAAGGCCCATGAGATCCCTTCCCGGAGAGATCTCCCCTTTGATCAGGGGAATCCTCTTTAAGGCCCCATAGGTCTTAAAGGGTTTGGGATAATGGCCAAAATCCAGGGAATGAGGCCTGATCCGGTTCCGGACATGGGCCGTTGCCCAATGGTATTCAACTGACGAAGAAACCCGGTTATTCATCCGAAGGCGTTTCTTCCTCAACATGGGCATCCATGACCATCATGCATTCATGGCATTCAAGCTCGATATTGGGGACATCCCCATATTTTTTTTTGATCTCTTCTTCGGACAGATGGGAAACTCCCGAACACCCGCACCGGGGGCAGGAACTGGTAATTCTGTATTTTTTTTTCATCATCCCCTCCTCAAACCGTTGATTGGCCGTTTTATTCCTTGGAGCCCTTGATCTGGGGATCAAAGGGCTTGCCCGAACAATCCGGTGTATAGCAGGAATTGTCCACAAATGAACACTCGCTCTTGCAGGAAGGACATTTGTCCGGGGGTGTGTCCGCATTCAGGGTATAGCCGCATTTGCTGCATATCCAACTGACCATAATCTTTCTCCTTTTTTGAAATTATTGGTTTTGCTCTTATCCCAACAGGATTATCTGCATGGTTCCAAGACAATTCAAGAAACATGCCAATGACAATCCCGGTCACATCATTTTACAGGCAGGGGGGTTGTCTTCCTTCTGAGCCAGGCCCTGGTTTCACCGTCCAGTTCCGGAGAAATCAGTTCATGAACCCGTTGATGATAGGCATTTATCCAGGCGATGTCCTCAGCGGACAATAGGGCCTGGTCCAGAAGGTCCCTCTCGAAATGGCACCAGGTCAGGGGTTCGAATTTCAGGAATTGACCGAATTCATTTTCAAAGGCTTCCGTCACCAGGACCATGTTCTCCAGCCGTATGCCGTATCGGCCCTCCCGGTAAACACCGGGCTCATCGGTCAGCACCATGCCTTTTTCAAGCTTCACGTCCAGGGGATGGGGACCGATTCTGGCCGGCCCCTCATGGACACATAAAAAGAACCCCACCCCGTGGCCGGTGCCGTGGCCGAAATTCATCCCCTGCTTCCATAAATACTGCCGGGCCAGGGTGTCGATCTGGAATCCCCGGGTATCGGCCGGGAAAAAGGTATCGGCCAGGGCGATATGGCCTTTCATCACCAGGGTATAATCCCGCTTTTCATCGGGTGAGGGTTTTCCAAGGCACAGGGTTCTCGTGATATCCGTGGTGCCGGTGAGATAATGCCCCCCGGTATCGGCCAGGAACATCCCATCCCGGCCGATGGCCGCATCCGTGTCTTTTGTGGCGGAATAATGGCACATGGCCGAATGGTCCCCATAGGCCATAATGGGGTCAAAACTGTTGCCGATAAAACATTCCTGCTCTTTGCGGAGGGAAAGCATTTTTTCCGCCGCCGACATTTCCGTTATGGGTTCACGTCCGGCCTCGTGTTCCAGCCAGTACAGGAATTTGACCACGGCAACCCCGTCTTTTACGGCGGTCTGCCGCAAATGCCGGATCTGGACCTCATTCTTCACCGCTTTCAGTGAAATCGACGGATTCGGCTTTTCAATGATCCTGCAATGACCGGGAATGGCCTCATAAAGGCTGAAATTGAGATTATCCGGGTCAATGAGGATGCCCTCCCCTTGCTTCAGACCGGCCATGGCCCCATGAATGGTTGCATAGGCCTCAATTTCAACCCCGTCCCGATTCAATTCCCTTTCCAGGTCCGAATCTATTTTTTCCCTGTTGATAAACAGGGATACCTTATCCAGGGAGATCACCAGATAGGCGATATTGACGGGATTGGCATGGACATCCCGGCCCCGGAGGTTAAGGGTCCAGGCGATATCATCCAGGGTGGACATAAGATGATGGGTTGCCCCGGAGTCTTTTATCTTTTCCCGGATGAGTTTTATTTTGTCCCCCCGCCCCTGACCGGCATAGGAGGCGGGAAAATCAAAGGCCCGGGATGACGGCTGCAAGGGGCGGTCCGTCCATAACCCGGACAGAATGTCCGCGGCGGTATGGAGCCTGATCCCCTTTTCATCAAGTTCTTTTTTCAATTCCCTTACACCGGCCGTGCTGAAAACCTTGGCGTCGATGCCGATCCCGGCGCCGGGCCCTAAATTATCTTTCAGCCATTTCGTAACAGACGGGACTCCCGGCTCCCCCATCCGGAACAGTTCAAAGCCGGAGCCTTCCAATTGCTTTTCCGCCTGGATATAATACCGGAAATCCGTCCACAATATGGCCTTATCCCTTGTAACAACGGCTGTTCCGGCAGAGCCTGAAAATCCGGTCAGCCATTGCCGGGCCTGCCAGTGCCCGGCCACATATTCGCTTTTGTGGGGGTCGTCCGTGGGAACCATCAGGGCATCCAGGTTCTTCTCCGCCATGGCCTTCCGGAGTCCCTTGATTTTCTCTTGTGTATCCATGTCTTGTCCTCATTGCATGATCATGGGTTAAAACATACTATGATTCAGTCTGTTCCCACAATCAAATTCTGGATAAAACACAGATCCGTGAATCGAAAAGAAAAATGCCGGGCAGGGAGTACAGGAGGGTAGGGGCAGGGGAGCCAGCCGCCGCGGCTATTTCATGCAACAGCGGCTGATCTCTCAAAGTTAATCCCCCATATAGGCTTTTTTGACCATCTCATTCTCAAGGAGCTTTTTGGCATCATCTTCCAGGATGACTTTTCCCGTTTGGATGACATAACCGCGGGAGGCTGTTTTAAGCGCCATCCGGGCATTCTGTTCAACCAGAAGAATGGTTGTTCCTTCGGCATGGAGGGCTTTTATGGTGTCAAAGACAGAGTCCACAAGAACCGGGGCAAGACCCATGGAGGGTTCGTCCAGAAGCAGGATTTTAGGAGCCGCCATCAAAGCCCTTCCCATGGCCAGCATCTGCTGCTCACCGCCGCTCAGAGTTCCGGCAAGCTGCTTTGAGCGTTCCGCAAGTCTTGGGAACATATGAAAAATCTTTTCAATGGTCCCGGCATCTCTTTTTTTGTCTTTTGATGTAAATGCGCCAAGGTCAAGATTCTCCAATACCGTCAACTGGCCGAAAACCCTGCGGCCCTCCGGTACCTGGACAATTCCCTTGGTAACAATTTCGTGGGCTGGATAGGCCCCCAGATCTTCACCATCCAGAAAAATCTGTCCTGCCGACGGTTTTAAAGTACCGCTGATGGTTTTCAGGGTTGTGCTTTTGCCTGCCCCGTTACCACCGATCAAAGTAACGATCTCGCCTTTATTGACGGTTATTGAAATATCTTTTAAAGCATGTATTTTCCCGTAATGGGCATGCACGTTTCTTAATTCAAGCATTGCCATAATTGATTGACCTCAATTGATGTTTTATAAATTTCAGCCGGTTGCCGGCAATTATCGTGCTGCCCGATCAATGCGCTTCTGCTGCTTCACCGGTCCCCAGATAAGCCTCGATAACGGTTTTGTTGTTCTTGATCTCTTCGGGCAAGCCCTCTGCAATCATCTTTCCGTAATCAAATACGGTAACAATATCGGAAATATTCATCACCACCCGCATCTGATGCTCAATCAGAATAATGGTAATCCCCAGTTCCCCCCGCATATGCTGGATAAAATCCATCATGTCCTGGGTCTCTTTTGGATTCATACCAGCCGTGGGCTCATCCAGAAGCAGTAGTTTTGGCTGGGAAGCCAAGGCTCTGGCCATCTCAAGTCTCCTTTGCTCACCATAGGGGAAATTCTTGGCCAGGGTATCTTCTTTTCCTTCCATTTTTACATATTTCAAAAGGTCAAAAGCAATCTGCCGGGCCTTTTCTTCTTCCATCCTCGTTTTTTTCAGGCCCAGGATAGGCCCGAAAAAGCCTGATTTAAGGTGTACGTGATATCCCACCATGACGTTTTCAAGAGCGGTTAAATTCGGAAACAGCCTGATATTCTGATAGGTTCTGGAAATGCCTTTATGGACGATTCGGTCCGGTGAAAGCCCGACAATGGACTGCCCGTTAAACATGACTTCCCCCTCCTCAGGACGGTAGAATCCGGTGAGACAGTTGAAAAAGGTGGTTTTTCCGGCGCCGTTGGGACCGATAATACTATGAATGGATTTTTCCTTTACATTGATATTCAATTCGTTCAGTGCCACCAACCCACCAAACCGTTTTGTCATTTCCTGTATACTTAATAAAATCATAAGATTTCCTCCGGGCTAAGCAACGGTTTTGGCGCCGGCTTCTGTTTCATCATGAAATTCCATTTTATGCCGCGCTTCAGGCAAAAGGCCTTCCGGTCTTAACAGCATCACGATGACCAGGGCCACGCCATAGACAAACATCCGGTATTCGGCAAATTCCCTTAAAAGCTCGGGAAGACCCATCAGAACCGCTGCACCCACAACAATTCCGGGCAGGCTCCCGATACCGCCGATAATGACGATACACACCACATTGATGGAAATAAAAACATTAAAACTGTGGGGATACACCGAACCGATCTTGCTGGCAAAAATGGCCCCGCTCAAAGCAGAGAATCCAGCACCGGTTGCAAAGGCCAGAAGCTTGGTGGCCACAAGATTGATCCCCATGGCCTGGGCCACGTCTTCATCCTCCCGCATGGCCATCCATGCCCTTCCGATCTTTGATTTTTTGAGCCTGAGAGAAATAAATATGACCAGAATGATGCCCGCAAGAAGCAGATAATATATGTGCTGGGGTTTTACCATCTGAAATCCGAAAAGATTCGGATTGGGAATGGAACCGATCCCCTGGGCACCTCCCAGCCATGGTCTTAGGAAATCGGAAAGCACCAGAATGCGGATGATTTCACCAAACCCCAAAGTAGCAATGGCCAGATAATCCCCCCGCATCTTTAGCACCGGGATACCCAGCATAACACCGGCTAAGATACCACAGATGACAGCAATGGGGAGGGCCTGCCAGAAATTGAGTCCAAATGCGAAAATCTGCGGAGATGTCAGCAAGGCCACCACATAGGAGCCAATGGCAAAAAATGCAACATAGCCGAGATCCAGAAGCCCGGCATATCCGACAACAATATTCAGTCCGAGCCCCAGAAGAACATAAAGGCCGACAATGGTGATCACCTCGCTTAAAAACAATCCCAAAAACTGGGGCAGCACAATGAGAATAACGGCAAGAACAATAAGGGCAGCGATCTGTGATTTTTTCCGGGCCTCTTTGGGCAAAGCGGCATATTTGGATTTGATGGCCCCCTGATTGGCGTTCCAAAGAAGGTATAGAATACAGAAAATCACCACGGACAGGATGGCCCCGACTGGGGTCAGGCCATTTAATGTATAGAACAGACCCGCCAAATAATTGATCATGCCGACATCCCAGGCCTTTAAGATGGGCAATATCAATTCCTGCAACAACCCCAGGATGAAAATCGTTAGCAGTGCATTCACCGTGAGTCTTCTCGGCAGATCCCTGAGCATGTAAAGGATGCCTGCAAAGGCACCACACAGAAGGCCTGTCAAGAGAAGCAGAAATATACCGCCGGCACCGGCAACCCCGCCGGTCAGTATGCTATAAAGTACCGGGGAAGCCCCGACCAACATTTCCCGGATATTAAACGAACGTCCTATCATCACGAATGCTGCAAGGAATCCGGAAATCACAAGACCGGACACCACGGCATTGGCAAATTGAATGGATTTATCTGAAATCGGTGTTTTTTTGGCCGCCATATAGGCCGCAAGAATGGAGATAATCAACGCTATCGCCACACCCATCGGCAGGACCCCGGCAATGATGTCACGTTTTCCAAAGGATTCCACCATCCCGATAAGGGATATTATCAGAACACTGACACCACCAATGGCTCCTATTTTAACACCTTGATTCCACAAAGATTGAGCTTTAGTCATACCCTCACCATATAAACTTTATTAATTTTAGGCCTTTTTAGAGGCTAAACGTTCGCCCAGAATTCCCGTGGGCCTGAAAATCAGAACCATTACCAGCATGGTAAACGCAATGGCGTCTTTAAGCTGGTAAGGCGCAATGATCCCAAGACCATCAAGGAATAGAGCCGGAGCCACAGATTCGATCAACCCTAAAAAAATACCGCCCAGCATAGCCCCCGGTATATTTCCGATTCCGCCGAGAACTGCTGCAGTAAAGGCCTTCAATCCCGGGAGAAATCCCATGAAAAAATGTACCTGTTTAAACATCAAGGCATATAGAACACCGGCCGCACCGGCGGCCATACCGCCAATGATAAAGGTAGTGGAAATCATGGCATCTACATTGATTCCCATGAGGGCTGCCGCTTCCTTATCTTCTGATACAGCCCGGATGGCTTTTCCAACCCGTGTCAGCATGATAAAATTATACAGGACCAACATGAGCACAATGGCTGCAATGATGACAATCACCTGAATTTTCAGAACTCTTATGCCAAAAATCATCCAGAATCCGTTAAGGATCTCAATGTCCGGATACGCATTGACCCCGGAGCCGTAAAGCCCTTTAAAAAGATACTGAAGGAAAAAGGATGCGCCGATGGCCGTGATCAATGGGATCAACCGGGGGGCTCCCCTCAAAGGCCTGTAGGCGATTTTTTCCACCAGAAAAGCAACCATGGTGGACACGAACATGGCCACGGCAAAAATGGCAACAATGGCCATAATCGGATGATTATCCAGAAAATCACTGCGCCACATGGCGGTGGCAACAAAATAACCGGTGAACGGCCCGCTCATGAAAACCTCACCATGGGCGAAATTGATCATTTTCAGAACACCGTAGACCATGGTGTAGCCGGTGGCTATCAATGCATAGATACTACCCTGCGCCAGTCCGAAAATTAAAAAGTCTATCCAGTGACTTTTTGTATACAGGCCTGCCCTGATCGTGGAAACTGATCCCCATAAACACAATAACAACAGGGTTCCGCCGATCATCCACATGACAATGTCGGTTACCGTCACCCTATCTTTCCATTTTTGAAACATTTATCCTCCATCCCAATGATAAAAAATAATGTGTATCCGATCAGGGTAAATAGTTAGACCATTTAAAAAATCCCGGAAACAGGCCTTGATTATTTTTTATCCCACGAAACAGACGACATCCGGTTTTGCGTTCTCATCACCGGATGTCGTCAGGGTCAATTTAGTATTTTTTCCAGAACGGTACCGTCGGCATTAGGCCGGCTTTAAGGTCGGCTTCACTGGTCTTGTAGACGGCAATTTTAGGATCGGCACAGTCACCATGTTCATCACAGGTAATGGTTCCTGTAAGGCCTTTCATGCCTTTTGTTGCATACATTGCCTTGACAAGGGCTTCTCTATCGATTTCAAGGGTATCGCCTGAAACAACGGCAACCTTATCAATGGCATTGAGGATCAGCATTGCGGCATCATAGGCATGGGCATGGAAGGGCGCTTCCGGGCTTATACCATATTTTGCCTTGTGTTTTTCAAGAAATTTACCATAGGAATCACCCAGGGCTGAAAAGTCAGGGCTGGAGTGATACATACCGATAACGGCCTTGCCGGCAGCTTTCAGGAAATCCGGAGAAAAAGAACCATCGGCACTCATGAGGGCAACCTTTTCCAAACCGGCAACTTCTTTGCACTGACGGGTCACATGGCCTGATTCGGCAATGAACATGGGAAGATATATAAATTCAGGTTTCCCGCTGGCAATCTTTGTCAGAACCGGCCTCATATCCGTATCTCCCGGGGAAACCGCTTCCTGGGAGGTAATGGTTCCGCCCAGCTTGGTAAACGTGTCTGCAAATACCTGCTGGAGTTGTTCTGCATAAACGCTGCCGTCATGGATGGTGGCTGCTTTTTTAAGACCCAGTTTTGTGAATGCAAATTCAGCAGCAACGGCGCCCTGAACCTTATCATTGTGGCAGGTCCTCAGATAACCGTCAAAATCCGGTCCGCTGGCGGGATCAGTCAAAAATGGGGCGGTGTTGGAGGGAGACACATTGGGGATTCCCATCTTCCAGAGTATGGGCACACCGGGTTTTGCAGCGCTGGAACAGTTAGACCCAATGGATGCAATCACTGTAGGATCGGATGCAATTTTGGAAGCCGCTGCCTGGCCGCCTTCCGGTCCGCACATTTCATCCTGGCCGGTCAGTTTAATAGGATGGCCTTTGAGTTTTCCGCCGAAATCTTCAATGGCAATCTCAACACCGCGGAACGTATCCATCCCAAGAGAGGTATTGGCTCCTGATGTTACAAACCAATAGGCCAGATGAACCGGCTCACCCTTTTGTAATTTAACGACATTTCCTGCAACGGCCGGCATTGCCGTCACGCTGAACAGGAAACAAACTGCAATAAAAACCTTTAATACGTTTTTCATACGACACTCCCCCTTTAACTAAAGCTCAGTTTATGTTAAAAAATCTGGGCCAATTGCGAAAATAGCTATATTATCAGCGTTTTGACCCGCCTGGTACAGCCTGCATCACGCACTTACTTACGTCGTTTGTTTATATTCATGGGGCACTCATTTGTCAAGCCATACTATGATTTTAGTTTAGAGGAAAAACCGGCAAAAGATCGAAATACCTCATAAAATCAATTCTCTTCTTGACAAAGCCGTTTTCCCTATTCTAAATTTAGCCCGTTTCCTGCCGACAAAGGGGAAAAACCTGCCGTGCCTTGAAAAGCCGGTCAATCCATATTCAGGAGCCTTTCCATGCCGGATTTTGCCTGTTTAAATGGTCAAATCATTAGAATCGAAGACGCTTTTGTTTCCATCGAGGATCGGGGCTACCAATTTGGTGACGCCGTCTATGAATTCATTGAAAGCTTTAATTATCAAATCTTCTGTCTGGATGAACATTTGAAAAGGCTTGAAACCTCCATGGAATTGATCGATTTTCCGTCTGTTTCCATACCGGAGCTGAAAGATCAGATCATTAAACTGTTTCAGGTTTCAGAATACGCAAGGGCAGGGTGTTATCTTCAGATATCCCGGGGGGTCGAACCCAGAGCCCACAGTTATACCAATAGGGTCCCTCCCCAGATCACCATGACCATAAAAGACCTTTCCCGCCTGGATACCGACGTGAATACCAAAGGCATTCGCATCAGAACCTGCGAGGATTACAGATGGGGCATGTGTCATGTCAAAACCGTTCAGCTCCTTCCCGCTGCATTGGAACAGCACCGGGCCAGAAAAGCGGGCCTGGCTGATACGGTTTTCATATCCAAGGAGGGTCATGTTCTCGAAGGAACCTGCACCAATATCTTTATGATAAAAGGACAGACCCTTATCACTCACCCCCTTGACAACCATGTCCTTCCGGGGATCACCAGAGAGGTCATCATCAACCGGATCTGCAAAAAAGAAAAAATTGCAGTTGAGGAAAGACCTTATCAGATCCATGAATTTTATCATTGCGATGAAGCTTTTTTATGTTCAACCGTTATGAAAATACAGCCTATTATTCAAGCGGATGGGGAAAAAATCGGCCACGGTGTACCGGGGCCCCTGACAAAAAAGATACAGGCATTTTATGACCAATTGATTTACCGCTCCTAAAGATTTGCGGAAGGAAAAAACATGTCCCTTAAAAAGAAATTGATTTTTGGCGCCATTGGACTGGTGATTCTTATCATGATCGCTACCTTGTCCCTTGTTTCCGTTTTAGTTACAAAGCAGAACAACAATATTGCCGACAAACAGGTCTTAAGCGCCGTCAATGTCATCCGGCAGGATCTTTTGGACAAGCAGAATAAGCTCATGGCCGATGCATTGCAAATGGCCTCGGCCAATCAAATGGCATCCAAAATTGCATATCTGAATGAAAACAAACGGGAACCCAATATACGCCTCCTGCACGCCCAATATCAGACCATCGTTGGCGCCATTTACCAGGTCGGGCAGACCAGTGACCTCTATAAAATGGCCATCTATGATATGGAAGGCGATCTTAAGGCCTTTGCCGTCCGTGGAGAAGCCTCGGATATCCTGGGTTATGTGCATTACGCATCAATGACGGCTGCGGGTCCTGCCAAATCAGAGGAAACCCCGGCAGGTTCACAAAAAGAAATTTCTTTTTTTGTTGCATCCCTGAACAAGGGAGATGCTGCCACACGGGATGCCTATCAGCAAACCGAAGCCTTCCCTGACGCCGGCATTGCCGTGAATTACGGCCAAACCCTCATCACAAAGCCATCCGTTGACTTTGATGCTTCAGGCAACAGTATTAATATTGTCGCATCAGTCCCTATTATCGGGGATGTGTTTAATGCAGCCAGGGGTCAAACAGAGGCCAAGCAGCTTGGATTTGTTCAAACCTCTTTTCAGTTTAAAAAAGATTTTACAGATAAAATGTCCCAGGTCACCGGCATGAAGATCAACCTGTTTTCAAAGGACCGTTTTCTCATCGGAACCCTGCCGGACTATAAAAAACCGGACCTCTCCCATATTCCCCATAAAGAGACACCTGACAGCCTTGAAAAACAGGAAACCTTTGTGAGCCACCTCAACCTGGAAAACGCCTCCTATATCCAGGGGGCTCTCCCCTTATACAACGGCAAAACCTTTGTGGGAATAGCGGCATCTCTTTTGTCCGATGAGATCATTAAAAACAATTCATGGCAGATTATCAAACTTTTATGCATTGTGGCCCTTGTGTGTATCCTGCTGGTCATCCCGGTAACCATTATTTTTGCCAATTCGTTCATCAACCCCATCCTTAGAATTGTAGGCGGTCTTGATGATCTTGCCAGGGGAGAGGGAGATCTGACCATACGGCTTGATATCAAATCCAAAGATGAAATAGGAAAACTGGCCGGTTGCTTTAACATTTTTATGGACAAACTCCAGGGCATCATCGCCAATATCTCAAGCAATGCCTCTGCCTTAAGTCTTTCCTCCACAGGCCTTTCCGATCTTTCCCATATCATGTCAACGGGCTCCAGTGAGATGAATGCCAAATCCAACAGCGTGAATGATGCCTTGATGGCCATGTCTGAAAATATCAGCCATATCACCCTGAAAATGGATGAGGCTTCTTCCAATATCCACATGGTTTCCTCGGCCACCGAACAAATGACCAGCACCATTAATGAGATTGCAAAGAATTCCGAAAATGCCCGGTCCATTGCGGAACAGGCTGTTGTGCAGGCTCAGAATTCTTCCGACCGGTTATCGGAATTAAGAAATGCCGCCGTTGAGATCGGAAAGGTGACTGAGGCCATCAACCAGATTTCCGAGCAGACCAACCTTTTGGCCCTCAATGCCACCATTGAATCGGCAAGGGCCGGCGAAGCCGGAAAAGGATTTGCCGTAGTGGCCAATGAAATTAAAGCCCTTGCACACCAGACGGCCAAAGCCACCCAAGGAATCGGGGATAAAGTCAATGAAATTCAAAAAATGGTTCAAAAATCAACCACTGAAATGAACAATACCCTGGAAGTGGTCCACAATATCAATTCCATTATCGCTCAAATTGCATCTGCCGTGGAAGAACAGTCGGTGACCACCAAGGAGATTGCCGTCAATATTTCAAATGCCTATAACGGCATCCAGGATGTGAATGCCAATGTAAACCATACCAATGATTCCACTGGCCGGATCAGCCGGGATATGGTGGATGTGGATAAAAACTCCCATGGCATTTCCGAAAAAAGCGCCCAGGTGGAAAACAGTGCGGATGAATTGATGAAGCTTGCCGTTCAGCTTGAAAATCTGGTCAGCCAGTTTAAAATTTAAACGGAGAAGGGTCAGGGTATATTCATCCGCCTGAAAACACGGTTTCATATAAGAGGATACCGCCACACAAAACAAACCCCATATTATATATCCATCTGGAATGTCGATATTCCCTGATATAGGCTGCCGGAAGATCTGTGTCCTTCATTTTCCGGAGGGCCCGAATGGAATTTAAAAATAGAAAAAATAGAAAAAAAAGGATAAATACAACAAAGGCCGCACTGGAAAAAGAAGGCTGTAAATAGCTGACAAGCATATACGTTGCAAAACAGACAATGATGGGTACCAGGTGAAGACGATTGCCTGTGCCGGTAAATTGTTTTTCAAGAAGATATTTTTCCTGGTCCGTAAGAAGTTCCAGAGCTTCCTTTGAGATAGACCTGCTGAAGTAAAGGCAGACCATCAACACAATCAGTCCAATACTCAGAAGACTCGACATTCGAGCCGCTCCTTCAGGAAAAGACGAGTCCGGGATCGCGGACCGCTACAATTTCTTTTTCAGGTTGATAAATTCACTTCTCTCAAATCCCAGTTTCTTAAAAAAGGACAGCACATCGGTTGAATCCCAGAGAACCGAAGAATAGATATTTTTAATTCCTTTTTCTTTATAGATATCACAAATCTTCCGGGCAAGGGTCAATCCTATCCCCTGCCCCATATATTCCGGGTGGACACCGATGGCCATAATCCAGGCACTTTTTTTGATCCCGAACCCGGCATACAGGACGGTACTGATCATATATCCCACAACTCTTCCGTTAATGACGGCCACCAGGCTTAATTTGCCTCTATTTTCAGATATCTGCTGCTCAATAAATTTTTCAAAATCCACAGCGCCGTCTTCCTCTGAGATTGCCCTTCTGATCTCTTGAATGGCTGCTGCATCTTCAAGAGTGATTTCTCTTATGTTAACTGCGTGTTCCACAAGATCCTCCATTGTTAGTCTACCTTAATGATCTTCACCGTATGCCCGACCCAGTTTGGCGGAAGATAGATTCTTCCGCTGTTGCCGCTGGATTTTACTTCTTTTTCGATCATTTCTTCACCATATACTTCAAATTTTACCTTTGGCTGAAGTTCAGGTTTCTTTTCCGTATTTTTTTCCTGTTTCTCTTTATCCGCCATATGGCATCCTATGTGACATCAATAGATAAAATACCCAATTTTTCATTGTCATTTTCTTCGCATTGCTCTTTTCAATTGATAAACTTTCCGCATTTAGTCTTAACTGCTTAAACATATAAGATAACAGCTTTATCTTGTCTATGATATAGCTATAATTATCCCCTTTCCCTTTTATTTTCAATCCCTAATTTTATTTTTCCCTAACCGCCCTATCCCAAAAAACAGGCGGGCAGGAAATATGATTCCCTGCCCGCCAATGTTAGAACCTTGGGTTATTGCCGTGTTAAAAGCGGTTTATATACCGCGCTTTTCATAATGACGTAGCGTACGGCAAGATCACCGGCAATCACAGAAGCCAGCCTCAAAAAGATCCAGAAGGCATTGGTATCCCCTCCCCACATGATCAGGGTCAGAATCAGCGGAAGCCCGACCCCAAGACCTGCCACACCGATAAGAGAAATCCGCTTGAGCTCTCCTGTTACCTGCATAAGGATGGATGCCTTTCCGATTTCATTGCTGTGATAGGTCCCCCAGACATAAAGAACGATACAAAGCACATAGGCAAAGAAAAACACTTCCGCCCACACTTCCATTCCGGCAGCCATTTCTGCAGGCTTTGAAGCGGCAAACATGAACTGCAAGAGCTGATGTCCCACCCATACGCCGGAAATTACGGATAAAGGCAGCACCATGGTGGAACTCCAGGCCGGAAGGGCCCGGATCACATTCATGGTGGCAAACCCATGGGTAATGATGAGAAGGCATAAAATTCCCATGATGATATTCAATACAATATTAAAACCGCCGCTGGTGATGATCTGGACAAAGCCCAGGGCCGCAAAAACCCCTATGATCCAGATGCCACGGGACAGTTCCGATGTATTGGGCTTCATGAGCATCCGCCAGGCCCGTAAGGGGTTGCCGAGATAGAGGATATGAATCACACCGCCAAGGACAAGGGTGATGAGCCATCCCAGAACCAGGCCGGCCTTAAACTCATAAAAAAGCGATACAAAATACAAGCCGGCCCCGATTTCAGAGAAAAAAAAGGCCAGCCACAGGAAAACACCCTGATTATCTATCCATTGCTGCTGACGGGTAGGGTTCACCATCCATTCATAGGGTTTTAGCCCGCTGCCGTCAGGAGGAAACATGGTTTGGATCAGTTCATGGTCTTTGTTACTCATTTTTCATCCCTCCTTTATTCTTTATAAATTTTAACTGCAACAGCGGTTTCCATATTACCGGCAACCGGGTCGAAATATCTGAATTTTGCCGGTAAAAGCTTGCAGAAATTGGCGCCTTTGCCTTTGGCAATGGGCCTTCCGTCGGCCCACAATCCGCCCTGGCCGGCAATCCCGATAACTTTCGGGCTTTGGGCCTCCATGGTCTTGACAATACCGCTTTCTTTAACACCATATTTGTTTTCGATCCAGATGATATCTCCGTCTTTGAGCCCCCTCTGTTTGGCCATGGTGGTGTTCAAGGTGATGGTAAAGGTGTAGGGACACATCTTGGAGACTTCATCAATATACGGATTCTGGAAGGTGGTATTGTTGGTATGCAGGATATCCCTGTAGGAAAATGCCAGCAGATCAAATTCATTGTCCAGGTCCTTGTGGGATTCTGGCCAGAACCAGCTCGGCAGCGGTGTATACTGATCCCAATCCATCCACAGATCAAATCCGACCTCATCAAATATCTTCTTCATGCCCCGTTTGTCATGAATCAGGTATTCCATATACACCGGGCACCGGGTATCAATATTCCACCGCCAGTAGACATCGTCAATGGGTTTATGCCAGGTGGCATAGCCTTGTTTCTGAACCTTCTCCGCCCCTTCTTTGCCATACACCCATTTGAGGAATCTCTCCCCAATCTGCTTCCAGGTTAAAACTTCACCGGGCTTGATCTGGAGTTCCGGATCTTTGACGCCGTAGTAGGAATTCAGTTTGGCGTTGAATTTATCCAGAACGCCTACCCGGTTGGCAATATCAATATACACATCCATAAAGAACCGGGATTCCCCCACCGGTTTGGCCACAGGCTGCTGCATGTGCACATACCAGTCTTCATAGGAGGGTGAGCCGGAGAAGAAGAAGGCGTCTATTTCAGAAGACCAGCAGTCTTTTTCAAGATAAGACACGTCCGGCAGGATGATATCACCAATGGCCTGGTCGGTTTCATTGACCCACAGATCCAACTGAACCACAAAACAGTCTTTGAAATTTTTAATGGCCGCTGCCCAGTCGGAATTACTGATGACAAAATTGGCCGAGATACCGAAAATCATTTCCGGCTTGGCCTTCATACCGAGCTTCTCGTGGATGTACTCCATTTCCTCCACATAGGGGATATGGGAAAGGGTGCAATGGGTCCACAGGTCCACGCAGCCCATATTGGTGGCCGGATAGCTGGGGGCATGAACCGGCCAGGGATCATGGGAATAGAACACGGAGGGAACAATTACCCCATCCGTTCCCACGGTGCAGGTCTGTTCATAATTCCCTCCCGGATAGGCCCTTCGGATGGCAGGCCATCCCAGAGTTCCGCCGGGTACGTCTTCGGCTCCGACCAACTGGCTCATGAGATCAATGGCCGCCACCTGGTGAATCCCGTTGGAATGGCCCTGGGACCCGCGGAAGGTCACCGATGAAACCGGTCTGTACGGGTAAGTTTTGCCTTCAAGGGTGATGGTGGAACCGATCTGGGCATTGTCCACCCAGCCCTTGGCCACCTGCAGGATCTTGGCGGCCGGAACCGTGGATACCTCGGCGGCCCATTCAATGGTATACTGTTTCAGATGCTCTTTAAACGGCACAAAGCAGGGTCTGACCTTTTCCCCCTCATATTCGTATTCACCATAAAGGGCACAGTCCTCAAAGGCAAGGGTCTTATCGTCATATTCTTTGATCACCTTATCTTTTTCGTCATAAATCAAGGGCTTGTTGCTCTCTACATGACGCATATAGGTGCCGTCCTCTTTAATCAGGTACGGAAAATTGGTTTTGGCCTTCAGATAAATCAGGTCCATTTCACCGCGTATATTCACGATATAATTGGCAATGGCCAGCCCCACGGCCGTATCCGTACCCGGGAGAATGGCCACCCATTCGGTGGCCTTGCCGCCGGCAAAATTGCCCATGGGATCAAATACGATTTCCTTGATGCCGCGGCGGACCGCATCGGCCCGAAGCCGGGCGTTGGTCATGGCGGAATGTCCGGAACCGGTGCCTTTGCTGGAGCCCCATTTCAGAACATATTTGGTATATCTCCAGTCCGGTGCAATGGACCAGGCGCCGTGGATCAACCCGCCCAGCATATGGCAGGCATTTCCGCAGTGAAGACTGCCGCCGCCGATGATAAAATTCCCGTTGTTCTTGACGCCGAAGGCCTGGGCATAAAAATATGGGTGGTTATGGGGCCCGTCACTGGCCCTCATGGTCTGATTGGTAAAAAGGATTTTGTTGGGATCATCTTCCATGATTTTTTTCATCTTGGTGGCAATGATGTCTAGGGCCTCATCCCATTCGATTTCCTTCCATTTCGGGTCCACCCCGATCCCTTTTTCCGGATTGGTCCGCAGAAGCGGTTTTTTAATCCGGTTGGGGTCATGGTAATACATGAGCCCTGCCGCGCCCTTGCCGCAGAGCCCTGCATTATTTCCGCCCATGGTGCTTTCTTTAATTCCCTCAATTTTGACGGGAACCCCGTTGACCACCCTGACTTTTGCGCCGCAACCGCAGTAACATACGCCACAGGTGGTATTTACCCATTTGTCTTCCCAAATTTCATCTGTTTTATAGGTCATATTTCCCCCTGTAAATTAATCAATGTAATAGACTGCCGGTTCAGTACCAAATTCTTTCCGGAGTTGTTTGCCTTTGTTCTCCATGATCATACGGTTGATTTCACTGTTGGGGTCATCCAGGTCCCCGAAAACCCTGGCGTTCACCGGACAGATATTCACGCACGCAGGAGATGCATCCTCATCCTTACCCGGTGTAAGACCCTTTTTTAAACCGGCTTCTATTCTTTCCGAACAAAAATTACATTTAATTACGGTTCCGAGTTTGAAAGGGTACAATTTTTCCCCGATGAGTTCCATCTCAGTTTTCCCCTGGCCCGGAAAATATTCCTTGCTTTTGACCTTTTGGTCATAATAGGTTCTTTGCTGGTAGGGACAGGCCACAAGACAGGCCCTGCATCCCACGCATTTTTTATCGTCAATGGCCACGATCCCGTCTTCTCTCACATAGGTCGCCCCGGTGGGGCAAGCTTCCACACAGGCGGCATCGGAACAGTGGTTGCAAAGAATCGGATAAATCAGTTTGCTGGATGACGGAAATTTCCCGGTTTCTCCGATGAGGACCCTGTTAAAGAATACCCCCGGAGGAAGAAAATGTTCCTCTTTACATGCTATGGTGCAGCCCCAGCAGGCAATACACCTTTTTACGTCAATTACCATTCCCCATCTAGGCATAAGAACTCCTTTATAAAATTAAAGTTATCCCCTTATTGATCTAAATTTTCCCCTGGCATTAAAGATCAAATAATTCGACTTCTTCAAACCCTCTTCTGGCGCATACAATATTAGCGGCAAGCTTTTTCCCGGAAAAATAATCTTCCAGGGCTTCACAGCACGGTTCAATATCCAATAGCCCCGACATCCTGGCAAAGGCGCCGACCACTACCGTATTGGGTATGGACAGGCCGATTTCTTCCACAGCGATTTTGTTGGCATTGATAATCCCGAGTTTTCTTAGATTCTCGTGGGAGACGCCGACCTTATTGTCGGCATCATTCAGAAGCATCATGCCGCCCGGCAACAATCCCTGAAACACGGCAGGAGAATTTTTCTGACTCGGGTCCAGCACCACAATAATATCCGGGTTATAAATCTGGGTTTTCTCTCTTATCGGCTTATCGGAAAACCTTCCAAAGGCTGTCACAGGTGCGCCTCTTCTTTCAAATCCGAACATGGGAAAACTGGCACCGAACTGTCCGGTTCTGGCAAATGCATTGGCTAGAATTTTTGAAGTGGTGACAACCCCCTGCCCCCCCCTACCATGAAATCTGACTTCACTCATTTTGCATTTCCTCCTTTAATCTTCCAAGGATGCCGGCAGCCGACATTCCCCTTCCAGTAAGCTCAAGCCGCCCAACATGCAGTATTCATAATCCACGTCATCCTGAAGAATCTGAAGATCCTCTTGGCTCAGATGAGCAAATTTTTTGATGAGTTCGGTATAGGTGGATACAGGTTTGGGTTTTTTAACGGTTTTGGTCATCCTGATTTTGCCGTTTTCTGCTTCCCAAAGCGGAAAATAATTGGTCTTCACCGCTCTCCGGCAGACCTCAATGGTATTTTCCGGGGCAAATCCCCAGCCGGTGGTGCAGGGTGCAAACACATGAAGGAAGGCAAAGCCTCTTTTTTTAGCTTCTTTGGCTTTCAAGAGTTTTTTGGCCAGATCGTCAAGGTCGCTCAGGGTTGCTGTTGCGGCATAGGGAATCTTGTGCATGGCCATTTTCAGAGCCAGATTCATGCGTCTCAGGTTCTTTCCTTTGGAAGCAGAACCAAAGGGAGTGGTGGTGGTGGTGGCTCCAAAGGGAGTGGTTCCACTTTTCTGGATACCGGTATTCATATATCCTTCATTGTCATAGCAAATATAGATAAAGGGCTCATTTCTTTCGGCTGCGCCGGACAGATTTCCAAACCCGATATCGGCCGCTGTTCCGTCCCCGTTGAAACAGACCACCGTATTTTTGATCCCGGCTTTCCGGTAATAGCGGGCAAGACCTGTGGCATTGGCGGCAGCACCGGTCATCAAGGTTCCAAAGTATGAAAGGGTATGCCAGGATTGATTGTTCTGACCGAGAAGAACCGGTGCTGAACAGGACGGGGTCCCGGTAATCACGATATCATTGCCCATGACCTGGGGAATAAATCGCAATAAAAGCTCAAGACCGCAGCCGGGACAGAATGCCACACCTTTTGAAAAAGGGTCCTCATGTTTGAGGTAATCCATCACTTTAGTCAGATTGTCTTTCTTTTTTTCCGTCATATTAAAGCCCTCCCTCTTCCTGGGCTTCAGGATATGAAACCCAGGTGACTTCACGAACGTTTTTGCCCGCAGCAAGATCACAGGTTGTATCAATCATGGTTGCAACATTGATTTTTGTGATGTCCGTGTTTGCAATACCGTCGATAAAACTGATCATTTTTGAACCGCCCAGCTTTGTTTCAAAGGCCTTGAGTTCGGTATAAATCGGACCGCCCTTGAATCCGAAGCAAAGGCTTCTGTCCACCACGCCAATGGCTTTTTTGCCTTTAAGCGCTTTAATCATGGCTTCGCTGGGAAAGGGCCTGTACATTCTCATTTTTAAAAGGCCGGCCTTGACCCCTTCCTCACGTTTTTCATCAATCACCGATTTAATGGTACCGCACATAGAGCCTGAACCTACCAGAACCACATCGGCATCGTCCATCCGATATTCTTCCACCAGACCGCCATAACTGCGGCCGAAAATCTCTTCATATTCTTTATCAATCTGCTGGAATTTGGCTTTGGCTCTTTCCATGGCAGAAACATGTTTGTGCCGAAGCTCCAGATATCCCCCCAGGATACCGTGGGAACCGCAGCCCAACCGTCCGCCCGGTACCAGTTTGGTTCTCTCGGGCTGAGTCTTTAACACCGATAAAAAACGGTCCACATCTTCCTGGATAGGCACATCCACTCCCTCGGACAGATAAGACAGGTAGAACCCGTCATAATGAACCATGACCGGCACCTGGATATCATAATCTTCAGCCAGGCGGTAAGCCTGGAGAACCAGATCCAGAACTTCCTGGCAATCTTCAGCAATCAAAAATATCCATCCCGCATCCCGGGTGGAAATCATGTCCTGCTGGCCTGACGATACCGCTATAATCCCCGGGGTTTCACGATTGACATTCACCATGACAATCGGCGCTCTTGCTCCTGCCGCAGCAAGAATGGCATCATACATAAAGACAAGCCCCCAGGAAGAAGTGGCTGTAAAGACTCTTCCGCCTGCAAGGGAGGCTGCCATAACGGCATTCATGGCTGAGTTTTCGCCTTCAACAGTAATCAGCTCGCAATCCATTTCCCCATTTGCATGGAACTGGGAAATCTGTTCAATTACTTCGGTTTGAGGAGTAATCGGGTAAGCTGCCACCACATCCGGCCGGGCAAGTTTTGCAGCAATGGCGGCGGCGGCATTCCCTGTGATAACCTTAATCTGTGATTTTTTTTGCACTTTTGTAATCATTTCTTAAAATCCCCCTCCGGCATCATGGAAATTGCATTTTTGGGACATTCCTTGGCACAGATCCCGCATCCCTTACAAAAGTCCAGGTCGGGAGAAAAATAGGACTCCTCAACCATCTCCATCACCTGAATCGGACAGTAGATTGCACAAAAGCCGCAGAATATGCATTTGTCCTTGTCAACGACAGGCCGCTTGGTTCGCCAGTCCCCCGTATCCGAACACATCAGGGGATCGTTGGAATCCGACCACGGTCCTTCATGCTTAAAATACTTGTTTGATGACATACAACCCTCTCCTCTTTAGAAAATAAGATAACCCCTCATAAAATTATGACCCTTTTACTGTATCTATTTCATAGCTGATAATTAGCCGCAGCGTGATTGCATTGTCAAGTAAAAAATAATTTTTACCTGAAAAAAATATCCGATTTAAATAATAAGAAGTAGTAGTTATGAGATATGATATGAATTGTGAATATTGCATATGGTTGATTAATCAACTAAAAAATTATAGAACCAGCCGAGTTCTTCACCAACTCCTGTTCACTTTAAATTCAGGATACGTCATCGCCTCTGGTTTATTCCAAAATGAACTTCAACAGAACACATCTTTACAACGATGACGAATTTTGATAAAAAGTTTAACATATGCGTATCTTCAGATAAGGAGCACCCATGAAAAAGGCTGTTGTACTGACTGCCATCCTGATCTTTTTAGCCGGTTGTGCCACCAGAGCCAACTACGAAAATGCTTTAAATTCCTGGGTGGGTGCCAAGGAAATAGATCTCGTCAGAAAATGGGGGGTGCCTCAACAGTCGTATGAGACCGGCGGCCGGAAATTTCTGGTCTATTCGTCGTCCCGGAATATGATCCTTCCCGGCTCACCGCCTTCCTACACCCAGACCGTGGTGGGAAACACGATTTATAAAAATCGTGTGGGCGGAATCCCCGATCAATATATTGAACTGAACTGCAAAACCACATTCGAACTTGAGAATGAAAAAGTCGTATCCTGGCGCTGGCAAGGAAATGATTGCACAGCGCCCGAATAATGATCTTCATCAAAGGCGGTGTTTAACCGCCGACGACAGCTTAAAATGATTGCCTTTATTCCACGTACCAGAATCTGCCGTTCATGGTCCGGGCTATCCTTGGCTTTCCGGAACCGTCAATCAAGACCTCTTCATTGACCGAAGATTTTTCCTCGTGTTTCAGATTCCTTTTGTAAATCCGGCTGGTAATGGTCACATCATAACCGACCAGGTACCTGCCCTCGGATTTCAGCTCTATTTTCAAATTCTGGATATGGTATTTGATCTCATCAAATGTTCTGAAACTTCTGCTGAGATTTTCCTCTAAATCCGAAAGCGTGGTCCCGTCACCGGCTTCCCAGTCGTCCCCCATAAAACTCATAATCTGTGAGTCATTTCTTGATTCATAGGCCTGCCTGAATTGGTCGTAGAGGGCCGATACGGCGGAAAGGGATGCGGCGGATCTTGCCTGCTCCTGCTGCTGTTTCTCCTGCTCTTCAGTCTTTAGCCTTGCCTGTTCTTCTTCGGCGCTCAGCCTTAACCGTTCCTGTTCGGTCAGCCTGCCTTTGGCTGCGATAAGGTCCTGCACCAAAACCCTTAATTGAACAAACTGTTTCCCCAGCTCAAAGGCTTGGAGATGATCAACGGCCAATTGATCATTGAACAATCCGTATCGACTCTGCCATGTGGCCGCATAGTCTTTTTCTTTTCCCTCTTTTATTTCAGGAAAACTCACGGTGTATGGCAGCAACTGGGATATCTCGATCAATTTATCTCTGTATGAGCTGTCTTTTTTAATATCAATGTCGCCGATGAGCTTTTCCGCTTTGATCAAATCACTTTTCCAAAGGACGGATTCCCCCAAAAGAAAATTCTCTTCCTTTGCCGGCTCGAAGTCCTGGGCCGTGAACAGAGAATCTAAAAGAAGTTTGGTCTTTGACATATGATTCTGGATGAAGGAATACACCTCAAGCCGGGTCAAATCATTTTTAGATTTTTCAATTTTGTCATTCTTTCCCAATTCTTCTTCAAGGGCGTAGTGCTCGTATGGTTCAGCGACAATGGCGTAATTCCCCTCTTTAGAACGCCTCAGTCCCGCCCCGATCATCATTTTCCCCGATTGCCGATCCAAAATGAAAATATCGTTTTTTATCTGATCTGCATACCAGCGCTCCCACTGTTTTGAAAGCTTTGTAAGATAGTCCAGATCTCTTTGTCTGTTGCCCAGATCCGTATCCACAGCATCGAGATATTGCTGGGCCTGGGATTTCATGGCGCCTGTATTGATGGAATGGACCAGTCTTCTCGTTTTATCAATACATGCCTGATATCCATCCAGTCTTCCGAAAAGATGGCGGACGGCATTACTTTCTTTGATATCATGAAACACGACAAAGGCCGCTCTCTCTTCTGCCTGTTCTTTTGTGGGTGCGGCAAAATCATTGTATTGGGCTATTGTTTCCTGGTCAAGGACAGGAAATTTTTCCCAGTCTTTCTTCAGGGCATCAAGCCTGTATATTTCACCCGGTATGGCGCTTAAGGATGCAATCAAAGCATTAAGGGTACCCATGGGAGCCATGATTTGACCTGTCTTGGACAGGATATGATTCCCAATGGTATTCAAAGCAACGCCCTCATCATCGATTTTTCCGATGCCGGTATAACTGTTTTTTCTCAAGTAGTCCAACGCATCTTTAGGCTCCGAGGGCCAAGTTTCCGGTACATCGTCGGGGTTAAAATCCGACACTTCGCTATAGCCTTTCCCATAATTCCCTGAAAGCTTTTGCTGGAAAACACCGAAGTCGATGCGGTTCTGATAAACGGCACCGCCCACTCTTTTAATCTCCAGCATAAAATAATCAATCATTGCCGTGAGCGTTTTATGATCGTTGCCATATCGCAATGTATTAACCGATAGAATGATTTCTTTTGCACTATACAGTTTTTTTTCTGCAATTTTCCATACCGGTGCTTTGTTAGCATAAACGGAAAGATCCTGGTCCGGATCATAGAGGCTGGGCAAAGCTTCTTTTTCAAATTTTTCCCATAGTTCAAGCCGTTGATCATAATTGCTGGATACGATATGGGGAATTGAACTGTATAATTTAGGGAGGGATTGGTTAAATTTTAATTCGGCTTCGGCAAAAAGCTTATCCTGGCTTGTTGTCCATTCTTTAGTCACCCTCAACGCATTTTCCGGATCATTGTTTGACAAATACCCCTTGACCTCCTCTGCGGGAGGCTCTTTATATTCCGAAAGCATTTCACTGTAATGATCGAGCAGGGGTTTGTAAACGGCATTAACAGAGGCTTCATAGCTTTGCGGAGGGTCGGATTGATAAACCTCTTCAACCAGGTCTTCTTTATCTGCCCCCATTATTTCTTTATCTAAAGCGACAACAAGAGATAGAACCTCGATTTGCAATGCCTCAAATTGCTTTTCAAGATCAACCGCATTGAGGATCATGGAATTCACGGCATACAGATGGCAGTCTTCTGATAATTCAAAGAGCTTGCCTCTTATCGCTATTTTCCCCAAGGTGTCTGCTGCTCCATACTTTGCCTGAGCCTCCGCCTTGATCTTTCTGAATTCTTCCAATTTGACAGGAAATTGTTCTTTTTGCTTTTCGAGATTTTTAAGTTTTGCATAATAGGCAATCACATGGTCCATGTCTGCAAATGCTGAGGCAAACTGGGCGGAAAAGAGTTGGAACTTCTCTGCTTCCTGGCGGAAGCGTGTTTCAGTCCACTGTTTTGTAACCTGGGTGTTCAAATCCTCAAGCAGAGATTTAATCCAGCGTCTTGAGACATTTTCAAAGTCTTGGAGATTTTTAAGTTCATGTTCCTCCTGAATGGCCTCGGAAGAACCGGTAAGATAATCCCATATGGTGGTCGAAACTTCGGGAAAATCTTCTCCCAGTTTTGTTTTGACATAGGCTTTAACAAGTTCTCTGGTGCCTGCATCAATGATGAGGTATTTATTGAAAAAATAAGTGACGGTATCACTATCCACGGGAATCAGTGCAGGGGCATCCCCGCTGCGTGAGCCGATCAGCCTTCGATCATGATTGACCACGCCATACAGCGTTTCGATTTGAAGCGCGGCTTTCGTGCTTTTGACCAGTTTATGGGACTCGTAGCTGAGTTTTACAACCTCCCACAAAGCATTAACGACGGGGTGATTCACCGTGCCGACCACCGCGTCAACGGATGCGATCAATGCATCATCGTATTCTCCGGAGCCTATCTTTGCGGATACCTCAGCCACTTTATCAAGAACAAGCTTGACCTTCAGCACATCATCTTTGAATTTTGGAAAGGCATTGGGGTCTCCATTGAGAAAAAATTCCTCTCCCTTCCCCATAATGTCCCAGATAATATCAAAGGAAAGAAGTTTGGCAGCCGCCTCTTTTCCATCCTTTTTCTCAGCCGTATAGGTTGCCAGGTTCATGCCATAGGTTGCCGCCTTTGTAAAATCTTCTGAATTAGTGAGGCGTGGCCCGCCGTAAACGGGAACGGGGCGGCTCACCGCCAAACACAGAAATAGTATCAACATCAATTTTTTCATGGCATCATCTTTTACGTGCTTAACTGTAAAGGTTTAGGAACCGCATGAAATAGAATCGGAACACGCTTTTTATCAACAAAACAGTGAGAAATGTCAACAAATTATTCCACGTACCAGAATCTACCATTCATGGTCCGGGCTATCCTTGGTTTTCCGGAACCGTCTATCACAATTTCTTCATTGACAGAGGATTTTTCCTCGTGTTTTAGATTTCTTTTGTAAATCCTGCTGGTAATGGTCACATCATAACTGGCCAGGTACCGCCCTTCGGATTTCAGTTCTATTTTCAAATTCTGGATATTGTATTTGATCTCATCAAAGGTTTTGAAATTTCTGCTGATATTCTCCTCTAAATCCGAAAGAGTTGTCCCGTCACCGGCTTCCCAGTCGTCCCCCATAAAACTCATAATCTGCGAGTCATTTCGTGATTCATAGGCCTGCTTGAATTGATCGTACAGAGCTGATACAGATGAAAGGGATGCCGCGGATCTCTCCTCTTCCGCCCGCTTCTTGCCCTCTTCTTCGGCCTTCAGCCTTGCCTGTTCCTCTTCATATCCTCTCTGCCGTTTCTCATATTCTTCCTGTTCCCTGGCCTGTTGCGCTTTCCACTTTTCCAACTCCGCCCGGTAGTTGCCGATCAGGTTTTCGATCTGGGCGGCGGTGCTGTTATCCGGGGGCAGAAGCGATACTTTCACTGCATTCCCCTTGTATTGAAGATAGCCCCTGAACCATTCGGCAGCCCTGAAGAAACGACTGTATTCCGAACTAACCGTCTTTTTAGACAATTCAGGCATCCGGTTCCAGATCTCCGCAACGGCTGAGATTTCCTTGGCGGAATCTTCCGGGGCATTGCCCATCTTATCGGCCATGGGCTTTGCCTGGGCCTCATACTGCACGCACAGGGCCTTGATCCCTTTCCAGGCCTCTTCCAAGGGTTTGACCACGTCGTCAGGGACAGGTAGAAATCTGCCGCTGGAACGGGCCTGCACATGGTTTTTCATCTCCGTATTAATCCGGATGAGAAGAAGCGTCTGGGCTGCATTGAGTTTCTGGGCCGGGGACAATCCCTGCCAAGGCAGCCAGCCCGCCTGGGGCAATCTTTTATAATCCGCTTCCGACGCGTATTTTTCGATCTCTACGGTGATGGAAGCCCATTCAGATGCTAAAAGCTCCTTTTGAACGAAATCCTGGGGGAACCCGTCCCGGGAGCCGTAAAAACTAAGCCCCGTAAGATCCCTGCACACCTTGTCCAGGCGGTTTGCGGCCACTCCCTGGCGGTTCATATATTGCTCCACCCAATCCACATAGGCATTGAACTCATTGGCCTTGGTTTCAAAAATGCGGGCAAGGCCCTCCCAATTTATTTTTTTGGCCTCTTCCAAGAATAGCGGCTCCGTATAGGTCAAAGTGGTTTTCACATATTCCGACATCCATTTCACCCGTTCTGAGGTTTCCGTGGTATTGGGTGCAAATTCTTGTGAATCGCCCATATAATACCGGCCGGCCCTGGGATGGTTGACCAGCTTGCCGTAAGCTGCGATATAAGCTTCCAGTTCGGCCCGGCCCACATTGATGACCCTGTGGAGTTCCGGTGCTATGGCATCATAGGCCCGGATGCCTTCTTTGACATCCTTGCCGATGGCTTTCAATTGATCGGCTACGGCCAGGAATTCCGCCTTCAGGCCCATGGCGTCCGCACCCCAGTCTATGGCCCGTGAGGCCTCGGCATCAATATTGTCAGCTCTTTCCTGATATCCCTTTGAATAATAAGGGATCCTGGTAAGGGCCTGGCCGGATTTCATCAGGGCTTCACCAAGAGTTCCGCCCCAGCGAGCCGTTTTTTTCCAGAATTCGCTTGTGTGGAAATTAACGGCATCCACGACGCGTTGGTTATACATGGAAAACGGTCCCATCACGCCGGAACGGACCTGGTTCAGCCTTGCCATTTCCCGGATGGGTCCGGCAAGGGCCTGGCCGCTGGGGGCAAGGGCGGCAAGGGCGGACTGATCAGCGGCATTATAAGTTGCAGAAATACTGTCTGCGGCTCTCTGGGCCGCCTCATCCCAGTATTTTCCGATATAGGATTTGCGGAGCGCATCAAAAGAGGCCACATAGTTCAACCACGCCTGATGCCGTTTTTGCCAGCAGATCTCCGAGGCCTTCTGATATTCTTCATATTTTTTGCCATAATCTTTCCATATGGGCTCGTACTGGTTAGACCATTTTTTCTCCCAGTTGGATACCAGTTCGCTGAAATTATCGGGATCACCGCCGTCTTCCACTGCCTTACAGTAAGATTCCATCTCTGTTACAATGCTATCTATCTCGCCTGAGTACTCCCCGGGCTGTATCGGCGGTATGGGCCCCATACCATAGGCTGAACTGTGGATATCAATAGGTTTTTTAGGGGCTTCCGCCAATGCCCGGGCCTGGGCGGCGGCGGCGGCCTGCTTCTCCTGGTAAGCGCTTTGGGCCTGGGCTCCCCAGCCTTCCTGGGCTCCGGCAACCCTTTGCCGCAACCCGTCAAACCTTTTCTGATGCTGGTCCAGCACCTGTTCGATCTGCTGCATTTCCTGGGCCGCCCGGTTCAGTTCATTGACGTTCTTTTCAAC
The DNA here is from genome assembly GCA_023701135.1 of Desulfobacula sp. Taxonomy (GTDB): domain Bacteria; phylum Desulfobacterota; class Desulfobacteria; order Desulfobacterales; family Desulfobacteraceae; genus Desulfobacula. The sequence goes on along the minus strand of JAMPXP010000005.1, from coordinate 35,610 downwards.
GGTCTGCTTATTGGTTTGCAGCATCTCCTTCATGGGGGTCAGGGCCTTGATCTGGTCCGCCAGGGCCGAGGCGTTATAATACATGCTCACCACCGTATTGAAGGTAAAGGTGGCAAAAACCCCAAGACCCGCCACCATCATTCCCGGCGGGCCGAAATAAGCCCCCAGGACAATGACGGCCGCCTCTCCCCCAAGCTGAACCTCGCTGGGCAAAAACCCCTCAATGGTGTCACCGACCGACCCCTTGGTGGCATTGTAAAGCGCCTTATCCACCTTGGCCAGCATATCGTTCAGCTTCTGGAGCTTTGCGTTTTCCTGTTTGGCCAGTTCCAGCAATTCCTGTTTTTTATTGCGGGCCATATTCAGATTTCCCTCAAAGGGATGCCCGAGATCCACACTGGGGAACCGGTAATTCGGATTCACTTTGACCAGGACGCCGGCAAGGCCGCCGATCTCACTCAGCGAACCATCAATGGTTTTTTCCAAATCCGCCATTTTCTCATCAATGAGACTCCATTTATGCAATTCCCCATATTTGCCGCTCATGGCCTCCATCAGCACCTGGCCGACGGCCCCTTCGGCCATGCGTATCCTGGCGGCGGCATTTTCCACTGAAGATTGCGCACTCTGATAGGCCTCATAGTCATCCGCCCGGACAGGAGCCGGCGGCAACATTAAAAAAAGAATAAGCACCGGGACAATGGCTTTGCACAATAGAATCTTCATGGTTCAATCTCCTGTCAGGGTAAGACGATATGGTCGGTTAAGGAAACCAGGATGCCCTCTCCATCCTGAGGCAGGGCTGAGGATACCAGCGCCACCGAATATATTTTATCCTGGCCCGGAATGATCCATACACAGACGGATTGCATGAGGTCGGAAGGTTCTTCGCTAGAGGAGGCGAGGGCCATGACACCCTTCATCGGGGGAGTCAACTCTTTTTGGGTGAAAACGGGAAGCCTGCCCGTCATAAGCTGGGCTGAAGCGTCCGGAGATGACTTTGAAAGCTCTAAAGTCCATTTTCGCATCTCCTCATAGCTTTTCATCTGATCATCATCAAACAGGCCTGCCGGCATGTTCTCCCGGATGACCTTCAGGGCAATAGCCTTCATATCACCTTTTGGATGGGCATGGATATAGATCCTACGGTTTTCCGTAGCATTGAAAATCATGGTCCCATCCTTTTCCCAGCCCTGGGGCGGGAATACCCATAACTCCTCAACCCTGACCGCATATGCCGCCAGGCTCTGGAGGGCCTTTTGATATTCATCTCCATGGTCTGCACCGTAACTCCTAAGGTAGGCCCGCAGGGCGGCCGCCCTGCGCCCCTGATGTTCAAGACTCCGTCCCAGTAGATAAAAGAGCTTGTTATCGCCGGATTTACCCTGAACCCGCCTGTTTAGAAATTCCTCAGCCCTGGCCGCCTGGCCGGATCTTAACAAAAGATCCCCTGCCTGGAGGGCCAACGCTCCATCATCGGGAAATTTTTCCGCCCCGCGGAAGGCGATGTCCGCGGCAGCCAGCAAGTTTCCGGTCTTATCCAATATCCGAGTCAGAATCCCATGGCTTTCCGCACTATCTTCAGCCTTATGGATAGCCTCATATTCAGTCGCAGCAGCATCCAGCCTCCCCAGTTTTTCATAGAGCAGGGCCAGTTTTTTTCTCTCCTCCCAGGCCCCCGGCTTAGATTGAAGAGCCCTCTGATATAACCGGATCGCTTCGTCCGGATTTTTTTCAGAAGCAGCCTCGGCCTCTTTAAACAATTCATCCGGGTTTTCCGCCGGAGGAGTGAATTCAATTTTTTTCCGGGTTTCCAAGGGCGGGGTATCGGCCACGGCCAACGCCGCACATCCCATCCATACGGCCAGCATCAGCAGCCAGGCCATGACCGGTGAAATGGATAACCTATGTTTCATCCTTGCTTCTCCTTTTATTGCATGCGCCGCAGCCCATAAAAGCTGCCATTTCCCCTTGATCCGGCAAACCCGTCCGGCTTAAAAATTCCTTGTCCCATTGGGCTGGTATTTATATCTGATGCTGGCATAACGCGGACCGGCCCCGTTTAAACTGACAATTTCAATGGCCCCATAGGTGTTGTTGGAAAGTTTGAACACATAGCTGTCCCCGGCCTGACCCGAATCCGCCCAGGTTCCGTAGCCGGATTCATCCGCGCTTGTGATCTGGGAAAGGGGGGTACCGGCTCTTTTTTTCACCTGTACCCCTGCCCGCACATTCATAACCGCCATGGCCAGGGTTTCTATCGCTAAGCCAAAATCCCCCATAATATTTCCCCCGTCGGTTTCATTGGTTATTTCTTCGTCGGCAAAGATAAACCCTTGAAAATTGGTAAACGGGTTTACTGTGGTCAAGGTCACTGTCCCGCTCAAGACAGAGCTGTCTCCTGTCGTACCGTCTGCGGTAAGACCGACGGCATTTGTTTCGCTTAAGCTGATATTCAGTTCTCCGGAACTGGATTTAACGGTTCCGACAGCCACATTCTCGGCATCGCTCAACCCGAAAATAAGAGGGTTCTTCATATTATAGACCCTTGCAGGACCCAGTTGAAATATGAATTCCGTCATCCCCTTGTCCGTATATGGCTTCCCGTCCTTTGTCGAAATTACCGACCGGTTAAAATTGATGGACACATAGACCATGCCCTTGGCTCCCGATGTGATATTGTTCAGAGTATACCGTAAATCAATATTGTCAAAGGCATTGAAATCCCTCCGGATGGCCCGGTCAAGGTTGGCCTCATCCCCGGTAAAGTCCTCACTGACATGGGACATGAACCGGGCAGGATCTTCGTTTTTGTATGCCTCGATCATCTTATCCAGGGTTTCCCTGATCAAGGCCATGATATTCTGCTCCGACAGTTTCACTTCCTTTCGCGTCAATTCGATGTCGTTGGTCTTGCCGGCCGTATCCATAATCTCTATAAAAAGAATATAGTCTTTGTTCAACTCGGGCTTGAAACTGTATTCAAAGGCCCCGTTCTCGGAGATTTTAGCCTCTTCCCAGGTTTCTTTGTTGTTGGTCGTAACCCTGACCCCGCCTAATTTCCCTTTCCGGGTTGAGGCTTTGCCAGTGATATAAACCAGTCCGTCCTGCAGAGTCTCCTTGTAAACGGTGATCTGAGGGCCGCTTTCATCATAGGCGATCTTATTGAGGTAGAGGTAATTGATATTGATCTCATCGTTGGACTGGCCGAATATCCACCATTTGGCGTCGGCATGAACCGCAGTCAGCATCAATATGAAAACGGATACGGCCAGATTGAGTCTTATGTTTTTCATGTTTTTCTCCTTAAAACTGAATATTTATTCCTGATGTGATGCTGGTTTCCCTGAAATCCCGGGTCTCGGTGGTATAATTGAAATCATTGATGCTCGCCCTTAAAAAGAGCAGGCCCTGGTTGAGCTTTGCCAGGAAATCAGGCCTGTAATAAAGGCTCATGACGGCAAAAGTCTTGAGCGAATCGTCCGTACCGGCCGCCTCCTTTTCAAGCTTGTTCATGCCCACCCGGATATCAGAGGTGATTTTGCGGTCGGGGATATCCACCCCAAGCCCGAGGGAATATTCGTAGATCACATCCCTGGTATCTGCCAGTTCGTCGCTGGCCGTCCACCCGCCAAGGTATAAAGAGGGTTTCAGGATGCATTTTTCAAGGGTGTGCCGGGAACTGAGCATGGTGTTGTAGGTATATTCTTTGCTGTCAATGACCCTGGTTTTTGTATTGTATATGGTATAGCCGAGATTGGTTTCGCTGTCAAAAATTCCGAATCTGTCCCGGTAACCGAAATTGGTGATATGATTGGAGGCGCTCGTCGTGCCCCCGTATTTCCTGTCAAATTTATAGGATATATCTGCTGTGGAGTATTGCCTGTCAAACAGCCTCTTAACGGTTATCCCGGCCTCGGGTTTATAATTGTTTGTGGTAAATGCCCTTTGGTGCTCCAGATTGTTTCTGAACCATAGGAACCCGGTGCTGATGCTAAGGGTTTTGCTGTACCGATATCTCCATTTGGCCTTTGCTTTTTCCCGGTCAGGGGTGGCCGATCCGAGCAGGGTCTGGAAATCAGGCGCAATCCGTTCATATTCCAGGCTGGCCCGGCTGGGGCCGCCATCTCCGATGGCTTCAATTTTATGAGCATATCCGTGATTGATTTTATAGTCAGCGCCTTCCTGCTCCGACAGTTTGGTGTCATTAAAGGCGGATTCCGTCCGAAGCGTCAGCCCGGGGATGGGCCTGTATTCCATATCCAATGAATACACCATATTATTGTAAAGCGGATCCGTTGTCCTTATCCGTTTATCATCATCTGAAACCACCAGGTTGGCCCCGGCAAAGAAATCAGGGGTAACATTATATTTTATGCGGCTGCCAAAGGCCTGCCGCTCGACGGTCCTTGTCTCACGCTCACGCCAGACATTATCCCACCTGGGATAAGCCAGGCCGGAGACTACCGTAATATCGGGGGTATTAGCGGCCTCATCATAAAACCTGTAGGAGGCCCCTTTCAATGACGTCCCTAATGAATACTGGGAAAACGATTCAAAGGTGTCCCCCATGTTCACCGTATTGATTTTATCGGTTATTCTGCCCTGGAGATTGGTGAGAGAAAGGCTCTTAACATCATTTCTATTATCATCCGTCGCTTTCCCGCCGAAATTAAAATTATAATCAAATCCTTTGATCTGCCCGGCTCCGGTGATCCCCAGAACATTCAGATACCGGAGGCCCTCCGTTAAAGAAGAACTTGCCTGGCCGGGGCCTGAAATATGATTATGGGTCAACGAAAATTCGTTTGATATATGCAGATCTTCCGCATAAAGGGTTGAAGCTGACAACAGGAACGCCAGAAGAATCGCCCACCCCTTTCCCAACAAATTGAAACCCGACAGTTTCATTTTCAATACGTTTTTCCTCACCTTAGCTCCTTCTTTAATAAAATAGTTGCTGTTTAGCCGTTTCTAATTTTCCTTCGTTGTCACAGCAAAAAGGAGGCCGGTTCTGAGAAATAAAAACATATAATAATTTCAAATTATTAACCATGCATGACGCTGAACGGCAATCGAAAATAAGCCTGTTCTGGTTCAAATGAGCCATAACAGGTGGTGCATTTGAACCGATTTCAGCCAATGACGTTTTTATCTTTCTATTGGTCCTTGTTTTTTGATATAAGCAAATGGGTTTATAGACAGCCCCGGCATGAGGAGCCCACGGATTTGGATGAATTGACAAGACAGAACAGCCCGTTGAGGCCTGATAAAGATATGATCGGAAGAATCCTGCCTTTTGTCATCATTTTTCTGCCCTTATCCTTTATCTGTATTTTTTCATTTTCCGTTCTTTATTATGGGACTCCTGAATTCAGAGTGGATAAGACGCAATACGGCTTAAAAATCGGAAAAATTCATCAGGCCATCAACCCCGTCCAAAGCGGGGATATTATCATCCGCATCAATGGCCTCACCTATGAACAGGTTCTGGCCCATCTCGTTTCTTCCAAATCTGGGCCTGCAAAACCAGGCACCATTACGGTCAAGCGGGGAGAAACCTATTTTAAATTCGAGCCAAAGCTGAATCCTGTTTCACCCTTCCGGTTTCTATCCATTGCCTGGCCCCATCTGCTGCTCATGTTCTCCCTGATTTTTCTCGGTATCTTATCTTATTTCCGAGTCACCAGTGAGCAACCGGTACTTGTCTTTCTTCTGACCCTTTCATTTTTTGCCACAACCTTTTCAGCCACATTTCCCTCGCATTTTGGAATTCTCAACCCTGCTATCATCTCTTTAAGCTTCTTTACCCTGGCCATTTTTAACTGGCTGGCCTTCGGTACCTGCCTGCATTTTGTTTTCAGCTTTCCCCAGGAACGGGATATGGTAAGAAACAAGCCCTGGGCATTTGCAATATTCTATCTATCCGCACCTCTGATCAGCATTTCAACGGCCTTGGTCCTGTGTGAGAGCGCCGGCGAGTTTCTGGGCTGGCTCCAGCGCTTGAGAAACCTTGCCTTACCGTTCATGGCGGCAGCTGCGTTTATAAAACATTGCACAGACTATCCAAAGCTCACCTCCTCCCTTGAAAAAAACCAGATCAAACTGATTATCAGCGCCTATTGGATGTCTTTCGGGCCCTATATCATTTTTTATGCCGTTCCCAATATCCTGTTTAACACCCCTTTTATTTCCTTTGAGCTGGTTGTCCTGTCCGGGGTCATCCTTCCGGGAGCATATTTTATTGCCCTGATCCGTTACAGGCTTTTAGACGTGGATAAAATGATATCCAGAACCATTTCCTATTTTCTATTGATCGGATTTTTATTGATCTCCTATTCATACCTGATGATTTTTATCAAACGGACCCTTGTCGGGCGGGAGATCCTTTCTGAAGAGCTGTTTCTGATTTATCTCATTGCCATTGCCGTTTCTTTTGAACCTTTGAAAACAGTGATTTCCTTTTTCCTGGATCTCCTTTTTCTTCCCAGAGCCCTCTACAAAGACGGCAGCCTATCCGCCCTGAGCAGACATATCGGGTCGTCCGTATATTTAAAAGATTTGATCCATCTTCTAACCCATACCATTCCTGAAGATTTTCATATCCAAAAGCTGAACCTCATCATTTTTGATCAGGATAGGGTGCAATGGTATCCCGGCCCTGGGCCCGGATCTTTCTCAACCCCTTCCGTCGACTCAAATCTTCTGAAATCAAGGTTGTCCGGCAAGACCGATTACCTGTTCTGCACCACACCGACAAAGGATCAGGGCCTTGCAAAGACCCTGATCTCCCTTAAATCCGAGAAGATTGAATTGATCCTGGCCCTGAGAGGGGCAACCGGCTTATCAGGCCTGATGCTTCTGGGGCGGCGTAAGGATGGCAGACCGTATGCGAAAAGAGACGTTCAATTCTTCACCACGATCTGCAACCAGGTCGGGCTCGCCCTGGAAAACGCCTTTCACTATGAATCCCTGATTGAAAATAAAAAGCAACTGGAAAAGATGTTCAATAAAATCGTTCAGTCGGAAAAAATGGCGGCCCTGGGTGAAATGGCCACGGTCCTTGCCCATGAATTGAAAAACCCCCTGGGCATCATCCGCAGTTCAGCCCAATATCTGACCGGAAATTCCGGGGATGCGGAAACCCGAAAGGAATTGCTGGAATATATCATGGGAGAAGTGGACGGCCTTTCTTCGGTCATCAACAATATGATGGGGCTTGCCCGGTATAAGGCCCCGGAATTCACCGGTGTTGATTTATGCCGGGAAACCGCATCCCTGATAGACCACTTCATACAATCCGGCAACCACAATAAGCTCATAACCATTGAGCTGCTGTCCCCGGATACACTTCCTAGAATACTAGCCGATATTCGGCAGCTACAGCAGGTTTTTTTAAACTGCATTTCCAATGCTGAAGATGCCATGCCAAAGGGCGGGAAAATTACCATTTCCATAAAGCCTGGCCAGGATGACACCATTGCGATACATATCATGGATTCAGGCCCAGGCATCCCTGAAAAAGACCTTGGGAACGCTTTTAAAAAATTTTTCACAACAAAGGAAAAGGGAATGGGGATCGGACTTTGTGTCTGCAAACAGATCGTTTTGGCCCACAACGGACGGATTTCCATTGAAAATATGCCCCAAGACGGACTGAAGGTCGCCATCCAACTGCCGTGCAATCCCTTGTCGATTTCTTCTGTTTCCAATCCGGCCAAACCCAATGCAAAGGAGGCTTCCCTTGTCTGAAAAAATACTCATTATTGAAGATGAGGCCCGCATGCGCAGAATCCTTCAGCTTGTTCTCGAAACCAGGGGATATCTTGTGGAAACCGCCACAGACGGAGAAGACGGCATCGTCAAATGGAAAAACTTTCAACCGGACCTTGTATTTACCGATCTGAAAATGCCAAAAGCGGATGGGATGGAGGTATTAAAACACCGGAACCTGAAATACCCGGAGACCCCGCTGATCATTCTCACGGCTTTTGGGACCGTTTCAACGGCTGTCGATGCCATGAAGAGAGGGGCCTTTGACTATATTACCAAACCTGTGGATAACGATATCATTATCGAAAAAGTAAAAGCGGCCCTGGCCGGAAAATCCTTTGCCCCCAAGGGCCATGAATCTGACGGGCAGCTTCTGATCGGCTCCTCCGGTGTCATGAGAAATATTCGAAAAGAGCTGGAACTGGTTGCATCCACTTCGACCTCCGTATTCATCACCGGCGAATCCGGAACCGGAAAAGAATTGGCTGCAAGAACCATCCATGACCTGTCCCCCCGAAGGCACAAACCCTTTATCAGGGTCAATTGCGCAGCCATTCCCAGGGAACTCATGGAATCCGAATTGTTCGGGCATATCAAAGGATCCTTTACCGGGGCTCTTCATGACCGGAAAGGCTCATTCATCCAGGCAGACTCCGGCACCCTGTTCCTGGATGAAATAGGGGATATGCCCCTGGACCTCCAGGCAAAAGTTCTTCATGCCGTTGAAGATAAACTGATCATACCGGTGGGATCGGGTGAACCTGTGAAAATCGATATTAAAATTATTTCTGCAACCAATCAGAACGTAGAGGAGATGGTGGGACAAAAAAAATTCAGATCAGACCTTTATTTTCGCTTGAATGCCTATACCATCAAAATGCCGTCCCTAAAAGAAAGACCCGAAGACATCCCCGAGTTGGTCCAACATTTTCTGAGCATTTTTAGTCGGGAATTTAACCTCTCCCCTTCCCGGATCATGGATTCGGCAATGGATGACTTTTCCCGATATTCCTGGCCCGGCAATGTCAGGGAACTGAAAAACAGGTTGGAACGCCTGGTGCTGGTTTCAAAGGGAAGCGATATCACAGGGGAAATGGTTGCCCGGCTCCTTGAAAAAGAGGCCCGGATTACCCCAGAGCCTCAACCTGTCTCGAAAAAAAATCTTTTCTTAAAAGAAAAGGAAATGATTGTAGAAGCCTTAACCGCCTCGGGGTGGAATATTTCCAGAGCATCACGGCAGCTCGGCATCACAAGGAACACCCTTCGGTACAGAATGAAAAAATTCGACCTGAAAGAAGAGGGCTGCTCATAAACGATCAATTGTTCACTTGAATTCCTGCAGTTCCGCTCACCCGGTCTTGCCATATCACAACCCCGGTCATGCTGATGGGTTCGGGATCACGGATTTGAGAATACAAATCCTGGTTCTGCGGAAAGCATAAAATCTCCACCATTGAAGACAGTTGGGTCTCCTTTAAAACAGAAGAGACCAGCATCATCCCGTCTACGCTGATATTCCCGGTTTCTCCGATATGCCATGCCCGGTTGGGTGTCCGCGCATGAGAGCATTTCAAAGAAATGGGAATCATGACCTGATGACGGGGCCATATGCGTCGTTCTTTTGTTGGTTCCATAAACACCTGAATTGATGAATTTTTAATACTGCCTCGGGTTCCTATTTTGTAAAATAAACCTACGCCTGCAGATAGGTCTAGCAAAAATGGGGCCGGGCCTGGAGGATAGAAATAATATAATAATTTTATGAAGTTAGGCTTAACTCAGAATAATTTATAATTCGAATGGACCATTTCCGGTTCAAATGAACCACCGGTTACCGGTTCAAATGAACCACCCATGCCCCAGGGTTTTTAATTCAAGGGCAAAATACCGGGCACCCAAGCCGGAAACCTATGCTGTAAGCGGCCTATCTTTTTTAAAGGGGGAGTTTGATGATAAAAACAGTTCCCTTGCCGGGAGTTGAATCCACCGCCAGAATGCCGGTGTGATTTTCCGTGATAATAAAATAGGAAACAGATAAGCCCAAACCTGTCCCGACACCCACTTCCTTGGTAGTAAAAAAGGGTTCAAAAATACGCTTCTGGATATCATGGGCTATCCCGGGGCCATTGTCTTCTATTTCCAGAACCGCATGGTGATCTTCCCTGGAACACCGGATAATAAATCTTGGAGAAGAGATTCCGGCCTCGACCATGGCCTCGGCCCCGTTTTTCAGGATATTTAAAAACACCTGCTGGATCTGGGTTTTTTCGCAGGAAACCGGGGGTGTCGCTTCCTGGTATTGCCGGATGATCTCAATGGAGCGAAAATCATAGTTCTTTTTCGTGTTGTAATCATTTTCAATCAACTCCAGGGTCGCCTCCATGATATCATGAAGATAATAGGTGAATTTGCGGTGATCGCTTTTCCTGCTGAAGGTCAGCATATTTTCAACAATCTGAGCTGCCCGGCAGCCTGAAGCCCTTACCAAGTCCATCATGGCAAAAATACTTCTTTTTTCCATATAGGCTCTCAGGGCGTCAAGGCTGACCCCGCATTCCGATGCCGCCTTGATATTGGCAGGCAGGTCTTTTTCCAGACGGTTCCGTACCACCTGGATATTCTGAAGGATCCCGGCAAGAGGATTGTTTATTTCATGGGCCATACCTGCTGCAAGCCCGCCCACGGACAACATTTTTTCAGATTGCATCATCATTTCTTCCATCCTGACCCTGTCACTGATATCATCAACCCTGATGACGACTCCTTCGGCCTTGTCCGACAGAATCGGATAAATGGTGATATCGGTCAAAATTGTTTTCCCGCCTGTTGAAATCTCTATTTTGCTTTCCTTTCTTACGGTTTTTCCTTCCAGGGCCTGACTTCCATTGAAAATATGATTAAAAAGCCTGGGAAATACTTTTTCAAGCCGCTTTTCTTTTGCCTCATGGACTGGAATTCCCGTCAATCTTTCCGCTTCAGTATTCCATTGCGTGACGATACCTTCGGCCGTCAGCCCTATCAACGCCGAAGGCATGGAATTGATAATGCTGCGGATATAATCCTGGGTATGCCTCAGTTCATGCTCTGTTTTTTTGAGCTTGGTAATATCCGTAAAATTGACGACCAGGCTTTTCCTGCTGCCGTCTTTGGCAAGGTAGAGGGCTGAATTGATGCTGACATCAAGGATATCCCCTGTTTTTGTCATCCTCTGGGTAATAAAATCATAATTTCCTTCCGGATGATCAATGGTTTTTTGCAGCGCCTCTTTGGTTTCCTTCTGTTTTTCTTCAGGCACAAAATCAATCCTTTTCCCGAGAAGCTCATCCAGATGCCAGCCAAAAACCCTTGTAAAGGCGGGGTTCAAATAGGTGACCTCTCCTGATTCATTATAAAACACGATGGGATTGGGAGAGGCTTCAAGAATGACCCTGTGGATTCTCTCACTTTCTTTCAGTGCAGCTTCTGCATTTTTCCGGTCTGTGATATCCCTTAAAATAACCAAGCGACCGGTCTGTTTTTCCTTTTTATTCAGCAAGGGGGAAATCCTCAAATTCCATTGTTTTGATAAATCTTCCACACAAAACCGTGTTTCAACTTCGACCGGCTCCGGCCCACGAAATTGCTCGACCAGCTCATACAGAACAGGAACCGTTTCTCTGATTCCATTATAGGTCCGGGTAGCTCTGTCAATCCGGAACAGATCCTGGGCAGCCCGGTTCAAGTCCAGTATCCGGTCATTCATATCCAGGGCAATGACAGGGTCCCCCATGCTTTCTATCATCATTTCACGGGCCAGGGGAATCAGCCCCAGCATCTGATATTTCAAAAGCCCCCAGGAAAATGCAATCCCGCTGACGGCAAATGCGGCCGGAGTGAGATCCAGATGTTTTAATTCATCAAATCCGGCCAGGTAAAGGATATTGGCCATCCATGGGCATATCATGCCCACCAGCAGCATGAACAATTGCTTTCTGACTATTCCCTTGGCAGATATCAAAGCCCTTATCAAAACAACAGTCGCCATAAAGATCAACAGATAGGAAAACCCAACATAGCCCCAGAAGCCCTTCCCCCGTAAATAGGCAAGGGTAGGGGCCCTGCCGTTCAGATCCAGCCAAGCATGATGCCACATCAGATGATGATGATCGTTTGTCAAAACCAGGAGAATGGCCAGAAGGGGAACCAGGCTTAACATGAGATAGCCGGTTCTTGTCACCTGGGATTTTTTCGTTGCAATGGTTGTGATGAAACAAAAAATCAGCATACCTACCCATACTGCACCCAAATATTCAATTTTTACCCACCAGAGCTTGAGCGCCATATCCGGGCTGATCAACTCCATGCCATAGGCCAGGGACCAAATTGCAGTCGCCGCCGTGAGCATCATAAGAATTCGAGCGCTTGCATTCTTCCAATGGGGAAAAAGATAGATGGACAGGGACAGGGATACAAATCCTGCTGCAAAAGAAAAAAAACCATATATCCATGACCAATTCAATGTTGTCATCACCCATTCCTTAAAATTCAAAACCCTGCTACCATATCAGATGTTAAACGCTTTTTCAGCATGGAATTTAATGCCCATTTTTAAGACCGGGGTTTTTCCCTTGACCTCGAGATGAAAATCCGTGATTAATGGAAGCATTCAATACCATTACATATAAAAGGAATAACCATGAAATTTAGTATGGATCATTTTAACATCAATGTCTTTAATCTTGAGAAAAGCCTTCTCTTTTATGATAAGGCCTTGGGGTTAAGGGAAATCAGGCGGAAAGAGGCTGAAGACGGCAGCTATATCATTGTATTCCTGGGTGATGGCGCAAGCACGACCAGATTGGAGCTGACCTGGCTGCGAGCCATGGACCGGCCCTATAATCTGGGAGATGAGGAATTCCATATTGCCTTTAAAACCCATGAATTTGATGCGGCCCATCAACACCACACAGAAATGGGCTGTATCTGTTTTGAAAATCCGGCCATGGGAATTTATTTTATTAAAGACCCGGACGGCTACTGGCTGGAAATTGTTCCGAACAGATAACCCAGATTATTCTCCATCTTCTGCAGGGATATGGTGGAGAATTTCATCGGTGCCAAAAGCTATTTCATGATAGTGTCCCTTGAGGCGAACCTTTTCAGAAGGCCGGTGATAATGGATTTTAAAATTAAAATCATCCAGTCGGCCATAGAACTTATTAAAAACCGCCAGATCCGTTTCCAGGTTGACACAGCAATTGTCTGCAAGATGGAATAGCCTGACGGCATGGTGGGCCATCAGATAAAAACAGGCTGCCGATAAATATTTACAATTCATTTCCCTGAAAATTTCAGGATAGAATTTGGCAATATATAAGCTGCCTGAAAATAAATCATGGGAAACCACCAGGGTTTTTGAAATCCGGCTGTTATTCTCTTTGCTGTATAAAAAATACTCAAGACATGATCCATCCTGTTTATAGAAAAGTGTGAATCTTTTCAAGAGCAAAGGCAGGTGGGTCATTAAAAATGACGACCCCGGTTTCCCTGGAATGTGAAGCACCATAATCAGTATCCTGAATATAGAATTCAATGGCCTTTGAAATCTATATGCTTTTCACATTCCAGGGTCAACACCCGGGTTAAAAAAACAGCTTGCAATGAAACCATTGCAGGGCCTTCTAATCCGAAACTAAATTCTCCTCTGGACAAAATGATACAGCCTTGCCCCTGCTTCATAAAAAAGTCCCCTGAGATTTCTGAAACCCACAGGATCAATTTTTGTGGCCGGCAACGGTATGTTTTCTGCCGATCCCCCGGCCATATATTCGGCCAGGAGCTTTCCAAAAACGGTCCCGGGACCGATTCCCCTGCCGTTATAGCTGGTGACCATGGCAACCGAGGAATCCAGGATGTGAAACCTGGGGATATGGTTGGTGGTCATGGCAATCCGGCCGTACCAGCCATAGTCGAGGGAGGTTTCGCCCACCTGGGGAAAAGTTTTTGCAATGGTTCTTTTCACCCAGTTTTCATGGATATCCCAGGCAAATCCTTCCACCATGCCCACACTTCCGACGACCAGCCGCCCTGCTGCATCCAGGCGATAAGAAGACAGAATCAGATTGGTGTCCCAGGCGCCCTGACGTTCCGGCAAAACAGTTTTCAGCACTTTTTCCGGGAGAGGAGAGGTGGCAAATTGAAAATAATTAAACGGAACCAGATTTTTCTGATATTCTTTAAATGCATGTTCCGCATATCCCTGGACGGCAATGATAACGGATTTTGCCGTCAATGACCCCTTAGGGGTGCTTAATTTCCATCCGCCGCTCACCTTATCAAACCCCGTGACAGGGGAATGGTTATATAATTTTGCGCCTTCTTTCAAGGCAGCCTTTGCAAGTCCGACGGCATAGGACAGGGGCTGAACCGTTCCGGCCCGCTTATCCAGCAATGCCCCATAAAAAGAAGAACTTCCCGTTGCAACCGCAGCTTCTTCCCGCTCAAGAAGCCTGACGGGCGCTCCCCGTTTCAGCCATTGTTCCTCCCTTTGCTGAAGCGCTTTATAGCCGCTTCTGGAATCTGCACAGTGAAGGGTTCCGTTCCGGAGCGCTTCACATTCAATGCCGTATTCCTGGATCAACCCGAAAACAAGGTCTGCCGACGCCCCCAGAATCCGGATCAATTTCTCTCCGTACACCGGCCCCACAAGTTGAATGAGATCTTCAGGCATGAGCCAGAGCCCTGCATTTACAAGGCCCACATTCCGGCCTGCCCCCCCATATCCGATGTCTTCGGCTTCAAGAAGAATACTTTCCTTGCCCATTTTGGTCAGGTGCAGGGCGGCGGAAAGACCGGTATAGCCTCCGCCGATAATGGCAATATCTGTTTTCTGGTCTCCCTGCAGGGAATCCAATTTAGGCCTGGCCGGAGCAGTAGCCTCCCAGAGCCCGTGAGTAATATTTTTTTTCATTGTATATCTCCTTAGTGATTTATTTAAAATTTTTTTGATGTTTTTATGGTATACCAAAAAAAATATTTAAGTCAATATTTTTTTGCAATTAAAAATACCCTATATTTTGAAATGGTTTGACAAGATATCGGTAAGCCTATATAGACTTGTATTGTTAAGGTATACCAGAAGGCATTGATCATCCTTAAATTTTAACAGGTGTTATTTCATTAAATGAATATCGATATTTACAATACACTTCGTGACAGAATCATCTATCTTGACTATGCACCCGGCCATATGCTCAAAGAACAGGAACTTGCCGGGGAATTCGGTATCAGCCGGACACCGCTCCGTACGGTTCTATTTCGCCTTGAATGGGAGCACCTGGTAAAAACCCTGCCCCGGACCGGTATTCTTGTCATGGAGCTGGAATTAAATACCATTACCCATGTCTTCCAGGCAAGGCTAGAACTCGAGTCCGTCATCGGTACCATGGCGGCAGAACGGTTTACAAAAGACCATTTCAGCCGGTTGGACGAGTTGATGCTGGAATGTGAGCGCCAGTTTGACCCTAGAAATCCAAAAACCTTAGCCTCTCTGGACATGGACGTCAAACGGCTTTTCTATGACGCCGCAGCCAATCCTTTTCTTACGGAAATATCTGAACGGCTCTATTGCCTGACCTTTCGGCTCTGGTATTTTAACCTGTTAAAAATGAACGCTGATGAATGGAAGGCCGAAGTCATCAGCATCAGGGAGGATCTGCTTTCCTTGTCCGAACTGCTGAGAGCGGATGCGCCGAAAATGGTCGGGGAGGCAAGAAAAGATCATCTGTTGAAACATCTGAAGAGAATCAGGTCCAAATTTTTAAACCTTTCTGCTACCCATTGACCCGATATCCCAATTCGGAATATACTACATGCAGTTATACATTAAGCAAAAACCCTTATTGCTCGTTAACCCTGGGAGGAGTATAAAATGGTACCCAAAATTAAAAAAATTCTTTATGCAACAGACCTTTCCGACACTGCGAAATATGCTTTTGGCTATGCCGCCGATATGGCAAAGCATTATGACGCCATGATTACCATTGTCTATGTCATGGAGAGCATGAACACCATGATTGAAAACCAGGTCAGGGATATGGTCGGAAAAGAGAAATGGGAAGCGCTGAAATCTGAAAAAATGAATTATCTGAAACAAAAAATTAAATCCAAAATTGAAGACTTTTGCACGGAAATGGAATCCAAAATCGATTCCTGCCGGCTCCTGGTAGAGGAAATACGAATCCCAAAGGGAAACCCGGCAGAAGAAATTCTGAATGCATCCAAAGAAATCCATGCAGATATGATTGTCATGGGAAATTACGGCCATAATATCCTCCAGGAAGCACTGATCGGGGGGAGCGCGAGGACCGTGGTCAAAAACAGCGAGGTACCGGTCCTCCTTATCCGGGTTCCCAAAGCATAAATCAAGCCCCTCAGACGATTATCCGTCTGTTGCAGATCCCTGTAAAGACAAGGAGTTATCCCTCCCGAACCATCTCCACGTGAGGGATGCCATCCTCCAGATAAACGTCTGAGGCTTTTTTAAAGCCGTAAGCGGCATAAAACCCCTCTAAATAAGCCTGGGCACTTATTCGTATGCCAATACCCGGCCAGCTCCGGCAGACCTCATCCACTGCCTGTTTCATCATGAGATGACAAAGCCCCTGCCCCCGGCTCTTCTTTGAAACCACCACCCTTCCAATACTCGGCCGGTCAAAACTCAAGCCCGGCGGTAGAATTCTCAAATATGCAACCAGTTCTCTATTTTCATTTCTTCCTGTCAGATGGAGGGTATCAGGGTGCCGGTCCTTTTCATCCAATTCTCTATAAGCGCAGCTCTGCTCCACGATAAACACGTCCACCCTCAACTTTAACAGCTCATACAATTCATCGGTGCCAAGCCTGTCAAAGGATTTTGTTTCCCATTCAATCATTTGCATTGCTTTTTTCCAAGGGGTTCTTATTTTTTATGCATGCGAACAGGAATAAACGCCCTGTTAAATACTGCTGAATGATAACGAAGTGATTTTTGAATCATATTAAAAAAGGAGGTTTTCATGAAACCCATAAAATGTATGCCTCAGAAAATATCCAAACTTCTTTTAGGTTCTTTAATGCTGGTAGCCGCCATAGCCTTGGTCATTATCGGCATTACCCTGCTTCCGGTATTCGGATTTATACTGGCAGTTCCGGTGGTTGCACTTTCTTTTTATATTTACAGCCTCAACCTCAATGACCAGTGCGAGATTGATCTGTCCTGAAAAAAAATCTGATAGACTCAACCATCCGGCCCCGGGATCATCGGCAATTCATGTCGATGATTCCGGGGCTTTGTTTTTGGAAGCCCCGAAAGATCAGGGCTCAACATTCCACAGAAGATCGATACCCTTCTAAGACATTTCCCTGAATTCTTCCATGGACCGGCCCCGTATGGCTTCTGCAATCTCAAAGACATAATCATAAATATGAAGCCCTTTGGAGGAGGCAATGATTTCCCCGTTTTCAACCCCTATCTGGGCTGCACAATATTGTTTCATCATTTCAATGGCAGCCAGGTTGGCCGGAAACCCGCCGAATAAATCCCAGGAACGGAAATAGGGGAAAAAATGAAGCTTTCCATCCTGGATCCGGGTATCAATATGGCGGAGGCAGGGGGGATCCAAAAGAACCATGTCGGAAGGCTGGCCCACCTGAAGTATCATCTGATTGTTCCGGTATCCCTTATTTTTATAGGTCCATATCATCATTTCCATCTGGTTGACAAAATAACGCCCGTCCGCTTCGATTAAAATATTCCGGTCCGCCCAGATTTCTTTTTCCTGGACCAGGATATTGGTCAGCCGCTTAAACTCATCGGGCAGATAGGCCAGATCGCATTTGCAGATCCGCTGCCCATAGGTATAGGATTCCCCTTCCTTTTCCTCTCCCGTCATCAGGTAAGGCAGATAGTCATCCAGATAATGCTCATCCACCGGGTCTGGAAATCCCAGGAGGGGATTTACCTTGGGCAGCAAGGGGATGCTGGCGGGGTGGGTGATATGAATGGTGATATAATCAAATTCAAGCCGCTTCTGCCCTTCAAAGGACCCCCGGTCAATGGCAAAGGACCGGCCCTGTTCCACACACCGGTAAAGCGTCTGAAACCATGCATCCGAAAGGCTTGTGGCTTTTATAAACAGCGGTTGCAGCATAGATTGCTCCTTGTGTTATTTCTCCTGTTCTTCACGCTTCATTCTATATACTTTAATCTCCATGGAGGCAACCTTAAACCAGTTTCCCATCCCTGACCAGGACCCTTCCATCCACCATTACCAGATCGACATCAGCGGCTTTGGCGGAATACACCAGACCGGAATAGGGATCATACATGGGGGTCATATGGGGCCGGGCCCTGTCCACCAGGATAATATCCGCCCTTTTTCCCTTTTCAATGGACCCTGTGACACTATCCAGCCCAATGGCCTTTGCCCCCTCAATGGTGGCCATCCTCAGGGTTGTCCGGGCGTCCATGACACAGGGGTCCAGCAAGGCCACCTTGTGCAGTTTGGCCGCCATATCCATTTCCGAAAAAAGATCCTGGTCATTGTTGGACGCGCACCCGTCGGTTCCCAGCCCGACAGGCACCCCCAGTTTAATGAGCTTTGGAATGGGGGCGATACCCGAGGCAAGCTTCATATTGGATTCAGGGCAATGGGCAACCCTGGCCCGGGTTTTCCTTATGATGTCCATGTCATTGTCATTGATCCAGACCGAATGGACCATCAACGTATTTGAATCAAGGACACCTGCGGATTCCAGATATTCAACAATGGTCATGGATCCGAGCCCCTGTATCAGATTCTTTTCGTTTTTGGTCTCTGCCACATGGATCTGGAAAAGGACCCCAAGGTCATTGGCTGCTTTTTTTGCCGCCGTAAGGGTTTGCCGTGAACAGGTATAGGGCGAATGGCAGAAGATGGACGGGGTCAGCAAAGGCGAAACCCCCTTAAATTGGTTCACAAATTCAACGGCCGTCTTGATATTCATTTTTGGGTCAGGCACGCCGGGTGCAGGAAAATCGATGACCCCCTGACCGGCTACGGCTCTGATGCCGGAAGCCAGGACAGCCGCTGCAACCCGGTCTTCATGAAAATACCCGTCACAGCAGGTGGTGGTTCCGGCGAGCAGCATCTCAGTGCAGGAATGACGGCTCCATTTTTCCACGGAATCCGGATTCACATGCTTTGCCTCGGCCGGGAAAACATGGTCATTGAGCCAGACATCCAGGGGCAGATCATCGGCCAGCCCCCTGAACATGGACATGGGAAGATGGGTATGGCAATTGATCAATCCCGGCATGATGATTTTCCCATGGGCATTGATGCGGGTTTTTGCTTTATGCTCTGAAAATTCCTCTGTCGTCCCGCACCCGGCAATCTCTCCCTTCAATATCAGGACGGCGCCGTCTTCCACCACCGGCAACCCTTCCGCCATGGTGACAAGCAGGCCGTTTTCTATCAGGATATCATATTCCATGGAGTTTTCCTTTCTTTTGCAATCCGATGATACAATTTTTTATGCCTGTTTTAAAACAGTTTTTTGGATTGGACAATACTTTATCCATCATGATAATCTGATTTGAAATCACTTAATGAACTCAATTCAAGGAGATGTGCCCCATGGCTGAAACATTTGATCTGGTCATTATCGGATCAGGTCCGGGAGGCCTTTCCTCGGCTCTCCTGGCCCAAAAATCGTCAAAGTCCCATTTGATCCTGGAAAAGGGACGGAATATCATGCAAGGCATTATCGACACTTATCCAAAAGGCAAAAAAGTTTACCCGACCATACCCAAAGGCTATGAAGGCCTTTTCCCGGTTCCCGAAATCAAGCCGCCGGAAGAAAAGGTTCCGGTTGAACTGTATATTGAACAGATTCAGGCCCTGGCCTCAAAGAGCCGGCTCAATATCCATTTCAATGAAGAATTTCAAGAGATCATGGGCGCCTATCCGGATTATCTTGTTAAAACCAATAAGGGCTCATATCTCGCTCAAAACATCATTCTTGCCTTTGGCAGCAACATTCCCAATGATCTGGGGATATATGGAGAAGCCAAAACCGTGCGAAGAAATATTGAAAACGGCGAGGATTATATCGGCGTCAATGTCTTGGTCATCGGTGGCGGGAATGCCGCAGCCGATGTGGTGTGCTCTCTTTCCAAAATCAAGCGCCAGGCAAAAGACGACACCACCAGTGTGTATTGGGCCCATATCAAGGAAACCTTTGAAATCAACAAAGATACGGCCCGGGATCTGGGCGAGGAAATCCTTTTGGGCGGGCATATTAAAATTCTTCAAAAAGCGGTCCCCAAAATTGGAGAAGTGGATGCAGAAGGGATTGACCGGCTTTATATCCATCAGACAATTTCTCCGAGCCTCGGTAATGACCTTTACACCTACCAGGGGATGAGCTTCCCCATGAAAAATGTGATTGCCTGTATCGGTACCCACGGGCCTTCGGCCATTTTCGATACCCTCAATCTCCAGCAGATCACCTGCACAGGGGTCATCTGCAAAATTGCCAGGGAAGGGGAGAGGCTGCTCATGCTTTCCGAGCATTTTGAAACTGGCAGGAAAGGCATCTACGCCATTGGCGGGGCCATCAGCCCCTCCTATATGGAAATCGGCTCCGATGGCATCATCAAGGAAAAAAAGCATTCAAACCTGATTTTCACGGCTGTTTGGGATGCAAAAATAGCAGTGGATAAAATCCTTCAGGGCTGATCACAAAAAAAAAAATTTCAACGAATGCATTTTCAGGGTTGACTAGGAAGCCTTGCAGGATTAATATATGAACAACTGATCAAATGAAGAGGTGTTTAATGGATACCTGTGATATAAAATGTATTAACGAAACCAAGGTCAAAGCAACGGTAGGAAGCCTGCCCCCAACGGAAGATATCCATCAGATGGCGGATATCTTCAAGGCTTTGAGTGATCCTTCACGGCTTAAAATTGTTCTGGCCCTGCTCAACCAGGAACATTGCGTGTGCGATATTGCGGCCATCTGCGGTCAGACGGATTCTGCCGTTTCCCACCAGCTCCGGATATTAAGGACCTTGAAAATCGTAAAAACCAGGAGAGATGGTAAAATCATCTACTACTCCATTGATGACGACCATGTCGCCTCCCTGATCCATATGAGCCTTCACCATGTCAGACACTGAAACTGAAACAAGGATTCCCCATCATGACACTCATGACAATTCTATATGAAATACTAAAAGAAACCTGGCAGATTTATCTTGATGTTGCCGTCTATATGCTGTTCGGCTTTTTTATGGCCGGTATCCTCTATGTTTTTTTCAAACCGGATAAGATCAAAAAATATCTTGGAACCGGCAAAATCAGGCCGGTCATCCTGTCCGCGCTTTTCGGAATTCCCATTCCCTTATGCTCCTGCGGTGTTGTCCCGGTGGCCGCAGGACTGAAAAAACAGGGGGCCAATAATGGAGCCGCCCTCTCCTTTATGATTGCCACGCCTGAATCAGGCGTGGATTCCATTGCTGTTTCCTGGGCCATGCTGGACCCCATCATGACGGTCATAAGGCCTGTTGCAGGGTTTATCACGGCCATTGCCACCGGAATCGTCCAGAATTATGCCGGGATCAACGACTTGCCGGAAAACACACCACCGTTAAGCCTAAAAGGCGGCTGAAGCAGCACTTCAAATTGCTGTGCAGTTGCACAAGCGAAACCGAAAACCCTTTCCGAAAAATTAAAGGCAGGTGTTCACTATGCCTTTGGCGAACTTTTATCGGATATTACAAAACCCTTTATCATCGGGATCTTCATTGCCGGCCTCATTACCTTTTTTTTCCCGGAAGATCTGACAATCTGGGCCAACGAGCATCAATTCCTATCCATGCTGATGATGTTGGCGGCAGGGATGCCCATGTATGTCTGCGCCACATCCTCCACCCCCATTGCCGCGGCTCTCATTCTCAAAGGATTGAATCCCGGAGCCGCCCTGGTCTTCCTGCTGGCAGGCCCGGCCACCAATGCCGCCACCATGAATATTGTTAAAAACATATTCAATACCCGGGCCCTCATCATTTATCTGTCCATGATAGCCATCTGTTCTCTGGCCATGGGATTTCTGCTGGACTGGATATATGTTCTGTCCGGCATCCAGGCCAGTGCGACCATAGGCCAGGCTTCTGAAATCATTCCCTATCCCGCCCAATTGGCAGGAGCCCTGATTCTTACCCTTCTGATGGCCTGGAATGGAATTTCAGGCATGCGACATTTACCCGGCCAGGCTCCGGCAAGCTGATATCTTTTCATCCGGATACCGGTCAGGACTCCACAAGCTTATGGCTGTCCTGGCTGGTCAGATCCAAATCATAGATCTGCTTTAATTCTTCAATTTTTTTCAGGTTTTTCTCATCAAAAGGGGCCTTGCCTTCAAAGGCATGGAGGACGATTCCCTCAATCAGGTCGCCAAGGGTCAGGTCATGATATTCGGCAAGCCCCTTCAATACTTTTAATATCCTTTTTTCAATCCTGACTCCGGTCTGCACCCTTTCAACGTTAAGCGCCGGGTTTAGAGAGGATTTTTTCTGTGCGGCCAAATTTTTTCTCCTTATACAAAACACATGAACCCATGCTGAGCAGCATCAGCACCAGGCCTGAAACCATCAGCAATCCTTGAAAAGAATAGTGTTCCAGCAAGACCCCGTAAATGATCATGGCGCCGGGGATGGCGGCATTTCCGATGGAACCTGCCACGGCAAACACTCTTCCGGCAAAGGCATTATCCACCCCCTTCTGTAAAAGGGTCCGAAAGGAAATTCCGGCACAGATAATACAGCATCCGAACAAAAAAATCATGAGCAGATAAAAACTGATCCTTTCCCCGGGGTTGACCATCCCTATCCCCAAAAAAAGCAGCCCGATAATGAAAACACTGCTGAAAAGGCTTGCTTTTTCCCTTCCCGAAATGGTCCGGATGCTGAGGAAAACGGCCATGGCGAGGGTGCCAAGCCCCAAGGCGGTCTGAAAAAATCCAAGGGTCCTGGCCCCTTCCAATGAAACAGTATCCGCCATCACCGGCAGGATGACTTCAATGGAACCGACAAAAAAATGAATGACCAGGACCATGAATAAAAGAACGACAAGCTCTTGCCGGGAAAGGATATACCGGTATCCCTGCCTCATATCTTCCCAAAGTCCCTGCTGCTTTTTTATCTTTTCTTTCCCAGAGATCGGCGGAATTTGGATAAAGCATTCAAACCCGGCGGAAAGAATAAAGGAAGCCGCATTCAAGACAAACACCCAGAAATACCCAAAGGCCGAAACCATGATTCCCCCTAAAAACGCACCGGCAATGGTGGAAAAACTGCTGACAAACTGGTGCCCGGAATTGGCGGCAGCCAGGTCCTTTTCCTCCACAATCCGAGGAATCACTGCAGGAACGGCCGGATCAAAAAATGCGGCATTGACGGAAAGAAGCACCTGCATGAGCAAAATGACATAAAAATTCATGGCTTCAAAATAAAACAAAAGGGCGAAAATTCCAATGATCACCCCGCGGATCAGGTCCGTGCCCACGATGATGGTTTTCCGGTTATACCGGTCGATAAAGGCACCGGAAAAAAATCCCAGCACCAGGGAAGGGATCAGAGAAGCGGCCAGCACCGCCCCCATTCTGGCGGATGATCCCGTTGTCTTCAATACATAGAAGGACAGGGCAATCATATGAAATTTATCCCCGATCTGGGAAACCAACTGACCTGATAAGAGCAGCAAAAAATTCCGGTTGATCATTGTATTTGTTCTCCTGGTATTTATTTTCATGAAAAATTATTTAAATAAATTTATACCAATGTACATGGATATTGTCAATTTGTATTTCCCGCTTCCCGCCCTGCCGTCTTAAATCAGGGCCCAGCCGGAAAAAATACTTGTAAAATCTCCCCCATCAATGCAAAAAGCATCATTAGGGATAGGTCATCTTATGGTTTTCAGGAAAGAGAAATCGTGACAAAAGCCTTTGAATATTTTCATCCATTGATCGAAAAATGGTTTTTTGGAAAATTTGCCCACACCACGGATATCCAGGACAGAGCCTGGCCACTCATTGCCGCCCATAAGCATGTTCTCATCACGGCTCCCACGGGAAGCGGGAAAACCCTTACCGCTTTTTTATGGTTTATCAATGAACTGGTGACTCAAAACCGGACGGCCCACCACCCCCTTGTCCTGTATGTATCTCCCCTGAAAGCATTGAACAACGACATCAAAAAAAATCTGGATCAGCCCTTAAAAGAAATCCAGGACCTTTTTGAAGCGCAGGGGGAACCGTTTCCCCATATCCGGGTCATGACCCGGAGCGGTGACACCTCCCCGGAGGACCGCAGGAAAATGCTCCGCCATCCGCCCCAGATCCTGATCACAACCCCGGAAAGCCTGAATCTCATGCTCAGCTCCCGCTCCGGCCGGGGAATGCTGTGCACGCTCAAAGCCGTGATCCTGGATGAGATCCATGCCCTTCTGGGGAATAAACGCGGGGTCCACCTCATCACGGCGGTGGAAAGGCTGGTCCGGCTGTCCGGAGAATTTCAGCGCATTGCCCTCTCGGCCACTTTGAAAAACCTGGATCTGGTTTCAGACTTTGTGGGCGGATACCGGATGGACGGCCATGGCCCCCATCCCCGGTATGCCAAACGGCCCGTTGAAAAAATCGAATCCGGGATTCAAAAACATTACCGGATCTCGGTGCAATATCCACAAAAGGAGGAAGAACCGGCCGATGCCCCGGTATGGGACCTTCTGGCCAAAGAATGCCTTGGCATCATTGAAAAGAACAGATCCACCCTGATCTTTACCAACGGCCGCAGGCTCTGTGAAAAAATCACCTATAAAATCAATCAACGGTCGGCGGAACCGGTTGCCTATGCCCATCACGGTTCCCTTTCAAGACAGCTTCGGCTCAATGTGGAACAGAATCTGAAAAACGGCAGGCTCCGGGCCATTGTGGCCACAAGCTCCCTTGAAATGGGCATCGATATCGGCGAGCTTTCCCAGGTCATCCTGATCCAGTCTCCTTTCTCCGTGTCTTCGGCCGTACAGAGAATCGGAAGGGCCGGGCACCATATTGAAGGGGTCAGCCATGGCGCCCTTTTTGCGGCCCATTCTCATGATCTCATCGCTGCCGCAGTCCTGGCAAAGGCCATGGATACAAAGGATATCGAACCTGTCCATCCCATTGACTGCCCCCTGGATGTCCTGGCCCAAATCATTGTTTCCATGACCGGGCTTGAAACCTGGGACATGGATGAACTCTACGCCTTCCTGAAAACAAGCCTGCCCTACCACAACCTCGGCCGGGAAAGCTATGATCTCGTATTGAATATGCTGGCCGGGCGATATTCCGATACAAGAATCCGGGAACTCCGGCCGAGAATTTCCATCGACCGTCTGGATCATACGGTCCAGGGAAAAAAAGGGGCCCTCCTGGACCTTTATACCTCCGGCGGAACCATTCCCGACCGGGGCTATTACCAGCTCCGCCACCATGACACCCAGGCCAGAGTCGGCGAACTGGATGAAGAATATGTCTGGGAGGCGAAAATCGGGCAGATTGCCACCATGGGCACCCGGAACTGGAAAATCATGAGAATCACCCACAATGATGTCTTTGCCCTTCCCGTGGGAAACAGCCACATAGACGCCCCCTTCTGGATTGCCGAGGCCATGAACCGGGATTCTCATTTTTCAGGACTCATCCGGACTTTTCTTGAAACCGCGGAAGACCATTTGACCCGGCCGGAATTCGAACTCCGCCTGAAAACGGAATACCATATGGATGAAACGGCTGCAATGGAACTGATCCGGTTTTTAAAGCAGCAGCAAGAATCCACCGGCACGGCCCTGCCCCACCGGCGCCACCTTGTCCTGGAATATGTCCGATCCGGGCCCGGCGGCAGCCCCGGCTCCATGCTGGTGATCCACACCCTTTTCGGCGGCCGGGTGAACCGGCCCTATGCCATTGCCCTGGAAGCGGCCTGGGAAGACCGGTTTGGTGAAAAACCGGAAATCTTTCCCGGCAATGATGCCGTGGTCATCCAGCTTCCCCATCAGATTGAACCGGAAGAGATTCTTTCCCTTGTCACCGCATCCAATGTGGAAGCCCTCTTAAAAAGGAAACTGGAAAACACGGGCTTTTTTGCCGCCCGTTTCAGGGAATGTGCGGCCCGGGCTCTGCTCTTGACCAAAAATAAAATCAACCAGAGGATGCCCCTCTGGATGACACGGCTGAAATCCAAAAAACTTCTGGAAAACATAACCCCCTACCAGGATTTTCCGATTCTCCTGGAAACCTATCGCACCTGTCTTCAGGATGAATTTGACCTTGTCCGGCTGAAACTCATGCTGGATGAGATCCAAACCGGAGAACTTGCCTGGTCCGCCGCCTTTACCTCCCGGCCAAGCCCCTTTGCCGCCGGCATGGCCTGGAACCAGATCAACCAGTATATGTACCGGCAGGACGAGGCAGCCTCATCCACTTCGAAACTTGGCGCCAATTTTCTGCGGGACCTTGTCTTTTCCCCGAATCTGAGGCCTGCCGTATCCCCGGCCCTTGTAAAGGAATTTGAAAAAAAGCGGCAGCGTCTGGCACCCGGATATGCTCCCCAGACACCGCAGGATCTCCTGGACTGGGTAAAGGAGCGCATTGCCATTCCCCATGCGGAATGGGAAGCATTGCTTCAGCAAATCAAAACGGAAGCCTTGGATTCGATGGAAACGATCCTTGATCCGGCACGGGATAAACTGACCCTTCTTTCTCCTGAAAGAATTGATTGCCAGCTTATGGTTTCCCGTGAATGGGATTCCAAACTCAGGGGCGCCTTTTATGGACCAAAAAAAGATGAGGGAGCCGGGGCCTCTTTTTTGGGCCAGTGGCTTTCCTTTTACGGGCCGGTTTCCCTTGATTTTATCCGAAACTCCCTGGGCATTGAAGCATCAAGGCTTGAAGATGTGATCAACGCCCTTGTTGAAGACCGCCGGGTCATTGTGGGGCTCCTGGTAGATAACGGTTCTGATACGGACATATGCGACAGTGAAAATTATGAAATTCTTTTAAGGCTTTCCCGGTCCATGGCCAGACCAAGGTTTGACGCCCTGGAAATTGATGTTTTGCCTTTATTTCTGGCCCATTACCAGGGGCTCACAAAGCGATCTGACCATATCGACGGCCTGTTTGACCGCCTGGAACAGCTCTCCTGCCTCCCGCTTCCGGCTGAATCCTGGGAATCGGATATCCTGCCGGCCCGGATATCCCCCTACCACCCCTCATTTCTGGATACCCTCATGCAGGAGGGAGGTCTCCAATGGATGGGCTTTGCAAGAAAGCAATCGGCCTTTTGTTTCAAACCGGATATGGATTTATTATTGCATAGGCCCAAAGGGTCCGGCCCTGAAACAGGAAAGACCGCCCATAAAAAAGACCCGGAGCTTGACTCCCTCTTTGATCCCGGGGGTGTCCGATATGATTTTTCCAGCCTCCTGAACCTGCTCGCCTGTGATTCGCGGACCTTGTCTGAGCGGATCTGGAATCTTGTCTGGCAGGGGAAACTGTCCAATGACGGCTTTTCCGCATTAAGAAAGGGAATTGAAACCGGATACAAGGCCCCGGAAGCCATAAAACCGCCGACCGGCAGACGGTTTGGCCTGCGGCAGTCCAAGGCCGGCCCCTCTTTCTCCCAATGGCGGGGCTCTCTCCCCTTTGCCGGGCACTGGTATAAACCGGCCCTGCCGCCGGATCCCCAGGATGAAATGGAAACCCAAGACCTCCATAAGGACAGGGTCAGGCTTTTGCTGGACCGGTACGGGATACTCTTCCGGGAAATCCTGCACAGAGAATTGCCCCAGTTTCAATGGCCGGCTCTTTTCCGGTCCCTTAGGCTCATGGAATTATCCGGTGAAATCCTGTCAGGCCAATTTTTTAAAGATATCCCCGGCCTCCAGTTCATACTGCCCAGGGCCTTTCAGAAACTCCAGGCCACCCTGCCCGAAGATGCGGTCTATTTTATGAATGCCGTTGACCCTGCTTCCGTTTGCGGCATTCCTTTGCCTGCCGTAAAACAGCACTTTCCCAAGCGCCTGCCCACCACCCTTCTGGTTTTTAAGGGCCGTGACCTTAAACTGGTTTCTCTGGGAAACGGCAAAGATCTCCTGATTCATGCAGACCCCGGAGACGAAAGCCTGGTAGAATACCTGGCCTGTTTGAGGCATCTCTTGACCCGGCCCGTCAAACCCTTGAAAAAAATCATTATTGAAACGATAAATACCGCTCCGGCAGGGAAAAGCCCCTATCTATCGGATTTCGAAACCGTATTTGACGTTCTGCCCGATTACCGGAAAATCACGCTTTACCGGAAGACGCGATAAAGAACATTGAAAAACCCCGTCAACATGATAAAATAACCAAAGTTTGCCAAAGCAGGGCAGCTCGCCCTATATACTAAAGAAAGGATCCCCTGTGAAGTCCAAAGCCCTTGAGATCAACCTGTCGGATACAAAGGTCGATGTCGGAATTGATGAAAAATATGCCGTCCTTTTAAATATCGTGTCCCCCTATGTGGGCATTCTCAAACGGATGAACATCTTTTTACAAGAATTGTCCCACCCCTATAAAAACTGGGGGTTTATTGTCAGCGAAACCCGGTATTTCTCCATTCAGAATTTTTACCTTTTCAGGCAGGAGGACGGGGATAAGGCCCTCTCTCTTTTTGCAGGCATTTATGCCACCGCCTTTGAATCCAATTCCAATCCGAAACTGAAAACCGAAGCTGCCGATAATCTCATGCTGTTTTTACAGCATATGGTTAAAGAATCCGGCCCTGATCTCCATCGATTTCTCCATGTCATTAAAGAAACCATCGAGAAAATTGAAACCTATGATGAGGGGTCCTTTTATTATTTTATCAAATCCTATTACCAGCCCGACAAAATCGCCGAAGCCCTTTTAAAAAGCCTGGGGCCTGAAGACACCGCCTTTTTTAAATCCATCAACCCCTTCCTGGTCAAATTCCACGACGGTTCCTTCCATTACTGGCTCAGCCAGGAAGACCCCCTGGCCTGGGTCGGCCAGAGCATGGACATCGGGCAACTGGATCAGGAATTAAAGGATATCCTAAGCGAGGTGTCCCACAGCCGCATCCTTTCCTGGCAAAAGGATCTGGAATCCATCATCCAGATCCTGGATCAGGACCCGGTCCGGGCAACGGAAGCGTTGACCGGCCTGGTGAGCTTTCAGGAATTTGTCAGCCGGATCTGGGCCGTCCCCCAGAGAATCATGGACAAAAACGGCAATGAGACGGCCGGACGGCACCTGAAACTGGTTTTTCTGTTTTATATCATTCATATCCCCGGGCTTTCCGCCATCCATGTCCAGGCCCTGCGCGATATCAACACCACCCTGACCCGGCTCATCGGGGATGCTGATTTTAAAAAGGACGTCAATATCATCAACCAGACCTTTTCTTTGCTCAAGGAACATAAGGGAAAATACCCGGAAACGGTTCTGGACTGCATCCATAAAATCGGGGAAGCCGTCTACCGGACATCCAAAATTGATCTCATCCATCATTTTATAGACAGGGCCGTGGACCACGGGTTCCAGTTTCCCATGATTGAAGGTACCGGCGAGGACTGGCAGATCAAGAGCAATTCGGCCCATGTCAACAATATCCGGGTTTTCCTGGATCTCATCAGCCAGGACCCGAAAAAATCCAGGCGCCTTTTATCCGCCCTCATCATCTCCCTTGCCATCGGAGGCGTATTCATCAAGGATACGGATCTTTTCCCCAGGGATATCACCAAATTTCTGAATTCCGATATCGGCCCTGTTTTCAACCTGGTCAAACAGCTTTCAAGACTCTTGCCCGCTTTTTTCAATGAAATCGGGGCCGAAGGAAGGTTAAGGGATATTTCCACACAATTGGACGAGTCCTGCCAGAGGAAGGACCGGCTCATCCATTTTTTAAGAAAGCAATGCCATGTGGAATCCTCCAGCCGGATCGTGGATTTTATCCGGGAAGTCATTCTTTTCTGGAAAACAGGGGATAAAACCGCCCTTGAAACCTATCTGCCCCCATCGATTTATGAAGATATCACCGCATCAGGGCCCTTTGTGGACGGACCCCGGATGATTCTGAACTCGCCTGAATTTAAAGAAATCCATTTCCCCGAAGACAACCTTATTCATACCGAGGAGGCCATCCATCATCTCATAGATGCCGTTGAAGGGGTGTCGGACCTGGACCGGTCCAGGGTTAAAATGATTTTCGGATTTTACAGGCTCTTAAATCAGAAATACCGGATGGATCACCTGGAAATCAAAAAATACCTGTCTTCCTTTAATACGGAAAACCTGCCGGATACGGACAAACTTGTCTCGGCCCTGGAAGAAAAAAACCTGGAAGATAAAATCACGGCCCTTCTCTCCTATATGCAGGATTTAAAGGATATCATTCTGTCGGACAAAATCTATGAGGTCAACGAAGCCATCTATCATAAGCGGCATTTTGCCGTGGATATCCCGTCCATGTACGGCAGTTACAATGAGGCAAAATTTGATGCCATGGGGCTGACCCTGAGGGTAGAAAGCATTCTCAATGTCCTGTTTGAAGAATTGATCAACAGCATTGATCTCCAGGTCATCACCAAGTCCACCTTTAAACGGATCTACAGCATTCTGAGCCTTTTTCGAACGGCCCTGGCCCTGGACGGCATCAACTCCAACCAGTTAAATGTCCAGATGGATTTCCTGAAATCCTCCGTGGACATCAGAACCTGCTCCATCAGCCAGTACCTGGACATTTTCAAGGGCCTGCTCCGGTCAGTGGCGGACATCATTAACGACCATTTCAACACGATCCATTCCGCCAATCTGTTTCATATTGAAGCCCGAATCGGGAAAGACCGTATCCTGAAAAAATATCTGCCCAATGAACCGGGAAAGCAGGAGTCCAAACTGGACCAGAGGGTGGCCGAAGTCTTTTTCATGGACCGCATTGCCACCTCCATCGGGCTCCAGCAGATTGATGTCTTTTTGAACCGGATCCTCCACACCCTGATCCAGCAGTCGGAAAAGCTTTCGCCCGTCCACCTGAGCCGGTTGCTCAATTATGATCCCAAATGCTCGGTTATTGAAATCGGCGGCGACGACCCCATCAGCAATAATATCATCTTCCTCGGCAACAAGGGACTGAATCTCATCAAACTCAAAAATCTGGGAATCCCTGTCCCTGAAGGATTCATCATCACGACGGAGGTTTTCAAATGCCGGGAAATCATCAACCAGTACAAGCCGGCCAATATCAATTTTAAAAAATTTGTCAACAAAATGGTCACCCTTCTGGAAAAAAGAACCGGCAAAAGTTTTGGCAATCCGGAAAACCCGCTGTTATTGTCTGTTCGGAGCGGGTCATCCATTTCCCAACCCGGCATGATGGATTCTTTTCTCAATGTGGGCATGAACGAGGAAATTGCCTCCAGCCTTGCCAAAACCAGCCAAAACCCCTGGTTTGCCTGGGACAGCTACCGGAGGTTTATCCAGGTCTACGGCATGGCTTCCGGTATCAAAAGGGATACCTTTGATGAGATCATTGATCAAAAGAAGAAAAAATACAAGGTTCAGTTGAAGCGGTATTTCACCGGAGATCAGATGAAGGAAGTGGCCCTGGCCTATAAGCAGTTATTAAAGACCTCCCATATCCGGTTGAACGAATCCCCCTTTGACCAGCTTTATCTGGCCATTGACCAGGTCTTTTCTTCCTGGGAATCCAAAAGGGCAAAGGATTACCGGCGGATCATGGGAATTTCCGATGACTGGGGAACGGCGGTGACGGTGCAGTCCATGGTATTCGGCAACCGGTCCAGGCAGTCGGGCTCAGGCGTGGTGTTCAGCCACAGCCCGAAACTCCCCGGCGATGCGGCCAGGCTCTGGGGGGATTTTACCATCGGCAACCAGGGGGAAGACGTCGTGTCCGGACTGGTGAAGACCCTTCCCATTTCAGAAATCCAGAGGGAGCTCGAAGAACGGGAGTCGAAAATCAGCCTGGAAGAAAGCTTCCCCTCCATCTATGCAGAACTGAAACGAATCATCTATAAGCTCCTGTTTCAAGAGGACTGGAATCCCCAGGAAATCGAGTTCACCTTTGAAGGGGAATCAAAGGATGATCTTTATATCCTCCAGGCCAGGGAAATGTCCTTAAGAGACAGAAAAAAAATCGTGGATTTTGATGCCGGCCCTGACATCCTTGCAGAGGCTTACCTGGGCCAGGGCATCGGCGTCAGCGGGGGCGCCATGAGCGGCAGGATCGTCTTTACCCTGGAAGAAATCGATAATTTCAGAAGGGTTGATCCCGATGCCAACCTGATCCTACTCAGAAACGATACCGTACCCGATGACATTCTTGAAATCGATGCGGCCGACGGTATCCTGACCGCCCGGGGGGGCCTCACCTCCCATGCGGCCGTGGTCACCTATAACCTTGGAAAAACCTGCATCGTGGGATGTGAAAATCTTGTTTGCAATGAACCGGCAAAAGAGTGTATGTTGAACAATATCCGGATGACAACCGGGGATTATATCAGCATCAACGGCCAGAAAGGCTCTGTATATAGAGGCGCTATCAAAATCAATCAACCTGCCTAGGGCAAACAGCAAAAAGGAGGTCAGGGATGAATTCAAATACTGTAAAAACACTGGGAATCAACGGACTGGGAAGAATTGGGAAACTTTCCCTGTGGCACCATGCCGGCAGAAAATACTTTGACAGGATTATCGTCAATACCGGCAGGAACGTGGGAAAATCCCTTGAGGACATGATCCATTATATTGAGCGGGACTCAACCTATGGAAAACTGGATGCCTTCCTTTACGGATACCAGGCAAAACCCGTCATCGGCGAGGTGAATGAAAAGGAATCCAGCCTGAATATCAACGGCGTAACCGTCAAATTCCTTCAAAAAGACAGAAACCCGAAGGATATTGAATGGGCTGCCCATGGGGCAAAACTGGTGGTGGACACCACCGGGCAATTCCTGGACCCAAGTCTTCCCGCCAATGCCCCCAAGGGCTCCCTCCGGGGACATCTGGAAGCCGGCGCCCAAAAGGTCATCGCCTCGGCTCCCTTCAAGCTCAAAGAAGGCTCGGCCATGCCCGAAGATGCCGTCACCACGGTCATGGGGATCAATGACGGGGTTTATGATCCCATGCGGCATACCATTGTGTCCAATGCCTCCTGCACCACCACCTGTCTCTCCCATATGATCAAACCCCTGCTGGATTATTTTGGTGTTGAACGGGTTCTTTCCGCTTCCATGGCCACCATTCATGCCGCCACCGGCTCCCAGGCCGTCCTGGACCGCCTGCCCAAGACCGATGCCAAGGATCTCCGGAAAAGCCGGTCCATCATGAACAATATCATCCTTACCACCACCGGAGCTGCCAAAGCCCTGCAACTGGTCATCCCGGAGATGGCCACCATCGGGTTCATCGCCGAATCCGTCCGGATTCCGACAGCCACCGGCTCCCTCATCATCCTGGTCATGAATTTCCAGGAAGAACTCAATAAAAAGCCCATCCGCCGGGATCTTATCAATTCCATCTATGAATCGGCAGCCAAAGCCGATACAAAAGGGTATCTCATCTATTCGGACAAACAGAACGTATCCTCGGACATCATCGGCACCCCCA
The DNA here is from genome assembly GCA_023701135.1 of Desulfobacula sp. GTDB lineage: Bacteria > Desulfobacterota > Desulfobacteria > Desulfobacterales > Desulfobacteraceae > Desulfobacula. Next base: position 2,109 of record JAMPXP010000005.1, on the reverse strand, counting down.
GGGCCGCCGCCGTCATTGAAGGCCATGAAACCCATGCCCGGACCGGTGCCATCAATATCCATCTGGAGCATGTCCGGGGAATCGACAAGGCCATCCTGGACCAGATCAAGGATCAGGTCGCCAGCATCCAGGTCACCCAGGCCGTAATCTACGGTTGGTACGACAATGAAATGGCCAGCTATGTCAACATGCTGGGCGACCGGACCGTGTCCATTGCCGAGGCCATGCATTAAATCGCATGACTATAAGGATAGTGGGATTAGAGCAATTTTTCAAATCCATGAATGCTTAAATCCGCCTGCCGCAGAATAGCTCTCAGTGTTCCCCGATCCGGTTCCTTATGATTGGGGACAACCCATTGGCAGACCATATTGGTGACAGTTAAATCACCGGCCCGGCTTTTTTGGGCCCGGTGCATTTTCTTGTTGGCGTTAGGATGACGGTTCTCTTGGAAGCTGCGCGCCATGCCATACCGCAACAATCCAGACAGCATCGCCTTTGGCTTTATAAAAAAACCGGTACGGCGATATGATTACTTCTCGGTAGGTGAGTTCCGGAAACTCTGGTATAATTCTTCCGGATTCTGAAAAATCTTCAAGCCTTCGCAATATTTTTTCAGCTTTATTACGAAAATTTATAGCCGCTGAAGGTTTATCCTTTCGAATGAAGGATAGCGCAGAAAGAAATTGAGTTCTGGCAGAAGGTGTAAATTTGACATTCACGAAGACTCCTTAGACAAAAGGACATCAGCTTCAGCAAGGACTGCGTCGAGGTCATACCCCTGGCCGATTTCGATTTCCTTTTCACCTTTAGCTAAAAGGAGCAATAACTCTTTCTCGTGTTCAGATTTCTCATAGGCATCAACACCAATCATTACAGCAGTTGCCCTGCCTCTTTGTGTAATTATCAAAGGCTCTTTGCTTTTGCGTAATTGTTTCAACAAGTTTGAAGCATCCTGCCTAAGATCACTTATTGGGATAATATTTGATAGCTTGCCCATATTGCACCTCCTTTGGTACATTTGCATGTACCACTAACAATATTAAAAGGCAAGTTTTTTATTTCCGGCCTATCCATCCAATTGTGGCACGCCAACATAGAGTTCAGCGGTAGCTGCATGCTGTCCGCTGGAACGACTGGTTAGCCGCCATTACTGGCAACGGTATACTGTTGGAAAAATCCGGAGACAACAGCCTCAAAGGCCTGCGTGTCGTCTATAAAAACCCTGCCAGCGCCGCCGTGTGCCCAGATCTCCTCGTATGCCCCCTTGATATCGCCAGGGTGTTTTGAGACAAATTCAGCAATAGCTATGTAGTCACGGTAGTAGCCGGCGAGCCTATGCTCTACAGCATTGCCGTTGACAACTATCTGGCCATCCGGCTGGAGCTTGATCTGACTGAGCACACGCTCCATACGGTCGTAAGCCTGCCTAACCGCTGGTCGTTGGTCGATTGCAACCTTCGCCACCGGCACCCAAACCATGTAAAGGAAGACGAACGAGAGTAGAAGCCAAATTATTGTCACCGCGATCTTAGGAGCGATAGGAAGACCTGTCACCCATGGAAGCAGCTTTTGTATGGATTCAAGCATCTTGTTACCTCCTTGTGTCCGCTAACGGTATGGCTAACAGGCTTGCTGGAAACGCGCAAGCCTTTACAGCAAGTCATTTGTTGAGCAATTTGTTATGCTTTCTTTGTTTTTTTCTCCAACGCTTCCTTTAGAAATCCATACAGCCTTGCTTCATTTAATTCTTGTGTGATCACAGCTATTTCATTTGCCAAATAATTTAATTCTTCGACAGTTGGCAAAGGATGTAACTCTGAGAGTAACAACTCCGAGAGCTGCAAGTAGCTCTTTATCTTTGGGAACATGGAAAGTGATCATTCTAGAATTCATTTTTTGCCTTCCATAAGCATAACAAGCTATTGTGTGGTTCAGTGTATCTTGTCAATTTGTAATGATATTAACACGGCAAAATAATACGTGACATAAAAGTAGTAATTTGTTATAGTGGTTCATGGAAAAAACAGACGCACGCAAACTGGGCACAGATGCTCAACAGGAAATCAGGAATCAGGTTATCCGCCTAAGAGAACAGGGTTATAAGCG
>JAMPXP010000004.1 GCA_023701135.1 Desulfobacula sp. | reverse complement strand
CCATTGCAAATGGAATTGCCTTTCAGAGGGCTCTGAAAGTGAAGTAAAGAGAAAATATAACCTGATTTTTGGAAATGAAGTCGGGTGTTGAATTCTCGCGGTTTTAAAATACCAAAATTGAAAATTTTAATTTATTTTGGACAGTAGTGTTGCCAACTATTTTCAATCTGAAAGTGATTTAATTTCTTCAAACCCGAAGATGATTCAGAAACTGGTAGAGCAAGCTGAGCAGCAGAATAAGTAGGAGATCGTTTCCTGTAAGGGGAAATTAGTTGTATGAATAGCCTTGAAAAATTTATAGGGTCAATTAGAGAAGCAAGGAGGCCGAATGACATCGTTTGATTTTCTGCACAAACCTGAATTTCCCAGGTCCGGGGCCTATGATCCGGCATGGATGATGGAAAACCAGATGGGCCCCAATGCCCTGTGGCTCATGGAATGGCTTTCCAATGCCCTATCTCTTGAACCGGGGATGCGGGTTCTTGACCTGGGGTGCGGGCGGGGCATGACCAGTATTTTCCTGGCCCGGGAATTCGGGGTCCAGGTATGGGCCGATGATCTGTGGATCACCCCGGACCATAACTGGAAGCGAGCCTGCCAGGCCGGGGTGGGGAATCTGGTTTTTCCAATCCGGGCTGAAGCCCATGCTCTGCCCTTTGCCCAGGGTTTTTTCGATGCCGTTGTTTCCGTAGATGCTTACCAGTATTTTGGGACCGATGAATTATATCTTGGGTATCTGAGCCGTTTTATACGGCCGGGCGGTTTGATCGGCGTTGTGGTGCCGGGCCTGATGCAGGAAATGGAAACCATACCAGACCATCTTCTGGCGCCCCAATCCAATGGCAAGGTGTTCTGGGAGGATGAATGTTGGGGTTTTAAAACCCCGGACCAATGGCGGCGGTTGTGGGGGCATTGCAGCAAGGTCGACCAGGTTCAGGTGGATACCCTTGTTGACGGCTGGCGCCACTGGATGGAATTTGAAAAAGCCCTTGAAGCCTTGGGGAAAAATATCTTCCCTTCCGATGCCGAGGCCCTGGAAAGGGATCAGGGCCGCTATCTCGGTTTTGTCCGGGCCGTTGCAAAGCGCACGGATAAAGATGCCATGAATTTTTATGATGCCTCGATTGGAATACAGGCGGGGGTGGATCAATAGGGTGGGAAAAAAGGAGGGAAAATGATTGCCTATTTTAACGGAAATTTCCTGGATCACGAGGATATCCGGATTTTACCGGAGGATCGGGGGTTTTTGTTTGCCGACGGCCTTTACGAGGTGATCCGGGCTTATCACGGAAAGCTTTTCAGGGCAAAGGACCACATTGACCGGATGAATTACGGGGCCCGCCATTTACGGCTTTCAAAAACGAATTTTTCGGAAATTGAGGATATCGCCCTGGCGCTTATCCAAAAGAATGATCTGGCGGCCGGAGAGGCAACGGTCTATATCCAGGTGAGCCGGGGGGCGGCCCGCCGCATCCATGCTTTTCCGGACCCGCCCGTCGGGCTGACCTTTTATGCAACGGCTTCCCGGATGGACCCAGGGCCGGCCCGGCAAAAACAGGAACAGGGCATCCATGCCGTCACCGTGCCGGATATCCGGTGGGCCCGGTGCGATATGAAGACCACGGGCCTTACGGCCAATGTCCTGGCCAACCAGACCGCTGTGGAGAACGGAGCGGACGAAGCGGTTTTTGTCCGGGACGGGGTGATGCTGGAAGGCACCAAGTCCAATTTCATGGCGGTTTTGGACGGGGCGCTGGTCACGGCTCCCCTATCCAATTATATCCTGGGAGGGGTCACCCGGAAATGCGTTCTGGAACTCTGTGAAACGGAGAAGATCCGGGTCAGCCATGGGCCGGTTTTTGAAAAAGACATTCACCTGGCCTCGGAACTCATGATTGTGGGAACCATATCTGAAATCACGCCCATTGTGAGGCTGAACCACGAGTCCATCCGGGACGGAGTTCCCGGCCCCGTCACCCGAAGGATTCAGGCCGCTTTTGCCCGGGTGATTGAAGCACTCTGATAACGGGTTTATGCACCAGGGGCTTTGGAACAGATTTTTTGAAGATCGCTTGCCATCCCCTGAAGCCCTGTGGCTGACCGGGTCACACTTTCGATGCCTTCATGGGTGGATGCGGCCAGCTCTACCATTTCCGAAGTGCTCTGTGCAATCAAGGAGCTTTCTTCAGTTGAATGGTTGATTTTGGATGCAATATCATCGGTAATGATATTCTGTTCCGAAACAATACCGGAAATCTGATGTTGCAGGTCGCTGAATTTTTTTATGTTGCCGGATATTTCCTGGTTGTTTTGAATGACACTGCCGACCACCTTGAGATTTTCATTAATCTGGGCATTGATTTTAATGGTTGCGTTTGATGTCTGCCGCGCCAGTTCTTTAATCTCATTGGCCACAACCGAGAAGCCTTTACCGGCTTCACCGGCCCTGGCCGCCTCAATGGTGGCATTCAAGGCCAGCAGGTTGGTCTGTTCAGAAATATCGGCGATCACCTCTGTGACTTTGCTGATTTCTTTGCTATTGGCATCCAGGCTTGAAATAAGAGAGATGCTCTCACTGGAGGCCTGAATCCCTTTTTCAACAATGGCCATGGCCTCTTTAATGCTGTTTGTGATATGAACGTTGGCTGAAACCGTTTTTTGTATGGAACCTGCCATGACCATGAGGTTCTCATTAATCTGGGCGGCCTGATCCGAGATCCGGGCAGCCTGGTCCGAAGATCGGGAGGCTTTTTCATTAATGGTTGTGCTGACGCTATTTAATCCGTTGGAAGAATCCAGCAATTCATGGGCATTGGTTTTGATCTTTGCAAGGATGGTCTCAAGATCTTTGGCAACCACCTCGGCATTCTTTTTCTCAAAGGCAAGGTCCTGCATGATTTTTTCCTGGGATTCAAAGGCCTTAAGCTGTTTTGTGAACATTTCATTTCTGGCGCTCTCAATCAGCATCAGCGTAATTCCTGCAACGATGATCGGACCCAGGATGTTTGCAAAATCGGCTTTCAAAACCGCATCAGGAGACAGATCGATAAACCCTGTTTCTATCCCGTTATGTTTAAGCATATATAAAACAATGACTTCGATCAGCATGAGGATCGCCCAGAAAATACAGGATCTGATGCCCATAAAGGTTGCGGCAAAAAGAGGGATGATCAGGTTCCAGGCCATGGCAGAGGACTGAATACCGCCCGTCATGGACTGAAGATAGACAAAATGCCAGGCCAAAGCGCCGATAACGATATTGCCGGTTAATCCCAGGGATTTTGAGAATTTGAAAATAAACGGAGTTGCGGCAACAAAGAGCATGACACAGAACATGCTGAGAGCAAGTTGGCCGGCTCCCAATTTATACCATTTATAAGTATTCGGGAGTAAAAATAATGCACTGATCCAGACAAAGTTTAAAAATTGATTTGCCCGTCTGTAATCGTTCAGATCGTTGTAGAGCCCTTCAGGAATAAAAAATCGGTTGAGATTGCGGATAGTCATTTTCATTTTCTCCTAGTTAATCGCAGTTAGGAAAAAACCATATCTGAAAATTTTTCAGAATTCAATCCTAAACTCGATCCATAGGGATATGGGCTATCTATTGCGTTTACTCTTTATCAGGGGAAGTCATCGGATCTGCTACCGACCCGTAAAATTCGGGGTCCGTTTTTCCAGTACGGCGCTGATGCCTTCCTTTGCATCTTCCATTTCAAAGGTCCGGGCTTGGTTCTGGGCTTCCATGGCCGCAGCCCGCACCGGGTTCCAGTCAAGGCCCTCGTAAACGGACCGTTTCATCATCTGAACCGCAGCAGGAGCGCTTTGGGCGATTTCCTTGGCCAGGGCCAGGGCCTTGTCCATGACCGCTTCCTTGTCCACGGCATAATTGACAAGCCCCAGGGCCGCCGCTTCTTCTCCCGTGATGAGCCTCCCGGTAAAAAGAAGTTCATTGGCCCTGGCCAGGCCCACCAGCCGGGGCAGGATATAGGAGATGGCCATTCCGGAGTGAAGGCCGAGGCGGGTAAAATTGGCGCCCATCTTTGCTTTCCGGTCGGCCACCCGGATATCACACAACAGGGTGATGCCGAAACCGCCGCCGATGGCATGGCCGTTGATGGCTGCGATCACCGGCACCTTGATGCTTCCGATCTCCAGATAGGGCCTGTAGAATTCCATCAGGGCCTCGCTTAAAAATTCGCCGTGATTTTTTTCAAACCCGCTTTTAAGATCGGCACCGCCGCAGAAAGTGGTGCCGCTGCCGGTGATGATGAGGCACCGCAGCTCCTTGTCCGACCGGATGCGGCCGATAATTTCCCGGAAGCTTGGGATGATTTCCCGGTTCAGGGTGTTCAGTTTGTCCGGCCGGTTAAAGGAGATCAGCCCGATTTTATCTTTTTGGGTATAGGTTACAAGCGTATCGGTCATACAAGCTTTTCCTTTCGTTTCCAAAAACGGGTCATCCTCTTTTTATCAGAATTACCAATACTCTTTGGAATTCATATCATAACTATCAATTTGCCAAAACCTATTTTTTTCTATTATTGAAGGACCGGTAAGGCAAATATTCTTTTAAACGGAAAACGAACGGGACAACCATGATGACGGAGATGGACCCAGAAGCCTGGGAAGCAAAATTAGACTGCTTGCTGGGCTTGAAACGAAAACTGGTGGGGGTGCGTTTTTTCTTTAACCCGGAGGACTATGAAAAGGCTCCTGAAAAATCCATAAAGGCTTCCATGTCCTATTGCGCCATGGTCAGGATGGCGGCCTGCGGCCATGCCCGGAAATCCGGGCCGGACCATATCCGCTGCCCCGGTGCAAGGCGGGCCCTGGGCCTGACCTTGCCCGATGAAGACTATGTCTCCGGCCGGCGGTATCTGTCCCTGGGATTGTATAAGGATATTGACCGCGCAAAGGAAACTGCATCCCAAGTGAGTCTCATGAAAGAAAGGGTTTGCGGCTTTTCCTCGGGCCCGTTCTCCCTTTGCAGAACCCCTCCCCATATCGTTATCGCCATCTGTGATCCCAACCAGGCCATGCGTCTTGTCCAGGGTTATATTTATCATTTCGGGCCCCTGCCGGTGATGCAAAGCCTCGGGACCCAGGGCGTCTGCGCCGAATTAACGGTGCGGCCCTTTCAGACCCAACGGCCCAATGTGTCCCTGCTCTGCTCCAATACCCGGTTCACCTGCCAATGGGAGGACGGGGAGCTGGGCATCGGCATCCCCTATGGGGTGTTCGCCGGGATGGTAGACGGGGTAGAAAAGACCATGAATGCTGCGGAACCGGATGAAAAGAAAAAAAAGATTCTGGAACGGGCCGCAGAATCGAACCTGAAACCGGATGTCCAGCCGGGAACAGCCTATTATCTATAGCCGGAATTTATCGGAAAAGGGAGGGCCCCGGTGCAAAAAGAATCTATTTCAGTCAAGGATGTATCCAAGACCCATGCCTTGAAAAACAATGCCGGCCTTAATGTTCTCAGCCATATCAGCCTCTCGGTGCAGGATCAGGAGTTTTTAACCCTGGTGGGCCCCAGCGGGTGCGGAAAAAGCACCCTGTTAAGCCTCATGGCCGGGCTGTCAGCGGCGGATTCCGGAGAGATCCGGATCCATGGCAGGGAAGGGCGTGCGCCGGTCCTGGGCTATATTTCCCAGATCGATACCCTCCTGCCCTGGCTCACGGTGCGGGGAAACGTCGAGATCGGGCTGGAGCTGCGCCGCGTTTCAGACCGGGAAAAAAAATCCGTGTCCGACAGGCTCATCCATCAGGTGGGGCTGGGCGGATTTGAAAACAGCTATCCCTTTGAACTTTCCGGCGGCATGAAAAAGCGGGCCGCCGTCATCCGGACCCTGGCCTATGACCCGGACATCATCTTCATGGACGAGCCCTTTGTGGGCCTGGATGTCCAGACCCGGGACGAGCTTGAGGAGGATATCCTGAAAATCTGGCAGGACCACAGGAAAACCATCGTCCTGGTCACCCACGACCTGACCGAGGCCATCACCCTTTCCGACCGGGTGGTCCTGCTCACGGCCAGGCCCGCCGCCATCAAATCCGAATATGCCGTTTCCCTGCCGCGGCCCCGGTCTGTGGCGGAAACCCGGTTTTCGGAAGAGTTCATCACCCTCCACAGACAGATCTGGCAGGACCTCAGCGCCGAGGTGACCCGGGCCGGGAAAGGAATTCTCCATGAAAACCGATGATCCGTCCATCAAGGCCCGCAGCAAGACCCTGATGACGGCCATGATCCTTTCCGGGCTGGGTTTATGGGAGATCCTGGCTGAATTCAAAATCATCAACCCCTTTTATTCCAGCCGGCCCAGTGTCATTTTCCTGGATTTTTACCGGTTCCTCATGTCCGGAGAACTGGCCCAACACCTTTGGATCACCCTTCAGGAAGCCCTGGCCGGGTTGTTTCTGGGAACTGTGGCCGGGGTTATCATCGGTGCGGTGCTCGGCCGGGTCCGGTGGGTGGCCGATATTTTCGGGCCCATCATCACGGCCCTTTACGGCATTCCAAAACTGGCCCTGGCCCCGATTTTCATCCTCTGGTTCGGGCTTGGGATGGAATCCAAGATCTTTATATCCGCCCTCCTGGTATTTTACCTGGTGTTTTTCAGCACCTTTGAGGGCATCCGGAGCGTGAACTCGGACATGGTGTCGGCCATCCGGCTCATGGGCGCCGGCCGGTTCCAGATCTATCAGCGGGTGATCCTGCCCTCCTGTGTTCCCTGGATACTGACGGGAATCCGAGGAGGCATCGGCGCATCCCTTCTGGGGGCCATTGTGGGGGAATACATGGGCGCCGGCGCAGGCCTGGGATGGATGGTGCAATACGCCACCACCACCTACCAGATCGAGCGGGTCATGTCCTGCCTTCTGGTCCTGCTGTTCATGGGGCTTGCATTTAACAAAGGACTCAGTTTTTGTGAAGGCCGCCTTTTGAAATGGCGGCCGGATCATCGTTAATCCACAGGAAAACCATTCAATCGCAAAAGGAGAGAGAAACATGGATAAAACAAGACTAATTTCAGGACTGCTGTTGCTGATGGTGATTGCGGCCGCCTCGGCGGCTTTCGCGGCAGATGCCAAAAACCAGGCGGGCCTGACCAAGGTGGTATTGGCCGAAGCCACCCGGAGTGAAGGCTGGCTGCCCGTATACCTGGCCAAGGAACTGGGCTATTTCAGGGAAGAGGGCCTGGACCCGGAACTGGTGACCTATAAGGACGGCCCCCTTGCCCTCATGGGGCTGCTCAATGAAGATGCCCAGTTCTGCATCATCGGGTTTGAACCCGTGCTCATGGCCTTTGAAAAGGGCCAGTCCAGCAAGGTGATCCTCACCACCCTCATCAGCCAGCCCTATATGTTTGTGGGCCGTCCCGGAGTCAAAAGCATCAGTGAGATGAAGGGCAAGGCTGTTTTCGGCGGCATGCCCGGCTCCGCCCCGTATTTTTTCGTCAAGACCGCCGTGAAAAACGCCGGGCTCAACCCGGACAAGGATGTGACTTTTGCCAATATGGGATACGGGGCTGAGATCGTGGCCATGACCCGGGGGGATATTGAAGGGGCCTATGTCCGCGCCACCCGGTATGCCCAGATCATGGAGGCCGGGGGAAATATCCTGGTGGATGCCACGGACCCGGTCCAGCATAAGCAAATCTACGGCTCGGAGCGGTATGAAGCCATGAATGTCCAGGTGACGGACAAATATGTCAAGGAACATCCAGAGATCATCCAGGCCTTTTCAAATGCCGTTTACAAGGCCATGCTCTGGCAGAGTCGCCACAGTGATGAAGAAGTGGCCCTGGCCGTTTCCCCCTCTTTTCCCGGACGAAAGATGGATGCAGCTCTGATCAAGGTCCTGCGAAAATGTCTATCCCTGGACGGCGGGTTCACCGAGGAAGGCTATCGGTCAGTTGTGGATTTCTGCCTGGCCAACGGGGTCATCAAAAAAGATGTTCCCATGGCCCATGCCGTTGACCCGTCTTTTATGAAAAAGGCAAAAGCAAGTATTCAATAGCCTTTTTCCCACCATGAAAAAGAGGGATGCCCGGAGCTTTTTGCCGGGCATCCCTCTTGCGCTTAAGGCATCCCTGTGATAACTTTCAATACATGCGACAGGCGGGACAGGGCTGTTGCGGGCATTACAAATTGATGCGAATAAGCTGACGGGAAACAGATTCAGCGGATAATCAGGGATGCAAACGCATGAAAGCATTGATCTACAAGAAATTCGGCGACCCAAGCGTCCTTGAGGTGGTCGATAACTGGCCGCCCCCGGTTCTTTCTCCCAATACTGTTCTGATTAAAAGCATAGGCGGGAGTGTCAATCCAAAGGACGTGTTGCTGAGAAGAGGTAAATTCGCCAAAACACTTGCCAGAGACCCATTACCTCGTGTAGCAGGTCATGATATAGCCGGAGAAGTGGTTGAAATCGGCAAAGATGTTTCAAATGTTTCTGCCGGAGACATTGTTTTCGGAATGACAAATAAATTTTCCGGGGGTGTCCATTCTGAATTTGCATTGCTTGACTCTAATGAAGTCTCTTGCGCCCCTTTAAACATTTCCACAGTGGAAGCATCATCAATCCCCCTTGCTGCCCAAACCGCTCTGACAGCACTGCGGGATCTATGTAAAGTCGTTGCCGGTCAAAGGGTGCTCATCAACGGAGCAAGCGGCGGTGTTGGACATTTTGCGATTCAAATCGCCAAAGCACTGGGCGCTGAAGTTCATGCGGTGTGCGGCCCAGGCCACATTGATTTTGTAACTTCATTAGGTGCGGATGTGGTCCATGATTATACGGTTAAGCCGGTACCCGCCATTGCTTCTTCATTCCATTCCGTATTCGATGTGTTCGGCAATTTTTCAAGGAAGGCCTTTGCCAAACAACTTGGCACAAGAGGGGTCTTTGTGAGCACGGTACCCAATCTCACGACGTTGTGCGGGGAGTTATTCGCTCACATGGGTTTCAACAAGCGCAGCAGGCTCGTTCAAGTTAAATCGAGCACAACAGATTTGACGCAAATTCGTGAGTGGGTCGAGAATGGCCGACTGAAGCCACATGTGGAGATGGTTTACCCGTTGGCAGATGCCCGTGAAGCTCACCGGCATATCGAAGGGAAACATACTGCCGGCAAGATTGTGCTTTCATTCTAAATTGATTATTTATACCCTGAGCGAACGGGGGCACGGGGAATAGTTTTTAGATGATTCGTATAGGTAAAGGAGTAAATTTCCAATGAGATTAAAAGCATATCTATTGGTTTTCGATGGCCTTGCTGATTGGGAACCTGCGCTGGCACTCTGCGAGATTAATAAGTCGGGAAAATACGATGTGGCAACAGTGGGATTTTCCGGCAGACCGGTCACCACCATGGGAGGCCTTAAAATCATCCCTGATGTCACGCTCGATGCCGTAACTCCCAATGAAGCAGCGATTTTCATCATGCCGGGTGGAGAGATGTGGGAGCAGGGGCCGAATGAAGATGTGATCCGGCTTCTCCACCGCTTCCACGCAAAGAACACCATTATTGCTGCAATCTGCGGGGCAACCTTGGAAATCGCCAGGGCAGGACTGATGCACGGCCTTCAGCATACGAGCAATTCCAAGGGGTATATCAAGGCGAAAGTGCCCGATTATAGGGGTGATGATTTTTATGCAGACCGGTTGGCCGTCGCCGATATGAACCTTATAACAGCCAGTGGGCTGGGAAGTATCGAGTTTGCATGCGAGATTGTCAGGCTGTTGAAGATCTATACCAGTGAAGAAATCCAGGAACTGTACGGGATGTTCAAACACGGCGTCATCCCGGACCGTTATACCGTCTAAGCCGCACATTCAGGCGGAGGCTTACCGGGACCGTTCCGGTTTCACCGGCCCTTAGCCGGATTCCAGGAAAGGAAGCAATCATGGAAAATAAAGCTGAAGAATGGCCCGGTGAACTGAACCCCCTCATCCGTTTGGGCAAACGGGTGCAAGAGGAAATTGCCGAATTTATGCATCTGGAAATATCCGGCAGTATTGTCCTGCTGGTTGCCACCGCCATTGCCATGATCCTGGCGAACTCCTCCCTGGCCGACCCATATTTTGCCGTTTGGCAGACCAAAGTGGGGATCAAAATCGGTAATTTTGAATTTTTTGAGACCATCCTCCATTGGGTCAATGATTTCCTGATGGCGATCTTCTTTTTTGTGGTGAGCCTGGAAATCAAACGGGAACTGATTGTGGGCGAACTTTCCTCGCTGCGTAAAGCAACCCTGCCGTTGGCGGCGGCGGCGGGCGGCATGGCCGCGCCGGCCTTGATTTATGCATTTTTTAATGCCGGTGGCCCGGCAGCCGATGGCTGGGGAGTACCCATGGCCACAGACATTGCCTTTGCCCTGGGCGTAGCGGCGCTGCTGGGCAGACGGATTCCCGGCAGCCTCAAAATTTTTATTGTTGCCCTGGCTATTGGCGATGATATTGGCGCTATTTTGGTCATTGCCTTGTTTTATACCCACCAAATCCTGTGGGAATGGCTGGCAATCGCCGGGGTTTTGATTTTCGTATTGTTCATATTCAATATTATCGGGTTTAATCATCTGATCTTTTATGGTTTGATTGCCATGGGGGTGTGGTTTGCCATTTTTGAATCGGGCGTTCATGCTACTGTGGCTGGGGTCCTGGTTGCATTTGCGATCCCGGCGCAGGCCCGGCGGTTACCCCTGGAGTTTGTCAACCGGAGCCGCAAGCGATTAGATCACATTGAAAGAACCCATGATCCCAACGCCCATGATCTCAACCGAAAAGAACAGCAAACCACCGCCGCTGCAGTGCAATCGGCGGCCGGGGAAATTCAATCGCCCTTATTGCGGCTGGAACATAATCTCCACCCGCTGACGTCATTTGTCATTCTCCCCCTCTTTGCGCTGGCTAATGCCGGGGTGCAAATCGGCAGCGGCAATATTTTTGAGATACTCGGTAATCCAGTTGGCCTGGGTATCATTTTGGGGTTGGTGGTCGGCAAACAGGCGGGCATTACCCTGCTTTCTTTCCTGGCCGTCAAATTGGGTCTGGCCAATTTACCCACCGGGGTATCATGGAAACATATTTATGGCGCCAGTTGGCTGACCGGCATCGGGTTCACCATGTCTATTTTTATCTCGGCCCTGGCTTTTACTGGAGATCCTGCCATGCTCGATTCCGCCAAACTGGCTATTTTAACTGCTTCGATTATTGCCGGGGCAGGCGGTTATGTGTTCCTGTTTTTAACCCATAGACCCAAAGATTCGGCGAGTTAACGCATCAGTCAAATCCATATAACAGGAGGAAGCTATGAACTGCAAAGCAACAGGGGTGCTCCCCGTGATATGCACGGTCTTGTTCGTGGCCGCTTTTGTCCATATCCATTGCGGCCGGTCCATTGCGGCTGACGGCAGCGAACCTCAGATAAATCTTACGAAGGTCATGTCGGGACTCAGCGATCCGTGGGATCTGGCCTTTGCACCCGACGGGGCCATGTTGTTTACGGAAAAATGCCGCGGGCTGTCCGTACGTACCTCCGACGGAACGATCCGGCATTTATTCGGGGCAGCCGGCGCAGTCCTGGAGGCAGGCGACTTTTTTTGCCGGGGGCAAAGCGGTATGCTGGGTGTGGCACTGGATCCGGCCTTTGCCGAAAACCGATACGTATATGTCTATATGGCCTCAAATACGGGCAAGTCTACAACCAATACCGTCGTGCGCCTCATTGTCCATAAGACCTACACCGGTGTGACCGTCCGCAAAGACATTATCACCGACATTCCATTTAAGCAATCCTTCAACCGGTGGGGCAGAGCGGGCGCGCACAGCGGCGGCCGCATTCGATTCAGCCCGTTTGACGGCTATCTGTATGTGACCACCGGCGACAACCATAATGGGCCCCTGCCGCAGGATCTTTCCCGCCTGGGCGGAAAGGTCTTGCGGGTCGACCGTGACGGCAAAGCCGCGAAGGGCAACCATACACCATCCGGAGGTGATCCGAGAATCTTCACCTATGGACATCGCAATGTGCAGGGCATTGCCTTTCATCCGGGCACGGGCCAGGCATTTGTCTGTGAACATGGCCCCGGCCATAGCGATGAAGTGACGCCGCTTGCAGCGGGCGGCAACGGAGGCTGGGACCCCGCGCCCACAAAAGGGGTGACGTGTGCGAGTGATTATTGCGGTTATACGTCCAACACGCCCGATGGCACGCCGACGTCCATGACGGACTTGGCCCGGTTCCCCAAGGCCCTCAGGCCATCGTGGAACAACCGCGGGGTTTCCGAAGGGATGGGGCCGTGTGTCTTCCTGACCGGGCCGCACTGGAAGGCCTGGGAGGGTCTTCTGGCGGTCGGATTCCTGCGCGGCCAGCGCATCGATCTTTTGCACTTGGATGCGGCTGGTATGACAACCCAAACAACCACCATCGCAGGTCTGCCGTCACAGCGTATGCGCTCCCTTGTTTTAGGGCCGGACGGCGCCCTTTATGTTGCCACCGATGCAGGAGAAATCTGGCGGCTGGAAAGCGCCCGAGATGAAAGGGCGTATTGACATTGATCGACCCCATCTTATCCTTTTATCCATGATAATGAATCTTTCCTTCACAAAAATGTTCTAGGGAATACAAACATCGGCGTGAAGGAAAGTGATATGTGTCTTGGAAAACTCAATTTTTTCCGCGACCCGGCATTGAACGACGGGTTTTACCGTCAAACAAGGAAGGTGTGGAATGAAAAAAATAAAACCCATCATCATTGCCCTTGCAGGGCTTATCCTTGTAGTGGGGATCATCGTATCGGTCAAGGGCTTGCAGATAGGCCGCATGACAGCCCATGGAGCGGCGTTTGCGCCGCCGCCGGAAACGGTGAGCGCGGCCCGGGCAAGCTCATATACATGGGAATCCGTATTAACGGCGGTGGGGTCGCTTCAATCGGTGCAGGGAGTGGTCGTGAGCGCCGAACTTCCCGGCCGGGTCACCAAAATTGCCTTTGAGGCGGGGACACGGATCACCGCAGGAAGCCTTCTGCTGCAACAGGACATCTCTGCGGAACTGGCTGATCAGCGATCTGCCCGGAGCCAGGCCGATTTGGCCCGGAAGAATTATGAGCGCGCCCAGGCCTTGATAGCGGCCAAGGTGGTCTCAAATTCGGTTTTGGATGACAATAAAGCCGCCTATGAAAAAGCGGTTGCCCAATTGGACAGCATCGGCGCGGCAATTGAAAAGAAAACGATAAAAGCGCCTTTTGCAGGGCGTCTCGGTATCCGGCAGGTCAACCTGGGGGAGATCCTCGAACCGGGCCAATCCATTGTGTCCCTGCACGCCCTTGACCCGATATATATCAATTTCCTTTTGCCCCAGCAGCAGATGGCCCAGCTTAAAAACGGCCTCCCTGTAAGGGTGACCACCGATTCGCCGGATGGGCGGGAGATCCTTGGCACTATCACGGCCATCAATTCCGAAGTGGACAGCGCCTCGCGGAATATCCGCGTGCAGGCGACTTTGAAAAATCCGGCGGAAGATCTGAAACCCGGCATGTACGCCAATGTAGCCGTTATTTTACCGGAGAAAAAACCGGTTGTGGCCATTCCGGTCACCGCCGTACTGTATGCCCCTTACAGCGATTCGGTCTTTGTGATAGAGGACAAGGGTGAGGGCAAGACGGTCCGCCAGCAGTTTATAGAGCTGGGGGAAAAACACGGTGATCTCGTTGCGGTTCATTCCGGCCTGAAAGCCGGTGACACGGTTGTGAGTACGGGCGTTTTCAAGCTGCGCAACGGCCAGTCCGTGGTTGTGGACAATACCATTTCCCCGGAATTCCAATTGAAACCCCGGCCTGACAATGCCTGAAACCGGGAGAGAGGGGGCTGATCATGAAATTTACCGATCTTTTTATCCGCCGTCCGGTCCTGGCCCTTGTCGTGAGTCTGGTGATCATCATCGCCGGACTCCAGGCCATTCGCACCTTGAACGTGCGCCAGTATCCCCGCAGTGAAAATGCGGTGGTCACCGTCAGGACAATTTATGTAGGGGCAAGCCCCGACCTGGTGCGTGGTTTCATTACCACGCCCCTGGAAAGGTCCATTGCCGAAGCCGGCGGGATTGATTATATCCAATCCCAGAGCCAACAGGGGCTTTCAACCATCAGCGTCCGCCTGAAACTCAATTATGACGCCATCCGGGCCCTTTCGGAAATCAGCGCAAAGGTAAACCAGGTGCGCGGTGATCTGCCTCCTGAGGCAGAGGTGCCCAGCATTGATGTGGAGTCGGCGGACAGCCAGTTTGCGTCGGCCTATCTGAGTTTCACCTCCGATGTCCTGGCCCAGAACATGATAACCGATTACCTGACCCGCCTGGTCCAGCCGCGTCTTTCAGCCATTGACGGGGTCCAGCGGGCCGATATCCTGGGGGCCCGGACCTTTGCCATGCGGATCTGGCTCAAGCCCGAGCGCATGGCGGCATTCAATATCAGCCCGGTCCAGGTCCGGCAGGCCCTGGCCGCCAATAATTTTCTTGCGGCCGTGGGGCAGACCAAGGGATCACTGGTTCAGGTCAATCTGATCACCAATACGGACCTTCATTCGGTGGAGGAATTTAAACAACTGGTGGTGCGCCAAACCGGGGACGCCATGATCCGTCTCCAGGACATCGCCGAGGTGGTGCTGGGTTCCGAGGACTATGACACCGAAGTCCGCTTTTCCGGCCAGACAGCGGTTTTTATGGGCATCTGGCCCCTGCCCAACGCCAATTCCCTGGATGTGATCCAACGGGTGAGGGCCGAGATGGAAGGGATAGAGAAAGATCTGCCCAGCGGGCTTACGGCCCGGGTGGCCTATGACGCCACCCATTATATCCGCACCTCCATTAACGAAGTCGTCAAAACCCTGAGCGAAACCCTGCTCATCGTGGTGGTGATTATTTTTCTTTTCCTGGGGTCCCTGCGTTCGGCCTTTATTCCCATCGTGGCCATCCCCCTGTCCCTCATCGGCGGGGTGTTTCTCATGCAGGTGTTCGGGTTTACCATCAATCTGCTGACCTTGCTGGCCATTGTATTGTCCGTGGGGCTGGTGGTGGATGACGCCATCGTTGTTGTCGAGAATGTCGAACGCCATCTCAAGGAAGGCAAAAAACCGCTTGACGCCGCTTTGCAAGGGGCCCGGGAACTGGTGGGCCCCATTGTGGCCATGACCGTCACCCTGGCGGCGGTATATGCCCCCATCGGGTTGCAGGGCGGGTTAACCGGCTCTCTGTTCCGGGAATTCGCCTTCACCCTTGCCGGGGCCGTGGCCGTCTCCGGTGTGGTGGCCCTGACCCTGTCCCCCATGATGTCCTCCAAAATGCTCAAGGCCGGCATGTCCGACGTCGGCTTTGCAGGACATATTTCCCGGAATTTTGAGAAAATCAAAGCCCTTTACGGCCGATGGCTGAACCACACCCTGAACAACCGCCCGGCCGTCTACCTGGTCTGGGTGGTCATCGGCGTGTTGACCATCCCCATGTTCATCATGTCGCCCAAGGAACTTGCCCCTCCCGAGGATCAGGGCGTTATCTTCGGGATTATCGACGCCGCCGCCAACGCCACCCTTGACCAGACCAGCCTTTATGCAGCCGCAGCCAACAAGGTTTTCCAAAGCGTACCCGAGACGGAGTTTACCTTTCAGATCACCAACCCCTCGTCCGGTTTCGGCGGAATGGTGGTCCGGCCCTGGGAGGAACGGGACCGCACCATTTTTCAAATCCTGCCGGAGGTGCAGCAACATCTTGGGAACATTCCCGGTATCCGTATGTTCCCGGTGACTCCGCCGGCCCTGCCCGGAGGAGGCCAATTCCCGGTGGAATTTATTCTGGCCTCCACTGAAGAGCCGGACAAGATCCTTGACTTTGCCGGCCGGCTCCAGCTCAAGGCGATCCAGAGCGGCATGTTTGCCTTTCCGCCACTCATTGATGTCAAAATGGACCAGCCCCAGTCCGAGATCGTCATTGACCGCGACAAGGTGGCGGATATGGGATTGAATCTCCAGCAGGTGGGCGCGGACCTGTCCGCCCTTCTGGGCGCTAATTACGTCAACCGGTTTAATATTGCCGGGCGCAGTTACAAGGTCATTCCCCAGATCCGGCGCATGGACCGCCTCACTGCGGACCAGATCAAAAATGTGTATGTCACGGGGCCCTCCGGCACCCTGGTCCCCCTGAGCACGGTGGCCTCCATCCAGGACCGGACCGTGGCGCGTTCACTGAACCGCTTCCAGCAGTTGAACGCCGTCTCCATCAGCGGTGTCCCGGTCCGGCCCATGGAGCAGGTCCTGGCATTTATGGAAGACGAGGCCGCTAAAATCCTGCCCCAGGGCTATGTCATCGACTATACCGGCGAGTCAAGGCAATTGAAGAGCGAGGGCAACACCTTTGTCCGGTCCTTTGCCCTGGCCGTTGTTTTGATTTTCCTGGTGCTGGCCGCCCAGTTTAACAGCTTTCGCGACCCCTTTGTCATCCTGGCAGGGTCGGTGCCCCTGGCCATGTTCGGCGCCCTCTTGTTTACCTTCCTGAGAATGCCTGATCCGAATGTCCCCTTCTGGACCAACAGTTGGACCACCACCCTGAACATCTATTCCCAGGTGGGGCTGGTGACCCTGGTGGGCCTGGTTTCGAAAAACGGCATCCTCATCGTGGAGTTTGCCAACCAGCTTCAGCTCCGGGGCAATACCAAACGCCAGGCGGTTTACGAAGCGGCCCTGACCCGGCTGCGCCCCATCCTCATGACCAGCGGCGCCACCATTGCCGGACATTTCCCGCTGGTGCTGGTCACCGGCGCCGGTGCGGCGGCCCGTAATTCCATCGGCCTTGTGCTGGTGGGCGGCATGGCCGTCGGCACCGTTTTCACCCTGTTCGTGATCCCGTCCATCTATATGCTGATCGCCCGCGAACACGGCAAGGTTCCCCTGGCCGACATCATCCCGTTGACCTGCCCTGAACCGGATTTGAAGGGGCTGACCCTGGCGCCGGGATGCCGTCTGGAAGCCGATGACCAGTGCCTCTGGAAGGCGGCCTGCCCCGGGGGGAAATAAGATTCGGAAACGGTTAACCGGCCCGAATCCATTTGACAAACCAAAGGCGGCTGCTTTACAATGGCGGCCGTATTCTCCGGTTTGTCGCGGAATAGGGGGGAAGGGGAGATAGTCCTTTTCTTGGACATTCCGGAAGTGAACACTGTATTTGGCCTGGGAGGGATGATTCTTTGTGAGACGGTTTCCGGTTTTTCTGATATTGCTGCTGAACGGATGGATCCATTGTCTGCCGCTGGCCGCAGAGCAGTTGCCGCTGAGCCTGAATGAGGCGGTCCGCATTGCTGTTGAAAACAACCTGGAGGTGCGGGCCGAACGGTATACCCCGGCCCAGTTCGAAGCCGATATCCACCGCTACGGCGCTCTCTATGACCCGAAACTGGTCCTGGAGACCCGCATTGACGATACCGAAGAGGACCGGCCCACCATTGAAGAGCGCGTCATCGACACCCGCTCCCAAACCACGGGGGTGTCCCTGGGACGGCTCTTTCCCAGCGGGGCTGAGGCCTCCGTTGGGTTCAACAATTCCGATACGGATACGGACAACCCTTCCTATCTTGAGCATTACGGCCAGACCGACCTGGTGTTTTCCATCAGCCAGCCCCTGTTCAAAAACCGGGGCCGGGAAGTGACCGAAGAAAATATCCGCGTCTCGCAGATTTCAAAATACGCCTCCCTGGAGCGGTTCAAAACCAAGCTGCTGGCCACCATTGCCCAGGTGAGAAACGACTATTACAAGCTCTTTCGGCTGAAAGAAGAGCTGGGGGTCAAGCAGGTTTCCCTGGAACTGGCCAAAACCATCCTGGCGGAAACCCGTGCCCGGGTGGCTTCGGGCGTCCTGCCCTCTCTGGAGATTCTGAATGCCGAATTCGGCGTGGTCCAGCGGGAAAAGGACCTCATCGATGCGGAAAAGGCTGTGGCAGACCAACTGGATGCGCTGAGGCTGCTGCTGCAACTGGAGGCCGGGGTGGAGATCCTGCCCACGGATAAACCCTCCCATGAGGTCCCGGATATCCCGGAAGAAGCGGCCGTAAGCCTTGCCCTCAAGCGTCCGGACCTCCTTGAACAAAAGAAAAATCTTGAACTGGCGGAATTTCAGACCCGCATCTATCAAAACAAACTGGAGCCCGACATTTCGCTGAAAACCTCCCTTGGCGTTGATGCCCTGGACCGGGATCGGGACTATGACCCCGTGGGTATCGGCAAGCTGGATAATTTCGGCTGGAGTGTAGGGCTTGTTTTTTCCTATCCCCTGGGAAACCGGGCGGCTGAGAACGAGTATGTGAAAAGCCGTCTTAAGAGCGAACAGATCCGGCTCAGGATCAGGAGCCTTGAAGAAAACATTTCCAACGAGGTAAGGGCGGCCCTGCGGGAGATTCATTCCGGTTTCAAGCAGATCGAGGTCGCGGACCGCGGGGCTGAATTTGCTGAACAGCGCCTGCATTCTTTTATCCGCAAACATGAGGCCGGCCTGGCCACCACCAAGGAAGTCCTGGATGTGGAGACGGACCTGGCCGATGCCAGAAACAACCAGATTGCGTCCCTGGTGTCCTATGCCGATGCGCTCACGCGCCTCTGGCTGGTGACGGGGGAATTGACAAAACGCCAGGGAATTTCCGTGGATGAAACCGAAGCGGATCAACTCTATAAGGATATGAAGTAAAGGATGACCATGAAATATGAGAGGATGCCCGGATCAAGACGCTTGATCGCGGCCTGTCTGGTGATGGCGGTCCTGGCCTTCGGCAGTTGCAAATCGGAGAAAAATAACGGACCCCGGACAAAACCGGCCGTACCCGTCACCGTGGCCCGGGCCATGGAAAAGGAAGTCCCGGTTCAGTTAAAGGCCATCGGCACGGTGGAGGCCTTTGCCACGGTGGCCCTGAAATCCCAGATCAGCGGCCAGATCGCCCGGGTTCATTTTGAAGAGGGCAGCGAGGTTGAAAAGGGGGATCTTCTCATCAGCATTGATCCGGAGCCGTTTCTGGCCACCCTGGGTCAATACAGGGCGGCCCTGGCCAGGAACCAGGCCCAGGAAAAATATGCCCGGGAGCAGGCGGCCCGGTATGAAGGGCTGGTCAAGGAAGGGATTGTGGCCCAGGACCAGTACGACCTGCTGCGATCCAATGCCGAATCCCTTGCCGCGGCAGTGGCTTCGGACCGAGCAGCCATCCGGAGCGCTGAGATCCAACTGGGCTATTGCAGCATCCGGTCCCCCATCTCCGGCCGGACCGGCACCCTGGCCCTGCATCCCGGCAACCTGGTCAAGGCCAACGACCTCCCCATTGTGACCATTCACCAGATCTGCCCCATCCATGTGGTGTTTTCCATCCCGGAAAAGAGGATGGCAGAGGTTAAGACCGCCATGGCTGAGGGGGAATTGAAGATTGAGGCTATGATTCCGGATGAGCCGGGCCATACGGAAACCGGGACATTGAGTTTCCTGGACAATGCCGTGAATTCGGAAACCGGGACCATCAAAATCAAAGGGGTCTTTGCCAATGCCGCCAAAAAACTCTGGCCGGGCCGGTTTACGGATGTGGTCATGACCCTGGCCTCCCTGAAAAACGCCGTGACGGTTCCTGCCAATGCGGTCCAGACCGGGCAGCAGGGCCAGTTCGTCTACATCGTCAAACCGGATAAAACCGTTGAGGTCCGCCCCGTCACCGTGGGCCCGGCCATGGAAGAGGAAATGGTGATCGAAAACGGATTGGCCTCCGGGGAAACCATTGTGGTGGACGGCCAGCTCCGCCTGACCCCCGGCGCCGTCATAGAGGCAAAGAATCCGTCGGGCCAGGGGGAACAAAAGCCATGAACATTGCGGACCTTTTTATCCGCCGGCCCATCATGACCTCCCTGATCATGACGGCCATCCTCATTTTCGGTGTCGTCTCCTACCGGCTGCTTCCGGTGAATGACCTGCCCAATGTGGATTTCCCGACCATCCAGGTGAATGCCTCCCTGTCCGGCGCCAATCCCGATACCATGGCCTCGGCCGTGGCCATTCCCCTGGAAAACCAGTTGTCAACCATTGCCGGCGTGGATTCCATGACCTCCAGCAGCGGCATCGGTTCCACCAGCATCACCCTCCAGTTTGCCCTGGACCGGGATATTGATGCGGCGGCCCAGGATGTCCAGGCCGCCATTTCCCTGGCCACCCGCCAGTTGCCCGACGATATGACCACCCCCCCGTCCTTCAGAAAGGTCAATCCCGCGGACCAGCCCATCCTTTTTTTGGCCCTCAGCTCCCCGACCCTGCCGCTTTCCACCGTGGATGAATATGCCCAGACCCTGATCGCCCGGCGGATCTCCACCATCAGCGGCGTGGCCCAGGTCAATATCTACGGGTCCCAGAAATTCGCCGTCCGGGTCCAGTTGGACCCCAAGGCCATGGCCTCCCGGCAGATCGGCATTGACGAGGTAGCCGCGGCCATCAACAATGCCAATGTCAATCTGCCCACCGGCGTCATCGACGGCACTAAACAGGCCTTTACCATTGAATCCAACGGACAGCTTTTTAAGGCTGCCGAATACCGGGATATCATCGTGGCCTATAGGGACGGTTCCCCGGTCCGCCTGGAGGAACTGGGACAGGTCATGGACAGCGTGGAGAACAACCGGAGCGCAGGCTGGTACAACAATACCCGGGCCATTGTCCTGGCCATCCAGCGCCAGCCGGGAACCAATACCATCGAAGTGGTCGA
Source organism: Desulfobacula sp. (assembly GCA_023701135.1). GTDB lineage: Bacteria > Desulfobacterota > Desulfobacteria > Desulfobacterales > Desulfobacteraceae > Desulfobacula. The sequence goes on along the minus strand of JAMPXP010000004.1, from coordinate 221,636 downwards.
TAATGTGAAAACGCTTCTGCCCTCGTTCCGGGATCAGCTCCCGGCATCGGTGGAGCTGAATGTGCTCTATGACCGGTCCCAGCTCATCCGGGAATCCATGCACGATGTCAAATTCACCCTGGTCCTGACCATCGGCCTTGTCATCCTGGTGATCTTCCTTTTTCTCCGAAACCTCTCCGCCACCATTATTCCCTCCCTGGCCGTGCCGCTTTCCATTGTCGGAACCTTTTCCGTCATGATGGTGATGGGCTTTTCCCTGAACAATATCTCCATGATGGCCCTGACCCTGTCCGTGGGCTTTGTGGTGGACGACGCCATTGTCATGCTGGAGAATATTGTCCGCCATATGGAAAAGGGTGAAACCGCCATGGAAGCGGCCTTTAAGGGGTCCAGGGAGATCGGTTTCACCATCATTTCAATGACCGTCTCCCTGGTGGCGGTCTTTATCCCGGTCCTGTTCATGGGGGGGATTCTCGGCCGGCTCCTTCACGAATTCGCCGTTACCATCAGCGCGGCCATCCTCGTCTCCTGCCTGGTGTCCCTGACCCTCACCCCCATGCTCTGTTCCCGGTTTTTAAAACCGCCCAAGACGGCCGAGCACGGCAGGCTCTATCTTCTATTCGAGCGCTTCTTTGACGGCCTGCGCCGGCTATACGAACGATCCCTGAGACAGGTCCTGAACTACCGGAGAACCACCCTTGCCCTGACCTTTCTCATCACCTTTGCCACGGGCTGGCTGTTTACCGTCATTCCCACAGGATTTCTGCCGGTGGAAGATACGGGAAGGCTCAATGGAAATACCGAAATGGCCCAGGGGACTTCTTTTGAGGAAATGAAACGCCACCAGGAATCGGTTTCCGCCATTGTTGCGGCAGATCCCAACGTGGACGGGTTCATGTCTTCCGTCGGAAAAGACGGGGGCCGGCTCTTTCTCCGCCTTAAACCCCGGGAGGAGCGGGAACTTTCGGCGGAAGAGATTCTTCAGCGGCTCCGGGTCAAGCTTTCCAAGGTTCCGGGGGTTCAAACCTTTTTGAGAAATATTCCTTCCATCCAGATCGGGGGGATGTTTACCAAAAGTCTGTACCAGTTTACCCTCCAGGGTCAGAATATGACCGAGTTATACAGCGCGGCCGGAGAATTCCAGACCAAACTGAGGGATTTGCCCGAACTGCAGGATGTGACCAGCGATCTTTTGATCCGGAACCCCCAGGTCCAGGTGGAGATCAACCGGGACAAGGCCTCTGCTCTGGGCCTTTCCGTCATGCAGGTGGAAAACGCCCTGTCCTATGCCTACAGCTCCCGCCAGGTATCCTCCATCTATGCCCCCACCAACCAGTACCAGGTAATTCTTGAACTGGACCCCAAATACCAGGGAGATCCGGCGGCCCTGGGCATGCTCTATATCCGGGCAAAATCCGGTCAACTCATTCCTCTGGATACCATTGCCACCCTGAGCAAGACCATCGGCCCCCTGACGGTGAACCACCTGGGACAGCTTCCGGCCGTGACGATTTCCTTTAACCTGCGTCCGGGCGTGGCTCTCGGGGATGCCATGGCCCTGATCCGGTCTTTGTCGGCAGAGGTCCTGCCGCCCACGGTGAGCACCAGTTTCCAGGGCACGGCCCAGGCCTTCCAGTCTTCCTTTGCCGGTTCCCAGATTCTTCTGGCCCTGGCCGTCTTTGTCATCTATATTGTCCTCGGCGTGCTCTATGAAAGCTATATCCATCCCATCACCATCCTCTCCGGTCTTCCAGCCGCTGGGTTCGGGGCCTTGATCACCCTCATGATCTTCGGCAGCGACCTCAATCTCTACGGCTTTGTCGGCATCATCATGCTCATTGGTATCGTGAAAAAGAATGCCATCATGATGATCGATTTCGCCTTGGAAGCCGAACGAAAAGAGGGGAAGGCACCCATTGACGCCATTTTCGAGGGCGCCGTCGTGCGGTTCCGGCCCATCATGATGACCACCATGTCGGCCCTCATGGGAACCCTTCCCATTGCCCTGGGTTACGGGGCCGGGGGAGAATCCCGTCAGCCCCTGGGCCTGGCCGTTGTGGGCGGGCTCCTGTCTTCCCAGCTCCTGACCCTGTATATCACGCCCGTTGTCTATTATTATATGGACGTTCTTTTGACCTGGGTGAGACCCAGGAAAAAAAGCATGGTAAATTGATCTGCCGGTCAATCCTCGGAGCCGGAAGAGAATTCCGACGGCTTATACCACTATTGAACTCTTTGTCAGATCCAAAAATTCTCAGGGGAGGATCACTTTTGACCCTGACCGATTCAAGCTCAAATTTTTGTTGTCTCTTCATATTTTCCATGTTATCGGATACAAACACCGGAACAAGAAAAATTCAACGAAAGCTTTTCCGGATTTGTTGGCCTATTACCGCCATAGATAGAAATTTTTCTATTGTATAGGCAATATATAGAAAACTTTCCATCTATTTAAACTGCTCGGTGATTGAAAATGAGTAGACATAAACAATCAAAAAAGTCCAAAAGCGGTAAAAACCGCACTTCAATAAGTGGTCATACTCGCCATGGTAATGAATTGTTGCCTCCATTTGCTAAGATGGCGGCTACTGGTAAAATGCAATTTTCTTCGTGGATGAATGAACGACTTCCTGAAATGATTTGGGCTGCGCTCATTCGTGAGGCGCTTGGTCAAGAGCATGCACTTGGTTTGTTTCGAAGATTATTAAATTATATCGGAAAACATAAAGATAAAGAACTGCTTTCAGATATAACACTTACAAGCATATCAAAATTAGACACACCATTCCGAGAGGAAATCATTGCATTTATTATTGAACCGCCAGAAGCAGCAAGGCCACTTGCTACTTTACGCCTTTTTAAGTCACTTCCTGCGCGTCAATCATGGGACAAATTATTACCAAGATTTGAACCAGATTTGGAATTACTTATGTCAACCGTTGGTTCTAATTTATGGCATCAGTCACAAGAAGCAACAGATTGCAGATGGTTGCGTGTAATGGCCCAAGTGATGTCTGGGAAATTTCATATACCAAAAGAAACAGCTGATAAATGGTTCGGATACCCCAATGAAGGGGATCAGCGTTCGGTTAGACCAAGTATAAGAGCAGCAGAAATCGCACCGGATACGATGGACCCACCGGATTTGACTTGGCCAAATGCATTTTGGGACGAAGCATGGAAAAATACACCGTGTCTAACATTAGTAAAAGGAAATGATGAACTTTTTAATCCTGGCAAGGTTGTAACGCGAAAACAAATCAACAGCGCTATGGAGTCGCTTGAAAAACATTGAAGCGAAACACATTCAACTACAGCAATAGATGCTAAACATGATGCTGTTTTCGGGATGGCTTTCTACTCACTTCGTATTCTTCAAGAATTGTTTGGAATTGGTATAGGGTCATCAATTATTGGACGTCTTGGTTTGCGGACAATTCTCGAAATTAGAATAACCCTCCATTATCTGATAAAGAATGATGATAAAAAACTATGGGAAAAGTGGAGAATGTATGGTGCAGGGCAGGCGAAGTTAAGTGCTCTTAAATTTGACGAAAATATTGATCCACCAAAACATATTAATGTTGAAAACATCGAAAAAATTGCAGGTGAAGATCTATGGGAAGAGTTCATGACTATAAATCTTGGAAACTGGTCAGGTCTTGATCTACGCCGTCTTAGTGAAAAATCTGGTTTAAAAGATATTTATGATAGTCATTATTCTTGGACGTCTGGTTATACTCATGGCACTTGGGGGCCAATTAGGGAATCTTGTTACCAAACATGCGGCAACCCTCTGCATCGTTTGCATCGCTACCCTGGAAGGATAGCCTTGCCAGAAACAGTAGAAGATGCAGCTCTGTTAGTCGATGATATTTTAGAGGATGTTGACATTTCATACCCATCTTTTAAAGTACGTATTTGCAATAATGATAAATGACCACCGAACCATTGCTTTCACAGCGACGGTAAACAGCCGCCGCGCGTGAAGCACCCGTTAGCGGCCAAAAAGAGATCATGAATATATACAGCTTATACAGAAAATTGACGATAGAAGACATCCGTGATTTCATTTCATCGATGCAGGAAGAAAACCTAAACCTCGATTTTAAAACAATCAGCAATTCGAATCTTACAAATAAAGATGATAAAAAAAATTTGGCGAAGTCATTGTCGGCATATGCAAATTCAAGTGGTGGTCTTATAATCTGGGGCGTTGTGGCGACAAAGAATAAGCAGGGTATCGATTGCGCAACGGGTTTAAAAGAAATTGAAAATATACGTCTTTTCTTGTCACGGCTAAATGAATTTACCGGAATGGCCGTATCTCCAATAGTTGATGATGTTCAACATCGTTTTATTGAAACTTCTCCCAACAAAGGGGTTGCCATCACATATGTTCCAGAAAGCATATCAGGACCACACATGGCAAAAATGGGTGAGGATAGATATTATAAGAGAAGTGGTGATAGTTTTTACAGGTTGGAGCATTTCGATCTTGAAGATATGTTTGGTCGAAGACCTCGTCCTATTTTAGAACTAAACACAAGAATAACCGGGTATGGTTTACAGTCAAATATTATAATTGGCATTAAGAATGTCGGTCGTGGGAGTGCGAAAGCACCTTATATAGCTTTCGGTGTATCACTTCCATTTAGACTTAATAGATATGGTTTAGACGGAAATTATAATGAAGGGATGAAAAAACTCCCCTATTTGGGCAGTGAATTACCTAATAGGTATGGTGAGGGTTCGAATGTTGTCATTCACCCTGGAATTATCCATGAGGTTGCATCTGTTCACATAGATCTTGTCCCCAAAGAAACACAGAAACCTACTTCAAATATTGTAATAGAGTATGAATTGGCAGCTGAAGGGTTTATGACAAATAAAGGCTCAAAGGTCATTACACTTGAAGAGCTTGGGATTCGCTAACCACGGCATTCCGTGGAGCACAAAAAGCTTGTGCCCACTGATGCCAGACGTTAAAGAACCCCACATTATGTCTATCATTGTGGAGAGGATATAGAATTTAGGTGTCCTGAAAAAAAGGGGGCCCCGCGCCAAAGCACGGAACCCCCGGGTGAGAAAACGGCAATACCGTTCTATAGTCTTTTCCGGACGTCCCAGACCTGGTTGGCCGCAGGCAATACCGGGATGTATTTGAACCATTGATGGGTTTTCATATGTTCCGGGTCCTGCTGAAGCTTCCGGCCTCTCCCCAAGTCGGGAAGAGGCCCGGAGCGTTATCTTACCTTGCAGATCAAAATAGGGTTCTTTATATCATTTCATTTTTGTGAGCAATTTCTTCAGTTCCGGTCCGGTCTGGGGATTTTTCTCCATAATGTCCTTCCAGCCTTCATCATAGGCCACAGTTAACAATTTTTGGGCTTCCGCAGGAGCAAGGGCAATGGTTTCAATGCCCTCTTTGGCAAGCAAGGGCCGTTCGTTTCTTTCTAAGTCCTCGAAAAATGCGACCACTTTCTGTTCAGCTTCTATGGATGCTTCGGTGAGAATATCCTGGATCTTCTTGGGCAGTTTATTCCAGGTGCCCAGGTTAATTAAAAGCGGGTTGGGAACCTTATAGAAGCCCGGGTCCACAACGTATTTTGTTTGTTTTTGCCAACCCCAGTTCTGGATGCCTGTGGAAGGCCAGCAGTAACCATCTACGACGTTCCTTTCCAGAGCAGCGTAGACTTCTGTGGGTGGTATGACGACAGGATTTCCGTTCATCCCTTTTATAGCCTGCAGGTACATGGGCGATACGCGAATATTCAACCCTTTCAGGTCTGCGTTTGTAATGGGCTTCTTGAGGTACAAGTGAAAATTGATACCGAGACCGAGTCTTGCCAACAGATGGGTCCCGATCTTTTTTTCGTGGAGGTTGTTCATATACGCATAAGCGCCGTTTGTCCGCTCTTCGGCCGGCGAAAAACCCGATAATTTATAAGCGTCAACTTCTGGTAACACAGAAACGTAATATGCAGTAGTGGTGTATACCATGTCCACCATACCGCGCTGCAAGGCCTGAACCTGATCGGGCGACTTTACCGCCTCGGGTCCACCGATAAATTGAATCTTCAACTCACCGGGAGCCTTTTCTGCAACCATCCGTTCCAATATATCGGTAAACATGGTGAATGCCTTGAACTCGCTGGCTGTTGTCGGCCATGCGGTCACTGCTTTCAAGGTGATGGTTTCCGCCTTCGCGGGGCCGCTCATAATTCCGCATACCAGAAAAGTGAATAGACCTGCTAAAATAAACCGAATCATTTTTTTTTCCATTGCCAAGCTCCTCCTGTTAATTGATAAACCTGTTTTACCTGGTCATTCCCATGAGTTGCGGCACAATGGTCGCGGTACCGGGGAATGCCATAATAATGCCGATGCATGCTAACGCGATAATGGCATAGGGTGTGACCGCCTTCCATATATCAACCATGGTTATATCAGAGGGGGCTACACCCTTCATGACGAAGAGAGTGACGCCAAAGGGAGGGGTGATCAAGCCCGTCTCCAAAGCGATGAGCATCAATATGCCGAACCAGACCGTATTATACCCGAAGGCGTTGATAACGGGAATATAGATAGGTATCGTGATCATCATAATTGCTACTGTCTCCATAAAACAACCCATAATCAGGACTACAATCAGCATGCCGATTACGACCACCATGTGGGGAACGGCAAGGTTGGTTATAAAACCTGTCATCCCTGCGGCGGAACCCGTAAAAGCCAGTATTTCTCCATAGGTGCTGGAGACAATAATGATCATGAATATCATAACTGTGACCTTTACAGTGCCCATGACCGATTTATTGAAGATATCCCAGGTTAACCGCCGGTAAAGAAGGGCTAAGATAAAGGAGCCTAATGTACCCGTTGCCGCCGCTTCCGTTGGCGTTGCCACACCCAGGAAGATCAGACCGATGACCATAAAAATGATAAAGCCCAGGGGTAAGAGATATTTTACCGTAGCCATCACTTTTTCCTTCAAGGGGACATGAGGCACATCATACATGGGTGCTTCATCTGGAAAGATGTGGCACCACGTGACCACAAAGACAAAGTATAAGCCGGACATGATAATACCCGGTACGATGCCGGCAACGAGAAGTTGTCCCACATCGATGTTGGCGAGGCTGGCGAAGACCACGGTGAGAGCATTGGGGGGAATAAGGGCGTCAACGGTGCCTACCCCCATCAGCGGGCCGAGGCTCATGTTTTTGCTGTAGCCTTTGGCCAGCATCTGGGGCAACAGGATAGTGCCGAGGAGAGCGCACGTTGCGATAGTTGATCCGCTCAATGCCCCGACGATGACCCCCATAATGATTGCAAGAACAGAGAGCCGGCCCTTGAGTTTGCCAAGCCATTTATCGAGTACGCCCACGGCGTCGAGGCCGAGACCGGAATGAAAAATAAGCTCCCCCATCAGGATAAAAAAGGGTACCGGGAGCAAAGTAAAGGTCGTAATAGATGTGAAGACACCCGTTACAACACCGATGAGGCCCGGTATTCCCCCAAGGAAAAAATAGGCGGCAACCATGTTGACAACAAGAAAGGCAAAGGCAATAGGTATGCCCGTCAGAAGCATCAGGACCATGCCTCCGAACAGCAAGCTGATGATCACGTACCATTCCATGGGCTACCCCTCCGCCTTCGTGCCGGCAAACCTGTTAAAGGCCATCCTGAAAAATTGAATGGCAAGGAGCATGCTGCCTAATGGGATAATGCTGAAAACGGTCCATTTTGGAACGGTTACTGCCCTGACGTCCGTTACGTTGTTTACAATACATTCATACATATAGCTGCTGCTGAAATAAAGCATAATCATACAAGATGAGCCGCCAACGACAAACATGACGCAGTCGAGATAGCGCCTGGCTTTTTCATGAATATGAGAATGGATGATATCCGTAATGATGTGTTCTCCGTCTCTCAAAAGCCGGGTTGTGGCCAAAAAAACGATCCACAGGAGTGCATATTCGGTTGTCTGCATAATCCAAATCGTGGTGGAATTGAACACATACCGCATACCGATCGTGTAACAGACGGCAGCACAGATAAAGACGAGAATTACCCCGGCCATGGCTGCCATGATATCTAAGAGTCTATCGAAATTCTTCCAAAAAGCATTCATCAGCTACCCCCTATTTTTTTGGGAACAGGTATCCTCTTCGACTGTTCCCAATAGACTCTTATCGCGCACGGAAATCGCTTCCGGATAGCCCGTTTCCATAGCCTTGGGTATCTCTCTTTGTGACCTGCTATAGTAGGGTAGGAAGATGCTTTTTGTCAAGAAAACTATGGAAATTATATAGAGTTGAAATATGAATCCATCTGAGCATGGAAAAATCATGGTCGTTGGCGAATTTCTCTCCAAAGCACGGAACCCCTTGGAGAGAAATGCGCTATAGTTTTTTCTGGATAAAAAGAACCCTTTTCTTCTGGAATTCCGGGGTCTTGTCGGAATAGCACTGGCGGCAGGCCCTCATTTCGGGATCCTTCAGGGGCGAGGTCCACCAGATGTCTTATCCAAAACCTCCCGGATTTTTTCTGCCAGATCCTTTATCACAATTGGTTTCTTTAGAAGGCCCTTAATCCCCAGGGATTTGATTTTTTCATGTGTCATGTTCTCGCTGTAACCGGTACAAAGCAAAACGGGAATGCCCGGACATATTCTGATCAATTCAGCAGCCAGTTTATCTCCTGTCATTTTCGGCATGGTCATATCCGTGATCACCAGGTCAAATTTGTCCGGATTGGACCTGAACGCTTCAAGGGCTTCGATACTGCCGGTCCGGGAAGTCACCTGATAACCCAACCGCTCCAGAACTTGTCTTTCCATTTTTAGAATGGAATCTTCATCATCCACCAACAGGACGCTTTCCATTCCGCCGAGTATGGGTAAATGTGTCGGAGTCGCTTGTTTTTCATCGGCACTCTTCACGATTGGCAGAAAGATATGAAATGCAGTGCCCTTGCCCGGTTCACTATACACCTGGATGTCCCCATTTATTTGCTTCACTATCCCATGAACCACAGACAGGCCCATACCTGTACCCTTGCCTTTTTTCTTGGTGGTAAAAAACGGATCAAAGATGCGATTCATGACATCCTTGTTCATCCCCAGTCCGGTATCCGCAATGCTCAGACAGGCATATAAACCGGGGCTCATATCCGGATTGATCGAGTCCTTTCCGCTCAATTCAATTTCTCTAAGACTGACCTTAAGTTCTCCGCCGTTTTCCTCCATGGCATGATAAGCATTGGTTGCAAGATTCATGACAATCTGATGGATCTGGGTCGGGTCTGCGCTCACAGGGCCGCAGTCGGGTTGGAGGTTCTGGGTGATGTTAATGGTCGCCGGAATGGTGGATCTGATCAGTTTCATGGTCTCTTTGACAATGGGCTGCATCTTCATCAGTTTCAGTTCATTTTTTTCCTGACGGGCAAATGCAAGTATCTGTTTCACCAGATCTCTGGCTCTTAATGAACTGGAATAAATCTGATTCAGGCTGTCCCGGATTGGACCGTCTTCCGGGATATCTTCCAGGAGCATTTCTGTATGACCGATCAGGGGAAAGAGAATATTGTTGAAATCATGAGCTATGCCTCCGGCAAGGGTCCCGATGGATTCCATTTTCTGGGCCAGGGCTAATCTGGCCTCCATATTTTTTATATCGGTAATATCGGTGGCGATCTGCAACCGGACCAGACGGCCGTCCGTCCATTCAATGGCCCGGTCGTGGTTGATATAGTATTTGCCTGTGATTAAATTCTGATCATGCCAGGTCAGGACACCGGCCGGTCTGCCGGCCGCATCCACCAGGCCGGCATTGTTACAGAAACCGCAGGGTTCTGATTGATTCCTGAATGCCCTGAAGCATTTTTCACCGGTTTTATCTCCGCCAAACTCCGTTATCATTTTTTTATTCATGAACAGGATTTCATGGGTGGCCATATCTGCCACATAAACAGTTGAATCAATGCTGTCCAGAATGGTCAGCATTTTTTCATGGGCTGTGTTGAGTTTGGCCTCCGCCAGCTTGCGCTCGGTGATGTCCTGGAAAATACAGGCAAACTGGTTGGGTAAAGGCCGGAAGGAGGTTACCCTAAAATGCTTCTTCAGATCAGCGGCGTAGTTCTCGAAGAATGCGGGCTCCCCGGTGAGTGCCACCTTACCGTAGGTATCAATCCAGTGGCGCTCTAATCCGGGTAATATCTCAAAAGCGGTCCTGCCCTCAACCTGTTCTGCCCTCAGCCCGGTCATTTTTTCAAAAGCGGGGTTGACAGCCAGGAAACGATAGTCCACGGGTTGACCTGTGGCGTCGCAAATGATTTCGTGCAAGGCAAACCCGTCCAACATTTCCTGAAACAGCATTTGGTATTGCAGCTCTAACTGTCTGCGGTCGGTGATATCCTGCAGCGTAACAAATACCTGATCCGGCTTTTCCCCTGGGATGCCAAATTGCGGAATAGCATTTACAAGAAGCCAATTATAGTCTTTCCTGCGCGGGTTATAAACACCGACAATATGATCATGAACCGGCTTCCCGGTTTGTAATGCTACCATGGAGGGGTGTTTATCTCCAGGCAGTTCTGTTCCATTCGTATTGATTACTTTCCATTGTTGATCGTAAGAGGTTTTCCCAATGAATTGGTCGGAGGTCAGTCCAAACATTTCGAGAGCGGCATTGTTATAATCGAATAAAACACCATCCGCCCTTTGATAAAAAACCCCTTGAGCCATATTCTCAAAAAGAGTTCGATATTTTTTTTCACTGTCTCTCAATGATTTTTCAGCCTGTTTGCGCTCGGTGATATCAATGATATTCCCAACAACTTTTACAATGTGATCCCTCTCTTTCACGGCATGTGCCATGGTTCGAACCCAGATTCGCCGACCATCTACCTTGGTCAGAATGAAGTCTAAATCATAGGACAGCCCTTCTGTCGTGCAGCGACGGAAGGCGGCCCTGATGACAGGCCGGTCATCAGGGTCATAGCACGCCAGACTCCTGTCAATAAGCTCTGGACAACCGGATGAGGGTTCGCCGGGTTTCATGCCGTGGATGCGGTAAGTCTCATCGGTCCAGGTCATTGTCTGCCCTTTGATGTCCCATTCCCAGCCGCCGATGTGGGCAATCTGCTGAGTGGCATTCAGCAGGTCGCGATGCTGACGCAATGCTTCTTCTGATTCATGTTTTGCCAAAACAAGCGCCACATTGCCGGCAATTCTTTCCAGATGGGCGATGACCTGAGAAGAAAAACGGTTTTCCCGGCGATCGTTGAGCTGAAGCAGGCCAAAGGTTTCGCTGCCTGCCCGCAACGGGATCAGCAAGACGGATTCATAGCCTTCACCATTACATCGGTTGCGGGTACGTGCCTGCCGGTCCGCTTCACTTGTGTCGGCAAGCAGTCGTGTCGTGCTGTTCGTTACAAAGCTGCCGAATTGGGTAAAAAAAGGCTTTGATGGATCTGTTCTCCCGCGGATGATATTACCGCACATGCATTCCAACACCGGATTGCCGATATCATCCTGCTCAAGCTGTCCATGGATGTCTTCCACACATAGATGGGTTTCCGTTTCAATAAAGTCGTCAGAAAAACCGCGGGTTTCGTAATACGGGAAATCATTCCCTTCTCGCAGCCGTACACCCACCGATTCACATCCGGATATTTCCTGGATGAAATTAAGCAAAGACCTCATCAGTTCCCGAATATCCGTTTTGGCATTCAGTATTTCCAGCACCTGGATCATGTTTTCACGCTCGGTGTCGATCTGCTTCTGATCAGAGATGTCACGAAGAAAGCAGATGCACTGTCCGCCTTGTTCAGGGCGGAACTGAACGCTGATTTCAACATCGAAAACAGATCCATTCTTTCTGCGGTGCCTGGATTGAAACCGGTCTGACCCGGCTGAAATGAGTTTCCGGATGTGACCGGTCACGATGTCCCGGGTCTCGAAAATCTCCAGATCCCAGATGTGCATGGCCAAAAGTTCGCCCTCACTGTAGCCGCTCATGCGGCAATAGGTGTCATTGACTTCAAGCAGCCGTCCGTCCGTATCCACGACCCAGAATCCATCCATAGCGGTTTTGAGGATGGTTCGATTCCGCTGTTCATTTTTTTGGATCTGTTTCCGGTTTTCGATCTCTCTTAGGTTTTTTAATCCGCTTTCCGCGATGATTTCAATAAGGCCTTTAATAAAAAAGAGATAATTCTCCAATTGCTTTTGAGACCAGATGGGCACCTTTTTTACCGCCGCGAGATATGCATTTTCGTCAAATCCGTATTTTTTGGCCTGGGCGCTGAAAAATGACAGATCCGGTGCTTCGAGAAAAAACTGGCCGGTAAAGAAGTTTCCATAATGGACCCCATCAATAATAATGGGGGTCGCATTGTCCACCAGACCGTGGGGGCATCGATAACTCAGGGCCGGATTCGCTTCATGTATATGGTCTTTGATGTACTGGTCGCTTTTGATGCAGATTCTTTCGGCTTCCTTATTTTTCCTGTGGAACTGCATGCAGATTTCCTGCCATGCTGTGGCCGTAAGAATATTACCGTCATTATCGATGATCGAAGACGGGAAGGAATATATTTTATTGAGCCTGTCTTGAAGATTTTGAAAATGATCAATATCGATAAGATCTTGCAGCTTATATCCCATAAATCGACCTCTTTTAAATATTTATATGGCCTGATAACCGTTTCAAGGCTTACCTTTCTTATCGCTTAGGACTTTTCTGAAACTGAGATATATTATGACTATCATAGGTTTTTAAGATACACAACAATTCTTGTTTTTTATAAAAGCGTCTGCCAATGAAATGAAAAGGGGTTCCGCGCTAAAGCACGGAACCCCCGGGTGAGAGCGGCAATACCGTTCTAGAGTCTTTTCTGGACATCCCAGACCTGGTTGGCGGCAGGCAATACCGGGATGTATTTGAACCATTGATGGGTTTTCATGTGTTCCGGGTCCTGTTGAAGTTTCCGGCTGTGTTTCAGGATGGGCGGAACAATTGTTTTGATATCCCCGGCCAGATCCTTGGATATGCCGAACCGGGTGGCTTCACCGGCTAGGTCAACGGCCTTCTGGCTGTATTGCTGGGAAGAGGCCAGGGTATCCAGGGCCTTGGCCGGATTATGGAATCCCACGGAATTTTCCGCCGACACATAATCCCAGAAGAACTGTCCTTTTCTGATCATCTGCTGGGCCTGGATGACGAGGTCTTCGTAGTTGGGCGCTTTTTCGCCGGTGTATTCCAGGGCCAGGCGGACGGCCTCATGGGCCTTGACCGAGATGTCCTGGGCGATGAGCAATTGGTCAAAGGTTTTTTTCTGGGTAAAAAGAACCCTTTCCTTCAGGAATTCCGGGGTCTTGTCGGAATGGCACTGGCGGCAGGCCCTCATTTCGGGATCCTTCAGGGGTGAGGTCCACCAGTGGGAGGAGATCTTCTTTTTGTCGTCGGTCCGGACATAGGCCATATGGCAGTCGGCGCAGACCACCCCGGCAGCCCCGTGGGTGCCGTTGACCCAGTTCTCGTATTCCGGGTGCTGGGCCTTCAGCATGGGGGTCTTGGAAACCGGATGGATCCAGTCCACAAAATTGCCCTCAAAGCCTTTGACCTGGCATTCTCCCTGGTTCTGGTAATAGGTGAACATATCGCCGGGGTTAAACCCGTTGTCCCAGGGAAATTTGGGTTTCTTGGCCGGGCCGAAGGATTTGTCCAGGAAATAATATTCCACGTGGCATTGGCCGCAGACCAGGGCCCGTTTTTCGTTCCGGGGCAATTTGGCAAAGTCCTTGCCCTGGGCTTTCAGATAATCCTGGAGCGGGACGCTGTAAAGACGGAGTTCCATGGTGTCCGGCGCGTGGCAGTTGGCGCAACCGATGGTATGGTCCTTGATGTCCAGTTGGTCCCGCATGGTATTGACATCCTTGGCCCAGAAATCCTCTCCCTGGGCCTTGACCCATTCCAGCATCTTGGGGCCCTTGCAGTTCCAGCAGGTATTGGGGAGTCCGCCTTTTTCATCGTACCGGTTGATGCGGTCGATTTTTAAAAAATCCTCCACAGCATAGGTATGGCCCCTGGCGGAACGGTATTCATAGCTGAAGGGATAGCCCAGCCAGAGATTCTTGAGATAGGGTTGGGCGTGTTTATAACCTTCGGGCAGGGGGTCCACATTATTGTGCTTGTTATAATTCACGGAGCCATTGTATTCGGTCATGACCTGGGTTTCATCATTGCGCAGATAGGTATTGTACTGCAAGGGGAATTCTTCCTTGAACGCACTGTTACGGATTTCTTCGGGCGGCAGTTTGGTCTTGTACACCGGTGGGGTCAGTTCCCCCACATCGGTGCAGCCGGATAACAATAAACCCATACCCAATAAGCTTCCCAGGATTACCCTATAAATTGAAAACGTTTTTTTAGACATCGCCCACACTCCTTGTACTGACAGGTTTCATTCTCATATGCTGGACATTCCGGTGGCAGTCGGTGCACAAACCTTTGGCATCCATGCTGGCCACGGTGGTATTGGTCATATGATGACAGGTTTTGCAATTGGCATTGACCACCAGCCTTGTGCTTTCCCCGGCCTCCAGCGGCATTTCGATTTTCCCAAAGGTATTGAAAAATACGTCTTTGGTGCCGGCGACAGCCTTAAAGGGCAGTTTTTCAGCCAGATTGTGGGGGGCATGGCATTCATTGCAGGCCAGTTCGGCATGGGCCGATATCTTATGGGTGACAGCGGCTTCGTTCATGATGTGGCAGCTTGCGCAGAACGGCCGCCGGTCGCTGATCTGCATCCCGACACCGGCCCCCACCATGAGGATGCTTCCGATGATGACCCCAAAAATCCATATCCCCAGCTTCGGAGACCCGTTTTTCGGATTTTTCAGATTTACCGTCATAAATCCCTCCTCATACTTCCTCCTTGTTCATGTCTGGTTGATGATGAAGCGTTTCACAAGCGATTGCTAAAATGGACCATAATATGCCGGGACATCCGGAATCAAGTCTTTTTTTAAAAAAGGAGAAATTGTAACCGCCGGCCGTGGTTGTTGCCTCTGTTGACAAAAAAAGCGGGCCGGGCTTATAATCCGGAAAATGTAAATATCATGGAAGAATGCGGATATATGAAAGATGCAATGAAACAGACGGTTTCTCTTGTGCTGGGGAGCGGTGGCGCCCGGGGGCTTGCCCATATCGGGGTTATCAGGTGGCTGGAAGAAAACCGGTTTGATATCCGGTCCATTTGCGGGTGTTCCATGGGAGCCCTCATCGGCGGCATTTATGCGGCGGGGAAACTGGATGATTACCAGGACTGGGTCTCGGCCCTCCGGAGAATCGATATCGTGACCCTGCTGGATTTTTCCTGGAAAAGGAGCGGGTTTGTCAAAGGGGACAAGATCATCAACACCCTGGTGGAGCTGGTGGGCGACAGGACAATAGAGGATCTGCCCGTTTCATTTACGGCTGTTGCCGCCGATGTGGTGAATGAAAGGGAAGTCTGGCTGAAATCCGGGAGGCTTTTTGACGCCATCCGGGCCTCCATTTCCCTTCCTTTTTTCTTTACCCCCTTTCTTTACGGTGGAGTCCATCTTATTGACGGCGGGGTCCTGAACCCGGTTCCCATTGCCCCGACCTTTGGCGACGCCACCGACAAAACCATTGCCGTCAACCTGGGCGGTCCGGCAATCCCGGTGCAAAAAATCGTGAAAACGATTGAACCAAAGGCGGAATCCTCGGCCCTGCAGGCCAAGGTCCGGAACTATATCAGCCGGTTCAAGCTGCCGAAAAAGGCTGATGCCGGAACGGACTGGGGCATGTACGAGATCGCCAGCCAGGCCTTTGACGCCATGCAGAATACTATCGCGCGGCAGAAACTGGCCGCCTATCCGCCGGATCTGATCATCGAGATTCCCCGGAACGCCTGCGGCACCCTTGAATTTTTCCGGGCATCCGAGATGATTGACCTGGGTTATCAGACCGCCGGGGCCCGGCTGGGCCACCTGGTGTAAGACCGGGCGATTTACAGCCCCCAAGCGGGGAGCAAAGGAGATTCCATGAAATACGGTGCCATGAATTTTCCGGTCAAACCGGTATTGGAAGAAGTCCAAAGAATTTCAGACCTTGGTTTTGACTATGTTGAGCTGGCCCTTGATCCGCCTATGGCCCACTGGGAGATCATCCAAGGCATGGAAAAAGAACTGGGGACCATACTTGCCCGGACCAGGCTGGATCTGGTCTGCCATCTGCCTACTTTTGTCTATACGGCGGACCTGTGCCCGGCCCTGCGCCAGGCCTCCCTGGATGAAATGCGCCATTCCCTCGATACGGCGGCCCGTCTCGGCGCCCAAAAAGCAGTGCTTCACCCGGGCATGATCAGCGGACTGGGACCCTTTGTCATGGAGACGGCCAAGGCCCTGGCCCAGGAAAGCCTTCATTTCATCTCAGAAAAGGCCGCATCCCTGGGCATTCCCCTCTGCCTTGAAAATATGTTTCCCAGGTATCTGTCATGCTTTGAGCCAAAGCATTTTAAGGAGATTTTCAAGGCCTTCCCTTCCCTGAACATGTGCCTTGACACGGGCCATGCCAATATCGATGACCCGGACCAAAAGCGGTTGTCCCGGTTTCTCCGGCAATTTCCGGAGAAGATCAGCCATATCCATATCAGCGACAACCACGGGAAAAAGGACAACCACCTGGGCGTGGGCCAGGGCACCATTGATTTTAAAAAACTGGTCAGGCAGATAATGGATGCCGGTTATGACGCCACCATCACCTTTGAAGTCTTTTCCGAGGACCCCTGGGACCTGGTCCAAAGCCGGGATAAAATTGCGTCCTGGGTCGGATCTGCCCGGTAACCCAGGACAAGTTTAAGCGGTTTTATATTTTTGGGATGATACCCCATGCAAAGGTGTGTGTATGGTTTTACTGAAAGATATCCTCCAGGGCATCAACCACCATATTGGTGCCGATTGCGATCATCAGAATGTCCCCGGCCACCCGGACATAACGGTGATTGAGGGGCGGTACAGGCAGCCGTATCACCAGCTCATCCGGCAGGTCATAATATCTGTCCCTGAGCGGATATCCTTTTTTCCATTTTTTCGCCTGCCCCGGAGGCCGGCAGCCGTTGCCCTTTTTGGCCAGGCCCGGCGGGCAGTCCCCCTTGCCCATCTGGGCGCCGAAATAGTCCGTGACGATACGGCGGTCGTCGCTGCCGAAGCTGAAGGTCACCGAAGCATCCTGCCGGTTGTTTTCATGATCCTTGCTGCTGCTTTTTTTCTCAACCTTGTTCTCCTTGGCTTCCTTATTCTTGCCGTTTCCCGGCGAGACCGGCTTTTCCGCAAAGGCGTTACCCACTGCCAGAGCCAGAAAAATGCCGGCCACGGCCAACCCTATCCATGATTTCATATTGATTTTTGTCATGATTCCTCCTGTTTGTTTTTCAACTGATTGATGCCATTTTCCTACGCTTTCAGGCCATTGGCAAGCGAAAGTTTTTTTGATCCTCCCTGAAGGCAGGGTTAAGCCCGCCGGACAAATTATTAAGGTTGTTCATCATATCCCATCAACAAGGGGTCAGAGAATAGTATTGTCATTTTTTTCTTAGGACTGTATGGTATAACATATGGAAATGAATGAACATATGAAATACTGGTTAGATAGTTCTGATGATGATTTTCAGGCCATGATCCATTTGTTTGAAAAAGGGGATAACACCTGGTCATTATTTATCGGCCACCTTGTTTTGGAAAAATTGCTGAAAGCCTATTATGTTAAGTCAAATAGGACTCCCCCGCCTTTTATTCATGATCTGGTCCGTCTGGCCGAGAAAGGGAATTTAATCCTTGACGACAAGCAAAAAGACATGCTGGACACCATTTCCACGTTCAATATTCGCGGAAGGTATGATGATTATAAAAGAGAGTTTCATCATAAATGTTCAGAGGCTTTCACCAAAGAATGGATTCATAATATCAAGGAGTTCAGGGAATGGATAAAAAAACGGCTGTCCGTATAGCCGGAGAATATGTTGAATTCATCCGGAAAAAAGACCCCAGTATAAAAAAAGCGTATATTTTCGGTTCATTTGCAAAAGGGACGGACAGGGAAGACAGCGATATCGATCTGGCTATCATTTTCAAAGATTTAACAGATCCCTTTGATATGCAGGTCCGGTTGATGAAGCTGAGAAGGCAATTTGACACCCGGATTGAACCCCACCCGTTCCGGGAGTCCGATTTCCGGATGTCCAATCCCCTGGTCGATGAAATAATGAAAACCGGTCTTGAAATTATTTAGCTTTTAAACCGCTTTCGGATCATTTTCACCTGCTTTTTTGATAGACAGGTATACAAAATAACAGATCAAATTGTATAGTCCAAAAAATGTTTCCAGCCCATGGGCATTGAAAGGGCTGTCTGCGGTTTGTTTTTTATGTGAGCGGGGCGGCGGCCATTTCAGTCAGTGTCTTGCCCTGTCTCGACCTCATACCAGTCGATCTTCCGGGTAATATACATCACGATGGCAAGGATGATGAACAGGCCGATGCTGCCCATGATGAGGGCGTAATCCTCGAGCTGCAGGACGATGAACAGGTAGCAGTAAAGGACTGCCAGTATGCCCAGAATGGTAAGCGCGAACTTTGAATTGGAGACGATGGCCTTGGCATACCCGGAGATGATGAGAGAGACGGCTGCTGCGGACAGGATATAGGCATAATTAAAATGCATATGTTCGGACAATGACAATACAAGGGTGTAAAAAATCAGAATCGCCATTCCGATGAGAATATATTGAATGGGATGGACCCTTCTTTTGTTGATGACCTCGGAAAAGAAAAAAGCTGAAAAGGTGAAAACCAGGAACATGATCGAGTACTTTGCAAGCCTCATGGATTTCTGATAAATATCCGCCGTCAGTATCAGCTTCACCCCAAAGGCCGATGGGGTAACCTTGTATTGAGATCCTTCCCAGAACTGAGGGTAGTTTCTGTTCAAATGCAATATCTTCCAGTTTGCGGAAAAGCCGTCTTTTTTCACCTCGCGGGCGGCAGGCAGGAAAGCCCCGTTAAAACTGGGTGACGGCCAGCTTGAATTTATCTTGACGGCATTGGATTCGCCAACGGGAATAATGTTTATCTGCTCGCTGCCGTTCAGGTTCAGATCAAAAGAAAACGCATGGGGTTCATTGGGTGCCAGGGGGCTGATCATGGTGCTGACCCCGGCTTCGGCCAGATCGGCCGATTTTAACCCCGGCTCGGCATTATAGACGGCCCCGTTGAAATGAATGATAATCTTGTCCTGTATGCCGCGCATATCGGTAATGCCGAGAGATAAATATGCCTTGTCCCAGAGGATATGATCGGGATCGATGTTGAGTTGGGTCATGGACGGCAGTTTGAAATTCCCGCTGAATTTGAGTCTGATATTATAGAGAACCGCCTCGAAAAGACTCCGGTATCGGACCTCGGGTTTTATCTCGCCCGTTACATCCAGGGTTTCAGGCAAAATTTGCAGATAACCGAGTTTAAACTGAGTCTTGCCGTCGGTGTCTTTGAAAAATGTCTTAAAGGGAACACTCAGGAACGGGCCTGTGATCGTCTGAAGTCCTCCCCATTTCTGGCTGATCTCCTGCACTGCGGCGTCACGCCGGTTCTGCCTTTCGTTGATCAGGTTTTTTATCATCCCGGCCGGGATGAGCAGCAGCAGGATCAGGATGCCGATGGATACGATTTTCAGAGTAATGGATTTCTTAACATAATTTGCGGTTTTTTTAGCGAGATCCTGGTGGTTTAACATTTTGTTCCTTTAGGCTAATGATTAAATCCATTTGCGCCGCTACATACTTTACCGCGTTAGCACAGCAGGTGTTTTTGGCGTAAAGTGAATCAACTGGTCTGGCTATTATTTGTTTTTTTTTTGTTGAAAGCTCTCAGCAAGGCACTTTTATTAATCTGGCTCACTCCCGACAAAATTTGACACCCTTCTTCGACCAAGCGAACAAAATCTTGGGCATCAGAGAAATAATTCTTGAAAGCAAAACGAACTTCCTCTGAAGTATCCGCTCTTACGAGTACAATATCTTTTTCAGGGTGTTCTTTTTCTAACTGAAACAATGCCCGAAGTGCTTCTGGGGCGTCACGGTAGGTTTTTACTTCTAAATCACCTGTTGGAGAGAATATTAGAATGGAGTTTCGATTTGTACTTACAATGGTATCAGCAGAATTTAAACCTTGCAGAGTCTTTAGAAGTTTTAGTTCATTATCCAATGACAAGAAATCTCTTACAAGTTCAATTTGGTCTTTGTGAGGGAAAGGTCCAGTATAAGATTCAAATGCCCTTGAGAGGATTTCACTTGCAAGTGCCATAGCTGCTTGATAACGCAGATCTCCTTCTTCAAATTTTGGCTGACTCTCTGTTATAAATCCGATAACTTCAACAGCGGTCGCCCATGCGTGTTGTATTTTTGTTCGGTATTGAATTTCAACCATTAGCCCTTTAAGGTGGCGACCGGTGACCGAATTCACATCATACACATAAACATCATGAATTCCTCGATAACCTGTTGATTTTGGATGTTTTATGTAATCATATTTGTCAATATCGTTACGCTTTTTATGGCTAAAACGTGCTTTATGAAAAACACCTCGAAAAGCATACAGATCTTTAATGTTAGAAAATATTAATCTACAGCCTGCCACGTCATCCATACGTGCTAATTGCATATCAGGAAATCTATCCAGCTTTCCAAAGATAGTGGATTTCCTTTTATGTCTTTGTGCAACAACTACCCCTTTCCCTCGAGTTCTTGTTCGCAGAATTGCTTGAAAAGTATTCAAAACTGCTCGATGAGCAGCACGCCATTCATCGACGACAATCAAGTCATCTAAAGATTCTTTTCCAGTACGAATATTATCACCAGCAAGATTAACTCGGGATTTAGATCCACCAGGGAAGTTTTTATAAATAATTTGTTCCAATTTTATACCCCTATATTAATAAAGGTCGAATAGTATCACGATCAGTTCAATTTTCACTGATGACCTGAAGGTCACGTAAGTTGAAAAAAGACTATCATCAGGCACGCTTTTTTGAATCCGATATCGAATTCAATCCTGCCGGAATTCAATGCTCAAAAATTCGTATCAGGATTCCAGGTAATTGTAAATATGTTTCAGGGAAAAGGGGGAAACCCCTGCCCCGGAGAATCCGGGGCAGGGCGGAGAGTTTATTTCCAGGGATTCGTCGGCTTTAAAGGTGATATAGAACATGGGCGGGATGCCGGACAGTTCGGCTTCCATTTAAAAAAAAGCAAGCACATTGATACTTGTCCATAACCAGATTACAATATACCATGATCCAAGGTTTCAAACATAAAGGGCTAAAAGGCCTGTATGAAACGGGCAGCCAGAAAGGGGTTTTTCCGGTTTGAAAACAACAACGTTATTGATGTCGATTACAGCGACTATCATTGAGGAGTAGAAAATGGCCATGCACAATCCGCCGCATCCAGGCGAAGTAATTAGAGAGCTTTGCCTTGAACCGTTAGGCTTAACGGTTACAGAGGCTGCCAAAGGGCTCGGAATTTCCCGGAAAACACTATCAGCCATTTTAAATGGTCGCTTTGGTATTTCTCCTGAAATGGCAATCCGTCTGTCAAAAGGATTTGGCGGTAGCGCTGAAAGCTGGCTGATTCAGCAAATTCAATATGATCTCTGGCAGGCCTTACAAAAAGAAAGTGAAATCAAAGTCAAAACATTTGCTTGAAGAGTGGTGAAAAACCCCAGCCCCGGAAAAGGTTTTCCGGGGCTGGGGGGACGGACTATTTGTATTTATCTTTGATGAAGGCCAAAGATTCATCAATGGCTTTCAGGGTCAGGTCCAGGTCTTTCTGGGTGTGTCTGTAACTGATATAGCCGTGGTGGAAAGGCGTGAAGAAAAAGCCTTTGCGGATCAGTTCGGTGTAGAAATCCGTTCGTTTGGCTTTGTAGGCACCGGATTCATCGGCTGCAAAGGTGATATAGAACATGGGCGGGATGCCGGTGAGTTCGGCGCCCACGTCGTGCTTGTCAATGAGGTCCTGGATGCCGTCCATGAAGCCTTTTCCCTTTTCCCAGATGTTTTCGAGAACCTTGTCCCGCTCCAGGATTTCAATGGTCTTGAGGGCGGCGACAAAGGATTCGCTGTTGGGGAAAAAGGTGGAGGAAATGAAGAGCTTGCTGGCTGCGGCCATCATGATTTCTCGTTTGCCGGTGACCACGGAGATGGGGTAGCCGTTGGCAATGGCCTTGCCGAGAACCGTCAGGTCCGGGGTGACGCCGTAGTATTTTTGGGCCCCGCCCATGGAGACCCGGAACCCGGTTCGGATTTCGTCATAGACCAGGACGGCGCCGTATTTGTGGGCCAGGGCTTTTACGCTTTCCAGGAAGCCGGGGAGCGGCTCCTGCATTTTCTGGTGGTTGGGATGGCCGAAGGGCGTCATGATGATGGCGGCGGTGTCGCTGCCGTGGGCGGCCATGAGTTCTTCCAACTGGGCCAGGTTGTTGTACTGGAATTCATACACGTCTTCAAAGAATTTTTTCGGAATGCCGCCCTTCATTTCCACGCACCAGTCATGCCAGCCGTGGTAGCCGCAGCGCATGACCTTGAGCTTGCCCGTATGGGCCCGGGCGATGCGGATGGCGGCGCTGGTGGCGTCGGACCCGGTTTTGAGGAAGATGCTCATCTCCGAGGAAGGCACCAGTTCCTTGAGTTTTTTGGCCAGAAGGTTCTGAAATTTTTGGGTCAGGGTGAAGCAGAAACCCTTGTCTCTGATCTGGTCGTGGACGGCTTCGTCCACTTCGGTTTCCCGGTAGCCCAGGATGACGGGGCCGTAGCCGCAGAGAAAATCGATGAATTCATTGCCGTCCACATCGGTGAGGCGGCAGCCTTTCCCGCTTTCCAGGAAGATGGGATATTCGCCGTTGATGAAGTCTGTGGGCTTTCTGGCCCCCAGGACCCCGCCGGGCACAAGGCCGAGGGCCTCTTCATACATGGCAAGGCTTTTGGATATATTCAGTTTGGGTGTTTCTTTCATGGGTGTCTCCTTATTTCCCGGTTTCAAACATGGAATCGATTTTATGGGTCTGGTGGATCCGGGCCCCGCGTTTCAAAAATTCGCCCAGGAAAATATCCGCATCAATGCAGCCTTCAGGGGCCACTACGCCCTTGACCGTGACAAGGCCGTCGGCCATCATCATGGCGGCGATGGCGGCGGGAAGGCCGGTGCCGGGGGCCATGCGGCCGGCCATATCGGCCGTATAGGTGACTTTCTTTCCATCCTTTTCGCCTTTGACAATGACCTTGAGGCCCGAAGACTGGGGCCCGTTGTCCCGGCCCTCGGGGATCTTCTGCCAGAGTTTCAGGGCCAGGTCATAGGGGGTGATCTTGACGCCTTTGACTTCAACGGGTTCCGTGGACAGGAGTCCTGTGTCCTTCTGTTCCTTGATGAGTTCATCCACCCACAGCGGGATGAGGGCGCCTTTGATGATGACGTTTTTCACGCCTTTGATGTATTTGGGCAGGGTCAGGGGCTGGGGATGGCCCACGTAGCGGACATGGCAGACGCCCAGGGGCGGGAGGAACTGCTCGGCCACCACATCGGTGCCGCCTTCCACAGACACCAGCTCGCCGTTGATATACTGGGGGATTTTGCCCAGGGTCATGTGAAGGCTGTGGTCCCAGGCGGCCCCGGCCAGCTCGGCAATGCTGACCACCCAGTAGAGATAGATGTCGTCCACCGTGTCCAGGCGGTCGGCATACCATTTGACCAGGATATTGTTGGTGCCGGGGTCGGAGCCCATGCCGGTAAGAACCGTGATGCCCGCTTCCTTGGCCATTTTGTCGATGTCGGAATTAAAGAGGATCTGGGTGCCTTCATAGTCGTCGCAGATGTCGATATAATTGACCCTGGCTTCCACGGCGGCTTTGGCCACCGGCACGGCGGTCTTGTAAAAGGGGCCGGCGGTGTTGATGATCACGTCGACGTCCTTAAAAGCCTTGACCATGGCGCCATGGTCCATGACATCCATTTTGATGAGGGATATTTTTTCGCTTTCCTTCAGCTTTTTGGATACCCTTTCCGGGTCCGGGTAAAGGTCTGCCAGGATGACCTGGGTGATTTTTTCCTGTTTGATGAGATCCCTTGCAACGCCCTGGCCCATTCCGCCGACTCCGCCGATAAGTAATGCACGCATGTTTTTTCTCCTCGTCTATTGAAAATGGTCTTTTATCTGTTGGTTATAAATATGTTTTAATTTCCGATCTTTAAAATTAAGGCTGCTCCCGTATCCCCGGCCGCACATCCGGTAAAGAGCATATACCCGCCGCCTTTGTCCGCCAGTTCCTCAATGCCTTCGATGATGAGCCGTCCGGCTGTGGGGGCCTGGGGATGGCCGAAGATGAGAGAGGACCCGAAATTATTGAAGCTGTTCACGTCGATGCCCATCTGGTCTGCCAGATAAATATCGTTGGCGGCAAAGGGATTGTGGGTTTTGATGACTTTCACGTCCTTGATGGAGATCCCGGCATTGTCCAGGGCCATCTGGGCGGCCGGGACCACGGCCATGGCCATGAATCCCTTTTTGGCCCGGGAATATCCATAGGACACGATCCTTGCGTCCTTTGAAGTATCCTGGCTCAGTTCCTTGGCGTTTTCTTTGGACGCCACGATGAGGCCGCAATTGCCGTCGGCCGGGTGGGTCTGGGCCCCGAAGGTATGGACCCCGCCGGGCAGGACCGGTTTCAGCCCGGCCAGGCCTTCTTTGGTGGTGGGCATGACGCCTTCGTCGGCCTCCAGCGTCACGGTCTTCTTTTTGGAGACCGCCACGGTCACCGGGAACATATAGTGTTTCTGAAAGGCCCGGTCGTTTTTCAGGGCGTCGAGGTATTGTTCATACCGCCGCAGGGCCAGGGCGTCACAGGCCTCCCGGGTCACCCCGGTTTCCTTGGCCACGTTTTCCGCCGTCTGGATCATGGCGTTTCCGGCCCAGGGGTCCCTGCCGAAATGGTCCATGACCCAGTCTTCCGAAACCACCTGCCCGCCGGGGCCCTTGGGATTGGGCCAGATGGTGTGGGGGCCGTTGGAGCACCGGTCCGTCATCAGGGTAAAGGCGGTTTTGTACAGCCCGGTCTCAACGCCCATGGCAGCCTGGTGAAGGACCGTGGTGGAGGTGGAGCAGGCCTGGCTGATCAGAAAGCCGCCCAGGTGTTCGGCCCCCAAAAGGGCCGAGGCCCAGGGCCCCCCGTAAAACATGGCGGGCTGGCCCACGGTAAGGCCCAGGATTAAATAATCAAAGGTCCTGGGGCTGATGTCTCTGGCAGACAGCCAGGCCCTGGCCGTCCGTGCGCCCAGCTCAATGGCGTTCTCATTGGCCAGGGTTCCCTGCCATCTGGCAAAGGGTGAGGAATAATAGCCTTTGTAGGGGATATATGCGTTGGTCAACATGGTGGTTCTCTCCCTTTATCCGGCAGGTTCTGTGACCCCCGGCTATGAATTGTAATGTCTTAAAACGGCCTCCAGCACACTGCCGCCGATGGCCCTTGCCTTTTCAGAAATGGTGGTGCAATAGGCCGTGTCCGACCGGGGATCCACATCCCCGATTTTAAGGCCTGTTCTCACACGGGTCCCGGGCCGGATGAGGCCCCGGATGACCCCGTCAATGATGGTGATGACCGGTTCCGTGTCCACATGGCCGACGACATCTCCCTTTTTGACCGGGGCGCCGATGTCCAGGTGGGAGGTGAAAACGCCGGGGCAGGGGGCCCGGAGCACCCGCTCTCCGGCAAAGCCGGCAATGGTGCCGGGGATGCCCGTATTGGGTTCGGGGCTGCCCTTGAGGATAACCCTGCCCATATCGTGTCCCCGGTTGGTCTCCACGGCCATGTGGACATCCTCTCCTGCCGTGAATCCGGGGCCAAGGCCGATGACCAGCGGGGCTTCCGTGAGGACGGTGCCCAGGTTCCGCTTGGCAATGAGGGCGTCCACCACGGCATGGGGTTTCAGGATGCGGATGGTTTCCCAGGAAGGGTCCACCAGGACCGGTATCCGGTTTTCCTTCCAGACATCGGGAATCATGCCGGGATGGGAAATGCGCTTCGCTTCTATCCCTTCCACCCGGACCAATCCGTCATGGACGGCTTCGCAGAAACTGACCCGCCGCCGGACCGCCATGGGGGCCTCGATTTCCATCATGAAAATATGCCGGATATGGGCGTTAAAAAGCCGGCAGGCAATGCCGGTGGCCATTTCGCCGCCGCCCTTGATGCCGATGACCAGCTCCCTGACCGGGATTTCCAGTTCCTTAAACAATGTGGCTGTCCGTGTTTCCGTCATGCCGTGTTCCTTTTTTTTTGCCATGAAAAGGGGTTATTTCTTTTTTTTAATGGCGGCCAGGATCTTGTCCGGTGTCACCGGGAAGGAATCCATATATACGCCGATGGCGTTGCTCACCGCGGCTGCATAGGCCTGGGCCGCACTCATGGCGATGGACATGGCCGCTTCCTTGGCGCCGTAAGGCCCTTTGGGCTCGATGGATTCCACGATGATATTGTGGATGGGCGGCATATCACAGGCCAGGGGTAGCTTATAATCCAGCATGGTGGGGTTCAGGCACCGGCCATCTCTCCATTCGTGGTATTCCGTCAGCATGCCGCCCTGGCCGCCCATGGCGACAGACCCTTCAAACTGGCCTTCCAGCACCAGGGGATTCAGGGCCTTGCCCACATCCTGGCAGGCCACGCAATTGAGAACGGTGACCTGTCCGGTTTCCGGGTCCACCTTGACCTCGATGATGGTGGTGCCGAAGGAAAAGGCTTCGCACATCTGGCCATAGGGGTTGGACACCCATTCGCGTTTCATGTCCACCTTGGGCCAGTAACCGCCTTCGGCATTGACGGAGATGAAATTCGTCAGGGCCACCCTCACCACTTTTTTAAGGGGGACGCATTTTTCAGGATCATCCTGGACAAAGATCATGCGGTTTTTGGCGGCCAGGGTATCGGCCGGAACCTTCAGGATTTTGGAGGCCACGTCAAAGAGTTTGGCCTTGCAGTTGGCGGCGGCATTTTTTACAGCCTGGCCGCCTACAAAGGTAGACACCTGGGAATAGGAGCCGGGGTCTGACGAGGTGGTTTCCGTGTCCGCATTGACCAGATGAATGTCTTCGGGCAGGAGCCCCAGCTCTTCGGCGGCAATCTGGACCAGCATGTTTTCATTGCCTTGGCCGTTGTCCACCACCCCGGACATGACCGTGGCTTCCCCATCTTCATTGAATTTGATAAAAGACTGGGACCCGCCCCGGATGCCCATGGGGAAACCGGTCTGGACGGAATTGGTGCCGATGCCGATGCCGTGGAAGGGCGGGAGTTTTCCCCATTTTTCCGTCCATCCGGCCTTTTCGGCTGCTTTCCGGATGGTCTCATCCATGGCACAGGACCCCACCAGGGACCGGGTGCTGGTATATTCGCCGGGCTGGCGGGAATTGCGAAGCCGCATTTCAACGGGATCAATGCCCAGGTGCTCGGCAATCATGTCGAGCTGAGTGTCGAGACCGCAGGCAAAGCCCCGGCCGTGGGTCCGGATCATGCCCCGGATGGGTTTGTTGGTGTATACCCGAAAGCCGTTATACCGGACGCTGCCCATGCGGTAGGCCTGTTCCATGGACAGAAAGGGCACCGAGGTGGCAATGGGGCCCGTGGAGGAATAGGCGCCGCCGTCCATATAACAGGTGGTTTCCCTGGCCAGGACCCGGCCTTCCTTATCCACCCCGGTCTTGTGGGTGGTGATCATGCTGTGGCCCTGGCGGGTGCCGATGGTGTTTTCTTCCCGGGTGAATTCGATCTTCACCGGGCACCCGGTTTTCTTGGCCAAAAGGGCGCAGATATAATCGGCCGGACATATTTCACTTCGCCCTCCAAAGGCCCCGCCAATGGCAATCCTTCTGATTTTGACCTTGTGCAGGGGGATCTTGAAGGAATTGGACAGGGGCTTGGATTTCATATGGGGTCCGCCGTTGGGGCACCAGACTTCCAGGCAGTCGTCGGAATCGAACCGGGCCACCACGGCATAGGGCTCGGCCTGGAAATAGGATTCCTCCGGGGCCGTAAAGGTGTCTTCCCTGATATAATGGGCCTTGGCAAAATTTTCATCCACATTTCCGGTGTCGATATTGACATGGATATTGATATTGTTGGGATATTCCGCATGGATGAGTTCCGTCTCCGAGGCCATGGCCGCCATGGGGTCATAGACCGCCGGCAGCTCTTCGTAGGTCACATCGATGAGATCCAGGGCTTTCTGGGCCGTGTCTTCGTCCACGGCCGCCACGGCCGCCACCTCGTCGCCGATGTACCGGGCCTTATCCGTCTGGAGAAACTGCTGGTCCCGGGTATAGGCAAAAACCCCCCATTTCACGCCTTCGGTGTCCTTTCCCGTGACCACGGATCTGACGCCGGGCAGGGCCAGGGCTTTTGAAGCATCAATGCTGATGATCCGGGCATGGGCATAGGGGCTTCGTTTAATTTTTCCCACCAGCATGTGCGGGAGTTTCAGATCGGCCGTGAATTTGGCCTTTCCCATGACCTTGGCCCTGGAATCCACTCTGGGCATCCGTGTTCCGATGATATTGTACTGTGTCATGTCTTACTCCTTTGCCTTGCAGCAGGATTTGATGCCCGACGCACAGTCGGGACACTGGTCCTGGGGATGGGCGGTATGGGCCACGGCTTCAACGATTTTGGCATAGCCCGTGCACCGGCAGATATTTCCGGAAAGGGCTTTTCGGATGGTGTCTTCGTCGGGGTCCGGGTTTTCTTTTAAAAGGGCGTCTGCCGTCATGAGCATGCCCGGTGTGCAGAATCCGCACTGGACGGCCCCGTGGTTGACAAAGGATTCCTGGAGCGGGGAAAGGGTATCCCCGTCGGCCAGTCCTTCAACGGTCCTGATGATAGCGCCTTCGGCTTCCAGGGCCAGGGTGAGGCAGGACCGGACGGGCTTTCCGTCCAGTTGGACCGTGCAGGACCCGCAGACCCCTTCACCGCAGCTTTCCTTGGACCCGGTCAGATCCAGGTGGTCCCGGAGGACTTCCAAAAGGGTGTCATTGGGGGAAATCCGGACATCAAAGGGTTTATGATTGATATTCAGGGTAAGATCTAATTTTTCCATAGTATGGCTCCGTCCTTCCTAATTTTTGCCTGAACCGGCTGCTTCATTCAATGCCCGGACCACCATCTCGGCCACCATGGCGCACCGGTATTCCAGGGTTGCCCCCACATTGTGGACGGCAAAGGTGGAGGCGGAATTCATGGCCCCGTTCCCTGCCTTTTGAAAGGCTTGTGTATCGGTAAAGCTTTTTCCCTTAAGTTCGGCGGATTCCTTGGCCAGAAACAGGGGAGACCGGGCCATGGCGCCTACCACGATGCGGGCCTCGCCAATGGTATCCTTTTTGCCGGTGTCCGCCTTCAGCAGGACCCCGGCGCAGACAATGGGATAATCAATGGCGGACCGGTAGGCCAGCCGCTGATACGCACTGGCCGCGCCCTGGATCGGGATGATGATTTCCTTTAAGAGTTCAGTGGGTTCCATGGCAAAGGGCAGTATCCCGTCGGTGGTGTAGAAATCGGCGATGGCCACGGTTCTTTCATGGCCTTTGCTTGCCAGGACCAGGCGGGCATCCAGGGCCATCAGAGCTACAGCTCCATCAGATTGGCAGGTGGAATTGCACCGGTCGGATTCATCCCTGGCATAGCAGATTTTTCCGCCGTCCTTATGGCAGGCCTGGCGGCCGGACCGGTGGAAGGCGGACTGGTTGTAGTGAAAGCACCGGTTGTCCTGGAGAATATTGCCGCCCAGGGTTCCCCGGAAATGCTGGATGGTGGCGGCGCCTATTTTTTCACAGGCTGTCGACAGTGCGGCGGCTTCCTTTTGGACCGGGCCCGAGGCAATGATATCGGCCAGAGAGGTCCGGGCGCCGATCCTGATGGCGTCCTTGTCTTGCTGAATATAGGACAGGTCCTTCAAGGCCTTCAGGCTGATGAGCATTTTCGGGGCCAGGAGGCCCTTTTTCATCCTGACCAGGAGGTCTGTGCCGCCGGCAAGGATTTTTGCGTCCTGCCCATGGGCGGCCAGAAGGTCCAGGGCCTTTTCAAGCGTGTCGGGTCCTGTATAGTTGAATTGTGGTAACCGCACGAGTGTTCTCCTTCATTTACTGCGTTTGCATATTATTTCAAAAGCCCCGGTAAATACATAACGATTTCCGGGAAAAGCATCATGAGAATGATACAGACCACATAGGCCGGTAAAAAATACATGACCCCCTGAAATACCTTTTCCAGGGGGACGGTTTTGGCCATGCCGCCCACCACATAGGCCACGGCCCCCACCGGCGGGGTGACAGCCCCCAGGGTGGTGATGACGGTAATGACCACCCCGAACCAGATGGGATCATAGCCGAGGTTTATGGCCACGGGGTAGAAAATCGGTATGGTGATGAGCAACAGGGCCAGGGAATCCATGACCATGCCGCCCAGGGTATAGATGAGAAAGATGATGGCCAGGATGGCGGTTTTGGAAAAGGGCAGGCCGGACACCCAGGAGGCGATGTCAAAGGGGATCCTCGTGATGGCCAGGAACCGGCCGAAGACCATGGCGCCCGCAATGACGACAAAGACCATGCAGGACACTTTCAGGGTGTCAAAGATGGTATTGTAAAAATTCTTCCAGGATAATTTTTTTTGAAACACGGCCAGGGCGACGGCGAAAAAAGATCCCACGGCCCCGGCTTCGGTGGGGGTGAACAGGCCCACAAAAAGCCCGGCCATGACCACGGCGAACAGGAGAAGCATCTCCACGGCCCCGGCCAGGGAGGATATCTTTTCCTTGAGGGTGGTTTTTTCCCCGACGGGCCCCCAGTCCGGATATATGGTGCAGATCACGTAGACCGAAAGGGTCAGCAGGAGGGCCAGGAGGATTCCGGCCCCGAATCCGCCGTAAAAAAGCTTGGCAATGGACTGTTCCGTGGAAAGCCCGTAAATGATAAGCACCACGCTGGGGGGGATGACCACCCCGAGGGTGGACCCGCAGGCAATGGCGCCGGTGCTGAGCATGGGATTGTATTTGTACCGGGTCATCTGGGGCAGGGCCACGGTGGTCATGGTGGCGGCGGTGGCGGCATTGGACCCGCAGATGGCGGAAAAGGCGGCGCAGGCCATGACCGTGGCCATGGCAAGGCCTCCCCGGACGTGGCCGATCCACGAATAGGCGGCATTGTACAGTTTTTCATTGACCCCGGAATAAAAGGCGATCTGGCCCATGAAGATAAAGAGCGGAATAACGGTGAGGCCATAACTGGAAAAGGTGTCCCAGGTTACCGTGGCCAGCATGTTGACACTGGCGGCCGTGGTCATGACATAGGCAAAGCCTAAGAATCCCACAAGCCCCATGGCAAACCCCACCGGGATGCCGAAAATGAACAGGATGAGAAGGAGAAACAGGATGCCGAGGATACCGATGAGGGTGAGGCTCATTTGTCACCTGCCTTTCTGACGAGAACAGCCTTTAACAAATCTGTGAACAGGGCCAGGGCCAGGATAAAAAAGCCGAAGGCAACGGCCAGGATGAACGGATAATAAATGATTCTAAGGGTTTCGGAGAGTTCACCGGTGTTTTTCAGGGTCAGGGCCTTCTGAACCATATACCAGCCTGTTATGGCAAAAAAGACACAGCAAACCCCGTGATTAATGATGGATGCCATCCTTTTTAACGGCTTGGGGTAGGCATTGACCAGGATATCCACAGCAATATGGCCGTTGGTGAACTGGGTATACCCCAAGGCAAAAGCTGACACCACAGCCCCTGCATATCCCATGAGTTCAAAGGCGCCGGGTATGGGGTTGGTGAATTGCCGGATAAAAATATTGGCGCAGGTCAGGATGATCATGGCCAGCAAAAAGGCTCCCCCGGTCAGGGTCAGCAGCTTATTCAAAAATTTATTGATTCTCATTAATTGATCCATGTGAGCTCTCCGAAACCCTCCAGCCGGGCGCACCGGCTGGAGGGGAACATTCAACAGGGTTATTTAAGAAATGCTTTGATATCGGCAATAATGGCTTCGGCCGGAAGTCCTTTTTCCTTTGCTTCCTTGATCCAGGCCTCGGTAATGGGGGTTAAGAGCGCATCCCATTTGGCTGCTTCGTCAGCAGACAGGGAAATAAATTCCACCTTGTTCTCTTCCTTGGACCATTTATTGGCTTCGGCAATGAGTTCATCAATATAATTACCAGTCCAGAGGCTCTGTTCTTCTTTCAGATCCATGAAGACCTTTTGTACGTCTGCGGGAAGGGCTGCATATTTGGCCTTGTTCATGATAACGGCAAAGGGATAGATCCCGGTATCGGTCAGGGTCACATATTTGCACATTTCGGCAAATTTAAAATCCTTCATGACTTCCAGGGAAGAGAAAAGTCCTTTGACGGTCCCTTTCTGAAGCGCTTCAACCGTAGCAGGCATGGGCATGCCCACGGGGTTGGCGCCCCAGGCCTTCAGGATATCATTGGCGCCGCCGGAGGATCTTAAATCCATGCCCTTGAGATCGGCCAGGGTTCTCACCGGTTTCGTCGACATGATATTGCCGGGGGTATTGGTGAACATGGCCAGCACCACCACATCCTTGAATTCTTCGGGCTGGTATTTTTCATAGAGTTTCAACAGGGCCAGGGAGCCTTTTTTGGCATCCTTGATGCCGATGGGAAGGCTGGTGGCATTGGTCACAATGAACCGGCCCGGCTGATAGGCCATGCAGATGTTTCCGATATCGGCCTGGCCGGCAATAATACCGTCCATCATTCCCTTTGCTTCCAGGAGGGTTCCGCCGGGGAAGGTATTGACCAGGACTTGACCATTGGTGCGTTTTTCAACTTCGACCTTCCATCTTTCCATCTGAACACAGGGGAAGGTGGGTGCCGGCGGGAAATTGGCATAACTCAGCTTGATGGGATCTGCGGCGGTTGCAGGGGCCTGAAAACCCGTCAGGCAGGCAAAAACTGCGAATAAAAATAAGCTTGCTGAAAAAATCAATCGTCTTACCATGGTGTTACCTCCTGTTAATTAGCATTTTGGGGGAGGACGCACCTCCCCCTGTTAAATAAAACTTAGTTCAACGGTCTTTTCTTTTTTTCCTTAAGGGCTGCCAGAACTTTTTCCGGGGTGATGGGAAGGGTGGTGATCCTCACTCCCACGGCATCGTAAATGGCATTGGCAACTGCCGGGGCCGTGGGCACACATCCGGGTTCTCCGATGCCCTTGGCGCCGAAGGGGCCGTATTCATCATAGGTTTCGACCACAGGGGCCTTGATCCGGACGGCGTCCTTGGCGGTGAAGAGCTTATAATCCCTGAAATTGGGGTTCATGTTTTTTCCGTCCCGGGTCACGACCTCTTCGGTGAGGGCATAACCCAGACCCATGACCACGCCGCCGTAGACCTGGCCTTCGAGAAGCAGGGGATTGATGGCCCGGCCCACATCATGGGCCGCCACATAGTCCAGAACTTCCACCTTGCCGGTTTCCTCATCCACTCTGACCTTGACCCCGTGGGCCCCGAAGGCATAGGTGACGGACATATTGCCTTTCATGTCCTTACCCATGTTTTCATTGTCCGGGTCATAAAAATAGTCGGCCATGAGCATTTTACCCTGGGGCGAGAAATGGACTTTTCGCAGGAGCTTGTCAATGGGCATGGTTTTTTCGGCATCGCCGGGGACAAAAATGTTCCTGGCTTTCATGACGATCTGGTCCGGGGAAACCCCAAAGGTTTTGGCGGCTTCTTCAAGGATGACGGCCTTGACTTTCTTTGCCGCGCCCAGGGCTGCATTGCCGGCCACAAAGGTGGACCGGCTGGCATGGGCGCCCACATCCCAGGGGCAGACATCGGTGTCGGAATGCACCACATTGATGTCTTCCACCAGGAGGCCCAGTTCCTCGGCCACGATCTGGGCCGTAATATTGTCAAGGCCCTGGCCCATGTCGGTGCCGCCGGTGAAGATATCCACCTTGCCATAGTCATCCATTTTCAGGATGGCGCCGCAGCCGTCGGATTTATAAATCCTGGCCCCGCCGCCCACATGGATGAGGGAGGCGATGCCAAAGCCCACGCCTTTTTCCCTGGGGCCCTTGATGTCCATTTCCTTTTCAACGGCGTCAATGCATTCGGACAGCCCGCAACTGGAGATTTTAAATCCCTGGGGCGTAAGGTCGCCGGGCTGGTTCCTATTGATACGCCGCATCTCTACCCTATCGATCCCGGCCTTTTGTGCCAGCATATCAATGGTGGATTCAATGGCAAAGGTGGCCTGGGGATTGCCGTAACCCCTCATGGCCTGGGAATAGGTATTGTTGGTATAGACGCATTTGGCCTCGTACCGGACGTTTTCCACCCGGTAAAGGGAGGTGATGGGCATCATCATGACCGAGGGCGTGGTGGCGCCCCAGGAGGTGTAAGCCCCGTTGTCCAGGACCATTCGCATGTCCCGGAAGGTGAGTTTTCCGTTTTTGTCGCAGCCCTGTTTGATATAAATGACCGTGGGCTGGCGGGTGGAGATGGCCTTGAATTCCTCGACCCGGTCAAAGAGGATTTTCACGGGCCGGCGGCAGGCATGGGCCAGGAGAATGGCAATGTGTTCATAGGCATAGGTATCGAGCTTGGAGCCGAACCCGCCGCCGATGATGGGTTTAATCACCCTGGCCCTTTTATTTTCAAGACCCATGGCCTTGAGGGATTCTAAAAAATCCTTCTGGGCCAGGGAGGGAATCTGGGTATTGGTGTAAATGGTCAGATTGTTGCTGGAATCAAAGAGCGCGATTGCGCCGCTGGTGCCCAGGCAGCAATGGGAAACCCATTGGGTGGTGAACCGTTCTTCCACCACAAAGGCCGATTCTTTTTCAGCCTTTTCCACATCCCCGTAATGCAGTTTCCAGGGAAGGTTCAGCACATTGGTCTTGTGATAGTCGTGAACCAGGGGTGAATCCGGTTCCATGGCCTTTTCCGGGTCAAAAATGCCGGGCAGCTCCTCGTACTGGATTTCGATCATGTCCAGGGCCGTTTTGGCGATCTCGGGGCTGATGGCGGCCACGGCCGCGACTTCATCCCTGAAGGAACAGACCTTGCCTTTTTTGAGGGGCGGGTTGTCTTTGTAAAACCCCATTCGCATTTTTTTCGGCACATCATCCCCGGTCAGCACGCAGAGAACACCGGGAAGGGCCCTGGCCCTGGAGGTGTCCATTTTGACGATATTGGCATGGGCATATCTGCTGTAAAGGATTTTTCCGTAAACCATGCCCGGCAGTTTGATGTCCTGAATATATTCGGCTCTTCCCATGGCCTTTTTGGCCGCATCGAGCTTGGGAATCCGTTTTCCCACCACATTGAGTTCTTTTAAATTCATGATTGACCTCCCCCTGACATGTGTTTTTTAGCGGCTTCCACAGATTCCAGGATCTGCACATAGCCTGTGCAGCGGCAGATGTTTCCCGCCAGGGCATGCTTGACCTCATCTTCTGTGGCATTGGGGTTTGAATCCAGAAGGGCCTTGGAACTCATGATCATGCCCGGTGAGCAGAACCCGCACTGGATGCCGCCGTTGTCCACAAAAGACTGCTGCAGAGGGTGCAGGGTCCCGTCGGTGGAGGCAAGGCCCTCAATGGTGTCTACGGTTTTGCCGTCTGCATCAACAGCCAGGTACAGACAGGAATTGACGGCCAGCTTGTCCACAATCACGGTACAGGCCCCGCATTCCCCATTGCCACACCCTTCCTTTGTGCCGATGAGTCCCATTTCTTCCCGAAGCAGATGGAGCAGGGTCCAGTGGTCCTTGATCTCGTATGAGATCCGGTCCCCGTTTAATATAAAAGATATCGTTGTTGTCATGGTTTCTCCTAACGGTTATTTCGTATGATGTCCATACATTTAAGGCCCATGCGCCGGACCTGGACCCGGATCATTTCCTTCCGGTGCCAGGCCGATCCCCGGACGCTGTCCCGGACTTTGGATTCATCGGCCGCTTTTTCCCCGGCCTGCCTTAAGATATCTTCCGTGATCCGTTGGCCTGCCAGCAGTTTTTCCGCTTCATAGGCCCTCATGGGCGTGGGTCCGGCCACACCCAGGACAATCCTTGCCTTGGCGCAGGTTTCAAGATCTTCTTCCAGGCTCAGCAGCACCCCGATGCCGATGAGGGGCAGTTCCATGGCCGCCCGCCGGCCGAATTTGATATAGGCGCTGCCGGTCCTGGGAGCCTGGGCCGGGATGGTGATTTTTTTCAGGATTTCCCCGGGTTTCAGAACGGTTTTATAGGGTTCGATAAAAAGGTCCTTGACTGCCACGGAGCGTTCCCCGGCCGGCCCCTGGATCAGGGAGATCCCGTCCAGGGCGATCATGGGGATGGCGCCGTCGGCGGAAGGCACGGCATTGATCAGGTTTCCCCCGATGGTGCCCACGTTCCGGACCTGGAGGGACCCGATATTGGAGACGGCATCATGGATAATGGGATATTCTTTTTGAATCATGATGGATTTTTCAAGAACCGCATGGGTGACCGTGGCCCCGATGGTCAAATCGCCGGTGGCATCGTTTTTTCTGAGTTCCGAAAGTTCCTCGATTTTTTTCAGGGAGATGAGATAATCCGGCTCCATCCATCCCTCTTTGAGCTTTACAATGACATCGGTCCCCCCGGCCATGTATTTGGCTGTCTCGCTGTGTTGGCCATAAAGGGAGACGGCCTCTTCAACCGTGGTGGGGGTTAAATACGTAAATTCTTTCATAGCTTTCCTTTCATAGCCCTCTGTTGTCAAAGATTCTCTTGGCCTTGCCTTCATACCGGGGCAGGCCGCCGTGGGCGCAGACTTCGGCGTCACAGCTCACCAGGATCTTTGAGTGTACGGTTTTCTTTATCTTATCTCTGATCTGGGCCGTGGCCGACGGATCAATGCCCTGCCTTGCTTCGGCCTTGATGACCATATAATCCTTGCCGTCTTCCTTTCTTTCCAGGTGGACCTGGTATTCGCTGCCGGCTTCGGGAATGGAGGACAAAACCTCGTCGATCTGTCCCGGATAGATGTTGACGCCCCGGAGCACGATCATATCATCGGACCGGCCCATGATCCTGTCGTGCATGAAAAGGATGTTTCCGCAGGAGCAGGGTTTGGCGATTTTCCGGGTCAGGTCCCGGGTCCGGTACCGGATGAGGGGCGAGGCCTCTTTTTCCAGGGTGGTCACCACCATCTCCCCCACATCCCCGTCAGCCACCGGTTCAAGGGTGTCCGGGTCCAGGATTTCCAGGATATATTTATCGGCCCAGTAATGAATCCCTTCATGCCTGGGGCAGTCCAGGCCCGTGCCCGGACCGTAGAGTTCCGTCATGCCCGTGATGTCAAACATGTCTTCCAGACCCAGGAGGTCCTTTATCTTGGCCCGCATGGAGGCGCTGCTGCGCTCGGAGCCCAGGATGATTTTTTTAAGTTTGATTTTATCCCTGATTCCTCTTTTGTGGACCTCTTCGGCCATGAGCAGGGCCATGGAGGCGGTGCAGCAGAAGACCGTGGACCCTAGGTCTTCGAGAAATTGGCATTGCATGTCGATATTGCCGGGCCCCACGGGAACGGCCATGGCGCCGAGACGTTCACATCCCATCTGGAACCCCATGCCCGCGGTCCAGACCCCGTAGCCCACGGCGATCTGCACCCGGTCTTCCGGAGTGACGCCGGCCATTTCATAGCACCGGGCAAACATGTCGAACCAGGTGTCCAGATCCTTCTGGGTATAGGTCAGGACCTTGCGTTTGCCCGTGGTGCCGGAGGAGGCGTGGATTCTGACCACGTCTTTTTCCGGGACGGACAAAAGGGGGAAGGGATAGCCTTCTTTTAAATCATTGCCCGTGGTAAAGGGAAGGCGGGCGATGTCGTCCAGGGTTTTGACGTCCCCCGGCATGACCCCGGCCTTTTCAAACTGTTTTCGGTAAAAGGCGGAACCGCTGTAGGCATGGCCCACGGTCCATTTCAGGCCGGAGAGCTGGTGGTCAAAAAGCGCTTCAGCGGTTTTGAAGGGCGGCATAAAGGTTTTTTTCATCGTATCATCCTTATCTTTTTTCACGAAGTTTGCGGGTTTCCGCAAGGTTGACGGTAAGGGTTTCAGGGTCGATGGCAACTCCATACTCCTGTCTTGCCTTTTCAATACTGACATATTCATATCTCACGTCCCTTTCCACGGCCTTGGGGTCCCGTTCAAAGGGGTCGCCGTAGCCGCCGCCGCCGGCGCTGATAAAGGAAATCCGGTCGCCGGGATCACAGAAGGTCAGGGTGCTGGGGTCTGCATTTTCTCCGTTTTTCTGGAATTTGGCCAGGGACGCATCTTTCCCGCCGAACATGCCCTTGGGCGGATAAATATACCGGCCGGCCTGGACCGCGATGGAGATGGTGCCGGGGGAAGCGTCCCCTTCCTCCGGAGAGCAGATGATCATCTGTCTGCCCAGCCCGCCGCGCTGTTTGCCCGGTCCCCCTGAATCCTGAACCAGACCCCTGGATTCCACCATCATGGAGGTATCGCTCTCCAGAATCTCCACCGGGGTATTGGCTCCGTTGGCCGGAAAGATGGCGCAGTGATGGCCGTCGAACCGGGAGGATGCGCCCATGCCGCCGCCGCGGATGATCATGGTGTGCCAGGCTTTGCCGTTGGCAAAGGTCCCGTGGAAGATATTGGTCTGGGCCGGGGTTCCGCCGGACCCGGCAATGATATTGTCCGGAGCTGCCTTGGCCAGGGCATTGAACACCATTTCCGTCATGAAATGGCCCACTACCATCCGGGCGGCCACGGCGGCTGGGAAGGTGCAGTTGACGATGGAACCCTCGGGCGCCGACATGGTGATGGGGCGGCAGGCTCCTTCATTGATGGGCACACCCGGGTCAAAGGCGGATTTGATGGCCATGAACACATAGGCATAGGTGAAATTATAGACCACATTCACGCCCCAGGGCACCTGTTTGGAAGAGCCCGTAAAATCCACATGGATGGTGGACCCGGAGACATTCACCGTCAACTGGATGGGAATATCGGGTTTGTTCCCGGCCCCTTCGATAATGCCCGTGTGGGCATAGACGCCGTCGGGAATTTTTTGGATGGCGGCCCGCATACTCTTTTCCGTCCGGTCAATGATTTCGTCGGCCAGGTCATCCAGGGTGTCCAGGTCTTCATCCTCCATCATCTCGATGATTTTCTGTGAGCACACATGATTGGCCGCCACCTGGGACCGGATGTCTCCGTCGAATTCTTTGGGGGTCCGGACATTGGCCCGGATCATGCTGACGATATCCGGATTGAGTTTTCCGGCATCATAGAGTTTGGTCAGGGGAATGAAAAGCCCTTCGGCATAGACGTCCCGGTTGTCGGAAGCCGGTCTTCCGCCGATATCCGTGTGGTGAAAGATGCAGGCTGTAAAGGCCACGACCTTTCCCTTGAAAAAGATGGGAGAAAAGACGCAGACATCGTTCAGGTGACCGGCCAGGGCCCAGGGATCATTGATGATGAATACGTCACCGTCTTTAAGGCTTTCCTTGGGGATGGACTGGACCAGCTTTTTCATGCCCAGGGCCATGGCTCCGGCCATGCCCGGTGTGCACAGGGTTCCCTGGACCAGTTCCTGGCCCCGGCTGTCCGTAAACATACAGGTATAATCGTGGGCGTCCCTCAGCAAGCTGGAGAAAGCGGTTCTGATGACCGAGGCATCGGATTCGTCCACAATGGAAACCAGACGTTTCCAGAGAATTTCCAAGGTGATGGGGTCGAATTTGCGTTTCATGGATGTCATTATTTTTCCTCCCCCTGAATGAGTTGAACCCAGATAAACCCGAAATCATCCACCCGCACCCGGGCATCTTCACCCAGAACAATGGTGGACTCCCGTTCCTCAATAATGGCCGGGCCCGTAAAGACGGCCTCGGGGAACAGTTTGGACCGGTCATACACAGTATAGGGGATATAATCTTTTTTGGCGATGGAAAAAGCCTTTCTCTGTCCTTTGATACAGGCATTGATATCCCGGTTCGTCGTGGCCAGTTTGGATATGGTAAAGGGTTTTTTCGGCAGGCTGGCCCTGACCTTGAAGGTGACAAATTCCACCGGGGATTCCTCGGCGGTTCTGCCGTAAAGCCGTTTGTACTCCGTGTCAAACAGGGTCCGGATGTCCTGTTTTGAAAAGGTCTGAAAGTCGACGTTTTCAATATTCAGATCAATTTCCGCCCCCTGGCCCACAAACCGCATGAGCAGGGTCCGGTTGTAAATAATGGCATCCCCTTTCTGGGCCCCTTCCAGGATTTTGGCGCTTTCGGTTTCAAGCTCGCCGAACAGGGCTTCGATCTCTTTGAAATCCGCATCATCCAGGACCTTGCGATGGCTCCGGGACATGTCAAAGGCCACGGGTGCGGTAAAGAAGCCCAGGGCCGAGCCGACCCCGGCCAGGGGCGGAATCAGAATGGTGCGGGCCCCGATTTTTTTGGCCAGGCCGTAGGTATGAACCGGGCCTGCGCCGCCGAAGGCCGTGACGGTGACGATATTGGGGTTGCCGCCCTTTTCCGCAATATGGGTTTTGGCGGCCGAGGCCATGGTCTCGTTGATGAGGTCGTGGATGCCGAAGGCGGCTTCCACCATGGTGGTGCCGAGAGGCTTGGCGATCTTTTCCTCGATGGCCTTTTTGGACCGTTCAATGTCCAGCTTCATGGTGCCGCCCAGGAAAAAGTCCGGGTCCAGATAGCCCAGGACCAGGTCCGAATCCGTGACCGTGGGATTATCTCCGCCCTGACCGTAACAGGCCGGACCGGGATCAGCGCCCGAACTTTCCGGACCCACCTGCAAAAGTCCCATATTGCTGATCTTGGCAATGGACCCGCCGCCGGCGCCGATTTCCATGAGGTCCACCACCGGCACCTGAATGGGAAGGCCCGAGCCTTTCTGGAACCGCTGGACCCGTCCGACCTCAAAGGTGGAAACCAGCCCGGCATGGCCGTTCTGGATCAGACAGGATTTGGCTGTGGTGCCGCCCATGTCAAAGCAGAACATGTCCTTGATATTAAACATTTTGCCGTAGTGCTGGGAGGCGATGACCGCTGCCGTGGGCCCGGATTCAATGATCCGGACGGGAAATTCCTTGGCCGTTTCAACGGAGGTGATGCCGCCGGAAGAGAGCATGATGAAGAGTTTGCCCGCAAACCCGATGGAGCCAAGACGGTTAATGAGCTTGTTCAGATACCAGTAGGTGATGGGTTTGACATAGGCATTCACCGCCGTGGTGCAGGACCGTTCGTATTCTTTTATTTCCGGCAGCACCTCAATGGAGGTGGACAAAAACAGATCTGCGGCTTCCCGTTCGATGATCTCTTTCATCCTGCGTTCATTGGCCGGGTTTTCATAGGAATTGATAAAGCAGACGGCAATGGACTGGATGCCGTCTTTTTTTAATTTTTCCAGGACAGCCATGGCTTCCTTTTCGTCGACCGCCTTGAGCACCCTGCCGTCGGCCATGATCCGCTCATCGATTTCCACCCGGTCCGGCCGGGGCACAATGGGTTCCGGGTATTCGCTGAAAATATCATAGGCATCATAGCGTTTTTCCCGGCCCAGTTCCAGGACATCCCGGAATCCCTTGGTGGTGATGAGGGCCGTCCGGGCCCCTTTTCTTTCAATGATGGCATTGATGACCAGGGTGGTGCCGTGGATGATTTCTTCCACCTGGTCCAGAAATCCCGGCAGTTTTTCATCCAGTTCCCTTATGCCCTGTTCAATGGCGTCCGACGGGTCCGAAGGCGTGGTCAGGCATTTATTGGTGTGAAATTCGCCGGTGGTATTGTTGACCAGCACAAAATCCGTAAACGTGCCGCCGATATCACACCCCAATCGATAGGACTCTTTTTTCAAAGGTCACCTCCGTTTTAATAAAAATCAGGCTCTTTCCATTCGCCGAATACCTGCCGGAACACCCCGGCCATTTCTCCCACCGTGGCATAGGCATGACAGCATTTGACCAGATGGGGCATGACGTTTTCACTGGTTTTCGCCGCTTTTTCAAGACCCTTCAGCGTTTCGGCCACATCCTTGCCGTTCCGGGTCCTTCTCAGCTCTTTTAAATTGGCCTTGGATTTTTCAGCCCAGGCTTCGTTGTATTCGTGGAGTTCCACAGCAGCGGCTTCGGTTCCCGGGTCCTTGGCCGTGCCTTTTTCAGACACCGGCACCACGCCCACCTTCCGGTATTCGCCGGACTGGAGCCCTTTTTCAAATTCATAGGCTTGTCGGGACACCTTTCTCTGGACAAAGCCGTTGGAAATGCTTTTGACCATGCCGCCCCATTTTTCCACTTCCTTCATTTCCTCAAGGATTTTCTTTTCCATTTCAAGGGTCAGGGTCTCGACGAAATAGGACCCGGCCAGGGGGTCCACGGTATCCCGGAGGCCCACTTCATCCATGAGGATTTCAAGGGTTCGCAAAGACAAGAGAGCCGAACGCGGGGTCGGAATGGTATAGGCTTCGTCAAAGGAGCAGAGGGCCGTGGTCTGGGCACCGGACAGGGCGGCCCCCAGGGCGTAATAGGCCCCTCTCATGATATTGTTTTCCGGCTGTTCCTTGGTGAGGCCCGACCCGCCGCCGCCGAAAAGGCCCCGGAGGAACAGGTTTTTATTGTCTTTGACCCCGTAGTCTTCTTTCAGCATTTTGGCCCAGAGTTTTCTCGCAGCCCTGAATTTGGCGATCTGTTCCCAGAGGTTGCCGTAGACATTCAGGTTAAAGGAGAACCGTCCCACAAAATCCTCGGGTTTGATCCCGCGTTGGGTCACATTTTCAATATAGGC
The DNA here is from genome assembly GCA_023701135.1 of Desulfobacula sp. Lineage (GTDB taxonomy): Bacteria > Desulfobacterota > Desulfobacteria > Desulfobacterales > Desulfobacteraceae > Desulfobacula. The sequence goes on along the minus strand of JAMPXP010000004.1, from coordinate 178,698 downwards.
CTTGGCAATCTCAAAGGCATAGGCGATTTCCTGGGCCGGGGTGGCCCCGGATTCCCGGATATGGTAGCCGCAGATGGAGACCGGGTTGGATTTGGGCAGTTCTTTTACGGCATATTCAATGGAGTCGCCCACGAGACGGACCCCGTGTTCCACCGGAAAAATCCAGGCGCCCCGGCCGATCATTTCTTTTAAAATATCATTCTGGGGAGTGGTGGAGATCTGGTTTTTGGAATACCCGAATTTTTCCGCCACGGCCTGGTACATGGCCATCATGATGGTGGCCACGGCGTTGATGGTGAGCCCTGACCCGATGCGGTCCAGGGGGATGCCTTTAAAGGCGGCTTCAAAATCCCTGAGGGAATCAATGGCCATGCCCACCCGTCCCACTTCGCCTTCGGCCAGGGGATGATCCGAGTCATAGCCCATCTGGGTGGGCAGGTCAAAGGCCACGTTAAGGCCGTTCTGGCCGTTGGCAATCATGAGCTTGAACCGTTCGTTGGTTTCTTCCGGCGTGCCGAAGCCCGTATACTGACGGGTGGTCCAGGCGCGGCTCCGGTAGCTCTGGGGGTGGATACTGCGGGTAAAGGGATATTCTCCCGGCGCGCCCAGGTCCTTTTCATATGAAAAGCCTGCCCGTTCAAGGTCTTCCGGGCCGTAGGAAGGTTTCACCGTGATGCCGGACTGGTAGATCACCTCTTTAATGGCATCTTTTTCGTTTTTTATGTATTTTGCAACACCCATGGTTTATTTCTCCATTCTTTGGCAACGATATTATTCAAACAGGCGGTTTATGCCGTTGATGATGTCCTCAAAGGAAGTTCCGCCGGGAAACACGGCCGCCACCCCGATTTCTTTGAGTTTGGGGATGTCCTGGTGGGGAATGACCCCGCCCACGGTGAGCTTTGCATGGGCGAGCCCCTTTTCCCGCATCATGGCCATGAGTTTTTGGCAGATGGGCAGATGGGCCCCGGACATGATGGACAGACCGATGACATCCACCGACTCCTGGACGGCGCTCTGAATAATCTGGTCCAGGGTCTGGTGAAGCCCTGAATAGATCACTTCCATACCGGCATCCCTGAGGGCAAGGGCCACGACCTTGGCGCCCTTGTCATGGCCGTCCAGCCCGGGTTTTGCGATCAGTATCCGAATTTTGCTTTTTGTTTCCATTTTTTTTCCTTTATCAGCAATGATATTTTGTATCGTTATTTAAAACCCGTATGGTATCCATCACGCTTTCCGCCGCTGTTACCGGGTCTGTTCCCCTGAGTCTGATTTTTTTAAAGGCGTCCTGATATCCCTTTGAGGTTTCCAGGGCCGCCATGATTTTTTCCAGGGCCAGGTCCCTTACAAGGGATTGAAAATATCGGCTTTCCATTTTTATTTGTTTTTTTTCCAGGCGGCCTTCCTGCCTTAAAAAATCAAAATGGGATAAAAAGACCCGGGCCAGCTCTCTTACTCCTGTGCCGTCCAGGGCTTGGGTTTGAAGGACAAGGGGTTTCCACACGTCCTTTGAGGGCGGCCGCAGGCCCAGCATCATATTCAACTCAAACACGGCCGCCTCGCTGTCGGGCCGGTCGCTTTTGTTGACGATGAACACATCCCCGGTTTCCAGAATACCGGCCTTGATGGCCTGGATGCCGTCCCCGGTGCCGGGGATGGTGACAATGCCCACCGAGTGGGCGATGTCGGCCACATCCACCTCGGTCTGTCCGGCCCCGGCGGTTTCAATGATAATGATGGGATAGCCCATGGCATCCAGGACAAGGACAGCATCTTTGGCAGCCCGTGAAAGTCCGCCTTTTTCCCCCCTGGATGCCATGGAACGGATGAATACGCCTTCATCGGCGGCATGGCGTTGCATGCGCAGCCGGTCCCCCAGAATGGCGCCTCCCGTAACCGGGCTGGACGGGTCGCAGGCAATGACGGCCACCCGTTTGTTCAGCCCGCGGAATTCGGCTATAAGCCCGTCAATGAGGGAGGATTTGCCCACGCCCGGAGATCCGGTGATGCCGATGATAAAGGCACGGCCGGCATGGGGGTAGAGTCGCTTCAAAAGCTCATGGGCCAACGGGTCCCGGTCTTCAACGAGACGGATCATCCCGGCCCCGGCGTTCTGGTTTCCGGCCAGTATGTCTTTTATATCAAGCACTCTTCTGCTCTTTTCCTTCTTCCACCAATTGGTTTAAAACCGCCTTTTTCCCCTTGAGGATATGGTCCCGGACCAGTTTTTCAACGGCATCGCCGTCCCGGTTTTTAATGGCTTCCAGCATTTTGAAATGATCTTCATTGCTTTCCACGGCATATTCATCCTGCTTCAGGATGATCTGCCGGAACCGTGCGATTTGAGCCCTGAGCTGGTTGATCATCTTGATGAGTTTGGGGTTCCGGGAGAGGGCATACAAAAGATCATGGAATTCGGTATTGATTTTCTGGAGCTTGTCATTGGCTTTTTTTTCCAGGCATTTCTGGTATTCCAGCATCTTTTTTTCCAGGGGGAAGAGGTCTTTTTCCTGGTAGTTTTCAGCAGCCAGCCGGGCCGCATAGGCTTCAAGAACACTCCGGATGCCGAAGGTTTCTTCAATGTCGTGCCGGGTCAGGCTGACGACCTGGAATCCGCCGGAGGGGGTTTTTTCAATCCATTCCTCCCGTTCCAGCTTGTGCAGGGCTTCCCGCAGAGGGGTCCGGCTGATGCCCAGCATTTCTGCCAGTTTGCTTTCCACAAGTCTTGAACCCGGTTCAATGGTCTGGTCGATGATGGCGTTTTTCAGATAGTCAAACACATCCTGGCCCAGAGATTTTCGTTCCTTAAAACTGGTGTTCAGTTTCATTAAATGATCCCTTTTTCCTTAAATTCCGCCAGAGCGGTGTCGCTGTATCCCAGGATATCCCCGTAGACGGCCTTGTTCTCTTGTCCGAACCGGGGCGGGAAAGACAGTTTGCGGTCCGAGGCCTCAAGAAAGGGCGTCATGTTCGGCGGCGGAGCCAGGGTCACCGTTGTCCCGGTTTTCGGGTCGGTGGAGGACAGAATCCGTTTGGCCACCAGGGGGTCCTCGATAACCTGCTCCACATTTTTGATACCGGAGATGGGCACGGTAATGGAGGTAAACAGTTTGATGAGGTCTTCCGAGGTATGCTGTTCCGTAATGGCGGTGATGCGCTTGTTCAGGTTGTGGACATCGGCGATGCGGCCCTTGTTTTTCTTGTATTCTTCCTTGGCCAGGGATTTGAACATGTCTAAAGCCGTCATGGATTCCCACTGGCGGTCATTGCCGACGGCAAGATAGACAAATCCATCTTTGGTTTTGTATACGGACACGGGACAGAAAAATTCATGGGTATTGCCCCGGCGGGATATTTTGGCGCCGAAACTCTTGGTCAGGGCGATGGGAACCGTGAGCCAGGATACCGTGGATTCAAACATGGAAAGGTCGATGCGCGTCCCTTCACCGGTGACGGCCCGTTTAAAGAGGGCTTTCATCAACAGCCCGTACCCGTGTTCGCTGGTGCCCATGTCCGGCAGGGGAATGCCCAAAACCTGGGGATCACCGCCTGCTTCACCCGTCAATTCCATGAGGCCGGACCGGGCCTGGAGAATGGGGTCATAGGCCCCTTCATTGGAATCCGGACCAAACCCGGTGAGGCCCAGCCAGATGATATCGGGTTTGATTTTTTTCATCAGGTCATAGGCGCAGCCCAGCTTTTCATAATTTTTGGGCAACTGGTTGGTGACAAAGATATCCACCTTGAGCTTTTCCAACAGTTCGTAAAAGATTTCCCGGCCCTTGGGGTCTGCCATGTTCAGGGTCAGGGCCTTTTTGCCGGAATTGATGCACAGAAAATAGGCATTCATCCGTTCTTCGTTGAGCACGTTGCCGCCGATGAACCGGTTGGGATCACCGAATACCGGGTGTTCCAGGCGGATGACATTCATCCCGTCCTGGGCCAGCCGAAAGGTCAGATAAGGTGCGACAGTTGCCTGCTCCAGCGATAATACGGTGAGATTTTTAAAAAGTTCCATAGAGGCTCCCATATATTAATAATCGATAGCGTTAACGCTAATTCATAGATCAAGTGTATACGGTATACTGTATACACTTGATCCCTGTCAAGAAAAATTCCTACCGGCCGGCGGTAATTTTCTCACCCTGCCGCTGCGATTTTTTTGCCTGCATCATGGCAGGCATCAAAGATCTTCAGATTGGTTTCCCTGACCTTGGCCGGGCTCATTTTTTCCACGGTGCCTCTCAGGTCTTCGGCATTCAAAGGCCCAAGGCCGAAGGCCGAGTAAAAGGCCACCATGGCCAGGTTGGTGGATTTGGGGGAACCCAGGTCCATGGCTTTTTTCGATGCTTCCATGGCAAAGGCCTTAATTTTATGCTGCTTTAAATAAGCAGCCACCCGTTTGTCCGGAAAGGATTTGGAAGGGGCGTTGGCAAATAAGGTCCCGCCTTTTTTCAGATAGGGCAGGTACCGGTAGGCTTCGGATTCATCCATGGAAATGAGAAAGTCTGCCGCTCCGGCCCGGACCAGGCTGGACCGGGCTTCCCCCACCCTGAGGTGGGACACGACGGACCCGCCGCGCTGGGCCATGCCGTGGGTTTCCGCCCCCAGGACATTATAGCCCTTTTCCAATGCCGTGGCGGCAAACACCTTGGTCATGAAAAGGATGCCCTGGCCGCCGAGACCGCTTAATACATAATTGATGGTTTTCATATTATTTGTCTCCCTGTTGAGTATCAAAATTGATGATCACACTTTGTTATGGCTTTTCGCGGGCAGACCTGAAGACAGACCCCACACTCGGCACAAAGCACTGTATTGATTTCGGTTTTTTCCGTTTCCGGGTTCCGGAACAGGGCCGGGCATTCAAACCGGTCCCGGCAGAACCCGCAGTCATTGCATTCGTCGGATACGCGGACGGATATCTTTTCCGGGATGGCTGCATCCTTGAACCCGATGACACAGGGATGGCGGGAGATGATGACGGCAATGCCGCCTTCCGGATCAGTGACATAGTCGGCCGCCTTCTTGATGGTCTTGATCATGTTCTTGGTATCAAAGGGGTCCACCACTTTCAGGTATTTGACCCCGCAGCCCTGGACCACGCCTTCAAGGGAAACGGCATTGCCTTTCCGGCCGTCCACCCGAAGCCCCTGGGTAATGGCAGGCTGCATGCCGGTCATGGCCGTGATGCCGTTGTCAAGGATGACCAGGATAAACCGGGAATCATTGTAAACCGCATTGATGAGCCCGGTGATGCCGGAATGGAAAAAGGTGGAATCGCCCAGGGTCGCCACAATGGGTTTTTGCACCCCGTCCTGGATATAGGCGTTATAAAAGCCCGAGGCCATGGTAATCCCGGCCCCCATGTCCAGCACCGTGTCCACCACGCCAAGGTTGGAGCCCAGGGTATAGCACCCGATGTCCGATGGAAAAATGGCTTTGGGCATGGCCTTGCGGATGGAATAAAAGGATGCCCGGTGGGGGCAGCCCGGACAGAGGGTGGGTTTCCGGAGGGGAAGGCCCAGTTCAGCCACCAGGCCGAAGGCCGCTCGTCCGCCGTCAAAATCCGACAGGGGTTTTTGCCGGCAGTCGGCCAGGGCCTTGTTCAGGATCGTTTCTATTTTTTCTGGAACCAGCTCGCCTTCCATGGGCACATGGCCGGAAAACCGTCCCAGGGTTTTATGCTTGTCCCTGAGCATATATTCAATGACCGTGTCCGTCTCTTCAATGACCAGGACCTTGTCGCAGGCGGCCAGGAATTCGCCGGCCAGTTTTTCCGGGAAAGGATAGGGCGCCCCGAGTTTCAGCATGGGGATATCCTTTCTGCTGTATTCTTCAAACAGATCCTTGACCACGCTGGACGGGACCCCGCCGGTAATTACCCCAAAGGGATAGGTCTTTCCCTTTTTAAGGGTGTGCTGGTTAAAGGCCTTGAGGGTATTGAATTTTTCGCTGATGTTGACATGCTTTTCATTCAGGGCTTTGTGCTGCAAAAACCGGAATTTCGGGGTGGATGCCCAGCGGGTGGGTTCTTTTTTAAAATCGGCCTTGGTCAGGTTGTTTTTCAGGGTCTTGTATTTGATGTTCTGGCGGGCATGGCAGACCCGGATGGCCGGCCTCACCAGCACCGGCACCTGGAATTCCTCGGACAGGTCAAAGGCGAATTTGATCATTTCCCTGGCCTCTTCCGGGCTGCCCGGGTCCAGCACCGGCACCTTGGCCAGCCTTGCCATGAGCCTGGAATCCTGTTCGGTCTGGGACGAATGGGGTCCCGGATCATCGCAGGAAATAATGACAAGCCCGCCGATATTACCGATATAGGCCGCAGACATGAACGAATCCGCAGCCACATTCAGGCCTACCATTTTCATGCAGCAGGCAGCCCGCTTGCCGGAGATGGCTGCTGCAAAGGCATTGTCAAAGGCGACCTTCTCATTGATCGACCATTCAATGCTGGTGTTCAGTTTGCTCATCCTGGAAAACCGGACCACCTCGGGAAGGATTTCACTGGACGGGGTTCCCGGATACGAGGTCATAATCTGGCAGCCTGCTTCCAGAAGTCCGATGGCCATGGCGCCGTTTCCTAACAAAAATTCCTCTTTCATTTTCAGATCCTTACGTTTTGATTGATTCCAATATGGTGCCGCCGACTCGTATACGGTATACGGTGTACAGCAATTCAGTGTCAAGAATTATTTTCCGGCATTGACATCCGGGGGTTACATGTGCAATATATTGTACATCTATAATGAGCATCTTTCCGGAGGAAATAAATGAGAGCCATCACGTATACAACGGCAAGGAATAATCTTGCCGGCACCATAAAACAAGTCTGCGACGATCATGATCCGATCATCATCACCCGCAAAAATAATGAAGCTGTGGTCTTGCTGTCTCTCCAGGATTATGAAGCACTGAATGAAACCGCATATTTATTGCAGAGCCCGAAGAACGCAAAAAGACTGATGGAATCCATAGAAGAACTGACAAAGGGCCGGGGAAAAGAAAGAGAACTGGCTGAATGAAGCTGATATTCTCCGAACATGCCTGGGAAGACTATTTGTACTGGCAGAACACGGATAAAAGAACTCTGAACCGGATTAATACCCTTATCAAAGACATCCTGCGAAACAAATATGAAGGCCTCGGGAAACCCGAACCCCTCAAACACAATCTTGCCGGATACTGGTCTAGAAGAATCAGCCACGAGCACCGGATCATTTATAAAATTGAAAATGATGCTGTCCTGATCGCCCAGCTCAGATACCATTATTAATCCTGACCCCTGGAGCACCGAACGGTTTTATGAAAAACCGGGTGAATTTTTACTTTTCATCCCGGCTCGCCTCCTGGGCTTCAATGGATTTTTTTACAGCGATCAAATTCAGGTTCGCGCCTGTTTCCATGAAAATTTCCCGGGCCTTTTTCAAACAGGCTGAATCGTGAAGCCGGTTTCCCATATCCGAATATATCAGTCCCTCTTCATGGCGGAAATTGAGTTCTTGACACAGGCCAAGACCTTTTTCCCAGAATTTGCGCGCCTTCCGGGGGTCTCCCGCCAACCAGAAAAACAGGGCTTTTAATCTTAAGGCCCTGGGCCGGCCGCATGCAAAATGGCGGGCATGCCGGGTTGCCTTTGAAATATAATGTTTTAATTTCCCCAAACTGATTTTTTCACCGACGTCAATCGATGTTTCAAATATATTTAACCAGGCTTCCGCCAGAGTATTATAGAACAGACTGACGATGAAACCGTGAAGTCCTTTTTGTGTGATCATTTTTTCATTGTTCTTTAAGATGGCATGGGCCGCCTTCACATCTCCCTTAGTCAGATAACACCTTGCAAGGTCGGTATTTGCAGCGCCTAAGGCATAATAATCCGGAATGGACTCCAGGAGTTTCACGGCTTGTTTCAGGTTTGACATGGCCTCATCCACAGAATCGGTATAAATCTGATTAGCGCCCATGCTGCTGAGGCCGTGGCCTCTTAACTGATGGTCTCCGGTTTCCAAGCCGGCCTGGGCGATGTCCATGCTGATTTCAAGACTCCGGGCAAATTGGCCTTGAAATAAAAAGATATGACCCGACATGAGCTTTGCATTTCCCCATTTTTTTAAATGGCCGATCGTTTTAAATTGATCTGCTGATTTTTCATAGGATTCCAGGGCATCCTTCCATCTGCCCTGAAAACCATAATGATACCCCAGGCAAAGATAGACGGTTGCTGTTATCAATCCTTCTTCAATCGTTTGAATCTGCCGCATGGACAAATCATGATATTTTCGTGCAATGGACGGAAGCCCCAGGGTGTCAGACAGGAGTCCCATCCCTGCATATCCCTGGACCATCCTTGGCCGTGATTCGATTCTTTCTGCATAATTCAATGCCGCAATCAGATCAAAGGCAAGGCGCTCCTGGTTGATAAAAAAATCAATCCAGATCATGGTTTCAAAGATATTACAGACTTCTTCTTCGGTTCGGCTCAATTGGCTGTTCATCCTTGGCGAATGAAAAATCCGGCATATTCTTTTGATGATCTGCCGGATGCCTTGATTTAAAATCGCAGCCCTTATCCGCCATTTGCCGAAGGGATAGGTTATCCCCAATAGATGAAAGGCTTGCCGAAGAGAGATCAAGGCTTTGTCGTGTTCGCCCCGCCTGAAATAGATTTCCCCCAATTTTCTTTGATAAACCGCTTTTTCAAAATCATCCAGCTTGTTTCCAAACGATTGTTCATGGGCGGCCAGGGCTTTTTTGTAGTATGCCAGGGCTTCCGAATCCCCGGCGATCCGGCTGGCCTGGTCCCCGGCTTTGATCAGATATTTCTGGGCCTTGCCCCATTGGGAGGCCTTTGCAAAATGATAGGAGAGCAGGCCATAAAATTTTTCGATCTGGTCATTAAAAATATTTTCAATGGCTTCCCCCACCTTGCGGTGCAGTTTTTCCCGGTGCGTCAGCAGGATGGTTTCATAGGCGGCGTCTCTAATCAAATCATGATAAAAAAAATACTCGGGTTCAGGATTTTGGGTGTTTTTTCTGATCAGGTTTTCTCGCATTAAAACAGACAACTCGGAATCTAAATGTTCATTGCTCTTTTCAACCGCCTCCAACAAGCGGTAAAAAAAATTCCTTCCAATGACGGAAGCTGATTTTAAGAGTTCCTTGATATCTTCATCCAGCCGGTCAATGCTTGATTCAACGATCCCTCTCAGCGTATCCGGAATAGGGACTTTGCCGGCCAACGGGGTTATGGTGTACTGTCCGGTGGCTTCATTTTTTTCGATTAGATTGCCGTGGTTCAGGGTTCGGAAAAGCTCTTCCAGGTAAAGGGGATTCCCTTCGCATTTTCGATGAATCAATCCGCTTAATTCCGAAGAGATGGGCTCAGAATTCAATTTTTTGCAGGCCAGTTCAAGAATGGTCTCCCTGGAAAGGGGCTCTAAGATGATTTCGGAATAGTGGTCGCTGTATTCGCTTTGCAGCAAGGTTCTTGTTTCTGCCGCCGGCAGGTTTTTTGTATCCCTGCTGACAAACAATAATAATAGAGGAACGTCACACACCATGGGGATGAGATGCCCCAATAAATCAACAGTCGACTGATCGGCCCAGTGGTAATCTTCAAATTCAAGCACCACGGGCCGATCCTCTGTCAACCGTTTCAGGAAAAGGTAAAAGGCCCTGAAGATCTGATTCTTGAAGGCCTCTCCATCCAGAAACAGTACCTTGTTCAATAAATTTCCCTTTATTTTTAATGACAGCAGGGTTGCCAGGTAGGGCAGGGTATCGGGAACCTCCTCCGGAAACAAACGGGTTAATTTTTCTTCAAGTTTATTCCATCCGTTTATATCGTCGTCAGCATCCTTGATGCCGGCATATTTTTTTAAAATATTTAAAAAAGTGCCATAGCTTGTTTCCTGAAGATATGAAGAGGACCGTCCCTCCAGCCATAATAGTCCGTCATGGGACAATTGCTTTTTATACTCTTCGACCAGCCGGGATTTTCCGATGCCGGGATCTCCGATGATAAACACAATATGGCCGGTGCCGGTGCGGAGGATTTGATCCGACAATTCAGTCAGCAGAGCAAGTTCTTCCGTTCTGCCTGAAAAAGATGTTTTTGGCGGTTCAGAAAAGGTCTTCTGTTTTTTTGACAGGGCTTTATAGACCGGTAATAATTCCGATTTGCCTTTCACCTGAACGGGTTTGAGGGCCTGAAAATCGAAAAGATGTTCCGTCAGTTTATGGGTTTCCGGCCCGACTAAAATTTCCTCATCTTTGGAAAGGCCTTCAAGACGGGAGGCAATATTGATGGTTAATCCGGTTAAGCCATGGGAGCCGGTTTCCGCATTCACCTCTCCGGTAACGACCAGTCCTGTATTGATGCCCGTATGCATGGAAACGGGCTGCCCGGTTTTTTCCCGGATCCAGGAATTCATTGATTTTACGGCCGCATGGATTTCAAAGGCGGCATGGACGGCCCTTGAAGGGTCATCCTCATGGGCTTTGGGGATTCCGAAGACCGCCATGACCGAGTCGCCGATGTATCGTTCAATAAATCCGTCGAATTTTTCAATGATATTTGAAACGGTTTTAAACACTTTGTTTAAAATCGCCCGGACCTCTTCCGGATCAAGACGCTCGGTCATGGCCGTATACCCTGACAGGTCCGAAAACAAGACGGTCACATGCTTGCGTTCACTTTTATGCTCCGAAGGCTTTTCCCCTGATCCAGAGCTTTGGTTGATTTCCGACCCACACCGGCCGCAGAATTTAAATTCCGAAGGATTGATGGATCTGCATATCGGGCATTCCATTTGAAATTTCCTTTAAACAGAGTAGTCAAAAAAACAAAATACGGCCGGGATGATCAAGAACTGATGTGAATATTTTTAAAATCCGCAGCCTTAATGGTTATCCCAAGCTGTTGGGCCTTTAAAGCAAATTCTTCCAGCAGCTTGTTCAATTCCAGTTGCCGGCTTTCACTGGAAAACAAAAACAAAGAGGTCATTTTTCTCTTTTCCGATATCGCCAGTGTGTCGCCCTGACTGGCCCCGTCCTTAAGCGGCTTTAAAAAAGACAGGATTTCCCCTATATTTTTGTATCGGTCCGATCTGTTCCGGCTGCATGCTTTTAAAATAAAATCCCTCAATTCCCCGGGAATGCCGGGATCTGTCGCCCAGGGGTCCGGGATATCGGCCTCGACGTGGAGATCCATCAGTTTCAGCAGATCATTTTCGGGATAGGGCCGTTGACCGAGAATCATTTCATAGGTCATGATTCCTAGGGCATAGATATCCGAGCGTTCATCGACGGAATCCATTTCGATCTGCTCCGGAGACATGTAAAAGGGTGTGCCGGGCGTATCGGTGTTTTCAGTGGCGGAAGGGCAGGCAAGCCCGAAGTCAAGGATTTTCACAGTATCTTCATGGGTTATAAAGATATTGGCCGGCTTGATGTCCTGGTGAACAATTCCCTTGGCATGGGCGTACTGCAGTCCCGAACAGATCTGGATCAGGTAATCGATTCCCTTGGCATAAGGCAGGCGGGTTTTATTCTCCAGGATTTCCTCAAGGGAGGCTCCTTCCAGCAGCTCCATGATAATGAAGACGGTCCGGTACCTTTCCTCGATATCATAAACCTTTACGATATTTTCATGATTAAACTGGGCAATCATCCTGGCTTCATTCCGGAAATTATGGAGAAAGGTTTTTTCCATGGCCATATCATGCTTCATCATCTTGATGGCCACCGGCATATTCAACAATTCATGTTTGCCGCCATATACAATTGCATAGCCGCCTGTCCCTATTTTGTGCTGGATTAGATATTTACCTATTTTCCGGTCGGCAATTTTTGTTCTGGAAACAAATCGTTCTGTTATCAGTTCCGTTAAAAAGCCTCTGATATCCGGGTATTTTTCCATCAACCGGTCAAATTTGTCTTTTTCAAGGGACCACAGTTCCATATCGGTTTCTGCCATAACACCTGCATTTCGGACTTCACCGGTTAAAATGGCCATTTCTCCAATAAGGTCACCCTTTTTTACTCTTGCAACCCGGTGCGTTTTTTGATCTTTTTCAATGAAAACAATACCGGTGCCCTTTTGAATCAGAAAACAGGCATCGCCTTTTTCCCCCTGTTTCATGATCAGTTCGCCGGATTTGACGACCCTGAAATTCAAGATATTTAAAAAGGGACACACCCCGCTGCGATCAATGGCCTGAAAAATTCGGGTTGACCGGATAAACCCATAATCCTCGGACCGGGGGATATAAAGGGCTTTGGGCTTGTCCTCCGGAGCCATGTCCATTTTCCGGAAACAGCAGCCCATGATCGAGAAATCATCGTGCTTGCCGTCTCGGATCACCCACCTGTGTTCACACAGGGCCGTTTCCCAGGCCTGCCGGTCATGGCTGCAGATTTCAAGGACAAAGGGGCTGCTGATCTCCTCCGCCCCGGTTACTCTCAGGCAGAGGCCGTCGCAGCTCCTGTCCACAATGTCGATATAGCGGGCCGGCTTTCTGAATTCGTCATGGGAATCGTCTATGCTTTTCACATGTTCAATATGGGCGATACCGATGCCCATGGGATCCAGTTTCTTCCGTTCTGATGTCCGTCGTTCGATCCGGAAATTTTCCATTGGCATATTGTCTTTAATCAGGGTTGATGTACGTTCTCGGAAACCTGTAAAATACTATTTTGTGTGTTGTCAAGAAAAATATGGGCCGGTTAAAATTCCAGGCAAACCCCAGTGATATTGTCAAGGCCGCCGGAATCTTCTGCGGCCTTGACCAGAAGGCGGACTTTTTCCTCTATCCCATGCTGTGAAGACAGGAGGGCGATGATCCGATCTTCGTCTATTTCGGAATACAGACCATCGGAACACAGCAGGACGATTTCTCCGGGTAGAATGTTAAAGGACCCGGATTCGGGCTCGCACCCCCCGCCGCCAAGGCTCTGGGCCAGAAAATGCTGCATGGGATGGGTCAGGGCTTCTTTCCGGGTGATCTCGCCTTCTTCAACCAGGAACTGGGCCATGGTTTGATCCGTTGTGATCTGTGAAAGCCTGCGTTGCCTTAAATGATAAAGCCTTGCGTCGCCGACGTGGGCCCAGATCACTCTGCCCTTGTCAAACAGGGCAACCGTCAGGGTCGTGCCCATGTATTCCAGGGCCGGGTCGGTTTTTGCCGATTCCTTAACGGCATCGTCCACCTTTAGGACCATCCCGGCCATTTCCGTTTCAGATAGCCCGGCGCCGGGGAAAAGGGTTTCTATGGCCCGGATGGCGGTCAGGGATGCGATATGGCCTGATGGCTGGCCGCCCAGCCCGTCCGCAACGGCAAACAATACCCTGTCCGGACCAAGGACTTTAATGAGAAAACAGTCTTCGTTTCGTTTTCTTTTTCCTGCCGAACTTAGCCCGGCGTATGTTACAGGCATTTTTCTCCCATCATTCATCCAAATTTGTCTTATCCCCGGTTTCAATGCATATCCTTTGTTTTCCGGCGATGCAAGGAAAATCAGGAGGGTAAAAAGAAATGCAATATATTGAGGGAATGCCGGTCCTGAAAATTTTTTTAAAAAATAAGGGATTCCCCGATTGCGACGGAGCACTGAATAGGATAAGTGTGAAGTCAAAAAGGAGAGCATCCATGAGGGGAAAAAATCTTGTCCAGTTGATCCGCACCCTGGGCCTTTTATCCCGGCCCCAGGGCGTCACGAGAAAAGAACTGTCCCTGGAACTGGGCATTTCCATCCGCTCCGTGTCCAGGGCCATACAGGTTGTTGAAGACCTGGCCATCCCGGTCTATGACGACCGCGACGGTCCTGAAAGGGAAAAACACTGGCGCATCGATTCCGCTTACCTTTCCCGCATGCCCAACCTGGACCTCCCGAAAATCGCCCTGTCCCTTCCCGAAATCATTTCCCTTTCCATGCTGGCCGGCGAATCCGTGATTTTCAGGGGAACGGACATCAGCGGCCACATCGCCGCCGCCATTGCCAAGCTCATGCTTTTTCTGCCCGAAGACACCCAAACCGAGCTGTCGGCCCTGAAGCGCATCTTCATCTGCAAAACCATGGGCTCCAAAACCTATGGGGGAAAAGAAGACACCATCCGGACCCTTACGGAATCCATCCTGAACCGCACAGCCTGCCGCATCACCTATCACGCCTTTTATAAGGATGAAATCACCGAAGAAGACATCGGCCCCCTGCATTTCTACGAAAACCGGGGCGGCCTCTACCTCTTTGCCGTCAAGCTCAAGAATCGCCAGGTCCGGAGCTATGCCGTCGAGCGCATCCGCCGTATCCGGCCCCTGAACCGCAGCACCACTTACCCTCCGGGCTTTGACCCGGAAGAAACCCTGGATTCCGCCTTTGACCTGACCCATGGAGATCCCGTCTCCGTAAAAATCCGGTTCAGCCCGGCCGTGGCCCGGTACATCAAAGAGAAAACCTGGGCCGGGGACCAGATCCTCATCGAACACCCGGACGGTTCCCTCATCCTGACCATGACCTCCTCGGGCCGCCGCGACATCAAATCCTGGGTCCTGTCCTTTGGCAAAGACGCCCTGCTCCTTTCGCCCGATGACCTGAAACAGGAGATCTGGGCCGATCTGGAAAAAAGTCTGGAGGCTATAAAAAATTATGAAAAAAAATGATTCAAATGGGACCGGTTTTGTCCCAGGTGGGTTTTATAATAGGGATAATTTCAAGGAGGTATCTCATATGATAAAAGACTATTACGCCCACAGCAAGGACGGCAAACCTCGTTCAGAATGGCAGCGGCTTGAGGACCACTTAAAAAACGTTGCCGAAATGGCATCTGCCTTTGCAGATAAATTTCTATCTTCTAAATGGGCCTGGAATGCGGGTTGGCTTCATGATTTTGGTAAAGCGGCGGACGAGTTTCAGGTTTATCTTCTCCGGGAAAATAGACTTGATGATTCTGAATATGACGGAACCGGGCTTGGTAGAATAAATCACTCAAGCGCCGGGGCCGCCTATGCCACGGATTGCCTGGGGCCTCAGTTGGGTCTGATCTATGCTTATCTTTCAGCCGGGCACCATGCCGGATTACCGGATTTCTATCCCTCCGATACGGGGCGGGCCGCGCTTGAGTTTCGATTAGAGGAAGGGAGAATAAACCTTGCCCGGATTCGCGCTGTCGTAAATGAATTTGAAAAAAATATCAGGCAGGGGGTCAATCTTCCTCCCTTTGTAAAGAAAGACCATTTTCATATCTGGATAAGAATGCTTTTTTCATGTCTGGTGGATGCGGATTTCTTGGATACGGAAAGCTTTATGACCCCGGCCAATTCCGAAATCAGAAAAGGATATCCTGGTTTATCCGAACTAAAAGAACTATTCGATTCCCATATGGAATCCATGAAAAAGAAAGGCCCTGAGAACGATATCAATAAAATTCGAAACCATATTTTATCTGCCTGCCGGAAGGCTGCAAATGAGGATTCAGGTCTTTTTTCCCTCAGTGTTCCCACTGGCGGCGGGAAAACGCTTTCAGGCATGGCTTTCGCACTTGACCATGCCGTGAAGCACGGAAAAGACCGGATTATCTATGTGATTCCCTATACCAGCATTATTGAACAAACCGCAAAAATTCTATCGGATATTTTCGGAGCTGAAAATGTCGTAGAACATCACAGCAACCTTGATCCGGATAAGGAAACCCAGCGTACCCGCCTTGCCTCGGAAAATTGGGACGCCCCTGTTATCGTTACCACCAACGTACAGTTTTTCGAGTCATTGTATGCAGCAAGGCCGGGCCGTTGCCGGAAACTCCATAACATTGTCAACAGTGTGGTTATCCTTGATGAGGCCCAGCTTCTCCCGCCGGGGCTTCTCGACCCGTGCGTCAACGTCATCAACCACCTTACCCGGCACTACGGGGTCACTATGGTTCTTGCTACTGCTACACAACCAGCCCTTCCAAATCTTGATACGCCCCATGAAATCATAGCCAACCGTTTTGAACTTTATGACCAACTGAAGCGGACAGAAACTTGTTTTCCTCAAGATTTGAAAATTCGGAACACATGGGAGGATATTGCTGAAAAGCTGAAGGAAAATGATCAGGCCCTTTGTGTGGTCAATACCCGGCGTGATTGCTATGATTTGTTCAGACTTATGCCGGAAGGAACGATTCATCTTTCCGCCCTCATGTGCGGGGATCACCGGTCAGAGGTCATCCGGGCAATCAAAGAAACTCTTGAAAAAGGCTCACCCATTCGCGTCATCAGCACTCAATTGGTTGAAGCAGGGGTTGATATTGATTTTCCGGTTGTATATCGTGCTCTTGCCGGACTGGACTCAATCGCCCAGGCAGGAGGACGATGCAACCGGGAAGGAAAGCTCAACAAAACCGGAAAATTGGGTGCGATCCATGTTTTTGTGCCGCCAAAACCGGCTCCCGGAGGATTGTTGCGAAAAGGGGAAGATACAACGATAGAATTAATGAGTTTGCCCGGATTCAATCCTCAACATCCGGAAGCCTTCAGTCGTTATTTTTCCTTGTTTTACAGCAGAGTCAACGATACAGGGCATCGGTTCAAAGACTGGCTGGAAAAAGATGCAACTCAGGTTCATATCCATTTTCGTACTGCTGCAACGTCATTTAACCTGATCGAAAATTCTACCCAGCCGCTTTTTGTAAAATTCAAAGGAAGTCAAACATGGATGGATGAGTTAAGGCGAATCGGCCCGACACGCCATAATATGCGAAAACTTCAGCGGTATTCGGTCAATGTTTCCAAAAGAGATTTTGAAAAAATGCAAAGGGAAGGAATGGTGGAAGAATTATGGTCCGGCTTCTGGGCCTGGCTCGGCCCCTATAGCCCCGACTTCGGGCTTGACCTGTTTGGTCTTGGATGGATGCCTGAAGATTTATTTATTTGATAAAACAAAGAGAGGTGAACCATGAAAGGATTTTGCTTGGAGGTGAGCGGGCCCTATGCCTGCTTCACCCGACCGGAAATGAAGGTGGAGCGGGTCAGCTATGATGTGATAACCCCATCAGCCGCCCGCGCCATTTTCGATGCCATCCTTTGGAAACCTGCCATCTTCTGGCAAATAAAACGAATCGAAGTGCTTTCGCCCATTCGATGGATTTCTGTAAGGCGGAATGAAGTTCATTCAAAAGCATCAATAGGGAAAAAACAAATTTTTATTGAAGATGACAGGCAGCAAAGGGCCGGGCTTTTTTTGCGTGATGTTAAGTACAGGCTTTTTGCCGAATTTGAATTCATTCCGCTTGAAATGCGTAGCAAGGTTTTTAATCCTGTACCGGAATATCTGGAGAATAACGAAGAAGAAAAGATTCGGGAAGATGAAACCCAGGCCAAATACGCAGCCATGTTTGAACGGCGGGCAAAGAAAGGCCAGTGTTTCAATCAGCCCTACCTGGGCTGCCGGGAATTTTCTGCTCATTTCCGTTTGGTAAATCCTCAAATTGAACCGGCAACCCCCATCAATGAAAACCGGGATCTTGGCTGGATGCTCTATGATATGGATTTTTCCGACCTAGAGGATATCAAACCCATGTTTTTCAGGCCGGAGTTAAAAAGCGGTGTGATCTATGTGCCGGATCGAACTAATACTGGGGAGGTGAGGGGATGATACTTCAATCACTCGAGGAATACTATCATCGAAAAACGGCTGATCCTAAATCTGGAATTGCTCCTTACGGTTGGGAATGGAAAGAAATCCCCTTTCTTGTAATAATTTCTGAAAATGGTAATTTTTGCTCGATCCAAGACACAAGGGAGGGAAAGTCAAAGCGAGGGCATATGTATCTTGTGCCTTCACTTGGTGAAAAGAAGGGTAATGGAATTAAATCTAATCTTTTCTGGGAAAATATCGAGTATGTATTTGGAATCCCGGTCCCAACTAAAAGCAAACCGAACCCAGACCCTGAAAGGGTACATGAACAGCATTTAGCTTTTCAACAACAAATATCAAAACTCGGGCAAGAACATAAAAAAATTATGGCAGCATTAAAATTTGCCAAGACAGATCACCGTGAAAGTTTAAAGAAAGATGTGGTTTGGAAAGAGGCGTTATCAATTAATAAAAACCTTCTCATATCATTTCAAGGTGTTGGCCCTATTACCAACGATCCTGAAATACGCGAAATAATCAACACAAAAAAGCGTCCCGATTCTGTTAATGGAACATGCCTGGTTACAGGTAACAACGATGAGATTGTTAGATTAGAAGCTCCCATCAAAGGAATATATGGAAATGACCAAAAAGCCGAACGTTCTCTCGTAGCGTTCAATTTAGAATCATTTCGATCATATGGGAAAGAGAAAAATTATAATTCTCCAATTGGGCGCTTAGCAGCTTTCGCATACACCACAGCCTTGAATCATCTTCTTTCAATAGACTCTACTCAACGGATGCTGGCCGGAGACGCAACTATGGTATTTTGGAGTGAAAAAGACTGTGAACTTGAAAAGCAACTCCCTGATATATTTGGAGAGCCGCCAGAAGATGACCCTGACCAAGGTGTTAAAGCTGTTGAAAGCCTTTTCAAGTCGATTGAAAATGGAACATATCTGAACAATAACAATGATAAAAAAAAGTTTTATGTTCTTGGTCTTTCTCCAAATTCCTCAAGGATATCAATCCGTTTTTGGATCATTGATACTGTGTCTGGTATATCCCAAAAGATCAGCCAACATTTTAAAGACGTAAGCATTGTTCATAGTCCAAGGGATAAGAATGTTCTATCTCTTTTTCGGCTTTTGGTTTCCATAGCGGTTCAGGGAAAAGCAGATAACATCCCTCCAAATCTTGCAGGTGAAACTATACGAGCGATTCTTCAAGGCTTGCCATACCCAAACACATTATTACAGGCAACTATTCGACGTATCCGGGCAGAGCATGAAGTCACATATCCTCGCGCAGCCTTGATCAAAGCTTGTATAAACAGATCAACCCGGTTTAAAAACCAACAAATCAAGGAGGAACTTAATATGAGTTTGGATGAAAATAATACAAACATAGGGTATAGGCTGGGGAGGCTTTTTGCCACGCTTGAGAAAATCCAGCAGGAGGCCAACCCTGGAATCAACGCTACTATTCGTGACCGTTTCTATGGGGCAGCCTCAGGAACACCAAGCACAGTATTCGGAAATTTGATGAGATTGAAAAATCATCATCTTTCAAAACTTGATAATAAAGGACGTAAAATCTTCTTTGAAAAACTATTATCGCAGATTATCGATGGAGTAGAGGCAGAAACATCATTTCCTTCACACTTAACAATTGATGATCAAGGCCGTTTTGCAGTTGGTTATTATCACCAGATGCAAAAGTTTTTTTCCTGAAACTTAAAGATTAACAGAATAATAAATATATAAGGAGTCAAGCATGAACAACCCGATAAGCAATAGATATGATTTTGCACTTGTTTTTGACGTGAAAGATGGAAATCCAAACGGTGATCCAGATGCTGGCAACCTTCCCCGTATTGATCCGGAGACAGGGCATGGACTGGTTACTGATGTTTGCCTTAAACGGAAAGTTCGAAATTATGTTCAAATAACCAATGAGGCTGTTGGAAATAATGATATTTATATTAAGGAAAAAGCTGTCCTTGGCCGGGCGCATTTTGAAGTTTTTAAAGAGCTTGGAATTGATACTGGCGAAGAATCTCGCAAACTCATTCCGCAAAACATGATGGAAATATTTAATGAACTTACTTTACCCGAAGGGCTTTCTTATATTGAAAATGAAGATGAAGATGGCGGAGTGCTTATTGTCGCAGCAGATGCCGATAAAAAAATGATCAAAGAATGGGTGAAAGAAGAAAAACTCAGTAAAGAAACTTCTAAACTTATTAGTGCCGCATTGAAAGACGCCAAGCCTCGCAAGCCAACTTCTGATGAAACTATTCAAGGCCGTCAGAAAATGTGCAAAAAATATTTTGATATACGGACATTCGGGGCGGTTCTTTCGCTGAAATCAGCGCCAAACTGCGGCCAAGTCCGTGGTCCTGTCCAGATGACCTTTGGCCGCTCTGTGGAGCCGGTTGTGACCCTGGAACACTCCATTACCCGTATGGCTGTTGCCACAGAGGCTGAAGCGGAAAAGCAGCAAGGCGACAACCGGACCATGGGCCGGAAAAATACCGTGCCTTATGGCGTTTATGTTGCCTATGGGTTCATTTCTCCCCATCTGGCAGCCCAGACAGGTTTTAATGAAAATGATCTTTCCTTGCTTTGGAGTTCATTGACCAATATGTTTGAGCATGACCGGTCTGCCGCACGGGGGCTGATGTCAACCCAGAGACTTGTTGTCTTTAAGCATGATTCTGCACTTGGAAATGCATCTGCCCATTCCTTGTTTGACCTTATATCAATCAAACGGAAAGATGAAACCAAACCGGCTCGAAGCTTTGGCGATTATTGGTTTAATATCGATAAAGATAAATTGCCTTTGGGCATTTCCATTGAGAAAGAATAATGGGATGACATATCATGATAGAGGAGCCTGATCTTCTCCCCCTCTCCGCCCTCCAGCACTACCTTTTCTGCCCCAGGCAGTGCGCTCTCATCCATGTGGAGCGGCAGTGGTTTGAAAATAAATTCACGGCCGAGGGCAGGGTGATGCATGAACGGGTGGACAAGGGTGGTGAACGGGACCGGGGATCGGTCCGGATCGAATATGGGCTTCATCTTGTCTGTCATGAATTGGGGCTGGTGGGCCAGGCCGATGTGGTGGAATTTCATCTGACGGATAAGGCGGCCGGGACATGGGCCCCTTATCCGGTGGAGTATAAACGGGGAAAACCCAAGCAAGACAATAGTGATAAGGTCCAGCTCTGCGCCCAGGCCCTGTGTCTTGAGGAAATGTATCACACCCGGATTCCGGAGGGGGCTTTGTTTTACGGAAAAACACGCAGGCGGCAGCAGGTTTTATTGACGCCTGAACTCAGGGCGGAAACCATGGATACGGCCCGGCGGCTGCAAGTCATGATCCGGGACAGAATAACGCCGGAACCGGTCTATGATAAAAAATGTGAAAGCTGTTCGTTTCTGGATTTCTGCATGCCCCGTGTCTGTCAGAGCAAGTCGGTGAAGACCTATTTGAAAAAGATGATGGAATAAATGAAAAAACTTTTAAACACCCTCTTTGTGACCACCCAGGGCAGCTATCTTTCCAAGGAAGGAGAAACCATCGTGGTCTCGGTGGAAAGGGAGGCGAAGCTCCGCCTTCCGATCCATACCGTTTCCGGGATCGTTTGTTTTGGCAATGTGATGATGAGCCCTTTTCTCATGGGGTTCTGCGCTGAAAAGGATGTTGCCGTGAGCTTTCTGACCCAATATGGGCGGTTTCTGGCGCGGATCAAGGGGCCGGTTTCGGGGAATGTCCTTGTCCGCCGCGAACAGTACCGGCGGGCGGACCAGGAAGATATGTCATCGGAAATAGCCGCTTCCATCCTGTCGGCCAAAATATCAAACTGCCGGAAGGTACTACAGCGGTCGCTCCGGGACCATGGGGATAAAATTGCTGCCGACCCTGTGGAGCAGGTTGTGAAAAGGTTGGGCCGGACACTGAAGGAGATTTCAGAGACCCTGCCGCTGAACGTGATCCGCGGGATTGAAGGGGATGCGGCGGCAAATTATTTCAGCGTCTTTGATCATCTGATCACCTCCCAGAAAGAGGATTTTTCATTCAACGGCCGAAACAGACGGCCACCGCTGGATGAGGTCAATTGCCTGTTGTCCTTTCTCTATACGATTCTTATGCATGATGTCCGGTCAGCGCTTGAATGTGTGGGTCTTGACCCGGCGGTGGGATTCCTTCACCGGGACAGGCCGGGGCGGCCGGGCCTTGCCCTGGATATGATGGAGGAATTCCGGCCCTTTCTTGCGGACCGTCTGGCCCTGACCCTGATCAATCTGGGCCAGGTGACCCGGAAGGATTTTTTTAGAAAGGATTCCATGGCCGTCTATATGCAAGACGAGGGCAGGAAAAAGGTTTTGATGGCCTATCAGAAAAGAAAGCAGGATGAGATCCTGCATCCATTTATTGATGAAAAGGTGATGATCGGGCAGCTTTTTTATATTCAGGCCCTCTTGATGAACCGGTATATGCGGAATGACCTGGACGGGTATCCGTCTTTTTTTTGGAGGTAAGGCCCATGATGGTGCTGGTCAGTTATGATGTTGCCATAAATGAAAACGGCAAGAAAAGGCTGCGGCGCGTTGCCAGGGCCTGTAAGGATTATGGACAGCGGGTTCAGTTTTCGGTTTTTGAATGCAATGTGGACCCTGCCCAATGGACAGTGCTCAGGCAGCGGTTGATTGATGAAATAATTCCCGGAACAGACAGTTTGAGGTTTTATTTTCTGGGTTCAAACTGGAAAAACAGGATTGAACATATTGGGGCTAAAAAAGCCGTTGATCTGGAAGGGCCTTTGATCGTTTAAGCCATGTGCGAACCTGAAGCCGGCATTAATCCAAAACCGGATCAATGCTGTATATATGATTGGTCTGTATTGATAATAGGTTCATCAGGTTCGCAACAGGGTTAATCGATTAATATTATTAAATATGTTGTATTGCTCTTTGACAATCTGAACGTTCTTTTTAAAAAAAACGATAGGGTTCGCACTTTGAGTTGTCAAAGAGATGTGATATCAAAAGCTTACGTGTATTACAGTCGCTCCCCCCGCGGGAGCGTGGATTGAAACAGGCTCCCAAGATTCAGCAGCCACAAAAGATGCCGTCGCTCCCCCCGCGGGAGCGTGGATTGAAACCCTAAGTCCATCCGTGGGAGTACGCCGAAGATCCGGTCGCTCCCCCCGCGGGAGCGTGGATTGAAACCTTGCACGACTGAAAAAGCACCGGCTTGAAACTGGTCGCTCCCCCCGCGGGAGCGTGGATTGAAACTGGTTGGGTACGAATGGGTCAAGACAGGCCCGAAGTCGCTCCCCCCGCGGGAGCGTGGATTGAAACCAGGCCCGTATCTCCTGGGACTGTGAAGTAGGGGGTCGCTCCCCCCGCGGGAGCGTGGATTGAAACAATTTTTTGAAGGAGAATATATAAAAATGAAACGGTCGCTCCCCCCGCGGGAGCGTGGATTGAAACGCCGTAACCGAATATCCCATTGACCCCGGGAACCGGTCGCTCCCCCCGCGGGAGCGTGGATTGAAACCCCTTGCAGATGTAGCAGGCCCGGAACATCTCACGTCGCTCCCCCCGCGGGAGCGTGGATTGAAACAAGAATCTTTAAAAAATCTTTCGATGGGGTTTGCGTCGCTCCCCCCGCGGGAGCGTGGATTGAAACGCAATGAGGCGGTACACGTCTGGCTCGG
This sequence comes from Desulfobacula sp., assembly GCA_023701135.1. Classification (GTDB taxonomy): domain Bacteria; phylum Desulfobacterota; class Desulfobacteria; order Desulfobacterales; family Desulfobacteraceae; genus Desulfobacula. The sequence goes on along the minus strand of JAMPXP010000004.1, from coordinate 155,345 downwards.
GGATGAGGTCGCTCCCCCCGCGGGAGCGTGGATTGAAACCACGGTCAAGGGGTCAAAAGCTCAGAACAGTGCGGGTCGCTCCCCCCGCGGGAGCGTGGATTGAAACAACATCCCATATTCTGAGTTTTTAGACACCGGCGTCGCTCCCCCCGCGGGAGCGTGGATTGAAACCGATCCGATCCCGGCAAACGGGCTGAGAACGATAGTCGCTCCCCCCGCGGGAGCGTGGATTGAAACCGGTTCCCTTGATGTCTTTCCCATAGGAGCCGGGTCGCTCCCCCCGCGGGAGCGTGGATTGAAACAGCGGTGTTCCGGGCCTGCCACATCTGCAAAGGTGTCGCTCCCCCCGCGGGAGCGTGGATTGAAACAACCCGGAGATAAGAAGCCCCTTTAGGCTCTTGCGTCGCTCCCCCCGCGGGAGCGTGGATTGAAACTCTTCTGATATCTTTTCAAGGCCAGCCATTTCAGTCGCTCCCCCCGCGGGAGCGTGGATTGAAACCTGCGGCGCAGGTCAAAGGCCTTGCAGGTGTCCGTCGCTCCCCCCGCGGGAGCGTGGATTGAAACCGCTCTGGCAAGACAGATCCTGGCTCAAGGCCGTCGTCGCTCCCCCCGCGGGAGCGTGGATTGAAACCGATCCGATCCCGGCAAACGGGCTGAGAACGATGTCGCTCCCCCCGCGGGAGCGTGGATTGAAACCCCTGGTTTCCGCATTGTGACAACATAATCAGGGTCGCTCCCCCCGCGGGAGCGTGGATTGAAACACAGCCTTGTCAGAGCATTGCCAGGATATAGGCTTGTCGCTCCCCCCGCGGGAGCGTGGATTGAAACATGGTCAAATGGGTGAAAAAAAATCTTACTCAGCGTCGCTCCCCCCGCGGGAGCGTGGATTGAAACTACCCCGCGCCGGGAAACAATGCTGACAGCGGTGGTCGCTCCCCCCGCGGGAGCGTGGATTGAAACAAGAACTCTGCATGGTTCCCGATCTCGGTGAAATGTCGCTCCCCCCGCGGGAGCGTGGATTGAAACACGTTTTCCCAGGCAACAACAGCCGCGCATATTGTCGCTCCCCCCGCGGGAGCGTGGATTGAAACTTTGTCCATTTCCAAGGATAAGATGGCCGTCTTGTCGCTCCCCCCGCGGGAGCGTGGATTGAAACAGGGGACAACCCAGGCTGATTTTGAAAAGGAAAGTCGCTCCCCCCGCGGGAGCGTGGATTGAAACCAAGAAGCTGTTTTCTCATATATCGAAAAACTCAGTCGCTCCCCCCGCGGGAGCGTGGATTGAAACAGAATGGGCCAGGGTTGACGCCCCTAAGAGGGCAGTCGCTCCCCCCGCGGGAGCGTGGATTGAAACACATTAAAACAAGGAGTGCCAATGACAGACGATTGTCGCTCCCCCCGCGGGAGCGTGGATTGAAACCTTATACCCAATATTCTTGCCACATCTTTGCTTCGTCGCTCCCCCCGCGGGAGCGTGGATTGAAACCGGTCATGGCATTGTCAATCACGGATATGATTGAGTCGCTCCCCCCGCGGGAGCGTGGATTGAAACTTTTAGTGTCGGGGCTGGTTCTGCATCAGGCATGGTCGCTCCCCCCGCGGGAGCGTGGATTGAAACATGGCGCCCTGGATAGGCCTTACCGATGCCGTGGTCGCTCCCCCCGCGGGAGCGTGGATTGAAACTGACTTGGAAAGTGAAGGCTACCAAACAACGGCGTGTCGCTCCCCCCGCGGGAGCGTGGATTGAAACTGGACCATCCGGTCATTGATGGTAATAATGGCATGAGTCGCTCCCCCCGCGGGAGCGTGGATTGAAACTTGTAACCCTGACCAATACGGCGGCACACTCATGTCGCTCCCCCCGCGGGAGCGTGGATTGAAACGGTGCAGGCACTACATCTCCTTTGCCGTTTTATGTCGCTCCCCCCGCGGGAGCGTGGATTGAAACAAGGAATAAAACAGCGCCAACAATACCGGCTTTTGTCGCTCCCCCCGCGGGAGCGTGGATTGAAACGTGGGATATGTCGGAAAGATTGTTGGTGTAATTAGTCGCTCCCCCCGCGGGAGCGTGGATTGAAACAACGTGCCCCCCGTTTAAGGGGATGTCATATGCGTCGCTCCCCCCGCGGGAGCGTGGATTGAAACAGCGTTTTTATATGCCTGGTTCAAATTTATCATTTGTCGCTCCCCCCGCGGGAGCGTGGATTGAAACATAAAAAAATCCTTTTGATATCGTTAATAAAATTGTCGCTCCCCCCGCGGGAGCGTGGATTGAAACGGATGGCAATTCATAACAAATAATGCATGGCTGAGTCGCTCCCCCCGCGGGAGCGTGGATTGAAACCGCATCCCAAATCGCCTACCTCTCAGACAATCCCGTCGCTCCCCCCGCGGGAGCGTGGATTGAAACAATACCGCCATTGATCTGCTGATCGAACATTTTGGTCGCCCCCCCCGCGGGAGCGTGGATTGAAACGATACGTTCTGTCAAAACTCTCCCACCTTTTTAATGTCGCTCCCCCCGCGGGAGCGTGGATTGAAACTTGAGATCCAGGATAAAGCCATCCGGATTATGAGTCGCTCCCCCCGCGGGAGCGTGGATTGAAACCTTCGGAAAGCCTTCGGCATTGTCTCGGGTCCTAGTCGCTCCCCCCGCGGGAGCGTGGATTGAAACCGGGTATGCCGGGCCGGTAACGGTTGAGGACCGCGTCGCTCCCCCCGCGGGAGCGTGGATTGAAACAAGAGTTGGCTGAATGCGACTTACTGGTGATTGATGTCGCTCCCCCCGCGGGAGCGTGGATTGAAACTGTAGGACTTGAAACACTGATTGATTTTGCCCAAGTCGCTCCCCCCGCGGGAGCGTGGATTGAAACCATCTCAAAATTGTAAAGCTGAACCAATGCCTGGGTCGCTCCTCCTGCGGAGCGTGGATTGAAACCAGGAATCGTATTTCCAACTGCAGGTGCCAATCCCCCCCCCCTGTGGGAGTTTCGTTTTTTTCATTCACATAGCCGACAAAATTTTTGACTTGATTTAAAGCATGGGATAACATCTTAAAATTCAATCGGAGCCTGGCTGTTAAAGAAGGTCGAGGAAAATTAATTGATTTTGATAGCATTTATAAGGAAAATTTTTCATGATGTTGGATAATACCAGGGATATCAGCGGCAGGATTGCCGGGGTGAACCTTTCCTCTTTTTTGCAGATGATCGAGATGGAGCAGAAGACCTGCACCATTAAAATTTTCACAAAAAAAGACATGGGCCGGATTTTTTTTCTGAAGGGGACCCTTATCGATGCCGATACCCTGAGCCTGAATCAGCTTGAGGCATTATACGCCATCCTTTCCTGGCAGAATATCGTGATTGAGGTGGAAAAAAATGTGTCGAGGAAACAGGATATCATTCGGTTGCCCTTGATGCATATTCTGATGGAAAGCGCCCGCTATTTTGATGAAAAGAAAGACAGGGAGGAGCCGGGAGACCCTGAAGAAATCCCCTCCGACCCCTTGAGGCATATTCCGCTTCAGATCCTTAACAATAAGGAGTTCTGCCTGGAGATCGGCATCCGGCTCCTCCTTGACTTTGACGATCTCAGCGTCACCTTCCGGAGCGCCCTGGTGGGCATCGAACACGGGAAATACCTTTTGCTGAAGACGCCAAACCCCTTCGGGGGTGAGGATCAGGGCCCGGCCACCGGGACCGGCCTGACCATCAAGACCTTGTACAAAGGGACCATTTATGCGTTCCGCTCCAGGGTGCTGGGCCTTATTTCCGAGCCTTCCAAACTCATGTTCATCGCGTTTCCGGGGAGGATCGAACACCATGAGCTGCGTTCCCACAAGCGGTTTAAATGCAGTATCGTGGCCCAGGCCGGGGTGGGCGGCAGTGAAAGGGGAGGGGTCATTGAAAATATCAGCAAAGGCGGATGCCGGTGCGTGATGGAAACCTTTCCTTCGGATAAAACGCTTTTGAACGGCCTATTAAAGGATACCGTTGCCTTCCGGTGCCGGTTTCCGGGTTCCGGAGGCGAGGCTGTTTTTATGGGCGAGGTTAAAAACGCAAGCCGGAAATCAGGCGAGATGGCGGTTGGTGTTCAATTTCTCCACCTGGATACCATGGAGGACGTCAGAAAGAGCATCCATGATTATATCCAGCTTATCGAGTGGTCCAGCGAGGCTGTTTAAAAAGGAGACCGTGAATATGATCAAGCATCGGATTTTTTTATTTTTTCTTGTTCTTTTATGGGTATGGCCCTGTCCGGTTTATGCAAGCCAGAAAACCAAGCTGCTTGAGGTGCTTAAGCCCAATGCCGTTTCTGAAAAGGATGAGGCATCCATTAATATGCTGTTTTCCATTTCCGAGCTGAAACGAAATCTGAACCAGCGGATAAAGGAGAAGAAAGCACTGCTTGAGAAAAGCACGTCGGAAACGGAAAAGGAAGGGCTTCAATCGGAGATTTCCAAGCTCGACGAGCAGCTCAGCGATGCCCAGGCGGATTTTGAGCGGATTGCAACGGGGGTGGATATCGGGATGTTCCTTGGAAAAAAGGAGGAGTCCTTTGACTGGAAAGAAGAGGTCATGGCCCTGGTTGAGCCCGGTATCAAGGAAATAAAGCGGATGACGGTCAGCGCGAGAAATAAAACCAAGCTCAAAGACGAGCTGGCCTATTATGAAAATCTTGTTTTCGTTTCCCGGGATGCGGTCCGGAATATTTCCGGATTGATCGCAAAGACCGAGGACAGGGAAGTTAAAAAAGATCTTGAATCCCTTCTGCCGGAATGGAGGGGGATTGAAAAACAGATACAGAACAAATTGCAGATCGCCAATATGCAGCTCAAGGAAATGAGCAGTGATGAAAAATCCCTGATCGAAAGTTCAGGTATTTCCATTAAAAAATTTTTCCGGACCAGGGGCCTGTATCTGATGATTGCCCTGATTTCCTGCATTTGTGCGATTCTGGTGCTGAGACTTGGCGCCAGGTCCCTGATCAAACTGATTCCCGGATATAATCTGAAATACAAGCCTTTCCATATCCGGCTCTTTGAAATCCTGGCAAGAATGGCGGCCATGTTTGTCGTATTGTTCGTCCTGGTCCTGGTCTTTTATATTTTTGAGGACTGGGTTCTTTTAAGTCTGTCCATTATTCTGTTCATCGGCATTGGATGGGCCGCCAAGCATACCTTGCCCAGGTTCTGGCAGCAGAGCCAGCTCATGCTCAATATCGGGGCTGTCCGGGAAGGGGAAAGAATCATTTACCAGGGCGTGCCCTGGATGGTGAAAACCATCAATATTTTTTGCATCCTTGAAAATCCGGACATGGAGGTCAGCATCCGGCTGCCCATTGAAGAATTGCTGGGCAAGACCTCGCGTCCGTTTCACAAGAGCGAATCCTGGTTCCCGTGCAGGAGAAACGACTGGGTCATCCTCTCCGACGGCACCTGGGGCCATGTCACCAGTATGTCCCATGAAATGGTTCAACTGGTTCTGGCCGGAGGGGCAAAAAAAACCTATCAGACTTCGGATTTCCTCGGCCAGGCCCCGTTGAACATTTCCCTGGGCTTCAGCCTCAAGGTGGTCTTTGGCGTCAGCTACGATATCCAGAAAGATATCACGGGGAAAGTCCTGGAAATCCTGTCGGCCCATATCCGGGGAGCCATTGAAAAAGAGGGATATGATAAGGGGCTGGTGAATGTCCAGGTGGACTTCCTGGCGGCCGGCAGCTCTTCTCTGGACCTGGCCATCCTTGCAGAATTCAAAGGCGAAATGGCGCCCCAGTATTACAAGCTGTCCCGGGCCATCCAGAGGTGGTGCGTGGATGCCTGCACGGCCAACAACTGGGAAATCCCCTTTCCCCAGCTTACGGTGCATCATTAGAGAAAAGGCTGATTTTAGAAAAAGGACAGATTCGTTTTGATTTTTTTCCAGATCTGGCTCCGGGTTTGCTCACCGACATTGGCGGCTTTGGCAAAATCCGGCCAGCGTTCAATGGATGCTGCTACCTCTCCGATGATGTCACGGATTTTATGAAAAGACAAACCGGTTTTTTCACCCAGGCGGAGGACTTCCTTTTTGCCCGGGGTGCCGCTCTCTCCGGAAATCGACATGGAGTGCTCTCCGCCGGGGCCTTTTGAAAAGGTCAGGTCATAGGCCGGTGTGAGGGTCCATTCCTTTTTTGCATCCAGCATAAAGGCAAAATTTTTCACATGATCGTCCCGGTTGTTGGCCATGACATTGAAAATCATCCGGCGAAATCCTTTTTCAAGGTCCTTGTGATTTTTTGTAAGATCGAGCACCACTTTTAAAAAGGTTTCATAATCACATTCCGGGGTCCGGAAATTGGAATGGATCAGGTTGCCGAAGGTGTGCACATGAAACCGCCGGTTATGTTTTCTGTCAAACCGTTTGATCCCGAAATATCTGCTTTGGGGACCCGATTCAAAGAGGCGGGTTTCCGGCATGATGATCCCGGCTTGCTTTGCCATCATGGAATAGGCAAATTCGACGGCCCCGGCATCGGGCGAGTCTTGTGTTGAATTGAATTTGATCATCCAGGGTTCAAACCCCGGGGGAAGATCATGTTCATCGGAAAGGAGCGTGTTGCCTTTGACTCCGGCCAGAATCTTGGGCCTTGCCCCTCCTGGGCTGCCGCCGGCTTTCATGAGCGCCGGGAGGACGTCAACGGCCTCGCCTTCCATAATCTGCCGGGACTGTTGGGCAAGGGCATCAAGGTCAAGGTGCTTATCTGTTTTTTCATGCTTTGCGGCGGGCTCATAAATGAGGGCTCCCATGGTGTGTTTCCCCAGAAAGGCGAGCCTGTCCAGAACCGAGAGCCGGTCCGTATCAACTCCCTGTTTTCTCAAAAACCGGTCCATGAGCAGGAGCCCCCACCCATCGGGCAGAGAATCGTCAAACAAGCCGAAGACAGGGCCGAAATCTTTGTCTTTGTGTTCAAACAGGCCGGGCTTCGGGGGCAGTTTGTAGGGAGACAGCCACAGGGGATCCAGCAGAAAGGAGGCATCGTATTCGAAAAAAATCCTGTTTCCCGATTCAGCCAGGGTGCCGACAAAGATTTTGTCTGTTTCTGAAAAATTCAGATAAACATTCAGCTCTTTCAAATGGACCCCCGTTTGGAGATTTTTTTCTCTTTTTGTTTCAGTTCTTTCAAGGACCCTGCTTCCGGCGGGTTCAGGAGAGATGCGGCGTCGTAGAGGCGGCCCAGGGCATGGGTCAATTTCAGGAAATGATGGAGAGAAACCTTACCCGTCTGCTCAAACCGCCTCAGCGAGGCCTCCGTCACCCCGGAGCGTTCGGCCAGGGTGGAGCGCTTCCATTTTTTTGCAAGCCTCAACGACTTCAGTTTCGATGCCAGTTCCCGGGCCATGTCTTCCGGGGTATGTAGCAAGGGTCTCATGATTTTATTGATAATATAGTATTCATAAGCTGGAAATATTATATTTTATGATCCATATATTGTCAATTAAGATCAGGCTATCATGAAAAAAAGGCAGGAAAAGGATTTGTAGTTCGTCTTCTCCTGCCCTTTGAATGGAACGGGGCGGTCTATTTGCCGATGAGGGTCCGGCCGATGATCATTTTTTCGATTTCCTTGGCCCCTTCGTAAATTTCAAGAACCTTGGCGGCCCGGTAGAAGCGCTCGATATCGTAATCGTCAAAATAGCCGTAGCCGCCGTGGAGCTGGAGGGCCTCATCCACCACTTCGACGGCGATGCGGGAGGCATAAAGCTTGGCCATGGCGGTCACATGGGTGTCGGGTGTGCCGTTGTCGAGGAGCCAGGCTGCCTTGTACATGATGTTCCGGGCCAGTTCCACTTTGACGGCCATGTCTGCAATTTTAAACTGGACTCCCTGGAAGCTGCCGATGGGTTTGCCGAACTGCTTCCGGTCCCGGATATGCTTGATGGCCATGTCGAGAGCCCCCTGGGCCAGGCCCACGCCGTGGGCCGAGACATAGGCCCGGCTCCGGTCAAAAAAGGCCATGAGCTGGTGAAATCCGTTACCCCTGGTGCCGATGAGATTTTCTTCCGGAACCCTGCAATTGGTCAGGTAAATGGCGGCCGTATCTGAACAGCGAAGCCCCATTTTTCCGTGCATGGGCTCGGCCTTATACCCCGGCCGGTTGGTTTCCACGGCAATGATGCTGTGGCGTTTGGACCGGGAAGGATTGTCCGGGTCCGTGAGGCAGAAGATGAGCATGAACGTGCCCTTGGTGCCGTTGCCGATCATGACCTTGGAGCCGTTCAATACCCATTCATTGCCGTCTTTCACGGCAATGGTGGCGGCGGCAAGGGTGTCGGACCCGGCATCGGGTTCGGTAATGGCAAAGCCCATGACGCCTTCGCCGTTGAAGATGGGGTCCAGGAATTTCTTGCCCTGTTCGTCGGAGCCGAAGAGGATGAATTCTTCTGCGCCAAAGGTCAGGGAGCAGAGCTGCTGGCTGATGCCGGGGTCCACCTTCCAGAATTCTTCCAGGACAATGGCCTGTTCCAGATAGCCCAGGCCCGGCCCTCCGAATTTTTCAGGCACGAAAAGCCCGATGAGGCCCAGTTCCCTTGCCTTTTTCACGATATCGCCGGGGTAGGTCTGGGTCAGATCCAGTTCCCGGCCCATGGGGGCCAGTTCCCCCCGGGCAAATTCCCGGGCTGCTTTTTGAATTGATTTCTGTTCTTTTGAGAGTAAAAAATCCACGGCTCTGTCTCCTTATTTAAAATAGTGTGAATATGGGCTTATCCGTATCGTATCCTTACATGGGAATATTGCCATGCAGCCGGAAAGGCTGGGGCCGTTTCTTGTTTTTCAGCATGGACAGGGCCCGGATGATTTCCGTCCGTGTCTCGGAGGGTTCGATGATCCGGTCCACCAGCATATTGGAAGCGGCATGAAAGGGATTGGAATATTTATAATCATATTCTTCGATTTTTTGAGACTTGAAGGCCCTGGGGTCCTCGGCCTCGTCAATTTCTTTTCTGTAGATGATATTGATGGCGGCGGTGGTATCCAGAACCACGAGCTGGGCCACGGGCCAGGCCATCATGAGATCCACGCCCATGCCGGCGCAGCACATGGCCATGACGGCCCCGCCGTATTCTTTTCTCAGGGCCAGGGTGATCTTGGGCACCGTGGCTTCGGCATAGGCATAGAGCATTTTGGCGCCGTGCCGGATGATGCCGGCATGCTCCTGGTGAACGCCGGGAAAATAGCCGGGCACATCCACCAGATTCACCAGGGGGATGCCGAAGCAGTCGCAGAACCGGATGAACCGGGCGGCCTTGTCTGCGGAATGATAGTCCAGGCACCCGGCCTTGACCGAGGGCTGGTTCCCGACAATGCCCACGGTGGAGCCGTTCATGCGGGCCAGACCCGTGATGATATTGGGGGCGAACACCGGCAGGACTTCGAGGAATTCATGATTGTCCACAATTTCGTCAATGACCCGGTGCATGTCATAGGCTTTTTTGAATTCCGCCGGGACAATGTCGGTGAGGACAGGGTTTTTCCGGTCCAGGGGGTCATGGCAGGGAAAAGAGGGTGGGGCTTCTTCATGGTTGGACGGCAGGAAGCCCAAAAGGTAGCGGATGAGTTCAATGCTTTCCTGGTCCGTCTGGGTGACGAAATGGGCCTGGCCCGTGATCTCACTGTGAACCTTGGCCCCGCCCAGTTCTTCCAGGGTCACGGTTTCCCCGGTCACATCCTGGATGACCTTGGGGCCGGTGATGACCATCTGGCTCTGTTTTTCAATCATGATGATGAAATCCGTCAGGGCCGGGGAATAGACGGAAACCCCGGCGCAGGGTCCCATGATGCAGGAAATCTGGGGGATGACCCCGGAGGCGGCCGTATTCCGGTAAAACATGCCGGCCACGCCCTTGGAGGCGAAAAAGCCCTCGTGGAGCCTGCCGCCGCCGGAATCAAACATTCCCACAATGGGGGCCTTGACCTTGAGGGCCTCGTCCTGGATCCGGTTGATTTTCTGCCCATGGATGGTGCCCACGGACCCGCCGAGAACGGTGACATCCTGGGCATAGGCAAAGACCATGCGGCCGCTGACGGTGCCGTAACCGATGACCACCCCGTCTCCGGTGACCTTCCGCTTTTCCATGCCGAAATCCACGCACTGGCTTTCGGCAAGGTCATTGAGTTCAACAAAACTGCCCGGATCAAAGAGCAGGCCAAGCCTTTCCCCGGCCGAGAGTTTCCCCTGGGAGCGGTGGCGGGCCATGGCTTTTTCACCGCCCCCCAGGGCAGCTTTTTCCTGAAGGCTCCTGAGCCGTTCAAGCTCCTTTTCATGTGTTTTTACGGTCATGATATATCCTTTATTCTCATATTAACGGCGCTTTCATGGGGTCATGAACTAATGAATTTTATTAGGTTTTCATGACGGATTTTTAGTTGTTGTATACTGTATACAATTGTATCGTGTCAAGAACATATTTTGAAAAAAGGCGATTCGGTTCTAGCAGGATCGGCAGAGCCGGTATCCGCCTTGACACGGGTCTGGGGATACCATAGGATTTTTATGTGAAAGGTGTGCGTTATGAGTATTGAGTTGTGAGAACTTATGCCACTCTCAATACTCATAACTTTCATATTTTGTTGTGCCCGCAAGGGCATGGCCGTTAGAAAAAAAGATTTGCCTTGACGGGCGGGATATTGTAGAGTCTTTCCAATTTCAGGTTTCCCTTTGGATAAAATAATAAATTAAGTACCGCATGGCAGACCCGACAAAAGCAAGAATACTGATCATTGATGATGATGAAGGGGTGGTCATCACCCTTACCCGGATCATTGAAAGCCTCGGCCTTGAAGCAGACCATGCCCTGACCCTGACCCGGGGAATGGAAAAAATCAATACCCTGGATGTGGATCTGGTTCTTTTGGATGTGAACCTTCCCGACGGCAGTGGTCTTGACGCCATAGAATATATTTCCGGAATTCCTGACCCCCCCCAGATTATTATCCTGACGGCTTTTTCCGACCCTGACGGGGCTGAACTGGCCATTGAAAACGGGGCCTGGGACTATATTCAGAAACCCGCTTCTTCCAAGGCCATTAAACTTCAGATCCTGAGGGCCCTGGAATACCGGAAGCAGAAACAGCGGTCCGAACCCCTCCTGTCGCTTCACGCCCATGCCATCATCGGGTCCGGCAGAGCCTTGCAGGACTGCCTGAAAAAGGTATCCAGGATAGCCAGGACCGACGCCCATGTGCTGTTGACCGGGGAAACGGGAACGGGAAAAGAGCTTTTTGCCAAAGCCATCCATGAAAACAGCGCCAGGGCCAAGGGCGCCTTCATTGTGGTGGATTGCAGCATATTGTCGGAAAATTTTATAGAAAGCGTGCTTTTCGGCCATGAAAAAGGCGCTTTCACCGGGGCTGACCGGAAAAGAAACGGGCTGGCCCTCCTGGCCCACGGGGGAACCCTCTTCCTGGATGAGGTGGGGGAATTGCCCGAATCCATCCAGGGGTCTTTTTTAAGGGTGCTCCAGGAAAAAAAATTCAGGCCCGTGGGCAGTGAAGAGGAAATCCACAGCGATTTCCGGGTCATTTCCGCAACCAATAAAAATATTGAACAGATGGCCGCGGAAAAAAAATTCAGGAATGACCTTTTGTACCGGCTGAAATCCTTTTCCCTGGAACTGCCGCCCCTTCGGCACAGGCGTTCGGATATCCGGGAAATCGCATTCCATTATACGGACATTTTCTGCCGGCAGCAGAATACTGAATTAAAAGAATTGTCCGATGATTTTCTGGAAACCCTTGAAAAATATGACTGGCCCGGAAATGTCCGGGAACTGGTCAATACCATGGAAACCTGCATCGCCTCCACCCCGTCGGAACGAATCCTCTTTGCCTATCACCTGCCTTCAAAGATCCGGTCCAGGGTTACCCGGGCCGCGTTTACAAAAAATACGCCGGGAAAAGAAATCCTAACCCCCATATCCGATCCCCGGCAGCCCCTGCCTTCCTTTCGGGAGGCCATTGCCAGGACGGAACAGGAATATATGGAAACCCTTTATTCACGGGCCGGCGGAGATATCGAAGCCATGTGCCGGATATCCGGGATCTCCAGGGCGGTTCTCTACCGGAAATTAAAGACCCTTCAGACTTCTTGAGAGCTTGGCCCGGCCCGGTGTATCGGATGTGAGATTTGTCTCGAAAACGATACGAATGCCGTATCATTTTCGAGATAAGATTATTCAATTTTGTTTTGCAGTTTTCTTGAATTTAGAAGATAACATATTGATCTTATAAATTAAATTTTATCACTTCGCCTCCTTTTCGCCTTGGGCACGCAAATTGTATTGCCCTGTCTGAACAGCATTCCAGCATTGCACGTTACGGGTCAAAACATGATGAAAAATATACATCCGGTCAGGTTTATATTCTTTTCAACGCAAAAGGGGAAAAAGCATGAGGAGATCCTCGGCTTTGCGGAGCGATTGTTCCATCCTTCCGAGATCAGCATCCATTCAAAGGCAAAGGAATTTTCCAAGGCTGTTGTGGAGCCGGGATTTGATCAGCGGATCATCCTGATCCTGGCCGCCTCTTCCAGCGATCTGGCCCGGATTCTGCCCTTCCGGGACCTGCTGGTAAACCGGCCCGTGATATTGATTTTGCCGAACTCGGAAACAGACACCATGAATCGGGCCCTATCCCTTTACCCACGATATATTGATTATGTCCGGAACGATCTGAAGGATGTTTTTTTGGTTCTGAAAAAAATGGTCAAAAAGATATACAGACAGACAGAGGGTGAGAAAAAACCCCACCCATAATTCATCAAGGAGGAAACAAAAATGGCAGACGAAAGGACAACCATGGATCAGGCCATCAAGGCCACGACCATCAAAACCGGCAAGTATCTGACCTTTTCGCTGGAAAAGGAAGAATACGGCATCGGTATCCTCAAGGTCAAGGAAATCATCGGCATGATGCCCATCACATCGGTTCCAAGGACCCCGGCTTTTGTAAAAGGGGTGGTGAACCTCAGGGGCAAGGTCATCCCGGTGCTGGACCTGAGGACCAAATTTGAGATGGAGGCCATTGCCTATACGGAAAGGACCTGCATCATTGTGGTGGAAATCGATTCCGATGCCGCCACCATTCTTCTGGGCATAGTGGTGGATTCCGTGTCCGAAGTCCTGAATATCAGGGAAGAAGAGATTGAAGAGACCCCCAAATTCGGAACCCAGTTGAAACACGATTATATCCTGGGCATGGCCAAACGGGACGGCGGGGTCAAGATCCTTCTCAATATCGACCGGGTCTTGTCCGGTGAAGAAATAACGGAAATCGAGCAAGTGTCATAATATCTTTAAATTTTTATGAATATAGGAGAAAAAATGAAAAGTTTAAGTCTGGGAATGAAAATTTCTTTGGGGTTTGCCTGTCTTATCATTATTGCCTGTGCGCTGGGCCTCATGGCCATTGTCAAAATGGGCGGGGTGGAGACCCAGAGTGCCATGCTGGCCCATGAATATGTGCCTGAGGTGGAGGTGGCCAACGAGCTGCGGGGCGCATCCAACCGGGTCATGTATGAAATGCGGGGATATGCCTTTACAGAAGATGAAGATTTTCACAAGAAAGCTTTAACGGAAATGGCGGCCGTGGAAGCAGCCCTTGAAAAGGCAAAAAAACTGGAAGCCGCCTCCCCCAATCTGAAGGCTCTGAAGGGCCAGCTTGAAAAGGCCACCAAGGCCTATACCGAATACAAGTCCATTTCCGAGCAGACCAAAGATATCATTGGAAAATTGGCTGAAGAAAGAAAACGCATGAATGAAATGGCCGGCAAATACATGAAAAATTGTAATGATTTTCTGGTGAGCCAGAATGAGGCCTTTAAACGAGAAGTTGGCGCCAACGAGGATGCCGGTAAAAAGGAAGCCATGCTCATCGAGCGGCTGAACAAGATCAACCTGGTCAATGAGGTCATTGATTTCGGTAATGAGGCCCGCATCGGCAATTTCAGGTCCCAGGCCACGAGAGACCCGGAGGTCATGAAGACAGCCATGTTGGTCTTCCCAAAGATAGAAGAAACACTGAATGAACTCCAGAAAACCACCCGGGCCGCCGCCAACCTGAAACAGATTGAGGACATCCGGGCCGCCGGCGCTGCCTATAAACAAGGGATGACGGATTTTTTAAACTTCTGGCTGGAAAACCAGGCCATTGCAGTCAAGAGAACCCAGACTGGCCAGGAGGTCATTGAGGCCTGCAAGGAAACCGCCGAAGCCGGCGCCGAGGCCGCCGACCGGATTGCCAAGGCCGCCGTGTCCGCCCTCTCCACTGCTTCCTTCATCATGATCATCGGGCTCATTGCCGCCCTCATCATTGGTATTGTGCTGGCCTTCTTTATCACCCGCAGCATTACCGTTCCCATCAATCGCATCATCGCCGGCTTGAACGAAGGGGCGGGCCAGGTGGCCTCGGCCTCTGGCCAGGTGTCTTCCTCCAGCCAGTCCATGGCCGAGGGCGCTTCCCAGCAGGCCGCCTCCATTGAGGAAACCTCGTCCTCCATGGAAGAAATGTCCTCCATGACCAAACGCAATGCTGAAAACGCCGGCAATGCCGACGGCCTCATGAAGGATGCCAACCATGTGGTGACCACGGCCAACACTTCCATGGGCCAGTTGACCCAATCCATGCAGGAAATTTCCAAGGCCAGCGAGGAAACCTCCAAGATCATCAAAACCATTGATGAAATCGCCTTCCAGACCAATCTGCTGGCCCTGAATGCCGCCGTTGAAGCAGCCCGGGCCGGGGAAGCCGGGGCAGGGTTTGCTGTGGTGGCCGATGAGGTCAGAAACCTGGCCATGAGGGCTGCCACTGCTGCCAAAGATACGGCCCAGCTCATCGAAGGCACCGTGAAAAAGGTCAATGACGGGTCCCATCTGGTATCCACCACCAACGAGGCCTTTACCAAAGTCGCGGAAAGCTCGGGCAAGGTGGGGACCCTGGTGGCGGAAATCGCCCAGGCTTCCAAGGAACAGTCCAACGGCATTGATCAGGTGAATATCGCCATCACGGAAATGGACAAGGTGGTTCAGCAGAATGCGGCCAATGCCGAAGAATCTGCTTCTGCGGCCGAAGAAATGAGCGCCCAGGCCGAGCAGTTGAAAGAATATGTGGATGAACTGGTGGTTCTGGTGACGGGCAAGAAAAATGAAGCCGGCCATTCCAAGGCGGTTCACACTATCCACCACCCCATGAAGACGATATCATCAAAACCCAAGGCCGTCTCAAAGGCGAAAAAGCCGCTGCTGGCCCACAAAGCCAATGAAGTCCGGCCTGATCAGGTCATCCCCTTTGATGATGATGAGAGTTTCAAGGACTTTTAAAGGAGAAGACCATGTTCCGTAATATGAAACTGGGAACCAAATTATTTCTGGGATTTTTGTCGGTGGCCTTGATCACCCTGGTACTGGGAGTCATCGGATATTACGGGGCAGTCAAGGGAGAAAAAGCCGTGCAGGAGATCGGGGCAGTCCGCCTGCCCAGCATTGACAGCCTCCTCGTGATCAAGGGGGAGGCTGAAGCCATCCGGGGAACCATGAGGACCCTGGCCATCCCGGGGCTTTCCGGTGACGTCAGAGAACGTCAGCGCAGGAACCTGGCCGAATCCAGGCAGATTTATGAAGCGGCCTGGAAGGTCTATGAACCGCTTCCCCAGACCCCGGAAGAGGCAGTGGTGTGGAAAGCCTTTGTTCCGGCCTGGGTTGCCTGGAGAGCGGAAAACAATAAATTCATGGAACTCATGAAGCAATGGGAAGACCTCGGCATGAGTGATCCCACGGCCCTGGGCCGAAGGGTGGAATCCTTTACCAAGGATCATTACCGGATTCTTGAAAGGGTCTTGACCCTGATGAATATGAATAAGATGTTTGAAGGGGGTGAAGACCATACCGTCTGTAATGCAGGAAAGTGGATGATTGATTTTAAAACCGATAATCCGGACCTGGCCGCTGCCATCAAGGCCATGCAGGACCCCCACCAGAGATTCCACGGATCGGTTAAAAAGATTAAAGACGCCTGGGAAAAGGGCACCGGAGAAGAGATCGGTATTTATACCCGGGAGATGGCGCCGGCCATGCAGGAGGTGTTCCGGTCCTTTGAAACCATGGCCCGGATTGTTGATGAGGCGATTGTTCTTTCGGAACAGGCCCGGGACCAGCTCCTGGGGCCGGTGACCCAGACCCAGAGAAAAGCCAATGAATTGTTGGACAAGATTGTGGAGATCAACCAGGCGGCAGCGGCGGAGGAAGTCACGGCGGCCCATTCCCAGGCCGTTTTTCTAGAGCTTTTTTCCGCTGTTGCCGCCATTGCCGGGGTGGTGCTGGCCATGACCCTGGGTTTTTTTATTGCCCGGGGCATCAGCCAAACCCTGACCCGGATCTCTTCGGGCATGAGCGAAGGGGCCGACCAGGTGGCTTCGGCCTCAAGTCAAGTGTCTTCGGCCGGCCAGTCCATGGCCGAAGGGGCATCCCAGCAGGCCGCCTCCATTGAAGAAACCTCTTCCTCCATGGAAGAAATGTCCTCCATGACCAAACGCAATGCAGAAAATGCCTTGAACGCAGACAGCCTCATGAAGGACGCCAACCAGGTGGTACAGACCGCCAACACATCCATGGGTCAGTTGACCCGATCCATGCAGGAAATCTCCAAAGCCAGTGAAGAAACGTCCAAAATTATTAAAACCATAGATGAAATCGCCTTTCAGACCAACCTGCTGGCCTTGAACGCTGCCGTTGAAGCAGCCCGGGCCGGAGAAGCCGGAGCCGGTTTTGCCGTGGTGGCCGATGAGGTCAGAAACCTGGCCATACGGGCTGCCACGGCCGCCAAAGACACGGCCCGGCTCATCGAAGGCACGGTGAAAAAGGTCAGTGACGGATCAGTCCTTGTGGCTTCCACCAACGAGGCCTTTATGAAGGTGGCGGAAAGCGCGGGCAAGGTGGGCGCCCTGGTGGCGGAAATCGCCCAGGCCTCCACGGAACAGTCCAAGGGCATTGAACAGGTGAACCTTGCCATTACGGAAATGGATCAGGTGGTCCAGCAGAATGCGGCCAATGCCGAAGAATCCGCCTCGGCCGCCGAAGAAATGAGCGCCCAGGCCGAACAGTTGAAAGAATATGTGGATGAGCTTGTGGTCATGGTGACGGGACAAAAAAACAAAGCAGGATCAGGGGTTCTCCTTTTGGGAGAATGAAAATTTCGAAAATTTTTAGGAGACTGAAGATGAAACAAAAAAGCGTTCTGATCATGATCATGGTGCTTTTAAGCTGCCTGTGCACAGTGTTGAATTCAGATGCTGCCCAAAAGCCGTCACCGGATCAGGTCATTCAACTTCTCACCGAGGGCAACGCCAGGTTTATACAAGGGAAATCACTTCATCCCCATTCGGATATCGGCCGCCTGAACCAGGCCGGGAAGGAAAACCAGGGCGACCATGCCTATGCCACCATCATCTCCTGCTCTGATTCACGGGTGCCGGTGGAAACGATATTTGATGCCGGTGTCATGGATCTGTTTATTGTCCGTGTGGCCGGCAATGTGGTGGATACGGATGAAGCCGGGTCTATTGAATATGGCCTGGCTCATGTCAATACCCCTGTGCTGGTGGTGCTGGGGCATACCCAGTGCGGGGCCGTCACCGCAGTGACCCATGCCCTTCACGGCAAAGGCCACGCCCTGGAAATCAATATCCCGCCCCTGGTGGACAATATCATTCCGGCGGTTCAGCGGGCTGCGTTGCTTTATCCATCTGTTCAAGGGGATGATATTATTCCCCATGCCATTGAAGAGAACGTCTGGCAGGGCATTGAAGACCTGTTCATGAAAAGTCCGGCAGTCCGGGATATTGTCCACCAGAAAAAGGCAAAAATTCTAGGCGCCATTTATGATGTGGGAACCGGAAAGTTGGAATGGATGCCGGAAGCGCCGGTGGCTGAGATTTTAAGCCGGGTAGAAAAAAATCCCGACCGTGAGATGCAGGCCATGGCCGGTGGTGGCCACGGGGAAGAAGGGGCTCATGGAAATGCAGATTCCCAGGGGTCAATGGAGGGTCATAAAGCTGAAATCGGTTCCGGTAAGGAAGTGCCCCTCTCTCTTATTGATAGCGATACCCTGACCTTGTTGAAAACCGACTGGCTCAGCCATAAGGCTGAAACCGAGTTTCATAAAATCACACCCGGGCTTTCAAGCCTTTTCTGGACCTTTGTTATCCTTCTTTCGGTTTCGGCCTGCATTGTTGCGTTTGTATTTGTCAGCGGCATATTTACCCGGTTCGGTCTGAACATGAAATTATACACCAGCTATGGCGTCCTCGTAGCGCTGGCCGTTATTCTGGGCCTGGGGGGATATCTTTATCTGGACCGGACAAGTATGGCTGCCCACCAGGAAGCAGCCTTTCTGGATCTGGATATGATGGCGAGTGAAACAGAAGCGTTTCAAGCCGGTTTCCTCCTCCACGGGATTGAGAATAAAGCCTATGGGGAGAAACAGGTCCAGGAAATCAAAAAATTGCTGGAAGAATTCAAAACGGATTTTGTGGTTCTGAATACCCAAGGCCGTCTGGATGCAGATCAGCTTAAAATGATAGCAGACATGGAGTCCAAGGTTTCCCTTTATACAAAAGAATTTGAAAAAATGGTGTCTGCCTATCATGAAATCGAAGAAGGCAAAGAAAAGGTTGATGAAATTAGTGAAAAATTTGACAAAGCCCTGGAAGAAATGATCCTCCATCATGAATCCGAGCTTTCCGCCCTTGAAAAAAAAGGCACGGATAAAGCTGCCGTCAAACGGCAGGCATCTCTTATAAGATATCTCAGTGAAGCGGAAGTGGTTGCATTGAAATTATCCCAGGCAGAAACCGAATTCCTGCTGGATAAACATGCGGATCGGGTTGAGGCCATGGCAGGCTATCTAAGCCGATTAAAAGAAGTGCTGAAGATCATTGCCCCGGAGCTTGAAAGCGAAAAGGAAAAGAAACTCCTGATAACCCTGGAACAGGGCCTGAAAGATTATCAGGCATTGCTGTCAAGAGTCATTAAAGATGAGGCGGAAGTCTCAAAACTGACCTCGGAAACCTCAGCCCTGCTTCAGGAGGTCGCTTCCATCGGCGCAGGCCTGTCCCATAATGCCGAACTTCTGGCCGACAGCATGATGAAAGAAGCGGATATGGCCCTGATGGCCTTGATCCTCATCTCCATCATCAGTGGAAGCCTTTTGTCTTTCTTTATTTCACGGGGGATTTCAAACCCCATTCATGGGATCATAAAAGGCCTGAACGAGGGTTCTGCCCAGGTCGCTTCGGCCTCGGGCCAGGTGTCTTCCGCCAGCCAGTCCATGGCCGAAGGGGCATCCCAGCAGGCCGCCTCCATTGAAGAAACCTCTTCCTCCATGGAAGAAATGTCCTCCATGACCAAGCGCAATGCAGAAAATGCCTTGAACGCAGACAGTCTCATGAAGGACGCCAACCAGGTGGTACAGACCGCCAATGCGTCCATGGGACAGTTGACTCAATCCATGCGGGAAATTTCAAATGCCAGCGAAGAAACCTCCAAGATCATCAAAACGATTGATGAAATCGCATTTCAGACCAACCTGTTGGCTTTGAACGCCGCTGTTGAAGCAGCCAGAGCCGGAGAAGCCGGGGCCGGTTTTGCAGTTGTGGCCGATGAGGTCAGAAATCTGGCCATACGGGCCGCCACCGCTGCCAAAGACACGGCCCAGCTCATTGAAGGCACGGTGAAAAAGGTCAGTGACGGATCAGCCCTTGTGGCTTCCACCAATGAGGCCTTTGTAAAAGTGGCGGAAAATGCGGCCAGGGTCGGCGCACTGATTTCGGAGATTTCAGGCGCTTCCAAAGAGCAGACCAACGGCATTGAACAAATAACCCTGGCCATCACCCAGATGGACCAGGTGGTCCAGCAGAATGCATCCAATGCCGAAGAATCCGCCTCGGCCGCCGAAGAAATGAGCACCCAGGCCGAACAGTTAAAAGAATATGTGAGTGAATTGGTGGTTCTTATAACCGGGGGAAAAAATGAGGCAACCGGGTTTGCAAAACCAAAGATAGCGGATTTAATCAAAATCAGTTAGAATGGGCGTTCACCTGAATATGAATGATTGTAACAGAACAAGGACACAATTATGGTTTCTCAAGAGATTCAAGGCTTAACGGAAAAGCTGGCCTGTGATTTTATGATGGCAAACCCGGAAGAACCCGAAACCCTATCCGGTTTGTTGCCGGTATTAAAGCAGATCCATGACCGATGCAGAAAATTGAGGCTCAAAACCGAGGCTGAAAGCATTCAAAAAGCCAGAAAAATGATCAATGCCCTGGTGAGTGACCCCGGAGAAGCAGAAACACGGATGACGGCCCTTGGGGATTTGATCACTGCCCTGTCTTTTTCTCTGCGGGAACTGGAAGAAACGGGAGGGGCAGCAAAAGCGCCTGTAACGGAAGACTTTTCAGAAGACCCGGCCCCCCAGTGTTCCGATCTTGAAACAATTGAGGCAGGCCTCGAGACATTTGACGGTCTCATTCATTCCTTCTGTCCCGAGGAAATTCCGGACCTCGGAGCCCTGCACCATATCCTGGATGATTTGATCGAGGGGTCCAAAAATGATGATCCGCCCATCTTCCATGAGGTTGCCCTGGCCTGCAAACACTATGTGGAAAGCATCACCCTGGAAAATATATGTCATACAAGGCCCATAGAAGAAGGCGCCCTGCTCTTAAAATCCATCCTCAGCCATCGAAAAAGGGGAAAGGCCTTTATCTTTGATTATTCCGATGTCCTGGACCTCTTGAATGCAAGCTTTGAGACGGCCAAGACAAAAAAATCCGTCGACTCTGAGGAAAATATACCGGAACCCTTTCCCCCGGCCGGTCCTGAGCGAATTTCCACCGACGACATGGAGATCCTTGCCGATTTTGTCGCCGAGGCCTTTGAAAATCTTGAAACCATAGAAATCAAACTCATCGACCTTGAGCAGGACCCATCCAACAAGGATATTATCAATGATATCTTCCGGCCCTTTCATACCATCAAGGGGGTTTCCGGGTTCCTGTCCCTGACCCGGATCAATAAGCTGGCCCATGCCACGGAAAATCTCCTGGACAGCGCCCGGAGCGGAGAATTTGTCATTGACCAGCAGGCCACGGATGCCGTTCTTGAGTCTGTGGATACCCTGAAGGCCCTCATTGGAAGGGTCAAAAAAGGTATTGAGACCGGGTTTTGGCAGCCGGATGAGGATATTGATACGGAAATCCTGAGACATAAACTCCAGCGCATCCAGGCGGCCATGACCCAGGGCGAAAAAGAGCCCCTGGGCCAAATCCTGATCCGGAAAAACGCCGTGGACCAGGAGACGGTTGAAGACGCCCTTGAAACCCAGAGAGCCTGCCCGGGCAAGAAACTGGGGGAAATCCTGGTGGAAGGCAGACGACTGGATCCGGGGCAGGTGGTGTCCGCTCTGGCGGAACAGAATGCCGTCCGGAACAAACCCGAAATCCAGGTCAAGGTCAGTACCCAGAAACTGGATGATCTGGTGGATTATGCAGGGGAACTGGTCATTGCCCAGGCCATGCTGCGTCAGCAAACCGCCCATGACCCGGCATTGAACCAGAGTGTGGCCCATCTCGGCCAGATTGTCACCAATATGCAGAACATTGCCATGTCCATGCGGATGATCCCCATCAAGGCCACCTTCATGAAAATGATCCGCCTGGTCCGGGACCTGTCCCGGAAAGTCGGAAAGGATGTGAATCTTTCCATGTCCGGAGAAGATACGGAGATCGACCGGAATGTGGTGGATGCCCTGTATGAACCCATGGTCCACATGATCCGCAATTCTCTGGATCACGGCATTGAACCGTCGGGGGAACGCAAGGCAAAAGGCAAAGCCCTTCAAGGCAATATCCACCTTCGGGCCTATCACAAGGGCGGTCATATCATCATTGAAATCGAAGATGACGGCAAGGGCCTGGATAAGGAGAGAATCCTAAAAAAGGCGGTGAGCACGGGACTTATCACGGGCCACGAACAGATGACCGATGCCCGGATTTATGACCTCATTCTTGAACCCGGGTTTTCAACGGCGGAAAAGATCACCGATGTGTCGGGCCGGGGCGTGGGCATGGATGTGGTCAAATCCGGCATTGAAAAATTCCGGGGTCATTTGAACATTGCCTCCCAAAAGGATAGAGGAACTAAATTCACCATCAGCCTTCCCTTGACCCTGGCCATCATCGACGGCATGTTGATCCGGGTGGAAACGGAAAAATACGTTATCCCCACCACTGCCGTGCAGAAAGCCTTTAAACCCGGACCAAACGATTATTTTACCGTGGAGGGCAAGGGCGAAATGGTAAAAGACAGGGGCAATCTGATTCCCCTGATCCGGCTCAGCGAGATCTTTAAGAGCGGCAAGGGGAAGAAACCGGTTCAGGACTGTCTGGTGGTGGTGGTGGAATCAAAGGATGAAAAAAGAGCCCTTCTGATTGATGAATTGCTGGGCAAGGACGAATATGTCATTAAAAGCCTCGGCACCGGTCTTGAAACCATTAAGGGGATTGCCGGGGGCGCCATCCTGTCCGACGGCCGGGTGGGGCTGATTCTGGATATCCACGGTATATTTTCCATTGCCCAGGAGGGCTGATGTTTAAAATAGAACCATTCATGTTGACGAAAAGACAGAGCGGATAAAAGGAAGGACCAATGAAACAGATTGTTGGCGTAGCAGACATGAAGGTGAGCAATAACCCGGCGGAATCGGTGATCACCTATTCTCTGGGGTCCTGCATCGGGCTGGTGGTCTATGATCCGGCGGTGAGGGTGGGGGGTATGCTCCACTATATGCTGCCCGAATCTTCCATAGACCGGGAAAAGGCCGCGGCAAGGCCCTTCATGTTTGCCGATACCGGGATTCCCATTCTGTTCAAGACGGCCTACCAATTGGGGGCCGTCAAATCAAGAATCCGGATCTATGTGGCCGGCGGGGCGGAAATTCTAGACCAGAAAGGGTTTTTTAATATCGGCAAGAGAAATTATATGGCCTTGAAGAAGATGTTTTTTAAAAACAATGTCATCATCCATAAGCAGGATGTGGGCGGAAACATTAACCGGACCGTCAGGCTTGAGATCGGAACAGGGGATATTTATATCAAAACCTCCGGGGCCCAGGAGGTCAAAATATGAGCTCCCTTCAGTATCTTCTGGCCGAGATTCAGAATTTAAAGCCCATTCCTGCCGTGGCCCACCAGCTTCTGGCAGTTGTGGACAATCCCGGCAGTTCCATGGAAGACATGGCCAATGTCATCCAGTATGATCCGGTCATGACGGCAAATGTACTGCGAGCCTGTAATTCAGCCTATTTCGGGTTGAAACATCCGGCAGAGTCCATCAAGGATGCCGTCAATATGCTGGGGACGGACCAGGTCATTGAACTGGTGTTGCTTAAATCCGGCGCTGCCAGCTTTTCCGGCAGCCAGGGGGGCTATGGCCTGGAAGAAGGGGAGATGTGGCGCTATTCCGTGTCTTCGGCCGTGATCGCCAAACAGATGGCCGCAAAGATAGGTCTGGCCAATAAAAATACGATTTTTACCGCATCCCTGGTCAAGGATATCGGTAAAATCATCCTGGAAAAATATGTGGCCAGGTCCAGGCATAAAATCCTGGATCTGGTGGAAAAAGAAAATTTAAGCTTCCGGGAAGCTGAAAAAAAAGTCCTGGGAATCGACCATGCCGAGCTTGGGGCCATGATTGCCAAAACCTGGAAATTCAGCCCCAAAATGGTCAAAATCATCCGGCACCATCACCTGGCCGATGAAACCATGATCAAGGACAAAGAGGTGGCGGTCGTATATCTGGCCGACTGCATCTGCATGATGATCGGTGTCGGTGTCGGCGACGACGGGTTGGCCTACCGGTTCAGGGATCAGTCCCTCCGGGAGCTGGGCTTTGGCGCCGATGATATGGCCCTGATCATTGCAGCGTATGGTGAGAATATGCAGAAAATTGAAAATTTATTACATATGGTCTAAAACCGGGGAAAAAACACATGTCATATTCAATACTGATTGTTGATGATTCTTTGCCCATGCGGTCCGTGATTAAAAAAACCATCCGGGCGGCCGGCTATGGAAAATCTGAATTTATGGAAGCGGCCAATGGGAAGGAAGCCCTGACCCTGCTGAAAAACAACTGGGTGGATATGGTCCTGACCGACCATAATATGCCGGTCATGAACGGGCTTGAATTGATCCGGGCCGTAAAGGCCGACGATCTTTTAAACACTATTCCCATGGTGGTGATATCAACGGAGGGAAATGAATCCAGGATCAGGGACTTTATGGAAGGCGGCGCTGCCGGCTATCTTGCAAAACCCTTTACGGCAGAGGCCATCAGGGATTTAATCGTGAAATTTCTCGGGGAGGCGAGCTATGATGAAGACGATCATGACGGCAATGAAAACCTCGATTTCTGAGGTCATGGAGACCATGTTTTTTCTGCCGGTTGAATTTGTGGATGAACCGGCGCTTAAGCAGATAAAGGCCTTAAAAGGCAAAAAGGGCAAAGCCTGCCGGCTTGATTTTTCAGGGGACTGTTCCGGCAGTGTTATCCTTCTGACGCCAAGGCAGCTCCTTATGGAAATGGCGGAAAATTTCATGGGGGAATCGGGCGAATCTATGAAAGAGGATCTTCTGGATGGCACCCTGGCGGAAGCCGTGAACATGATGGCCGGCAATGCCTTGAGAAAGATAAAGACCAAGGTCCCCTTTGAACTGAGTATTCCAAAGCTGGTTCCCGGAACCGAATTTCCTGAGAATGAAGGAACCCTGATCATTAACACCACGGGGCCGGAAATGGCCGTCCACATCACTCTGGGGTGACGGAAATATAAAGAGGTAGCATTTTATGCCCCGAAATATCAAAGTGCTGGTGGTGGATGATTCCGCAGTGGTCAGAAAGGTGTTTTCCGAGCAACTGTCCCGGCAGAGGGGCATCGAAGTCGTGGGAACGGCGCCGGACCCCTATGTGGCCAGGGAGAAAATCGTCAAGCTCAAGCCGGATGTGATCACCCTGGATATTGAAATGCCCCGTATGGACGGCATTACCTTTTTAAAAAAGCTGATGCAGTATTATCCGCTTCCGGTCATCATTGTCAGTTCCCTGACCACAAAAGGCAGCAAACTTGCCCTTGAAGCCCTTTCCCTGGGAGCCCTTGAAGTCATTTCCAAGCCTGGTGAAGCCTATTCCGTGGGGGACATGAGCCTGCAATTGGCGGAAAAAATCAGGGCCGTTTACGGGGCAAAGCTGAAGCCTGTTAATTCCCGGATGGTTGAACGCCCGGCAGAAGGTATCATTGAATCAAAGGCCCTGTCGGCCACCACCCATAAGATTATTGCCGTGGGCGCTTCCACAGGCGGCACCGAGGCCATTAAACAAGTGCTGATGCGGCTGCCCCGGAATACGCCGGGAGTGGTGGTGGTCCAGCACATGCCGGCCCAGTTCACCACATCCTTTGCCGAAAGGCTCAACGAACTCTGCCCCATGAATGTTAAAGAAGCTGTAAATGGGGATACGGTGACCACGGGCCAGGCGCTCATCGCCCCCGGAAATTATCATATGCTGCTCAAAAGGAGCGGGGCCAGGTATTATGTAGAAGTCAAGACCGGTCCCCTGGTACATTACCAGAGACCGGCCGTGGATGTTCTGTTCAAATCCGTGGCCCGGTATGCCGGGGCCAATGCCCTGGGCATTATCCTGACCGGCATGGGAAAAGACGGGGCCGCCGGCATGCTGGATATGAAAAATGCAGGAGCCGTGAATATTGCCCAGGATGAACGTTCCAGCGTGGTGTTTGGGATGCCCAAGGAAGCCATTGCCGCGGGAGCTGTCGATTATGTCCAGGATATCCACACCATTGCGGCCAAAGCCGTATCGATTCTGGAGACACTTTAAATGAAAAGCGGATTCGTTTATGAATGCTGAGACCCGACTGAGCCGTGAACAGCATCAGAAACTGGCCAAAATCGTTTATCAGGAAACCGGTATTGTTCTCAGTGAAAAAAAATACAGTCTTCTGGTGGCCAGGCTTTCCAAAAGAATGCGGATCAAGGGCATTTCCTCTGTTTCCGGCTATATGGATCTCATATCGGCGGACCCGGATGAATTCAATGAATTTATCGATGCCGTCACCACCAATCATACTTTTTTTTTCCGGGAAAACAAGCATTGCGAATACCTCATCAGGACTCTGGAGAAAACCAAACCCCTGAAGATTTGGAGCGCGGCCTCATCCAGCGGAGAGGAAGCCTATTCCATTGCGGTTCAACTCATGGCCGCCGGGTTCTCCTTCAGCATCTTTGCCTCGGATGTCTCCGATTCCATGCTGGATCTCGGCCGCAGGGCCGTTTATCCGGGGGACCGGGTGAAACAGGTTCCCCCTTCCATGCTTCGCACCTATTTCCAAAAGGGCCAGGACCAATGGAAGGATTACGTAAGGATCAAGCCGGAGGTCCGGCAACGGGTGAGCTTTGCCAAGTTCAATCTTTTGTCGGACACGCCGCAGGACACCTTTGATATTATTTTTTGCAGAAACGTGATGATCTATTTTGATGCTCAGACCCGGCAAAGGGTTGTGGACCGTCTTTGCAGGGCCTTAAAACCAGGGGGGTATTTTTTTGTAGGCCTTTCCGAAAGCCTTAACGGGCTTGTTCACTCCCTGACCACCATTTTGCCCAGCGGGTATCAAAAGAAAGAATAGGCAGAAGGGAAAACCATATGACACCAACACATTTAAACCCGGATATCCCCTCCTTTGATTCCCTTTTTGACCTGGAGGAGATCCAGGAAATTCAGGATTCTTTTGCTGCGGCTACCGGCGTCGCCTCCATCATCACCGATGTCGAGGGCCTGCCCATCACAAAGCCCAGTAATTTTTGCAGGCTTTGCATGGATATTATCCGCAAAACCGAAAAAGGGCTTTTCAATTGCATGCAGTCAGACCGCATCATCGGCCGGTATCATGAACAGGGTCCGGTGATTCAGCCCTGCCTCAGCGGCGGACTCTGGGATGCCGGCGTCAGCATCCATGTCGGTGGAAAGCATATTGCCAACTGGCTCGTCGGTCAGGTCCGCACCCCGGAAATGGATATGGAAGTAATGAAAGAATATGCCCATACCATCGGTTCGAACCGGGATGCATTTGCCGAGGCCCTGGAAGAAGTCAAGGCCATGCCTTTGGATCAGTTTAAAAATATTGCAAAAACCCTGTTTCTGATCGCCAACCAATTGTCGGACCAGGCGTTTCAAAGAACCATGAAAAACCGGATGATTGCGGACCTGGCCAGGAAAAACGAATATCTGGCCGCCCTCCACGATACCTCCCTGGGCATGTTTACCCGCCTTGACCTGACGAGGGTTCTGGATTCCATCATCCTCCGGGCCTCCAATCTCACCGGCATCCCCAACGGCTTTATTTACCTCTATGACCCAAGCTGCCGGGATTTGGAAATGAAGGCCGCCTGTGGAAAATTCACCGGGCTCACCGGTGTCCGGGTGAAACCCGGAGAAGGCTTGTCCGGAAAGGTCTGGGAAACCGGGGAATCCCTTCTGATCGAGGATTGCCAGGCCTGGGATGAAAAAAGCGACAATCCCGAATTTGGTTTTGTCACCTCTGCCATCAGCGTGCCTTTGACCTCGGGATCAAAAATTGAAGGCACCCTTGGATTAGGCAACCATGATCCCGGCATTCCCGTTATTCCGGAAACCCTTTCCATTCTGGAGCAGTTTGCAGAACTGGCCACCATCGCCATTGATAATGCGAGATTGTTTGAAGGGATGAAAGAAGAGCTGGAGAAACGGATAAAGCTTGAAGAAACGCAAAGGCAAATGGAATCCCGGCTCCGTCAGTCCCAGAAGATGGAATCTGTCGGAACCCTTGCCGGCGGCATTGCCCACGATTTTAACAATATCCTGTTTCCGATTATCGGTTTTTCCGAGATGGTCCTGGAGGATTTGCCCAAAGACAGTCCTCTCCGGGAATCGATGAAATCGGTTTTAAGCGGGGCCTTCAGGGCCAGGGACCTGGTGCAGCAGATTCTGATGTTCAGCCGGGAGACGGAGCAGGAGGTTCATCCCTTGAAAATCCAGTTGATTTTAAAAGAAGTCTTGAAGCTGGCCAAAGCCACTTTGCCGTCCACCATCAAAATCATGAGTCATATCCCCGACAATATCGGGCTGGTTATGGCTGATCCCACCCAGATCCACCAGGTGGCCATGAATCTTATGACCAATGCCCTTCATGCTATGGAGGAAACCGGGGGTGAATTAAGGGTGGACCTATCGGAAATGGAGTTGGAAAATGAGGGCGTTCATGACCTTGGAATAGAACCGGGGTCCTATGTCTGCCTAAAAATTGCCGATACCGGTTCCGGCATGGACGAAAAGACCCGGAAAAGAATTTTTGAGCCCTATTTCACCACCAAGGTCCGAGGAAAGGGGACCGGCCTTGGCCTGGCCGTGGTGCACGGCATCGTCAAAAAGCTGGGGGGTGAAATCGGTGTGAAGACCGGGATGGGCCGGGGAAGTGAATTTTCCATTTACCTGCCGCGGATCATGCCCAGGGGTGAGGATGCCGAGGTCAAGGCCGTGGCCGCAATTCCAGCTTCCAGGAATGAACATATTCTGGTGGTGGATGATGAAGATGCCGTGCTGAACATGCTGGACCGGTCTCTGTCCCGCATGGGGTGCAGGGTAACCTGTCAGAACAGCAGCGTAAAGGCCCTGGAGCTCGTTAAATCAGATCCCAAACGCTTTGATCTGGTCATCACCGATTTGACCATGCCGGATCTGACAGGGGATAAACTCATCTCCGGGATCAAAAAAATCAGACCGGAGATCCCGGTGATTTTATGTTCAGGGTTTAATGAAACGATCTTGAATCAAAAGGCGACAGGCACAAAGCCGGATAAAATCCTCATGAAACCGGTAACGAAAAATGAATTGGCAGAAGCGCTTGTGATGTTGCTGGGCAGTTGACAACGGTTGAAAAAGGAAAACCAATATAAAATGAAAATTAAAAATATCAGTGGAATGATATCATTTCTCGATTCCCATGCACGATTCTTTCTCGTCTTGACACTGATACTTCTTTTATCCGGCGGGATCTTTCTTTATCAATCCCAGGAAAAGGCCATGCATAGGGAGGTGGAAAAGAAACTGACCGTCATTGCCAGGCTCAAGTCGGATCAGATCACGGACTGGCGCAGGGATAATCTGAAGGATGCCGGACTTTTTTCCGCTTTTTTACGGCTCAGCGTACCCCGGTTTCTGGCAGATCCCAGTGAAGAGAACCGCAAGGATAATCTTTTTCGGTTCCGGAGCATTGCCGACCAGCATGATTATGATGATATCATCCTGGTATCCCTGGAAGGCAAAGAGCTTTTAAGCCTTTCCGGAACCCTGGATGCCCACAAAGGATACCTGCCTGTTCTGGAAACAGTGCTGGGCGAAAGAAAATCTGTTTTCCTGGATCTGCACAGAGAGCCCAAGGATCCATCCATTCACAGTACCGTTGTTGCACCGCTTTTTGAAGACGAAGGTCCGGAATCCCCGGCCATCGGTGCGCTTGTGCTTATCACCGATATAACAAGGTTTCTGTCTCCCCTGATCCAGTCCTGGCCCACGGCTGAAAAAACTGCCGAGACCCTTCTTGTCCGAAGCGACAATGACCATGTGCTTTTTTTGAACGATCTTCGCTATCAAGCGGACGCCGCCTTAAACCTGCGGATTCCTCTGACCCGGAAAGATGCTGTTTCTGTTATGGCGGCCCTGGGAAAACAAGGATATGTAGATGGCAAAGACTATCGGGGGATGGACGTTTCAGCCGTCATCCTGCCCATACCGGATTCTCCCTGGTTCATGATTGCCAAGATCGACAGGAAAGAAGCCTTTTCCGAATGGCATTTCCGTTCTCTTCTTCTTGTGTTGCTGATCATCGGCCTGACCCTTCTCATCGGTGCGGTGGGCCTGGTGATCCGGCAACGGGAAAAAAAGGTTGAATTTCAAAAACTCTATCAATCCGAATCCGTCCTGAGGCAGGCCCTGGAGAGCCACAGCACAACCTTAAAAGCCATTGGCGACGCCGTTATCTCAACGGATGCCAAGGGTTTTGTCACGCTCATGAACCCGGTGGCGGAATCCCTCACCGGCCGGCAACAGGATGAATCTCTGGGAAAACCCCTGGAAGAGGTCTTTTGCATCATCAATGCAGAAACCCGGGAGCGAGTGGACAATCCGGTTGAAAGAGTCTTAAGGGATGGGTTGACGGTGGGGCTTGCCAACCATACCATTCTGGTCTCAAAAGACGGAAAGGAATATCGGATTTCCGATTCTGCCGCTGCTATAAAGGATAGCGACGGCCGTCTCATTGGTGTGGTCCTGGTCTTCCGGGACATCAGCCATGAGATTGAAACGGAAGAAAAACTATCTCAGGCCCAGAAAATGGAATCCATCGGCACTCTTGCCGGAGGCATTGCCCATGATTTTAACAATATCCTTTTTCCCATCATCGGTCATACGGAACTTTTAATGGATGATTGTCCCAAAGAAAGCCCGTTCCGTGACAGTCTGGATCAGATTTATTCCGGCGCAATGCGGGCCAGGGATCTGGTGCAGCAGATCCTGACCTTTTCCCGTCAGGGGAAAAGTGAATTGAAAATGATAAAAATCCAGCCGATTATCAAAGAAGCCATGAAACTGATCCGTTCCACGATTCCGGCCACCATTGCCATTCGTCAGGACATCCGGCCCGACTGCGGGGTGATCATTGGAGATCCAACGCAGATTCATCAGATTATCATGAATCTGGCCACCAATGCCTTTCATGCCATGGAAGAGACCGGCGGAGAACTGACCGTGACGCTCAAAGAAGCAGAACTCGGGGCATATGATCTGATTGATCCGGATATGGCGCCTGGTTCCTATGCCTGTCTGACGGTGGCGGATACCGGAAAAGGCATGAGCCGGGATATCATAGATCGGATGTTTGAGCCGTTTTTTACCACAAAGGTGCAAGGCAAGGGAACCGGGCTGGGGTTGTCCGTGGTCCATGGGATTATCAAACATATGAACGGTGCCGTCCAGGTTTACAGTGATCCGGGCCGGGGGACTCAAATCCATGTTTATCTTCCGGTGATCCGGAAGGCTGCTGAACCCCCGGAGGCCCTTATCCAGGAGCCCATACCCGGCGGAACGGAAAGAATTCTCCTGGTGGATGATGAAGAAGATATCATTGCCATGGAAAAACAGGTTCTGGAGCGGCTGGGGTATCGGGTAGAATCCCACGCCAACCCCATTGAGGCCCTGGAGGCGTTTCGCAACGGGTCCCACCGGTTTGATCTTGTTATTTGCGATCTTGCCATGCCCGGGCTGCCGGGAAACAAACTTGCCGGTGAACTGATGAAAATCAGGCCCGGGATACCCATCCTCTTGTGTACCGGTTTCAGCGAAACCATTTCCGAAACAACCATTGAATCCATAGGCATCAGGAGCATCCTTTTAAAACCGGTCATCACAAGGGTTCTTGCAAAGGAAATCCGGGAAGTCCTGGATAACTCCTATTCTATTGGTCATAAAAAGAAGGCAGTGTTGAAATGATTGTTGGATATTATGTGGAGGGATGAAATGACAGGTTCACATGCTTATACTCCGGAAAGTCTCCTGGACATCATTGAGGCCCTGCCCCTGGCCATTGCCGTCATTGATAAAAACCGCCGGGTGGCCCTGGCCAACCAAAAGACCTATCTGTTCGTGAACAGGGATGAGAGCCGGCTGATTGGTCATGTCAGCGGAGAGGCCTTTGGCTGTGCCCATCATGATGATGTGTCCCAAGGATGCGGATTTGGTCCGGAATGCCCGAAATGCAAATTGCGGGGGGCGCTTCTTGAAACCATGGATAAAAAAAAGTCCCTGAGCGGGGTGGAAACCACAATGGCGTTCAAGGGATTGGGGATGCGGCATCTTCGAATTTCCACCTCGCCTCTGACCCTGAACCGTGAAGAAGTGGTGCTGGTTTCCATTGAGGATATGACCGAGGCAAAGCATCATGAACAGATCCGTCTGGAAAAAGAAAAACTGGCGGCGGTGCTGAAAACCACCGGCGGGATCTGCCATGAATTAAACCAGCCCCTGATGGTCATTCTGGGATTTTCGGATCTATTGCTGGAGGACCTGCCAACGGATGATCTGCAAAGGCTCAATATCCTTGAGATCAAAACCCAGGTGGAACGGTTGGGAAGGATTACGGCCAAGCTCATGTCCATCACCCGGTTTAAAACCAAAAAATATCTCAGTGGTGAGATTATTGATATTCATGCAGCTTCAGATGAAAACGATGAACTGGACAAAGAAAAGGAGTCATAATGTCTGATAAGAAAATTCTGGTTGTGGATGATGAAAAGGCGATTATCAGCCTTTTAAAGCAAGCCTTTTTCAGGGCCGGATTTGAGGTCCGGTCGGCTGAAAGCGCTGAAGAGGCCCTCAAGGTCCTGGAACAGGAGGACATTGCGGTCATGTTTCTGGACCTGAACCTGCCGGGGATGAACGGCATGGACCTGTGCAGGCGGATCAAAAAAGACAAGCCCATGGCCATTGTATTTGCAGTGACCGGATATGCCTCCCTTTTTGAGCTGGCGGACTGCCGGGAAGCCGGGTTTGATGATTATTTCAAAAAGCCGGTGGATATGAAGAGTCTGGTCAGAGCGGCAAATGAGGCCTTTGAACGAATCGACCGCTGGAAAAAGAAATGATGTGAAAACCAAAACCCTAAAATTAACAGGATACCCCATATGCCCTGGTTGATCCCATCGGTCATTGCCACAGCCGCAGGAACCGCCATTCTGGCTGCCTGCTATACCTATGTGTATCTTTTGGACCGTCAAAAATACCTTAAGATATGGGCCATCAGTTGGGGTATCTATCTTTTCCGGTATGCCT
This sequence comes from Desulfobacula sp., assembly GCA_023701135.1. Classification (GTDB taxonomy): domain Bacteria; phylum Desulfobacterota; class Desulfobacteria; order Desulfobacterales; family Desulfobacteraceae; genus Desulfobacula. Next base: position 122,321 of record JAMPXP010000004.1, on the reverse strand, counting down.
TCATGCTTATGATGCTGGTCCGGCAGAAAAATGCCTTTCTGCTCATGGGCAACCAGACGGCAAGCCTTTTAAGCGGGGTTCTTCTCTTATACGGGTCCTATCTGTTCATTGGCAGACCGTTTCCCCGGTCTTTTGTTTATCTGTCCGTGGCGGGTATCCTGTGGATTTTGATCAGCATCCTGGGCGGGTTCTCTTTTTTGCTCATGTCTCTGCCGACTTTTTCTTTTTTGGCCTATGTTTATATCTGGACAGGGATTGTTTTTTTAAAAGCCTCCTCGTCGGAAAAAAAAGAAGCTGCCGTGGTGGGTATAGGATTCATCCTCTGGGGTATCCATAAGGCGAATTATCCTTTTCTTCAACCCGTGGCCTGGTTTGCGCCCTGGGGCTATCTTTTTGCCGCAATATTAGAATTTACCGTTGCCCTGGGACTGTTGCTGGTGTATTTCCGGAAAATCCGGAATGAACTGGAGGCCGGCGAGGCAAAACAATTTGAAGCCAACCAGATTTTGAACGGGATTTTAAGCCATACCCATATGCAGACGGTTTTTCTTGATCTGAAATTTAATTTTATCTGGGTCAACCAGGCCTATGCGGACTCCTGCGGCCATGCCCCGTCCTTTTTCCCCGGCAAGAATCATTTTGATCTGTATCCCAGCGAGGAGAATCAACGTATTTTTCAACAGGTGGCGGATACGGGCGAACCCTTTTTTGTATTTGCCAAGCCCTTTGAATTTCCGGACCACCCGGAACGGGGGATCACCTACTGGGACTGGAGCCTGGCTCCCGTGAAAAATGAGGGGGGAGAGGTTACCCGCCTGGTATTGACACTGGATGATGTCACCGAACGTGTGCAGGCGGAAAGGGCTCTAAGGGAGAGCGAAGAAATATTCCGGTCGGCTTTTATCACAAGCCCGGACTCCATTAATCTTAACCGGCTTGAGGATGGGGTATACCTTGAAATCAATGAGGGGTTTACAAAGATCATGGGCTATTCCCGGGAGGATGTGATCGGAAAATCCTCCCTTGAGCTGAACATCTGGAATGATGAACGGGACAGGGACCGCCTGGTTTCAGGGTTAGAGAAATCCGGGGTGGTGGAAAACCTGGAAGCGGAATTCAAGTCAAAGGACGGCCGGGTCAGAACCGGCCTCATGTCGGCCCGGATATTGAAAGTCAATAATGAGGCCGTCATTCTTTCCATTACCCGGGACATCACCGACCGAAGGCGGATGGAAGAGGATCGAGAACGCCTTCTGACCGCCATTGAGCAGGCCGCAGAGGGCATTGTGATCACAGATGTCACCGGAACCATTGAATATGCAAATCCTTCCTTTGAAAAGATTTCCGGTTATAGTGCCCAGGAACTGATGGGAAAGAATCCGCGGATTCTGAAAAGCGGGTACCAGGAGGATTCATTCTATGCCGGGATGTGGGAGACCATCACTTCCGGAATCACCTGGAACGGCAGAATAACCAATAAAAAAAAGGATGGGTCTTTTTATACGGAAGATACCACGATCTCCCCGGTTTTTGATCCGGCCGGCAACATCATCAATTTTGTGGCAGTGAAACGGGATATCACCCATGAGGTCCGGATGGAGGAAAAGCTGATGCAATCCCAGAAAATGGAAGCCATCGGCACCCTGGCCGGCGGCATCGCCCATGATTTCAACAACATCCTGTTTCCCATTGTGGGCCATACCGAGATGCTGATGGAGGATTTTCCGGAAGACGGACCTGTCCGCAGCAGCCTGACCGAGATCTATACCGGTGCCTTGCGTGCCAGGGACCTGGTCCGGCAGATTCTGGCCTTTGCCCGCCAGGAAAAAAATGAAATAAAACTCATGAAGATGCAGCCCATTGTTAAAGAGGTCTTAAAGCTCATCCGGTCCACCATCCCCGCCACCATTTCCATCCGTCAGGACCTTGCGGCCGACTGCGGCGCCGTCACTGCAGACCCGACCCAGATCCATCAGTTGCTCATGAATCTGACCACCAATGCCTTCCATGCCATGGAAGAGAGCGGCGGAACCCTCTTTGTCCGTCTTAAAGAAATTGAACTGGGTGAGGAGGATCGAATCAATCCGGATATGGCCCCCGGCGCCTATGCCTGCCTCACGGTTGCCGATACCGGTATGGGCATGAACGAAGCGGTCATGAATAAGATGTTTGATCCGTTCTTTACCACTAAGGAAAACGGAAAAGGAACCGGGCTGGGTCTTTCCGTGGTTCACGGCATTGTCACCGGAATGAAGGGTGCCGTTCAGGTGTATAGTGAACCGGGACGGGGTACTGAATTCCATGTTTACCTGCCGGTCATTAAAAAAATGCCTGAAGAACGCTACTCCGCGGCCCCTGATCCCATAGCGGGCGGATGTGAACGGATCCTTCTGGTGGATGATGAACGGGCCATTATCACCATGGAGCAACAGATGCTGGAGCGGCTGGGCTACCGTGTGACCGCCCGCACCGGCAGCATTGACGCTCTTGAGGCCTTCAGGGCCGGTCCGGACCGGTTTGATCTGGTCCTGACGGACATGGCCATGCCGAATCTGTCCGGGGACAAGTTGGCCGTGGAGCTGATCCGCATCCGTCCGGACATCCCCATCCTGCTCTGCACCGGCTTCAGTGAAACCATGACCGAAGAAAAAATCCAATCTCTAGGGATCAGGGGATTGGTGTTAAAACCTATTATTGTCAAGGATCTTGCGAAAAAGATACGGGAAATTCTGGATGGGGTGAGGTGAAAATATGGAGAGAAATGGGTGCGGATATAAAATTTCCGGTATGATTAAGGTCATCCTAGAGACAAATGAAGACTGGTTGATGGAACGCGTCCTCATGTATGCCAAACGGCAGGGCTATACCGCCTATACATCAACCCTGAAGGAAGCCTGGCGGCTGTCCGTATCCGGATTATCGGCATCCATGACCGAGGGGCTTGCCCGTTATACAGATGTCCCGGGGATGACCCCGGAAGAGGATTTAAAAGAAGATCCCATCGCCCGGTTCGGCATCATCGAGGCCCAAAGGCATAAAGAACGGGGGATCAGCTTGGATATGTTTCTGGGATTGATGAAATATTACCGTCAGGCCTATGTGGACCTGATCAGAAAGAAGGTCCCGCATTATGAGAATCAACAGGCATGCGAACTGTCCGTCAACCGGATGTTTGACAAAATCGAGATCGGTTTCTGTGTAGAGTGGGCCGGGGAAAAGGGAAATAAAACCATAGCGGATTTACAGGCAAACAATCGCCGGATGACCAATGAAAAAAATAAATATCTCACCATCTTTGAAAGCATTCCCAATCCGGTCATCCTATTGAACCGGAAGAATGAAATCGATAATTTGAATTTTGCGGCTGTATCGCTTTTTAAGGAGGATTTGTCTCCCGGCTCCCAATATTATCGGATCTCAAAAGATAGGAAGACGGAGATTGAACCCTTTCTCAACCAGGTGAAAAACCACGGCGGACCGGGGTATTCCGGCGGGATCCAATTGTTTGATCTTTTGCCGTGGCTTAAAGAAGAGGTTCAAGACTTCCATGAAAAGAATCTTGAATCCAAGATGTTTGAAAAGATCTTTTCGTATCATGATCAGGATATGATATTCAGGGTCAAATTATCTAGAAATTTAGATATCAGCGGTAAATTTCAAGGAACCATTATTATCCTGGAGGATATCACCTCATTGAAACAGGCCCTTGCCAATGTCAAACAATTAACCGGTCTTTTGCCCATCTGCTCCCACTGCAAAAAAATCCGGGATGACAAAGGATACTGGAATCAGATCGAGGTTTATATTGATCAGCATTCTGAAGCCAGGTTCAGCCACGGCATCTGTCAGGACTGTGCCAAAGAATATTATCCGGATTTTGATTTATATGGAGAGAAATAAGAGGATGTTGACCCGAAAACCAACCTATGAAGCGCTTGAAAAACGGGTCCTGGAATTGGAAAGGGCCGAAAAAGAGCACAAGCAAATGGCGGCGCGGTATCAAACCGTTGTCCAGACCACCCTCAGCGGTTTCTGGATAGTGGATGCGGACGGAAGGATACTGGATGCCAATGAGGCGTGTTGCCGCATGTCCGGTTATACAAAAAAGGAATTGCTGGGCATGCACATTTCAGATATGGAGGCCGCCGAAACCGTTGAGGAAACCCGGCGCCATATTCAAACGATTATAGAACAGGGATCGGATCGTTTTTTGACCCGGCACAGGAGAAAAGACGGCACTTTCATCGATGTCGAGATCAGTACGACCTATCTCAGGGAAGAACCCGGACGGTTTTATTCATTCCTGGAAGATGTGACCCAGCGCCTGAGGGAGCAACGGCGGTTCAGGGACCTGGCGGAAATGCTGCCGGAAACCATTTTTGAAATCGATTTGCAGGGCCGGTTGACCTTTGTCAACCAGAGGGCCTTTGATCTATTCGGCGCCAGCCAGGAAGAATTTGAAAAAGGGATTCATGTCCTGGATTTTGTTCATGAGAAAGACAGGGAAAGGGTCCTTGCCAATATGGGGAAGATTCTGAATGGTGAAAACCCCGGGGTTACGGAATATGAAATGTGCACAAAGAAGGGCAGCACTTTCCCGGGGCTGTTTCATTCTTCACTCATCCTTCATGATGACAAAGCCATTGGATTCAGAGGGTTTCTGATTGATATGACGGAAAAAAAGCGCACCCAGGAGGTTCTCATTCAAAATGAAAAAATGATGTCCATCGGCGGCCTGGCTGCCGGCATGGCCCATGAAATCAATAATCCCCTGGCCGGGATGATCCAGAACGCCCAGGTGGTCATGAACCGGCTGTCCAAGGATCTGCCGGCCAATGAAAAAGCCGCCGCCGCATCCGGCACCACCATGAAGGCCATCAAAACCTATATGGAACAAAGAGAAATCCTTAAGATGCTTGGCTATATCAATGCTGCCGGTTGCCAGGCCGCGGAAATCGTTCAGAATATGCTGAGCTTTTCAAAAATGAAGGCCCCGGTCAAAACCCTTCAGGATTTACCGGTGCTCATTGAAAAAACCCTTGATTTAATGCAAAAGGGATACGATCTCAAGACCGTGAAATTTATCAGGTCCTTTGATCCGGATCTGCCCGGAGTCCCCTGTGAAGGCAATAAAATTCAACAGGTCATTCTGAATATTGTTAAAAACAGCCTGGACGCAGCCGCCGGGCTTACAAAAAGGCCAAAGGACCTGACCCTCTGGTTCAGGCTGAAACATGAAACCAACCGGGTGCGCCTGGAGATTGAAGATAATGGGCCGGGAATGGATGTCCACATCCGCAAGCGGATTTTCGAACCTTTTTTTACAACCAAAAGTGTTGATAAAGGGACAGGACTTGGTTTGTCCATCTCCTATTTTATCATTGTGGAGGATCATAAAGGCGAAATGGAAGTGGAGTCGTCTCCGGGAAAGGGGACTAAATTTATCATCAGGCTTCCGGTCTGATGCGTTTTGGGCATTGTCGAAGGCCGGGTTATTCGTATCAAATCAGCAGGAAAAGGCTGGAAAACCAGGGGGAACCCATCATGTCGAACGAATCCGGAGATGCGTTCAAAAAAATAGATTTTAATTCGGCAGAACCCTCACCGAAACCGGTCCTTCTGCGCCTGATGATCCCGCTGACCATTGTTCCGGCCCTGCTGCTCATTGGTTTTATCACCCTGATAGCCATTCCGTATGACAGCCGGTTGAATGGGTTCAGCCAATGGATCTTCGAGGATGGTACCGGCGAATTGGCGAGGGCTCTGGCTGAACAATCCCGTTCTCCGGCAGCGGTTATAATAGTCTTAGGGCTTGTTTCTATACTGCTCCTTTTTTTCTTTGTTTTGCTGCGCCGCACCGATGCAGCCATACTGGCTCAGCAGAATGAATTAAAGGCTTCCTTTTCCCTGTTGAATGCCGCTTTGGACGCTACTGCAGACGGCATTCTCATCGCAGACAGGGAAGGCAACCCCGTAAAATGGAACCGGAAGTTTATCGATCTCTGGAAGATCCCGGAAGACCTGGTGAATATGAAAAAAGGCCGTCAGATACTGTCTTATGCCACACGGCAGATGCGCCAACCGGATTTATTTCAGTCCGGGGTCATGGATATATACCGTCATCCTGAAAAAACAAGTTTTGATCAGCTTGAGCTTTTGGATGGGCGTATTTTTGAACGCTATTCCCAGCCCCAGACATCCGGCGATGAAATTGTCGGCCGGGTATGGTCCCTGCGTGATGTGACCGAGCGAAAACAGGCTGAAACCAATTTGAAGCTTGTCCATGAACGGACCCGATCCATTATGGAATCGGTCCAGTCCGGCATCATCATGGTTCGCAGGTTCGACCGGGTCATTGTTGATGCCAACCCGGCGGCAGCCCGGATGATAGGTGTTGAAATTCAGGAACTGATCGGGAAAATCTGCAATCAATACATCTGCCCGGCCGAGTCGGGCCGGTGCCCTGTTTTTGATCTGGGCCGGGATGTGGAAAATGCTGAACGAATCCTTCTCTGTGCGGATGGAACGAGTCTTCCTGTCTTAAAGACGGTTGCCCGGCTGCATTTTGACGACCAGGAATATCTTCTTGAAAGTTTTGTGGATATTTCAGAATTGAAATCCGTTCAGCAGGCCCTTGAGGAACAGACTGCAAGAGCCAATCAAATGGTGCTTGAAGCCGAGATGGCCAATATTGCCAAAAGTGAATTTCTCGCCAATATGAGTCATGAAATCCGAACCCCCATGAACGGGGTCATCGGCATGACCGGATTATTGATGGACACCGGCCTTGATGAGGAACAGCGACATTATGCCGAGATTGTTCGCAGCAGCGGAGAGTCTCTCCTGGTCCTGATCAGCGATATTCTGGATTTTTCAAAGATAGAAGCAGGTAAACTGGAGTTGGAGGTCCTGGATTTTGATCTGCAGACCTTGCTGGATGATTTTGCCGTCACCCTGGCATTGAAGGCTCATGAAAAAGGCCTGGAACTGATTTGCGGTGCTGATCCGGAAGTGCCGGTGTTTTTACGGGGTGACCCCGGGCGGCTGCGGCAGGTTCTTACAAATCTGGCAGGCAATGCCGTCAAATTCACGGGTTCAGGTGAAGTGGTGATCCGGGCCTCCGTGGTATCAAAAACCGATGAAAGGGTGATGCTTCGTTTCTCCGTCCGTGATACCGGCATGGGTATTCCGGAGGATAAAAGGGGAATGCTGTTTGAAAAATTCACCCAGGTGGATGCTTCAACAACGCGGCAGTTCGGGGGGACAGGGCTTGGGCTGGCTATTTCCAGGCAATTGGCCCAAATGATGGGGGGAGAAATCGGTGTCGAAAGCGTCTTGGGAAAGGGGTCGGAATTCTGGTTCACCGCTGTTCTGGAGCAACAGGATAAATGTATCCAAATCAGCACAGCCCCCCTTGCAGAGCTTATCGGCGTGAAGGCCTTGATCGTGGATGACAATTCCGCCAATCGGGAAATTCTGTCCAGACGGCTGCATTCCTGGGGGATGCGGCCTGCCGAAGCAGAAGCCGGCCCCCGGGCCATCCAAATCCTGTCCAAAGCCCTGGATGAAGGTGATCCCTTCCGGATTGCCGTAATTGATATGCAGATGCCGGACATGGACGGCGAAGCGCTGGGGCGTGCCATCCAGGCAGACCCCCGCCTGTCGGGAACCCGCATGGTGATGCTGACCTCCCTGGGCATCCGGGGTGATGTCAAACGCTTTGCCGATTTGGGCTTTTCCGGTTATCTGACCAAACCGGCACGGCATCAGGAACTCCGGGGGGTTTTGTCTCTATCACTGGCGGAAAAGGAGAAAAACAGGCCCCGACCCATCACCACCCGCCATACCGTCCTGGAATCCCTGAACCGGTTCGCCGGCATCAAGGCGCGTATCCTCTTGGCCGAGGACAACAGGATCAACCAGCAGGTGGCCCTGGGCATCCTTAAAAAAATGGGGCTGGCCGCAGATGCCGTGGCTGACGGCCAGGAAGTCCTCCATGCCCTGGAAATGATCCCCTATGATCTGGTGCTGATGGATGTGCAGATGCCGGTGATGGGCGGTTATGAGGCCACCCGTAAAATTCGGGACCCTGGGTCCTCCGTCCTGGATCATGACATCCCTGTCATTGCCATGACCGCCAATGCCATGGCCGGTGACCGGGAAAAATGTCTGGAAGCCGGAATGAACGGGTATGTGCCCAAGCCGGTTGACCCGCTGACATTGGCGGAGGAACTTGAAAAATGGCTGATCAAAGGTTCTGCACCCCTAACAGCCATCGGAGATAGGGGCGATTCCCCTTCCGCTATTTTTAACCGTGAAGAATTCCTCGAACGGGTGATGGGCGATGAAGACCTGGCCGAAACCATTATTGCCGAGTTCCTGGCCGATATGCCGGCCCAGATAAAAACCATGAGATCTTATATCGAACAGGATCAATCAGAACAAGCCGGCGCCCAGGCGCATAAAATCAAGGGCGCCGCGGGAAATCTTTCAGCAACCGCCCTGCAGGACATTTCCCGCCTGATGGAAGACGCGGCCAAGGCAGTTGATTTGGAAACATTGAATCATCTGATGCCGCAACTTGAAGGCTGCTTTAACGAATTGAAAACAGTTATGGAGAATCGTAAATGCGAATTCTGATTGCAGAAGATGATAGAACCTCTCTCAGCATTTTGTCCGCCATCCTGAAAAAACTGGGGCATGATCCGGTTGCGGTTGAAGAGGGAAACTCAGCCTGGGATATCATGCAAAAAATCGATGCCCCGCAGATTGCCATCCTGGATTGGGAGATGCCGGGACTTGATGGCCCTGCCCTGTGCCAAAAATTACGAAACCAGGATCGAAAAGATCCCTTGTATCTGATTCTTCTCACATCGAGAAAAGATACCCAAGATATTGTTCAAGGTCTGGAAGCCGGCGCTGATGATTATATGATTAAACCTTATCACCATGCTGAGCTTCAGGCCAGAGTCAATGCAGGCTGCCGCATGATAGAGATTCAGAACAAAATGATGGAACAGGAAAAGCTTCAAGGGGTTCTGGAAATGGCAGGCGCCCTCTGTCACGAGCTGAACCAGCCGTTGCAGGTGGTTTTGGGCCTATCTGAAATTATCCTCATGGATATAAACGCCGGAGACCCGAATTTTAAAAACCTGAAAAACATAAAAGATCAGATTGATCGCATTGGAAAAGTGACTCAAAAAATCATGACCATCACACGCTATCAATCCAAGCCCTATCTGAAAAGCAAAATTGTCGATATTGACCGGGCCTCGGCAGGTTAAATGAGATTGCAGCGGAGGCCATAGACCTGCCCATGAACGGCTCTATCTTGCTAAAGAACAAGGTCGAGACAGAATAGCATGTGGCTAATCTGTTCGAAAAGCGGTATGATAGGACATAAGGATTATAGCATTTGGAAAAATTTCGTTTTAAAATAATTTCACCGGCATTTCAAAGGCATTTGAACATTAAAAGGGGTTGATATGGCTGAAAAACCCACATATGAAGAACTGGAAAGACGGATTCAGGAGTTTCAAAAGACTGAATTCGAACTCAAACAAATAAAAGGCGTTTTACTGGAGAGTGAGGAGCGATATCGATCTCTGATCCATTTTTCGCCTTTACCCTTTTTGGTGACACAGGAAGAGAAGATCGTTTTTGTAAATCCAGCCGTTCTGAATTTTTTTGGTGTTGGGGATGAGGGCGAGATCATCGGAACCACTCCAGGAAAATGGATTCATCCTGATTTCATCGATCTTGGGTATCAGAGACGGCGCCGGGTTCTGGAGACCGGAGAAATGGGCGAGCCTAAGGAGCTCGTCCTTATGGGGCAAGATGCCCGGGAAATGACCGTGTTGGCGAATACCGTTCGAATCACGCACAATGGCAGTCCGGCGACCCTTTCAGTTTTTCAGGATATTACCGAGTTAAAAAAAATACAAGGCAAGCTGATCGAAAGCGAAACTCTGTTCCGAGGGATGTTTAATAATCACAGTGCAGTGATGCTGCTTATTGACTCTGAAACAGGTCTGATTATTAATGCCAACCATGCTGCCGTTCAATTTTATGGATATCCTCTCGAAACAATGCGAGAGATGAAAATTCACCAACTCAATATGTCATCACCGGCAGAAATTGAAAAAGAGATGCATCGCGCGTTGCACAAAGAGATCAACAGGTTCAAATTCAGACACTTAATGGCAGATGGGCAGATTCGTCATGTGGAAGTTCATTCAACACCCATAGAAATTCAAAATCGTATTCTACTGTTCTCAATAATTCATGATATCACTGAGCGCAAACAGGCCGAGGACGCGCTGCGAAGGAACGAGAAGGATCTGAGAGAATCTCAGCGGATTGCCCATGTCGGCAGTTGGCGTCTGGACGCGGCAACCAATCAGGTTGTTTGGACGGAAGAACTCTACAATATGTATGGATTCGATCCATCACTTCCCCCTCCGCCCTATACCGAGCATATGAAACTGTTTACCCCTGAAAGCTGGGAGAGGCTGTCCACGGCTTTGGCCCATACCAGGGAGACCGGAATTCCTTACACGCTGGAACTGGAAACCGTAAGAAAAGACGGAAGCAATGGATGGTTGTGGGTTCAGGGTGAGGCCATTGTTGATCCGGCAGGTAAAACAGTGGAACTCTGGGGCGCTGCCCAAGACATCACCGAGCGCAGACAGGCAAATGAGACCTTGAGAAAAAGCGACGCCAGGCACGGCAAAATGGTGGCGAACATCGGGGATGTCATTGTCATCATAGATCAGAACGGCATCAATAGATACAAAAGCCCGAATATCGAAAAAATATTTGGCTGGAAACCCGAAGATGTTGTCGGGGAAAGCACTTGGAATAATGTACATCCCGATGATATAGAATTCACCCGGAAGTTTTTTGAAAAGATCATGCGCACGCCGGATGCCGTGGCGACGATGGAATGCAGGTATCGTTGTAAAGACGGCAGCTACAAATGGATAGAATTCACGGGAATCAATCTTTTCAATGATCCGGATATACAGGGACTTCTAGGGAATTATCAGGACATTACCGAACGTAAGCGGGCTGAAAAGGCGCTGATCGAAAAAGAGGCGCTGTTCCGGGGATTATTTGATCATATGACCAGTGGTTCTGCTGTTTATGAAGTCAGAAATGACGGGTCAAAGGGGACGGATTATATTATCCGGGAATTTAACCGGAAAAGCCTTGAAATGGAAGGGAAAAAGCCGGAAGAAGTCATGGGCAGAAGCCTTTTTGACCTGAGGCCCAATATTGATGACTTCGGATTGATTCCCGTCATGAAAAAAGTCTGGGAAACCGGCATCCCTGAGTATTATCCGGTCAGGATATACCAAGATGACAGGTTTTCAAATTATTATGAAAATCATATTTTCAAATTACCCTCAGGTGAGATCGTGACCATCTATAACGATGTCACCAATGAAAAAAATCAGCAAAGGGATCTGCAGGAGAGCGAAGCCCGTTTCAAAGCGCTTCACAATGCTTCTTTCGGCGGTATCTGCATCCATGACAAGGGGATGATCCTCGAGTGCAATCAGGGTTTGTCGGAAATGACCGGCTATTCTATGGATGAATTAATCGGAATGAACGGATTGCTGCTGATCGCAGAAAAATCCAGACCTGCTGTCATGGACAACATTGTATCAGGCTATGAAAAACCCTATGAAGCCATGGGATTGCGTAAAAACGGGGAAGAATTTCCCATGCGACTGGAAGCGCGCAATGTGCCCTATAAAGGAAAACCGGTAAGAACGGTTGAATTCCGTGATCTTACGGGCGAGAAACAGGCTGAATTGGAAAAAGAAAAACTCCGGGCCCAGCTCCTCCAGGCCCGGAAAATGGAATCCGTGGGCCGTCTGGCCGGCGGCGTGGCCCATGATTTCAACAATATGCTGGGGGTCATCCTGGGACATACAGAACTGGCCCTGGAACGGGTCGAAGAAAATAGCGGCATTGGTTCAGACCTGAAGGAGATCCAAACGGCAGCGCAACGGTCGGCGGATCTGACCAAACAATTGCTGACCTTTGCCAGAAAACAGATCATAGAGCCTAAAATCCTCAATTTGAACCCGACCGTCAAGCAGATGATCAACATGCTGCAAAGGCTTATCGGGGAAGATATTGATCTTCTCTGGAAACCTGCTAAAAATTTGTGGGCGGTGAAGATGGACCCTTCCCAGATCGACCAGATCCTGATCAATCTTTGCGTGAATGCGCGGGATGCCATTGCAGGGGTGGGAAAGCTCACCATTGAAACGGGGGTGGTCAGCTTTGATGAGGCCTACTGCCGCGACCATACCGGTTTTATCCCGGGTGATTTTGTTCTGTTGGGTGTCAGTGATGACGGGTCCGGCATGGACAAAGAAACTCTGAACAATTTGTTTGAGCCCTTTTTTACCACAAAGGAAACGGGCAAGGGCACCGGACTCGGACTTGCGACTATATATGGGATTGTCAAACAGAATAACGGGTTTATCAATGTTTACAGCGAACCCGGTCAGGGTTCCACCTTCAAGATTTATCTGCCCCGGTTCTTTGATGATGGCCGGATATCTGCCGTTACCCAAACGGAGAAACCGGTCCCGGGTGGAAACGAAACCATCCTTCTGGTGGAAGATGAACCGGCTGTTTTAAACCTGACCCGGATGATGCTCGAACGCAAGGGATATTCGGTTTTATCCGCAGCCACACCCGCCGAGGCCATTGACATGGCTGCAAGCCTTGCCGATAAAATCCATCTGCTCATGACGGATGTGGTCATGCCCGGGATGAACGGCCGGGATCTGGCAAGACGGTTGACGGCGCTTTATCCTGACATCAGATGCCTGTTCATGTCCGGGTATACTGCCAATGTCATCGCCCACCAGGGAGTTCTGGATGAAGGCGTCGCCTTTATCCAGAAGCCTTTTTCAATGAATAACCTTGCCGATAAATTGCGGGAGGTCTTGGATATAGAAAATAAAGGAAATTATGGAAACGATTGTCAATGAGTTTATGCAGGCCCTTCTGTCTCTGGACAGATTGGCTGCAAAGCGGATTTTAGAGAATACGGTCAAGAAGGTTGCTCCCATGAAATTTGTTGAAGAGGTGGTTGCGGTTGCCCTTGAACGGATCGGTGCGGGATGGCAGGATGGAACCCTTGCCCTGTCCCAGGTCTATATGGCGGGAAGGATTTGTGAAAACCTGGTGGATGAGGTTCTTCCTCCCGGAGATCCCGACAGAAAAGATCAGCCAAAGATGGCCATCTGTGTTCTCAGCGATCATCATAAACTGGGGAAAATTATCGTATATTCGGTTCTAAGGGCCGGCGGCTTTGATTTATCCGATTACGGGGTCATGGAGGTGGATGATCTGTTCCAACGAATCCAAAAAGAGAAGATAGAGATTCTTTTAATCTCGGTTTTGATGCTTCCATCGGCCCTGAAGATAAAGCTCCTGAAAGAAAAACTGACGGCTTCCGGTATTAATATCAAACTGATTGTGGGCGGAGCGCCCTTCCGGTTTGATGACCGGCTATGGGAAGCGGTGGGCGCCGATGCCATGTGTAAAACCGCATCCGACGTCATATCCGTCATTAAAACCATTATGGGAGGCAAAATATGAATGCCGTCCAAATGACCTCCATGCAGCGCACCCTGACCACCCTTGGTCATCGGGAGCCGGATCGGGTTCCTTTCTTTCTTCTGGTTACCCTGCACGGGGCCAAGGAACTGGGGTTGTCCATAAACCGGTATTTTTCAAAACCCGGGCATGTGGTGGAGGGCCAGCTCAGATTGCGGGCCAAATACCGGAGTGACTGTATTTATAATTTTTATTATGCCCCGCTGGAGGTGGAAGCCTGGGGGGGAGAGGTGATCTATAGCGACGACGGTCCTCCAAACTCCGGCGAGCCTCTCATTAAAAAATTCCAGGATATCAAACGTCTAAAACTACCGGATATCGGAAACACTCCCTGCCTTGAAAAGGTATTGGCGTCGGCCCGGATGCTCAAAGAAAAAACCAAAGACGAAGTCCCGATTATCGGCGTGGTCATGTCCCCCTTTTCTCTGCCCGTGATGCAGATGGGCTTTGATCGATATTTTGATTTGATGGTTGAAGCGCCTGATTTGTTTTGGGATCTCATGCAAATAAACGAGGCGTTTTGCGTCAACTGGGCAAATGCACAATTAAAAGCCGGCGCAACAGCCATCTGTTATTTTGATCCCTTATCCTCAACCACCATCACCCCCAAAGATTTGTACCTGAAAACCGGATTTGAGATTGCCAAACGCACCCTCGCGCGGATCAAGGGTCCCACGGCCACACACATGGCCTCTGGCCGATGTCTGCCGGTTGTTTCAGACATTGCAAAAACCGGAACCGCCATCATCGGGGTCAGCAGCCAGGAAAATATCAGGGAGATGAAGATCGCCTGCAAGGGCAAATTGACAGTGCTGGGAAATCTGAACGGGATTGAAATGTGCCGATGGACTCCGGCGGAAGCCGAAGCTCAGGTCAAACACATCCTTTCCGGGGCAGGCGCCGGCGGAGGCTTTATCCTGTCGGACAATCACGGGGAGATCCCCTTTCAGGTGCCGGATGAGGTCCTGATGGCGCTGTCCGAGGCGGTTCATACCTGGGGGCGATATCCCCTGGATTGGGTGACGGATGAAAGGGGAATTTAAACATGATGCAGATCCCTGACGATCTCAAACCGGAAAACGACCCGGCAATGATCAGAAAGCAATTGTCTGAATATGCCATGGCCTTTGACCTGCTGGCCAACATCACCCATTCCTGCACAGAGCAGGAAGCCGTTGAAAGCGTTCTTCAGGTGTTTGACATCCTTTTTTCACCCGGCAGACTGGTTTATGTTTCTCTGGAAAACGGTCGGCCGGACCGGGTGTATTCTTTATTGCCGCCCAAGGACGAGGTCCAATCCATTAAAGACCGGTTGACGGGATTCGACGGTCAATATTCATGGACACAAACCGGCAAGGGCTTCCGGGTGTTGATTTCGCACAATGACAAAGGCCTGGGCATTCTTGAGGTTGATGATTTAAAATTTCCAGAGCATGGGGAACGATATCTGAACCTGACCCTGTCCATGGTCCTGGTCTGCGGTCTGGCCATTGAAAATGCCAGGCAATACCAACGGATCAAAGAGATTGAGAATACCCTGAGAAAGGAAAAGGAAAAACTTGAAGCCGCCTTGTCCAGTGTCAAACAATTGACCGGGCTCCTGCCCATCTGCTCCCACTGCAAAAAAATCCGGGATGACAAAGGATATTGGAATCAGATTGAGGTTTATATTGACCAGCATTCTGAAGCCCAATTCAGCCACAGCATCTGTCAGGAATGCGCCAAAAAATATTATCCTGACTTTGATTTATATGGGGATACAAATCATGAGACATGAGGCCGGACAAAGAGCGGTTGCACTTCCAATTTTAAATGCCGGCAGGGGCCTTATCCGCATTATGGCGGCGGTTCTGGTCCTGGCCGTTTTTGTCCATGCCGGACCGGCCTCATCCGGGGATACCCTTCATGAAGTCAGGGTGGGCATCTATGATTTCAAGCCCCTGGCCTTTCTGGATACGGATGGAAAGGCCAAAGGGTTTTTCATCGACATCCTGGAGGATATGGCAAAGCAGGAAAAATGGTCCCTCACCTATGTTTCCGGCAGTTTTAACCAATGCCTGTCCCGGTTGAAGAATGGAGAAATTGACCTGATTGCCGGCATTGCCTATTCAGATGAACGGGCCAAAGTTTTTGAGTTTACCAGGGAACACCTTTTTATCATCTGGGCGGAAATTTACACGTCCCCAAAAAGTCCTGTTAAGACCATCCTGGATCTTGAGGGCAAAAGCGTCAGCCTGGTGAAAGGGGCCCAGGTCAACAAAGAGCTGAAGACCCTTCTGGAGGGATTCGGAATATCGGCCCGGTTTCAGGAATACGAAGACTATGAAGCGGTTTTGCAGTCTTTGGAGGCCTCTGCCGCCGATGCCGGGGTATTCACCAATCTCTATAGCTTCCGGTTTCTGGACACCCATCCCCTGACCCGGACCCAGATTTTTTTTGCCCCTACCCAATTGCGGTTTGCCGTCGGAAAAAACAACGGTTCAAACCCAATTTCCGGGATTGCCGTCGTGGAAACCCTGGACCGTTATTTTTCCAAATATAAAGCGGATGTCCATTCGGTTTACCACCGGGCCTATGATGTGTGGATAACGCCGTCGGGCATGCAGGCGACTATTCAAAAACGGTTCATTCCAACCTGGGTCTATGGATTATTTTTCGTCCTCACGGTTCTTTCTCTTCTTTTGATGGGGTTTAACCGGTTGTCAAAAAGGATGGTAAACATTAAAACCCGTGAATTGAAACAAAGCCGTGACCTGCTCCAGATCCAGACAACGGCCCTGCGGGCCGGCGAAGCCGCCTTGAAAAAGCAGGCCTATTTTCTGCAAAAAGCCCAGGAGATAGGATGTATAGGGACCTGGGAACTGGATATCCGAAAAAATGAACTGACCTGGACCCAAGAAAATTATAAAATTTTCGGGCTGGCCCCGGGAACACCGCTTTCCTATGAAACCTTTCTGAACTGTGTCCACCCCGATGACAGAGCCTATGTGGACAAAAAATGGAAGGCGGCATTCCTCAAGAAACCCTATGATATTGAGCATCGGCTGGTTGTGGAGGGCAAGGTGAAATGGGTGAGGGAAAAGGCGGAGCTTGAATTCAATGAGGCGGATGAATGTGTCCGGGGGATCGGGTTTACCCAGGATATTACCGAACGCAAAATTTCAGAGATACAGGTCCGGGAGGCCGTTGAGCGGTTTAAAAACGTATTTGACAGCCAGTTTGATGCGATTTTTGTTTTGACCACAGATGTGCCTGCCATGGTCCTGGAGTGTAACCAGGCAGCCGTTGATATTTTCGGCTATGCGCCAGAAGACCTGATCGGGGAACCGGTGGACAAACTGCATGTGGACAGCTCCCATCTGGAGCGGTTCCAAACCCAATTGTTTTCTTCGATTCAGCATCAAGGCCATCTCAGGCAGTTTGAATTTTCAATGAAACGAAAGGACGGTGCTATTTTCCCCTCGGAGCACACGGTGGTGGAAATGAAAGCGGATTCCGGCGAGCGGGCCGGCTGGATCAGTATGGTCCGGGATCTTTCGCAAATTAAAAAGACGGAATCGGCCCTCCTGGAGAGTGAGCGCATCCACCGGGCCCTGATTCAAAGCTTGCCCGACGTGGTGATGCGGTTTGACCGGGAAGGGCGGCATCTGTTTGTCTCTGAAAACGTGGGCCAGGTGGTGGATCTTAAGGCGGAACAGTTCATCGGCAAGACCCACCGGGAACTGGGATTCCCCGAGAACCAGTGCCGGTTCTGGGAAGAGACCATTCAGAAGGTGTTTGACAGCGGTACTCCCTTTGAGACGGAATCCATGTTTGAGGGAAAAACAGGACCCGTTATCCACAACTGGCGCCTTGTGCCCGAAGGGCAAAGTTCGGGAAAGGTGGAGTCCGTTCTGTCGCTCAGCCGTGATATCACCAGCCAGCGCCGGGCAGAGCAGAATTACAAGACCCTGTTCCAGGAAATGCTGGACGGTTTTGCCCTGCACGAAATTCTTTGCGACCCGGCCGGAAAGCCGGTGGATTATCGTTTTCTCGAGGTCAATCCGGCCTTTGAACGGATGACCGGCCTCAAGGCGGAGGATATTGAGGGCCGGACGGTTCTGGAGGTTCTGCCCGGTACCGAGCTGCACTGGATCGAGGCTTACGGCAAGGTAGCCCTTACCGGAGAACCGGTATTTTTCGAGAATTATTCTGCTGATTTGAACAAATATTTTGAGATAAGGGCCTTTCAACCTGTCCCCAATCGGTTTGCCTGTATCTTCCAGGACATTACCGCGAGCAAACAGGCGGAAGCAGAGCAGATGAAACTCCAGGCCCATTTGAATCAGGCCCAGAAGATGGAATCCATCGGCACCCTGGCCGGCGGCATTGCCCATGATTTTAATAATATTCTCTTCCCCATTGTGGGCCATACCGAGATGCTGATGGACGATATTCCCGAGGATGGTCCCGTCCGCAGCAGCCTGAATGAGATCTATGCCGGCGCCTTGCGGGCAAGGGATCTGGTGCATCAGATCCTTTCGTTTTCCAGGCAGGGTGAGACGGAATTACAGATGATGAAGCTTCAGCCCATCGTCAAAGAGGCCCTGAAATTGATTCGAGCCACCATCCCCACCAGCATTGCCATGGTTCAGAACATCCAACCCGGCTGCGGTGCGGTTACGGCGGACCCCACCCATATCCACCAGATCGTTATGAACCTGACCACCAATGCCTATCATGCCATGGAAGAGGGTGGGGGGGAATTGAAGGTCAGCCTCGAACAAATCCGATGGAACCGGCCGGATCCGGTCTATCCGGATATGGCCCCCGGCGTCTATGCCTGCCTCACGGTGGCCGATACGGGCCCGGGAATTCCCCGGGAAATCCGGGATCGAATCTTTGAGCCGTTCTTTACCACCAAGGAAAAGGGAAAAGGAACAGGAATGGGGCTGTCCGTGGTTCACGGGATTGTAAAGGCCATGAACGGGGCGGTTCAGGTGTCCAGTGAGCCGGGGCGGGGGACTGAATTCCGGGTTTATCTGCCGGTTGTCGGCCAGGGTGCTGAAAAAAAAGAATTGTTGACACGTGAGGCCCTGCCGGGTGGATCGGAAAAAGTCTTGCTGGTGGATGATGAAGAGGCCATCATTGCCATGGAACGACAGATGCTGAAGCGCCTCGGCTATGATGCAACCGCCTGTTCCGGCAGTATGGAAGCCCTGAAAACCTTCAGGGCCGGCCCGGATCAATTTGACCTGGTCATTACGGACATGGCCATGCCCACTCTGTCCGGCGATAAACTGGCCGTTGAACTGATCCGCATCCGGCCGGATATTCCGGTCCTTCTGTGCACCGGATTCAGCGAAACCCTGACGGAAGAGAGAATCAAATCCCTGGGCATCAGGGGACTGGTATTAAAACCGATCATCATGAAGGATCTGGCCTTGAAAATACGGGATGTTCTGGATGGAGACAAAAATGCAACATAAGATTCAGGTCCAGGTTCCGGACGCCAAACTGGAAGACTGGCAGGAGATGGTTGATATCCTGGCGCATATTTTTGAGATCCCCGCCGCCCTGGTGATGCGGCTCCAGGAGCCGTATATGGAAGTGTTTGTGTCCAGCCGCAGCAACGGCAATCCCTATCATCCGGGAGATAGGGAGCCTGTCTGGGGGTCGGGCCTGTATTGCGAGACGGTCATCAAAAGCCGGGACAGGCTTCTGGTTCCCAATGCCCTGAAGGATGAGCGCTGGAAAGAGAACCCTGATATCAAATGGAATATGATTTCCTATCTCGGGTTTCCCATTCTTTTGCCCGACGGAAGCCCCTTTGGCACCATCTGTGTTCTGGACAACAAGGAGAATGTTTATTCAGATGTCTTTGAGCGGTTGATGCAGAAATTCCAGCGCATGATCCAGTCCGACCTTGAAATTCTATATACAAATCAGATGATGTTGGAGAAAAACCGGGAACTGACAAATTCCCTGACGGAAACCTCGGTCAATATATATAAAACCATTGTATCGTCCATATCGGAACCCATGGCCGTCATTGATGAGAACAATACCTATGTGATGGTCAACCCCGGTTTTGAGCGATTCTGGAATCTGGATAAAACCGAGATCATCGGAAAGCATGTGCAGGATATTATCGGGACGAAAGAATTCAGGGAAATCGTAAAGGAGAGGGCAGACCGCTGCTTAAAAGGAGAGGCTTTCTCCTTTGGCATCTGGTTGGATTCACCGAGCCTGGGCAGGCGATTCGTTCAGCTCCATTACCATCCCTATGGAATCGTTCCGGGTGAAATCGCCGGGCGCATCGCCATCGGCTATGATATGACCGAACACAAGCAGATTGAGCAGGCCCTGCGGGACAAGGAGGAACGGTTTCGCCGGATTATTGAAAATACCAGTGCCGGTTATTTTTTCATCGATAAACAGGGAAATTTTCAGCAGGTGAATCAGGCCTGGCTGAAAATCCATGGCTATGATTCGGCCGATGAGGTCATTGGACGGCCCTATACCCTGACCCAGGCGTCATCGGACCTCAGCGCCGCGGATCAGAATGTGGAAAGGCTTTTCAGCGGAAAGGCCATTGCCACCGGGGAGTTTACCCGGAAATGCAGGGACGGCTCCATCGGATACCATAGCTTTTCCGCCCATCCTGTCGTGCAGGACGGCGAAGTCATCGGCTTGGAAGGATTTATCATTGATACCAATGAGCGAAAACAGGCCGATGAACAATCCCACCACCTGCGTAAGACCGAAAGCCTGTCCCGCATGGCCGGCGCCGTGGCCCATCATTTTAACAACCAGCTTACGGTGGTTCTGGGCAATCTGGAGATTGCACTGGAGGATCTGCAAGAGGCCCCCGGAATCCGAAATTGTCTTCTGGCAGCCCTGAAGGCGGCCAGAAGGTCATCGGAGATCAGCGGGCTCATGCTGACCTATATCGGCCAGGGAATCGATAAAAGCGAGGCCCTGGACCTTTCCCGGCTGGTCCGCCGGCATCTGCCCATTGTCCAGGCCCTCATCCCCAAAGGTGTTGTCCTGGAAACGGACGTCATGTTGTCAGGTCCCATGGTCTTTGCCAATGCCAACCAGATCCGGATCATCCTGAACCATTTGATCACCAACGGTACGGAAGCCATGGGCAGCCGTAAGGGCAGGGTCAGACTTTCGGTGGGAATCCTCCCGGCGGCGGACATCCCCGGGGGCTTGATTGCGCCCATGACCTGGAAACCGGTTGACGACACCTACGCCTGCCTGACGGTGGCGGACACGGGATGCGGCATCCCTCAACCGGAAATGCCCAAGCTGTTTGATCCTTTTTTTACGACCAAATTCACGGGCCGGGGCCTTGGCCTGTCCGTGGTTCTGGGTCTTGTTAAAGCATGGCAGGGAGCCGTCCAGGTGGAGAGCATCAAGGATCAGGGAAGCACCTTTCGCATATTGCTGCCGGTTTTTAACGAGGCCTCTCCCGAAGCATCCGATAGGGCCGCCAGGACCAGGGAAGCTGAATACAGCGGCCTTGTCCTGATGGTGGATGACCAGGAACCGGTCCGGAAAATGGGGGAGACCCTGCTGGAACGTCTGGGGTTTTCAATCCTGTCTGCAGCCGGCGGGGCCGAGGCCCTGGACCTTTTTCGCCAACACCAGGGCGAGGTCTGTTGTGTGATCACCGATCTCACCATGCCGGGGTTGGACGGATGGGAAACCCTTGCGGCCTTGCGAACGATCCAGCCCGGTTTGCCGGTTATCCTGGCCAGCGGTTACGAAGAAGCCTTGGCCCTAAACCGGGATGCGCCCGAGCAGCCCAATGCCTTTTTGCATAAACCCTATTCAACGGCTGAACTGAAAACGGCATTGAACCGGTCCCTGATGGATGGGAGGGGAACAGCATCATGAGATTTCGAATCGCAAGCCTGTTGTTCTGCATGGGTCTGGCATGGGTGAGCATGCCCCTGTCCGGCCATGGCAGTGATTTGCCTGGGGGCCATTCAGGCGCCCGGCCCCTTCAATCCGCCAGCGAACTGGATTATCCCCCCTTTGCCGTGGTGCTCCCGGATGGGTCGGCGGACGGGTTTTCCGTTGAACTCCTGAAGGCGGTTGTTCAGGCCATGGGGTTAAAGATAGAGGTTACGGTAGGGCCCTGGCATCACATCAAACAGAAATTAATCCAAGGGGAACTGGACGTCCTTCCCCTGGTTTCATACTCCAGGGAACGGGACCGGGAGATTGATTTTTCCGCTTCCTATCTGCGGCTGCACGGCACCGTGTTTGTCCGCAAAGGAGACACCTCCATTCAGAGTGAGGCGGATTTAAAGGGCAGGGAAGTCCTGGTCATGAAGGGCGACAACGCCCATGAATATGCCGTGCAAAACCAGTTGACCGACGCTTTGATCCTGACGGAAAATTATGAAGAGGCCATGACCCTTCTGTCTTCAGGCCGGCATGATGCCGTTCTCATGCTGCAGTTGGTGGGGTTCCAGCTTCTTGAAAAACTGAACATCAACAATGTGGTCAGCATCGGGTCCATTGAAGAGACCAGTTTAAAACCTGCGGCCAAACCTTTGTCCGGCTATGAACAGAAATTCTGTTTTGCCGTGCCCGAGGGACATAAAGAATTGCTGGCCATTTTAAATGAGGGCCTGAGCATCGTCATTGCCAACGGCATATACAATGAAATTTATGACCGATGGTTCGGTCCCATCCTGCCCCAGCCATCGGTAAGCTGGGCCAGGATCGCCAAATACCTGGCTTCCATTCTTCTGCCCCTGCTTTTTCTCACGGCGGCTCTGGGACTCTGGTATTTGAAAAGAGAGGTTGCACGGAAAACCCGTGATCTGCGAAAAGAAATCGAGGATAGAAAATCTGCCGAACTCACCCTGCAGAAAAGCGAGACCAAATTTCGGACCCTGTTCCATGTGGCGGCCATTCCCCTCTGCTATGTCAATCATGAGGGGATCTTCGTGGATGTGAATATAAAATTTACCCAGGTGTTCGGGTATTCCCTGTCGGATATTCCCAGCCTGGCAGACTGGTGGGCAAAGGCCTATCCTGACCCGAGGTACCGGCAATGGGTCATGGACACCTGGGAAAAGGCCGTCAAAGAGGCCCGGGATGCACAAACCAGCATAGAGCCCATTGAATATCATGTGACCTGCAAGAGCGGTGAGGTCAAAGAGGTGATCATTTCGGGAACCGCTTTTCAGGCCGATTTTCTGGCGACGCTGATTGATCTTACCGAGCGCCTGAAAATGGAGGAAATCCTGAAAAAGACCCTGGCCGATCTGGAGCGGTCCAATGCCGAGCTCCAGCAATTTGCCTATGTGGCCTCCCATGACCTCCAGGAGCCCCTGCGGGCCGCCGTGGGGTTTCTTCAATTGATCGAATCCCGGTATGCGGGCCAATTGGACGAAAAAGGACATCATTATATCGAACGGGCCGTCGCTGCCGGGCATCGCATGCAGGGTCTCATCAATGATCTTCTGTCCCTGTCCCGGGTGAACACCCAGGCCCTGGTCCTGGAACGGACGGACTTGAACGAAATTGTTCAGGCCGTCCTGGAAAATCTGAATCCCGTCATCCAGGAAAAGCAGGCCAGGATCTCCTGCGCCCCATTGCCCACGCTCCGGGTGGATCAAAACCAGATGGTCAGCCTTTTCCAGAATCTATTGGCCAATGCCTTGAAATACCATCAGGATAAACCCCCCGAGATTGAAATAGGGTGTGAGGAAGAGGGGGAAACCTGCCGGTTTTATGTCAGGGATAACGGCATCGGCATCGACCCTCAATTTCATGACCGTATTTTTATGATATTCCAGCGCCTGCATACCCGGCAGGAATATTCAGGGACCGGCATCGGGCTGGCCCTGTGCAAAAAAATCGTAGAACGTCACAACGGCAGTATCCAGGTTGAATCCCGGAAAGGAGAAGGGGCCGCCTTCTCGTTTACCCTGCCCAAAGAAAGGAGTGTTAAATGACATTGACGGATGAGGCAAGACCGGCTCAAGTCCTCCTGGTGGAGGACAGTGTGGATGATGTGGAACTGACCCTGGAGGCTTTGAAGGATTCAAAGGTCCGCATGGACGTGCATGTGGTGTCCGACGGCCTGGAAGCCATGAAATTTTTGCGGCGGGAAGGAGAATATGCTAATCGCTCCCGGCCGGATCTGGTGCTCCTGGATTTGAACCTGCCCTTGATGGACGGCCGGGAGGTGCTCAAGGAAATCCGGAATGACCCGGATCTGACGGATCTGCCCGTGGTGGTCCTGACCACCTCCCAAAGCGAGGAAGACATCTGCAAGGCCTATAAACTCCATGCCAATTGTTATATTCCCAAACCCGTCGATTTTATGCGGTTTTCCGAAATTGTACGACAGATTGAAGGGTTCTGGTTTCAATTGGTGAGGCTGCCGCGAAGGAGGGGATAATGGCGCGTCAAGAAATCCATATCCTGATTCTGGAAGACAGCCCCGATGATTTTTTGCTGTTAAAAGAAGTTCTTGAATCCTCGGAAGACATGGCCATCTCAATTTTTCATGCCGACCGGCTGGAAAAAGCCCTGGCCCTGGCCAAAGAAAATATGATTCATGCGGCCATCCTGGACCTTCATCTGCCGGACAGTGTCGGGCTCAGCACCTTTCTGTCCTTTCATGAAGGCTTTCCCAATATTCCGGTCATCATCATATCCGGGGCCAAGGACCTTGAGCTGTCCCTTTCAGCCATTCAAAAAGGGGCCCAGGACTATATCCATAAGGGGGAACCCTCGGTTGCCGCCATCACCCGGACCCTGCGCTATGCCATGGAACGGCATCAGTTGAAGGCCCATCTGGAAACGGCCAGATCCACGCTTCAGAATCTCCTGAACGAATCCAGAATCCGGGAGAACGAGATCAGGGGATTGTTAAGGGGCGCCAGGGCTGTCCTGGCGGCCACGGATTTTAAGACAACGGCCCGGCATGTGTTTGATATCTGTTCCGAGATCATTGGGGCCACCTCGGGTTATATTGCCCTGCTGTCCGAGGCCGGGGATGAAAACGAGGTATTGTTTCTGGAAGCCGGAGGACTGCCCTGCACGGTTGATCCGGAACTGCCCATGCCCATCCGGGGATTGAGGGAAACCGCTTACCGGACCAATTCCACCGTTTATGACAATGATTTTATGAATTCCGACTGGGTCAAATTCATGCCCGAAGGCCATGTATGGCTCGGCAATGTCCTGTTCGCCCCCCTGGTGATAGAAGGGAAAACCGTGGGCATCATGGGGCTTGCCAATAAGAGCACGGATTTTACGGAGAATGATGCCCGAATCGCCGGCGGATTCGGCGAGCTGGCCGCCATCGCCCTTCAAAACAGCCGCCATTTAGATCAGCGGGATACGGCTGAAAAGCAGAATGCCGATCTTATCCGGGAACTCCGGCAGGCCCTGGCCAATGTGAAACAGTTGAGCGGGCTTTTGCCCATCTGCTCCCACTGCAAAAAGATCCGGGACGACAAAGGGTATTGGAACCAGATTGAGGTCTATATTGACCAGCACTCTGAAGCCAAATTCAGCCACGGCATCTGTCAGGACTGCGCCAAAAAATATTATCCGGATTATGATTTGTATAAGGATAAATCTTGATCCATCAGGCAGATCAAATTGTTTAATGTCTATTCCGGGTGAGTTGGAACTTTTTCGTGGAAAATAAAGCGGATTTTTACACTATTGTTTCAGACATCATTGTGTGATAGGTTAAATCTATCTTTCGGTAATAGTCTCTTTTTAAAATATGAGAATAAAGTGACCCATACCACAAAATCGGGGAACAGCAGAGTGAAAAATAGTGTTCAGGAGGAATTCAGGAAATCGGCGATACGGCCGTCCAAATGGTCCCTGGCCGTTCTATGGGCCGTGGGCATGATTCTTTTCCTTCTGGGCGGTATCTCACTGGAAGCTGCCGAACATAGGGTCGTCCGGGTCGGGGCCTTTAATTATTATCCGGGCATCTTCAAGGATACCGACGGGGTTGTAAAAGGATTTTATGTGGATGCCCTGGCCGATATCGGTCAGCGGGAAAACATCCGGTTTGAATATGTTTACGGTTCCTGGGCCGAGGGGCTGGAGCGGATACAATCCGGGGAGGTGGATGTCCTGACCAGTGTCGCCTTTACCAAGGAGAGGGCAGGGTTTCTGGACTATACGGTTACTCCGCTTCTGACGGTGTGGGCCGAACTCTATACCACGGCGGCGTCCGGAATTGACGGGATACGTGAGGTGCAGGGTAAACGAATCGCCGTCATGGAAGGGGATTACAATGCCGGAAATTTTGCTAATCTTGTAAAACAGTTTAATATCACATGCGATTTTATTAAAAAATCCAATTTTGATGAGGTGTTTAAGGCAGTCGCATCCAAAGAGGCCGACGCCGGGGTGGTCAACAGCACCTTTGGCAGCGCCAGGCACAGAGAATATGGCCTTAGATCAACCGGCATTGTTTTTAACCCCTTTGACATTTTTTTTGCGGTTGCCAAAGATAAACATCAGGATTTGCTGGCCCTCCTGGAAACCAATCTTGCCAATTGGCGGATTCAAGACGATTCGCCCTATGAAAAGGCTCGCCAGAAATGGCTGCACCGGACGGATACGATTACCGTTATCCCCCGCTGGCTGGTCATCGTATTGATAGGGACCGGTATTTCTGCGTTGGTTGCCGCTGCCTTCGTCCTTGCGCTCAAACAGCAGGTAAAAAGAAAGACCCTATCCCTGATTGAGTCTGCAGACCGGTATGAAATTCTATCGGCCAGGCAAGCCAAAATGGTGGCCAATATCGGGGATGTCATCACCATCATTGATGAGGGCGGCATCATCCGGTATAAAAGCCCGAACATTGAAAAACGGTTCGGCTGGAAACCCGAAGAACTCATCGGCACCAGCGCCTGGGATAATGTACATCCCGATGACCTGTCCTCTGCCCGGACATTTTTCGAAAAGATGATGCAGGAGCCCGATGCCGTCGGAACCATGGAAGTCCGTTATAAACACAGGGATGGCGGCTACCGGTGGATAGAATTTACAGGGACCGGCCTTTTTCATGATCCGGATATCGGGGGGCTTCTGGGGAATTATCAGGATATCACCGGACGCAAACAAGAGGAGGCCGTTCTGCTGTTCCTGGCCCAAAGCACCACGGGCAGGGCCGGTGAGCCGTTTTTTGATATGCTGGCCCGGTACCTGGCCCAAACCCTGGACATGGATTTTGTCTGTATTGACCGCCTTGAGGGATCCGGTCTGACGGCCCGGACGGTTTCTGTCTGGTGTGACGGTCATTTTGAGGACAATGTGATTTATGATCTGAAAGACACGCCCTGCGGGGATGTTGTGGGCAAGACGGTCTGCTGCTTTCCCGCCGGTGTCAAGCGGTCCTTTCCCCGGGACCAGGTGCTCCAGGATCTCTGCGCAGAGAGCTATGCCGGTGTGACCCTCTTTGGCCATACCGGCGCTCCCATCGGCCTCATCGCGGTCATCGGGCGTAAGCCGCTGACAAACCGCATCCTGGCCGAGAATGTCCTGAAGCTGGTGGCCGTGCGCGCTGCCGGGGAAATGGAACGTCTGGACGCCGAACAGGCCCTGAAGGAAAGCGAGGCCCGCTTCCGGCTGCTCTACGAAAAAGCCCCCCTGGGGTATCAGTCCCTGGATGAAAACGGCCGTTTTATCCAGGTGAATCAAACCTGGCTGGATACCCTTGGCTATACAAGGGAAGACGTCATCGGAAAATCCTTTGCCGATTTTCTGCATCCGGACTGGCAGGATCATTTCAAGGAAAATTTTCCGCGCTTCAAGGCCATCGGTGAAATTCTGGGCGTTGAATTTGAGATGATGAAGAAAGACGGGGCATTGATTCAAGTCTCTTTCAATGGCAAGATCGCCAGGGATCAAAACGGC
The DNA here is from genome assembly GCA_023701135.1 of Desulfobacula sp. Classification (GTDB taxonomy): domain Bacteria; phylum Desulfobacterota; class Desulfobacteria; order Desulfobacterales; family Desulfobacteraceae; genus Desulfobacula. The sequence continues at coordinate 94,766 of JAMPXP010000004.1, read as the reverse complement.
CATTTTCAGCAGACCCATTGTATTTTACACGATATCACGGACCGTAAAAAGGCTGAGGCGGAACGGGAAAAACTCCAGGATCAGTTGATCCAGGCCCAGAAAATGGAATCCGTGGGCCGGCTGGCCGGTGGGGTGGCCCATGATTTCAACAATATGCTGGGAGTGATCCTGGGCCATGCGGAAATGGCATTGGAAGAGGTCAGCGATAATTCTCCCCTTTATGCAGAGCTCAAAGAGATTCAGGCGGCGGCCCAGCGGTCCGCCGATCTGACCCGCCAATTGCTGACCTTTGCCAGAAAGCAGATGATCAGCCCCAAGGTTTTGAACCTGAACCAGGCGGTCCAGCAAATGATCACCATGATGCACCGCCTCATCGGAGAAGATATCGACCTGATCTGGAAACCGGCCCAGGATCTGTGGCCCGTTAAGATAGACCCTTCCCAGGTTGATCAGATCCTGGCCAATCTCTGCGTCAATTCAAGGGACGCCATTACCGGCGTGGGAAAGATCACCATCGAAACCGGCATGAAGACCTTTGACCAGGGTTATTGCACCGAGCACACAGGCTTTCTGCCCGGCGATTTTGTCCTCCTGGCCGTCAGCGACAATGGTTGCGGCATGGACAAAGAGACCCTGGACAATCTTTTCGAGCCCTTTTTCACCACCAAGGACCTGGGCAAGGGCACCGGCCTCGGCCTTGCCATGGTATACGGCATTGTCAAACAGAATCAGGGCTTTATCAATGTCTACAGTGAACCGGGCCGGGGAACGACTTTCAGGATTTATCTGCCCCGGTACCTGTCCGGTGGTCCGGCCGTCACCACCCATCCTTCAGGAGAAGCCGCTCCGGGAGGCGATGAAACCCTGTTGCTGGTGGAGGATGAAGCCGCCATCCTGGGGCTGGCCCGGTTGATGCTGGAACGGATGGGGTATAGGGTTCTGGCGGCCTCAAGTCCGGCGGAAGCCTTGCAACTGGTCCGGACCCATGCCGGGAAAATCGATTTGCTCATGACCGATGTGGTCATGCCGGAAATGAACGGCCGGGATCTGGCCGCACAATTGACCAGGCTGTATCCGGACCTGAAACTCTTGTTCATGTCCGGCTATACCGCTGATGTCATTGCCCATCACGGGGTCCTGGATGAAGGGGTGTGTTTTATTCAGAAACCCTTTTCAAAAAACGATCTGGCCCTGAAATTGCGGGAGGCCCTGGATGCCGCAACGGGTCATCCGGATTCAATCTGAGGCACAGGCCCAGGGGTTATCCGGCGCTCAACCCTTCCATGGATCCTTATCCGGATCTTATGTATTCTCCAAGGCCTCTCTGGCCTTGACGGCCATATCTTTGACGGAAAACGGCTTCTGCAAAAAGCAGAGGCCGGGCTCCAATACATGGTGATGGGCAATGGCATTGGCCGTATAGCCCGACATGAACAGAATTTTGATGGCCGGATAAATGGATTGAACCTGCCGGGCCAGATCCTTGCCGTTCATTTCCGGCAGAACCATATCCGTTATCAGGAGATGGATCTTGTCCCCATAGGCTTTTGCCAGGTCCAGGGCCTTGAGGGGGGATATGGCGGACAATACGGTATATCCGAGATCCTTGAGAATTCTTTCAGCCATTTTCAGGATGGCGGCTTCGTCCTCCACCAGCAGTATGGTTTCTCCGCAACTGAGCGGGGTTTCCCGCATCTCTTCCCGGCAGGATTCACCCTCCGGACCCGAATGGCGGGCCAGATAGATCCTGAAGCTGGTCCCTTTCCCCGGCTCGCTGTAGACATTGATGAATCCGTTGTTCTGTTTGACAATCCCGTAAACCGTTGAAAGCCCTAAACCGGTCCCTTCGCCGATCCCCTTGGTGGTAAAAAACGGTTCAAAAATCCGGTCCTGGATTTCCTTATCCATACCGGAACCATCGTCGCTTACGGCCAGCATGGTAAATTCTCCGGGAACGAAACCGGCATGGCTGTCGCAGTAAGCTTTGTCAAACCGGACGGCCCTGGTTTCTATGGTGATTTTGCCCACGCCGGAGACGGCATCCCTGGCATTGACGCAGAGATTGGCCAGGATTTGATCAATCTGGGACGGGTCTATTTTGATTTTTCCGAGATCGGTTCCGGGCAGCCAGGTTAATTTAATATTTTCTCCGATAAGCCGTTTCATCATTTTGAGCATATATTGGATGGTCTGGTTGAGGTCGATGATTTTGGGGGCAACGGTCTGTTGACGCGCAAAGGCCAGCAATTGCCGGGTAATGTCGGCGGACCGCCGGGCAGCGGTGAGGATTTCGGTAAGGTCGTCATGCAGTGGCTCGCCGGGTTTAAGCTTGTCCAGGGCCAATTCCGCATAACCGATGATCACGCTCAGCATATTGTTGTAATCATGGGCTACTCCCCCGGCCAGACGGCCCACGGATTCCATTTTCTGGGCCTGGGTCAACTGGTCCTGGAGTTTTTTCCATTCCGCCTCGGCTTGTTTTCGCTGGGTGATATCGGTCAGTACAATAAAATCCAGATCCCCATTGGTGGACATTCTGAATTCAATTTCACGGACCCTGCCGTTTTTACATGTCACAGGATATTCCAGGGGCCTGATTTCAGACAGGGTGGCCCTGGCCCTATCCACCTCAGCCTGCCATTCCCTGCGAACCCGGTTTCGCAAGGCCTCGTCCGGGTAGGCAAGGGCGAGCCAGGCCTCTATATCGGGGATGTCATCCAGGGTATAGCCAAAAAGATCAATGCATTTCTGGCTGATATAGACCGCTTTCTGGTCCTGATTGGCAATGATGACGCCCACGGGCGCCGTTTCCGTAAATAAACGGAACCGGGATTCACTCTCTTTCCGGGCCTGGATTTCTTGTTCGGCTTCCAGCATTTTCTTTTCAAGTTTTCGGACCAGACGCTCGCTGTAGAGCCTGAGGGCTTCTTCCTCCTTTACCGGGGCCGGGATATCCGGGGACCGGCCGGCAGAGGCCGTGACTTCATGGACTGCGGCTATGAAAACCTCAGGCTCGCATGGCTTTTCAATAAACCGGTCCGCACCGATGGTCATGGCAAAGGCCTGGTCCTGGGCGCCCGTATAGGTGGCGGTGTAGATGATAAAGGGAATGGTGCGCAGCCGTTGGTCGGTTTTGACTTTCCGGCACAATTGAAACCCATCCATGACCGGCATGAGGATATCGCTGATAATGAGGTCAATTTCTTCGGACTCAAGGATTTTCCATGCCTCTTCCCCGTTTTCAGCCGGCAGTATCCGGTGTCCGCCGGCCTTGAGCATGCTTTCCAGAAGATACAGGTTCTCCTCATGGTCATCCACAATCAGAATTTTCATGAGGGTTTCTCCTGGTCCTGAAGATATTGGAGGATTTCCGCAACAAAGGTATCCGGGTTGATGGGTTTTTCAATATAGCCGGTGGCGCCTGCTTCCATGATTTTTTCCCTGTCTCCCACCATGGCGTAGGAGGTGACCGCAATAATCGGTACCCTATCCAGTTCAGGGTGTTTTTTAAGTTCCCGGGCCACGGCATAGCCATCCATTTCCGGCAGTTGGATATCCAGCAGAATGGCTTTGGGATTGGATTCCAGGGCTTTTTCAATGCCCTCCCGGCCGTTTTCGGCCCCAATAACGGTAAACCCGTTTTTTTCCAGCAAAAAACGCATCATATAAAAATTCTGGGCATTATCTTCAATAATCAGTAACGATTTGGTCATGACGATTCTCCTCCATTTTCCGGAAACCAGACGGTAAAGATGCTGCCCTCGCGCCATTGACTTTGAACCTCGATGGTGCCTCTCATCATTCCCACTAACTTTTTGCAGATGGAAAGTCCCAGTCCGGTCCCTTCATGTTTGCGGGACAGGCCGGTGTCGATCTGGTGAAAGGGTTGAAAAAGACCCGGGATTTCTTCGGCCCGGATGCCGATGCCGGTGTCGGACACGGACAGGAGATACCCGTTTTTTTCGGTGCGGCAGGCCAGGGACACCCTCCCTTTTTCAGTGAATTTAACGGCATTGTTGAGCAAATTGAGGATGACCTGTTCCAGCCGGCGCTGATCCGTGGTGACGGCAGCCACATCCGGGCCGATTTCCAATACCAGTTCAAGCCCTTTTTTATAGGCCAGGGGGGCCACCAGCTTGACCGTTTTTTCGATGGAGGGCCTCAATTCAAAGGTGCTGAAGGAAAGGGACAACTGGTCTGCCTCGATTTTGGAAATATCCAGCACATCATTGATCAGGGCCAGAAGATGCCGGGAACTGTTCTGCACCATGAGGAGCTGTTTTTTCTGTTCTTCGTTCAAGGGTCCGGCCAGCCCCTGGAGAAGGATACCGGTGAAGCCGATGATGGAATTCAAGGGGGTTCTCAGTTCGTGGCTCATGGAGGCTAAAAAGGCGGATTTGAGATGGTCGGCGGCCTGGGCTTTTTGCATGGCCACGGCCAGCTCGGCGGTCCGTTGTTCTATCCGGCCTTCCATTTCCCGGTTGATGTCCTGCAATTCCCGGGTCCGGAGGTTCACCTGGCGTTTGAGGACAAGGCTGCCCAAAAGGCTCATGATCAGCGCAACACCGATGATGAGGCCTGTGATCCGGACCCAGGCCGGCAGGCTGAAATTCACCTTTTCCGATGTCCACCGCGCCAGGGAGGCATAATATATGGATTGGGAATCTCGTTTAAATTGATCCAGGCGGGTGTCGATGGCGGTCAGCAACGGACCGCCGTTATGCTGCAAAGGGGCTGCAAAAAAGAGCTTGGTCGGATTGAAAATAATGGCCGTGTCTTCCAGCCCGTATTTTGCGGCGTGGGTCATCCCGTAAAACCGGTTGGTGATGGCGGCATCGGCTTCGCCGGCCGCAATCTTCTCGAAAATGGCCTTGTAATCCGGCAGGCCGGTGAGGATGGAGTTGATTCCGAAGCCCTGGACCATCTGTCCAAACGAGGATTGCTGAACCGACCGGTCCAGGACAAGGATCCGTTTGCCGTCCAGGTCCACAATGGATTTGATCCCGCTGCCCTTCCGGGCATAGACCTGGAACCAGTCCGAGAGCACCGGCACCTGGTGATAGGCATAGGTTTTTTCCCTGGCGGCGGTATAGGCCACATCGGGCATGAGGTCGATTTCCCCTTTGGCCAGGCGGTCCAGGCCTTCGGTCCAGGTCCCGTGGACATATTCCAGGGTCCATCCCTCAAGCTCCGCAATCTGCCGGATAATATCGATAAAGATCCCGGCCGGCTCCCCCTGTTCCGAGGTAAAGACCTTGGGGGAATTTTCATAGACCCCCACCCGAACCACGGCTTCCCCGGCTGTTGCGGAAAGCGCCGGGAGAAATGCCGGAACCAGGATGAAAACAACGGTCATCAGGAAAAAATATCCATGAAAAGACCAGGGGTTCCGGGTTGGCATCATATTACTCCTTGATACAGGTCAGGGCTTTTTTTCCCGATTGCTGCCGGGGAAAGGGGTAGAAAAATGCTGAAGGTGCTGCCTTTGCCGGGTTTGCTTTCCAGGGTGATGCACCCCCCGTGGGCCTTGACGATACCCAGGGTGACGGGCAGGCCCAGCCCCCGGCCGGTGAATTTGTCGGTAAAAAAGGGATCAAAGATGCCGCCGATCATGACCTCATCCAGTCCCTTGCCCGTGTCCGTGATGCTGAGGCAGGCAAAGGAAGGATCAGGGCTTTGCCAATCTACCGGAAACCGGTGTTCTTGACCAATGGAGGATGCCGGGCGGATTCCGACGCAGACCTTTACCCTGCCGTCGGGATATTCGTCCATGGACTCCCAGGCATTGGTGACCAGGGCGTTTAAAGCCTGTTCCATCTGGGCCGGGTCTGCCTGGATGACGGGTCCCTGGGGCAAAAGATTCAATTCCAGGGTCAGCTCTTTCCTCAATTGGGCATGGATTTTTTCAAGACAGTCCCGGGTGATTTTTGACAGATCCAGGGGTTTGGGTTTTCCCTGTTGCTGGCCCAGGTAGGTCAACATGAGCAGACTCATATCGGCGGCCCGCCAGCCGGCCTTTTCAGCTCGAAACAGGTTTTTGTAAGTCCGGGATTCCCGGGGCAGATCCGACCGGGCCAGTTCAAGATTTCCCATGACAACGGCCATCATATTGTTGAAATGATGGGCTACGGCCCCGGCCATCCGGCCCAGGCTTTCGGCCTTTTGCAGTTGGAGGACCCGTTTTTCGGTTTCCTTTTGCTGCCGGACCATCCGCCCGGCCCAGATCATGGCCGCACAGGCCTGGGCCCAGGGTTTCATGGATTCAGCCAGAGTTTCCGTGTATTCATCTAAACGGTTGGTAACACCGGCCACGCCCATGATCTCATTCCTGAAATAAAGGGGAATCCCCATATAGCGGTTCAACCGGGGATGATTCAATGGAATGTCTGTATCGGCATCGTCCTTCGCGTCCTTTTTGGCAATAACGGTCCGGCCTTCGAAAACAGGGGCTCTGTTGAGGTGAAGAAGGGCGATGTCATCCAAGGCAGGATCTGAAATGGCCAGGCTCACCAGACAGGGAGCGCCTTCCGGGTCATACTGGACCTCATGAAGAAAACCCAGTTCGCTTTTGGTGTGCCGGACCAGGATCCGGATCAGATTCTCATACACCTCTTTCGGTTCCCGGCCTGAGATGAAAAGGCTTTGGGCCTCCTGGACCGATGCCAGAAGGTCGTTGTCGCCCTGAAGGCTTTGTTCGGCCCGTTTAAATTCGGTAATGTCATGGCCGAAAATGGCGATGCGGGTCACCTGTTTAAAATCGTCCATGACCGGATAGAGGTAATGGCTGTAAAACCGGTCGCCCAAACTGTCCTTGAAATGAAGAGGCTCGCCGGTCCGGACCACTTCTGCGATATGGTTGCGCCTGAGGGTTGCCGTTTCCGGCGGCATATAGTCGAAAACAGACCGGCCCACCATATCCCGGACCCCAAGCCCCAGCCGTTGGGGAACCATGGCATTGCAAAGAATGATACGGCCTTCGGTATCGACCAGCAGGGCCGATTCAGGGCTTGCGTGGATGAGGGCGGCCAAGTCGTTTTTGCTCTGTTTGAGGGCCTTTTCAGCCTGTTTCTGGAGGGTCATATCCCGGGCAAATCCGTATACAAATCGCCTGCCTTGTTCAATAAAGGGAATGGCAATGATTTCCACAGGGAAAATCGTGCCGTCGGCCCGGATATGGCGGGATTCAAATATGCGCATCTCTTCGTCGGGCCGGCCGGACCAGAAGGACAGGAAGCCGGCCTCATCGTAATTGAAATCCACATCTTTTATGTTCAAAGACAGCAGGTCCTGGCGGCTTCTTCCCAAGGTGTTGCATGCAGAAGGGTTGGCATCGATGAGGCTGCCGTCCTGGGCCAGAAGATAGGCGGCATCCCGGTGGCATTTGAATAACCGGCGATACCAGGTTTCATGTCCGGCCAGAGGGTTTTCAAGCGGGTCTTTTTCCAATTCCGGGGTTGACGGCTTCATTTTCCTGTCCTGTTTGTTTACAAAAAGGGGATACGGTTTTTTCTACAACTAGCAGATTACACTCGTTTACCGGCTGATGTCAAGAAATACGGCCTGGGTCAGCCGGGCCAGGTCCTTTGGGGAGATCTCGATCTGTAGTCCCCTTCGACCGGCGCTGACGAAAATCGTATCAAAATTTCGGGCCGAGGTATCCATGAAGACGGCCAGCTTTTTTTTCTGGCCCAGGGGGCTGACCCCGCCCAAAACATAGCCCGTTACCCGTTCGACATCCTGCTTTTCCGCCATTTCCGCTTTTTTTATTCCGGTGGCCTTAACAAGGGCCTTCAGGTCGAGCTGCTTTGAAACCGGGACCAGGGCCGTCATGAAGGTGCCGTCTTCCCCAGCCGCCACAAGGGTTTTGAAAAGCCGGTCAAAGGAGACGTTCAGCTTTTGGGCCGCCTCTTCGCCATAGGATTTGGATGCGGGGTCGTGATCATAGGAATGAAGGGTGTAGCGGACCTTTGCCTTTTTCAAGCTGTTGACGGCAGGGGTCATGTGAAATCCGTCTCAGCCTTTGATGGGATAAAAGTTTTGAGGAGAACCAAAGATCCGGGCGCTTTCCACATAGCTTTCAGACATGGCCCTGATGTTTTTTTGGGTTTCTTCCCGGTTCTGAAAGGTTTTTTTGACGCTGCCCGGAGACCCTGTGACCAGGCTGTAGGGAGGGATAATGGTTTTTTCCAGGACCAGGGTTCCGGCCGCAATGATGGACCCTTTTCCGATGACGGCATGGTTCATGACAATGGCGCCCATGCCCACAAGGCATTCGTCTTCAATGGTGCAGCCGTGGAGGATGCTTCTGTGGCCCACGGTCACCCTGTTACCGATGGTCAGGGGGATACCCTCGTCGGCATGGCCCATGCAAAGGTCCTGGATATTGGTTCGTTCACCGATCCTGATTTCGGCCAGATCCCCGCGCAACACCGTATGAAACCAGACCGAGGAGAGCGGGCCGATATGAACATTCCCGATGATCTGGGCCGTCGGTGCCACAAAAACCGTGGCATCCAGCAAAGGAACAAAATGGCGGCAGGCATAAAGCGTCAAGGTTTTCCGCCTTTTTTACCGGCCGGGCCCGGTGTTGTGTTTTCCCCATGCGTATCCGGGTTCAGCACTTGTTTTCATCCCTCTGGCATTCATATTCCTTCTTTTTTTCAGACATGCGCAGGGCTCTGCGGGCCAGGGCCTCCCGGTTTCGCCGGAGATCTTCTTCCGTGACCAGGGTCAGGGGCGGGACGGGCACGGGCCGCTTGTCCGGTCCCAGGGCCACAAAGGTCAGGTAGGCCGAGGCCAGATGGGTTTTGGTCCCGGTCAACAGGTCTTCGGTTTCCACCCTGGCCCCGATTTCCATGGAGGTTTTTCCCGTCATATTGATCCCGGCCTTGATGGTCAGAAGATTGCCGATAAAGGCGGGTTTGTGAAAGTCCAGGCGGTCGATGGACGCGGTGACGCATATTTTCCGGGTATGCCGGACGGCGCAGACCCCGGCGGCATTGTCGATTTCCTTCATGATGACCCCCCCGTGAACAATGCCGGCGGCATTGGCATCTTCCGGCAGCAGGATCCGGGAGATGATCACGCTGGAATCATGGGTGCATTTCTGATTATCCATTGAACCCCTCCTTTGTAAAATAGTGATGTCAAGATTCTATAAAATGGAAACACGGGTTTGTCAATGTTCATAAAACTGGGAAGCTTTTGTGTCAAAACTATGGAATTAATTTCACTATTTTAAAAGATTCGATTCATGGCCCAAAGGGGTGATTCCCCGGTAAATTCCTTCGAAAACAAGGGGTTCCATAAAAAAAAGAAAGCTATTCCCCTCTGGCATGAAAATCGCATTCATCATAGGGCATTATTCGTTCGAAAGGATTTAATAGCAATCGATTCAGGAAATTGAGAGATAAATCACCCGAGGAGAAAGCGTTTTACCATGAATGACTTTTTACAGACCCTTCGTACCAAACGTTCTGAGAAACAGCGGCCGGCCATGACCCGGAAAAATTATGACGCAACGTATAGCAGCAGGATGCCGGGATCTGTGGACGAAACTGCATCCTCACGGCTTCAGGGCGCTGTTGAAGACCTGAACGGCCGTTTGGGAGACTTTGCCGAGAACCGGAAATATCTTACGGATGCCCAGGAAAGAATTGCCGACAGCCTTGAACGCCAGGTCATTGCCGTTGAACAGATTCTTGCCCGCCTGAATATCCGTTAACTGTAGGACGTTTCAGCCTAAAATTTTTCCATGGCTTTGGCAAGACGCTTCTGGGTTTCTTTTGCAAACCACAGATCCATGAATTGTTCGGTCCTGGGGCCTATCCGGGCCAGGTATTTTTCCCGGACAGCCGCCAAATGATTGTCTTTCATGGCGGCAAAGGTTTCCCCGGGGATTTCCATTAATTGGCGGGCTTTTTGAACCGCTCGTTCCATTACGCCGTCCAGGGGGCAGATATCGTCGATTAATCCCAGGGAAATTGCATTTTCAGCTTTGATCAGGCTGCCTTCCAGCATCAGGCGTCCGCAAATGCGGCTGCCGGTAAAGCGCTCCAGCATCAATTCCGCCAGATAGGGAAGGGTAAGCCCCAGAAGGCTTTCATTGAAGCCGATTCTGAATTTTTCGGATTTTGCGATCCTGTAGTCACAGACAATGGCCAGGATGGCCCCGCCTGCCACGGCATGTCCGGTCAGGGCGGCAATGACCGGCAACGGAAGGAAGGCCATTTGAAAGATCATATCCTGAAAATCGGCAAGATAGGCGCCAAGCTTCGGGCGGTCAAATTCCATCACTCTGGGCAGGTCAAACCCCATGGAAAAAAACCGGTCGTTTCCCGTCAATATCATGGCAGCGGCGTCATCTTTTGTTTTGGCCATGATGCCGGACAGGTCTGCAATGAGTTCAGGGCTGACGGCATTGGTCACTCCGTTTTTCATTCGCACAAAGGCAATATTGTTTTTGATTTCCATATCCATCAGCGGCATTTTGTCTCCTTTTATTCCGGGGGTTGGCATTGTTCGGTTTATCCTGGCAGGACGGTTTCCCTAAGCTTTGGGTATGGCCTATCCCAGGGCCACATCCAGGATCATCATCACGGTAAAGCCCAGCATGGTGGCCAGGGTCACGATATCGATATGGCCGGGGGTTTTCTGGGATTCCGGGATGAGTTCTTCCACCACGACAAAGATCATGGCCCCGGCCGCAAAGCAGAGGGCATAGGGCAGGATATTCTGCATGTGCAGAACAAACAGGGCGCCCGCAACACCGGCCACGGGTTCCACCATACCCGAGGCCTGGCCCATGAAAAAACTTTTCCGTTTTGACATGCCTTCCCGTCTCAGGGGCATGGATACGGCCGTACCTTCTGGGAAATTCTGGATTCCGATGCCGATGGCCAGGGCAATGGCCCCGCCCATGGTGGCCGATGGCAGATGGGCCGCCACTGCGCCGAAGGCCACGCCCACGGCCATTCCTTCCGGTATATTGTGCAGGGTGATGGCCAGCACCAGAAGGGTGCTTCTTTGCCAGGAGGTTTTGATGCCTTCGGATTTTTCCCGGCTGAGACCCGGATGAAGGTGGGGCAGAAATTTATCCGTCACCCGCATGAAGATCCCGCCTCCCATGAATCCGATGGTGGCCGTCAGCCAGGGAATATGGCCCAGGGATGCCGCCATTTCAATTCCCGGTGACAGAAGGGACCAGAAGCTTGCGGCAATCATGACCCCTGCCGCAAACCCCAGGGTTGAATCCATGAGCTTGGGGTTGACGGTTTTGGTGAAAAAGACCAGGGATGCCCCGGCGGCCGTGACGCCGTAAGTAAAGAGGGTGGCGGCCAAAGCCTGTGTAACGGGATTCAATTGTAAAAAGAATTCAGCCATGTTCAGCCTCCCTGCAAAATTGTGTTGTGAACTCATAACAGGATTTACTCCCCCTGTAAATAAGCGGAAAAAATTAATATGCTTGCCTTTAATGGAAACCGTGCTATACTACATTTCTTTTGGCGCCATCCGGTCGGCGCCGTGTTGTGGTTGAATCCTACCTTTTTGGCTCAATCCTTACATTTATTCATTCTTGCCTGGATCGGCTCCTATAACACGGATGCGGGCGATAACAGGAGTATTATAGCAATGTCATTTGCAACCCTTGGTCTTCGGACCGAACTGCTCCGTGCTGTTGAAGCACAGGGCTATACCACCCCAACCCCCATTCAGACCCGGGCTGTTCCCGAAGTTCTCAACGGCAGGGATATCCTTGCCGGCGCCCGCACAGGCACCGGAAAAACAGCGGCCTTTGCCCTGCCCATCCTTCAGCGTCTGAGCGAATCCACAGGCAGGACACACCATCCGAGGGTCCTGGTACTGACCCCGACCCGGGAGCTGGCCGCCCAGGTGGCCCAAAGTTTTGAGACCTATGGCCAAAACCTTCCCCTTCGCACGGCCGTTGTTTTCGGAGGCGTCAGCATCATTCCCCAGAAAAAACAACTCAGAACCGGTGTGGATATTCTGGTGGCTACTCCGGGAAGGCTTTTGGACCATGCCGGTCAGAAGACCGTGGACCTGTCCAGGGTTGAGATCCTGGTTCTGGATGAAGGGGACCGCATGCTGGACATGGGATTTATCAACGATATCCGCAAGGTGATCAAACTGTTGCCCGTAAAACGCCAGAACATGCTTTTTTCCGCCACCTATTCCCCGGAAATCAAACGGCTGGCCGACGGATTGCTGAAAAATCCGGTACTCATTGAGGTTTCGGAACGGAATACGGCGGCCGAAGGGGTGACCCAACTGGTCTATCCCGTGGCCCAGACCGGCAAGCGTCAGCTCCTTTCCAGCCTGATCCGGGAAGGAAAATGGTGCCAGACCCTTGTGTTTACAAGAACCAAGCACCGGGCCAATCAATTGACCAAACAGCTTTTGAGTGACGGGCTCAGCGCCGCTGCCATCCACGGCAATAAAAGCCAGAGCGTCCGGACCCAGGCCCTGGCGGATTTCAAACGGGGGGCCGTCCAGACCCTTGTGGCCACGGACATTGCAGCCCGGGGCCTGGATATCCAGCAATTGCCCCATGTGGTCAATTTTGATCTGCCCCATGTTCCCGAAGATTATATTCACAGGATCGGCCGGACCGGCCGGGCCGGTTTTTCCGGTGTGGCCCATTCCCTGGTCAGCCCGGAAGAACAAAAGCTTCTGATGGGGATCCAGCGTCTTTTAAACCACCGGATTCCTGTGAAAAATCATCAGCCCTCCAGAGGTTAATGCATAAGAGAGCTTATCAGCTCATGAGATAAAATCCCAGGTCCTTTGAATAGGGAGGCGGGTTGTAGAAATCGGCCAGGATATAGGCCGGTCTGATTTCCCGGACCACAATCCGCCTTTCCACCACTGATTTTTTCAGATCATCAAGGGTGAACCGGATATCGAGAAAATCATTGACCTCAATGCCATGGGATTTTGGAACCCGGAATCGAACCGCCGTCATGGACAGCCTTTCCACCTGGATATGGCCGGATTCCCGTGTTTTCAGCCGGATAAAGTCTCCGCCCAGGGAGACGGCCTTTCCAAAGCTTGAAGGTCTTTCCGTGTCAGGCTCGTTTTTGGGAATTTCATTTTCCACCAGGGCGTGAAGATGGTCTTCTATCTCCTTGACGCTGTTTTCATTCACAAGGCGTTTGGATTTTGGAAGAACCCCTTTGACCAGGGTTTTCAAATGGACGGAATCTTCCGCGCTTACGGTATAGGCCTGGATCTGCAATTGGACCGGGTCCTGGTCATCGTAGGGGAAAGCGGCTGAAAAGACTTTTAATATTCTGTATTTGGCCAGGTCTGCATCATCTGCATAGGTCAGGGGCAAGAGCAGGATAAAGGTGTCCTCTCCGTACCTGAAAATATCATCCTGACGCCGTTTGGTGGTGTTCAAAAGCCCGGCCACCCGTTTAAGAACATCGTCATTTCCGGCATCCCCCTCGTCTTTTAATCCGCCCACCACGGCAATGAGCATTGAAAAAATCGTTCCGTACCGTTTCATGACATCGTCCTTGCTGCTGACGGCCCGTTCAAAACTCCACCGGTTTTTAAGGCCGGTCAGGGCGTCTTTTGTGGCAAGGGCCGTCAATGCCTGGTTATAATAGGCCCGTTCAATGGCAATGGCTGCGTATTCGGCAATGGAAGAAAGGATCTTCAGATCCTTTGGCGCGAATCGGTCCTCATTGATCCGATTGATGAGTTCGATGACGCCGAAGACCTTGTCCTCGGTTTTTAACGGGGCCCCGATGATGGAACGGGTTTTGAATCCCGTGTATTGATCCACACGGCTGCTGAACCGGGGATCTTTTTCAACGTCCGCCACAATGAGGGGCTCCCCTTTTTCCATGATGGCTCCTGCAATGCCTTCGCCCTTGGGCAGCCTTGTCCCCTGTAGCTTATCCCTGTTGGCGCCCACCACAATGGAAAACATCATGTCTTCGGTTTTGGGGTCCTTCAGAAGAATGGACCAGTGAAGCGGCTCAAACATCTGACCCACCTGGTACATGACCGTATCCAGGACTTCCTTGATGGTTTTTGCCTTGGCAAGGGGTTTGGCCAGTTCCAGCTCCATGCCGGAAGAGGGGGCCGATATTTCAGAGGCTTCTTTTTGCATAAGGGCCAGGGGGTCTGTTTGGTAATAATACCGCGTATTGGCCTTTGAGAGCTTGAGGTTGGTCCAGAGGAGGTTTTCCTTGAGCTGGTCCGCCGACGGGAATACAAAATGATAAAATTTTGAAATGGCGTCCACTTCTTTGTTCATCTTCTGAATACAGTCGATGAGGTTGATGCGGTCCAGATCAACGGTTCTTTCTACTTCCGGGGCAAGGATGGGAGGACGGATGAGGTCAAAAGATCCGATGCCCTGGGTCCAGCAGAGAAAATCCGCAGCAGAGACAATGGAGATCAAAAGCCTTTCGTCCCGGGTGAGGCCCAGGTTTTCAAAGGGCTGGTGGTGGTATTTGACGGCCAGGGTCAGTTTTTCAGGCAGTTTCCACAGGGAACAGAAAAAGGCGCCCGCATCGTCGTGGCCCAGGCCCATAATTCCGCGTTCTTTTTCAATGATAAGGTCTGTGGAGGTTTCAAGATCTGCGATGAAATCGCCGTAATTCACCCGGCCCCTGACATCCAGGAGGACCTTTCCGATATCATGGAGAAGGCCTGCGATATAAGCTTCTTCCGGGTCAGGATACCGGGTCTGTTTTGCGATTTCCATGCTCAATACAGCCGTGGCGATGCAATGACGCCAGAAGAGCAGCCGGTCGAATTTTTCAGCCCGGCCGGATTTGAATAATTTTTCAAACACCGTCATGCCGATGGCCAGTTTTTTGATTTCGTCCAGACCCAGGAATACCACGGCTTCTGAAAGGGCCGTGATCTTCCGCTTGAGCCCGTACATGGCGGAATTCACAATTTCAAGAACCCGGACGGAAATCCCGGGATCGGTTTCCACAATTTTTGCGAGATCGGCAAGGCAGGACTTTTCATCCTTTGACGCCTCAAGCAGTTTGGCCGCGGCCTGGGGAAAACTCGGCAATTTCCCGTCTTCCAGTCTCAGCGTTTTCTTAATATCTCCCGAAGAGGGCAGATTCAGTCTATTTTTCATTCGTACCCCTGTCTTTTATACCCCATACCATATGCAGTTTATGTCCAAGTTTCAACTAAATTCAGGCGGGAAAGGTTATTTTTAAATTTTAATTGACAAAGAGGAGTCTCCTGCCCTAATAGATAAGATAATTCCATGCTAGAAAATTCGTATAGGAAACAAGCATAAAACCATTGATCGTATTTCCCCCAAAACTTTATGAAATGGAGGGAATAGATATGAAAAAAACTTTGATTCTTTTATTCGTCTGTATGTATCTTGGTTCCATTCCGGCATCGGCCTTTTGCCTTGATACCATCCGAGTGGCAGCCGTTTTTTCAAAATCCGGTGAGGCCATGGCCATATCGGATGAGCACCTGGTCGTGGTCCGGATGGCGGTGGCAGAGATCAATCTCCAGGGTGGTCTTCTCGGTCGGCAGATCGAACTTCTGGAGTTTGACAACCAGAGCACGGGACTTGGATCTCAACAGGCTGCCAAAGAGGTGGTCACGGCAGGGGTCTGCGCGGTTGTCGGCCCATCCTGGAGTTCCCATGCATTGGCCATGGCGCCGATCCTCCAGGCACAACAGATCCCCATGATCACCCCCACATCCACCAGTCCCAAAGTCACCCAGGTCGGTGATTTTATTTTCAGGGTTTGTTTCATAGATTCTTTCCAGGGTGATATCTTGGCCGGGTTTGCAGCCGGTGATCTTAAATTTTCCCGGGTTGCCATCCTGGTGAATACCGGATATGTCTATTGCACCGATTTGGCGGATCGGTTCAGGGAAGCTTTCAAGGCCGGGGGGGGCGAAATTCCTATCAGTCTTGACTATTCCGAGAATTTGACGGATTATGCCAAAATGCTGGGAATGCTGAAGGGATATGAATATGACGGGCTGTTTATTCCCGGCTATTCACGGGATTCGGCTCAGATCATCAAAAAGGCGAGGGAGATGGGAATCCATTGTGCAATCCTGGGTGGGGACGGGTGGAGCAACCTGATGTACAATTATGCGCCGGAAAACGCCTTGAGTCATACCTATTATCTCAGCCACTGGTTTAAGACCGTTCAGGACCCGGCCAGCCTGGCCTTTGTCGAGAAACTCCGGACAGTTTTCGACGATGATAAGATCAACGCCGGTATGGCCCTGTCCTATGATTCGGTCTATCTTCTGGCCGATGCCATCCGAAGGGCAGGATCAACAGATCCGACGCAGATCCGGGCCGCCCTTGCCGCAACAACGGATTTCAGGGGAGTAACCGGCCGTATCAGCTTTGGCCCGGACCGGAACCCGGTCAAACCCGCGGTGATTTTACAGTTCAAGGATGGGACGTCCAACCTTGTCAAACAGTATACGCCGTAAGGGGAAAGATCGGTTTGAAACTCACAGCCAGGCTGAATCTTACCATTGCCGGAATTTTTTTTCTGATGGTGGTGATTTATCTTTTGGTGGAAATCCCTCTGCAGAAAAACCGGATTTCTCTGGTCACCCGGAAAATGGTGTCTTTTCTGAATACCATTACGGATGCCCATGTCATGCCCCTTGCCAATGAGATTTTTGAGGAACGGTACCAGGCGGTTCATATCCGGATGGAATCCCTGGCCCTCATCGATGGAATCAAGGCATCCGCGGTTTTTAAAAAGGATTTCACCCTGGTTTCTCCCGGGCATGAGCCCGGAGCAGGGGTCCCCACCCTTTGGGCCCGGCCTGAGATCAAAGCCATGCTGGAACAGCAAGACATTTACCGGATCATTGAGGACGACCTCTATTTTTTAAGACCTGTGAAAGCCCAGGGGGAAATTTTTGGTTTCCTGGTGATCCGGTTTGCCTTTGACGATGTCCGCAAGATGAATGTCAGGGACATCCGGTCTTTTGCCGCTTTTATTTTTGCGGCCCTGGCCCTGGCCTTTTTTTTATTCGATCTTCTGGTCAGGAAAATGGTGATTCTTCCGGTCAGGGTGTTGAACCGGAAAATGGCCGAATTTGAACAGAACCGGTATGCAAAAAGCATGATCGTCACTTCTCGAGACGAAATCGGCGAGCTGACCGTCAGTTTTAACCGGATGGCAGAAAAAATTTCAGCCTCCCTTGAGCGGATCGAACAGAAAAATCAGGAGCTTTACGAGATCAAATCTTTTGTGGAAAATATTCTGAACAATACACCGGATATCATCTTCCGGCTGGATCGGGAGTTCAGAATCAGCTATGTCAATCATGCCGTCCTGAAATACGGGTACGCTCCCACTGATCTCATCGGTAAAAACCCGCTGGATCTGGTTTTTCCGGAAGAAGCGGCAAAACTGAAAATCCTTGCCGGCCGGTCTGGTGAATTTCCAAGGTTCAGAAACCTTGAACTCAGGTTTTTGAATGCCGGGAAGACGCCGGCATACCATATTGGCCGGCATGAATCCGCGACGGGCCTCTCCACCCTGGTGGTGGATATGGATGCACTTTTCTCATCGGAGAAAAAGACAAGGGATTCCTTTATCGGGTATCAGGGCATGGGCCGGGATATCTCCAACCATGTCCGTATGCAGAATATCATGGTCCAGACGGAAAAAATGATGGCCGTTGGCGAGCTTGCCGCCGGCATGGCCCACGAGATCAACAACCCCCTGGGAATTATTCTTCAGTCTGCTCAGAATATTACCCGCCGTCTCGGGAAGGATCTTCCTGCAAATTCAAAAGCTGCTGAAGAACTCGGGCTGGATTTATCCATCCTGGATGCCTATTTACGGAAAAGATCCATTGACAGGTCCCTGGGCGCCATTAAGGAGGCAGGGGAGAGGGCTGCCGAAATTGTAAGGAGCATGCTGGAATTCAGCCGGAAAAGCGGATCGGAAAAAACGCTCTGCCGGCCCGAAGAAATGATGGAAAGCGCGCTTGAAATCGTGTCCAAAGATTATGATCTGAAACGCCGGTATGATTTTAAAAATATCCGGATCAACCGACATTACAATGAGGTTAGACCGGTTTTCTGTGTCCGGTCCGAAATTGTCCAGGTACTCCTCAATATTCTTAAAAATGCAGCCCAGGCCATGGCGGAAGAAATGCCCCAAAACAGGGCGCCGGAAATCGATCTTTTTATTTTACAGGAGGATACGGACATTCGGATGGAAATCCGGGACAATGGGCCGGGCATTGATGAACAGAATCGGCATTCGATATTTGAGCCTTTTTTTACAACAAAAACAACCGGCGAGGGGACCGGACTCGGCCTTTCCGTATCCTATTTTATCATTACCTCCCGTCATCGGGGTCGGCTCTGGGTGGAAAGCCGTAAAGGAGACGGCAGCCGGTTTATCATTCAGCTTCCGGAGCATTAAATCTTTCTGAACGAATTTGTATCTTTTGCCATGCGGCCGGCTGAGGATGTTTTATGCTTATCAACTGAACAGATGGGCCTTGTATCACATCAGAGAGCTTGATATTGAATGGAAACGAAACATAAGGGCATCAAGGGATAATAATGATTCCAAAGCAAAACAAGGAAAAGAAATTGTTTGACCATGGGTTGAAAGATAAGGCCTTTTTTGATGAGAATCCTTTGCCGTCAATTATATTTGACCGGGAAACCCTGGCTATTGTCGATGTGAACAATGCCGCCGTCGGGCACTACGGATATAGCCGTGAAGAATTTCTCTCCATGACGATTAAAGAACTCAGACCCCCCGAAGAAATTCAGGCCATGATGAAGGGCATTGCCATGGATGCATCTGATGTTCGCAAAGTCCCCTTTTTCAGGCATAAGAAAAAGGATGGCACCCCCATTGATGTCATGGCTTCAGCCCGGGACTTTGACGCCGGGGGACGATCCTACCGGTTTGTGACATTTACCGATATCACCCAGCGAAGAAAAGCGGGAACTGCTGTATTGAAAAACGGAGAGATGTACAGAAAACTGATGAAGGCTATTCCGGATATCGTGGTCAGAACCGATGTTGAAGGCCATATCAGCTTTATTAATGAAGAATCTCCCCTGTACCTGAAATATTTCAGCCCTGAAACCGATCCCACGGGCAAAAATTTTTTGTCTTTTATTGCTCCTTACGACAGGGCCAGGGCTATGAATAACTATATCCGCATGTTGCGGGAACCTGTCGGTATTGAAACGTATGATATCATTCTTGAGGATGGCAGAACGGTTCCCTGCGAGGTCAACGGCACCGTTGTTTTTGATAATGAAGGCCATCCCACTGAAATGGTCTTTATCATCCGTGACACCACTGAAAAAAAGAAAACTGAAGAAGCCTTGGTCAAAAGTGAAAAGAAATTCAGGATGATGGCCGATCTCCTGCCTCAGACCATTTTTGAAACAGATCTGACCGGTCGACTGACCTATGTGAATAAAACCGCTTATGAAAATTTTGGTTACAGTCCGGAGGAGTTTGGGAACGGTTTGAATGTCTTTTCCATGATTGCACCGGAAGATCGCCCTGTTGCATCCAAAAATATTCAAGACGTTCTGGCGGGAAGGCCCATGCGAGGCAATGCATACCGTGCGTTAAAAAAGGATGGGTCGGTTTTTCCCGTCATGATTTACTCTTCTCCTATGGAAGAAGAGGGAAACCCCGTCGGACTCAGGGGAATTTTGATCGACCTCACCGATATCAGACGGGCAGAGGATGAAAAGGTGATCAATGAATCCAAATTCCGGGCCATTTACGATCAGGCCTCTCATCTGGCCGGAATCGTCAGTAAGGAAGGGGTTTTGCTCGAGACAAACCGGGTAGCAAGGGAGTTCATCGGCAAAGACAAATCGGTTTTTATCGGAAAGCTGTTTTGGGAAACCCCATGGTGGGAGCATTCAAGGGAGGCGCAACAACTGTTGAAATCCGGTTTTGAAAGGGCATTGCAGGGAGAATTCGTGCGTTTTGAAACCACCCATATGAACCATGAAAATGAATTGCGGCGTATCGATTTTTCCATCAAACCGGTTCTTGACAGTCAGGGAAAAGTCTTTTGCCTTATCCCGGAAAGCCTTGACATCACGGAACAGCGGCAGACGGAGGAGGCCCTTCGCCGGAGCGAAGAGACGTTTCGGGCGCTGGCAGAGAACAGTGCCGACACCATCATGCGGTTTGACCGGTTTGGCCGGCATCTTTATGTGAATCCGGCCGTGGAACAGGAAACAGGGATCGAAAAAAAGGTTTTTCTCGGCAAAACCCATGAAGAACTCGGATTTCCCCCTGATTTGTGCCGGCAGGGGCACGAGGCCATACAAAAGGTTTTTGATACCGGGGAAAAGCACCGGATTGAGTTCAGGCTTCCCAACGGGTCATGGGTAGACTGGCTCCTGATGCCGGAATTCGGTACCGGCCGGGAGGTCAAAGCCGTGATTACCTCGGGCCGGGATATTACGGAGCGAAAACAGGCTGAGAGCATCCTGCATCTGGTTCAGTATGGGGTAAACCATTCCCGGGACAGTATTTTCTGGCTGGATTCTGAAACCCGGCTGGTCTATGTCAATGATGCAGCCTGCCGATCCCTCGGGTATTCAAGGGAGGAACTGTTATCCATGACAATTTCAGATATTGATCCTGATTTTCCTCCCGAGGCCTGGCCGCCCCAGCTTGAAAAATTGAGAAAATACGGCTCCGTAACCCACGAGTCCCGTCACAGGACCCGGGATGGAAGAATTTTCCCTGTGGAAGTGACCGGAAACTATGTCTGCTTTGAAGGAAATGAAGGCAGTTTTGCCTTTGCCCGTAACATTACGGATAGAAAACAGGCTGAAGCAGAGCGGGAAAAACTGCAGGAACAACTCATCCAGGCACAGAAAATGGACTCCATCGGCCGTCTGGCCGGAGGCGTGGCCCATGATTTTAACAATATGCTGGGCGCCATCATCGGCTATGTTGAACTCGGTCTGATCAATTCTTCAGACAACCCTGAGATGCACAGCTATCTGAAGCAGATTCAGGCGGCTGCGCTTCGGTCCGCCGACCTGACAAGACAATTGCTGGCCTTTGCCAGAAAACAGCCCATATCTCCCAAGGCCCTCGATCTGAACGTGACTGCTGCCGGCATGTTGAAAATGATTCAACGCCTCATCGGAGAGGATATTGAATTGGATTTTCAACCGGCCAAGGGACTTTGGCAGGTCAATCTTGACCCTTCCCAGTTGGATCAGATTCTTATGAACCTTTGCGTCAATGCCAGGGATGCCATCTCGGGTATCGGACGGATGTCCATCAGAACGGGAAATGAGAGCTTTACGGAGAATGATCTTTTGAATATTCCCGGATCAATTCCCGGTGATTATGTCATGGTGGAGGTGGCGGACAATGGCTGCGGCATGAGTGAGGATACACTTTCTAATCTGTTTGAGCCTTTTTTTACGACCAAGGAGGTCGGTAAGGGGACAGGTCTTGGACTTGCCACCGTTTACGGCATCGTACAGCAAAACAGGGGTTTCATTAAAGTGGAGAGCACGCTTTCTTGCGGCACTCGTTTTAAAATTTATCTTCCCCGTCATCGGGGAAGTCTATCCGATACAGATAACAAAGAGATTGAAGTGACGGCTGGAAAAGGCCATGAAACCATTCTCCTGGTGGAAGATGAGCCCATACTGCTGGACATGACAAAAGAGATGCTCGAACTGAACGGCTATCAGGTCCTGATTGCCCTAAACCCGGATGAAGCCCTCCAAATAGCTGGTGACCATGCCGATGAAATTCACCTGGTCATGACCGATGTGGTCATGCCTGGAATGAATGGGTATGATCTGGCTGAAAAACTGATGTCCCTCTATCCCGGTCTCAAATGCCTGTTTATGTCCGGCTATACGGCCAGTGTGATTGCACGACACGGGGTTTTAGGTGAACCTGTGCATTTTATCCAGAAACCGTTTTCTATGAATGATCTGATTGCCAAGGTCCGGCATGTGCTGGACACGGAGGATGCCTTTGATAAGAAAGAATAGGGGATATGCTTAAGATGGACATCCATCGCACAGGCTTAAGAAACTATCTGTTGAATCTTCATTTGGATGATGCCGTCATTGATGATCTTATGGTCTGTTTTCATATCAGGCGGTATCGGAAAAACGAATACTTTGCATTTGCCGGTGAACGGGCAGATAAGCTTGGTTTCCTGGTTAGCGGTTTATTTTTCATGCATGCTTTGAGAGAAAACGGGACGGTTTTTGTAAAAGATTTTATGGTTAATGATCAGTTTATACTGGCTTCCTTTGACCCCAAACAAGAAGCCGGGGTTTGTATCCAGGCTTTAAAGGATTCCATCCTTCTGGAATCAAAATATTCAGATGTTCAGTCGGTTTTTAAACGATATCCGGATCTTGGAATGCTGGCCCTGAGGGGGATGGAAAAACGGTTTGAATCTCTTTGCGGCCGGCTGGAATCTTTTGCAGGAATGCAGGCAAAAGAGAGGTATGATATTTTTAAGCAAACATACGGCATGATAGAGGAAGAAATTCCCCAGCACCTCATAGCCTCTTATATCGGAATTACACCGACCCAGCTCAGCAGAATCCGAAAACATAAGATTTTTTAAATATCAACATATGTAAATGAAGATTTGATTTGCCTGATCTAATCTTGTTCTTTTTTTTGAGGAATGACACAATCTAAAGGAGAAGATACATGGAAATCAATTTGAAAGAATTAAGACAGGTCCATTTTATGTATGTCAAACAGCAGACAACCTTGCTCAATGCACTCAGAAATGCATTGGGGTCCTCTGTTGCAAAAATAGCGGCAAAGGCTCAGACAGAATCCCTGCAGCAGATGGTGATGCAGAAAGCAAACGACAGGAGTATGGAGGGTCTGATCCAATTGTTATGGGAACCCTTAAGGTCTCAGCGGTATGAATTCACAATCCATCGCTCGGACAAGGGGGTGCAGATCATCTGCACAGCATGCCCGCTGGCTGCATTGTATCAGGCGGCCGGCGGAGCAGACTGGGGCTATCATTTGTATTGTGCGGCAGATGAGGCGATTGTTCGTAAATTTAACCCGGATATGGGGTTTTTGCGGACAAAAACAATAATGGAAGGTCATGAATGCTGCGATCATTTTTATTATATGAAAGACGGTGTTTGAAAAAATACCTTTTTGAAAGCTTGTTATTACCGGAAAAATAGGAAATAAAAGAAGAAAAAAATGTGAAGGTTGAAGATGTTAGGGGAATTTAATGATCAAATCCATGAATATTGCCTGGTGGGTGCAGCGATGGGCTGAATTGAGCCCTGAAAAACCGGCCA
This sequence comes from Desulfobacula sp., assembly GCA_023701135.1. GTDB lineage: Bacteria > Desulfobacterota > Desulfobacteria > Desulfobacterales > Desulfobacteraceae > Desulfobacula. The sequence goes on along the minus strand of JAMPXP010000004.1, from coordinate 71,428 downwards.
TCCTGTTTGAGGGCCGGACCATTTCCTATGCCGAACTCTGCCGCCGGGCGGACCGGACCAGTTGCTGGCTCCAGTCCATCGGCATTGAAAAGGGCGACCGCGTGGCCGTCATGCTGGGCAACGGCCTGGAATTTTTCGACCTGTTCCTGGCCTGCGCCAGGCTGGGCGCCATCTTTGTGCCCATCAATTTCAGGATTACGCCGGTGGAGCTGGATTATTTCATCAAAAACTGCCGGCCCCGGCTCTTTGTCCATGGGGAAGAGGTGGCCGAGGTGGTGAACGCCCTTGAGCTGTCCAGCTACCTGCCGCCCCTCATGGTGGCGGCGGCGGGCAAGGCAACATCCGGTTCCAGGGTATTTGATTTTACCTGGGAAACGGAGCGGTTCGACGGCCAGCGGGCTTTTCTGACCCGGTCCCTGGGGCCCGCCGACCCTGAAGAGCCCCAGGTCATCATGTACACCTCCGGCACCACGGGCCAGCCCAAGGGAGCTGTCCTTTCCCATCGGAAAACCTTTTTCAACTGCCTCAATGCCGATATCTTCTTTAAATTGCATTCCAGCGATATCATGCTGATCTTCCTGCCTCTCTTTCATTCGGGGGGCCTTTTTATCCAGGCGGCCCCGATTTTCTACAAGGGCGCCACCATTGTCCTGCACAAAAAATTCGATCCGGTCCGGATCTACCGGGATATCGAAGCCCATAAGGTGACCAAATTCCTGGGGGTTCCGACAGTGTACCGGGAACTGCTCAAGGTTCCCCCGGAAAAAAGAAGTGATATTTCATCCTTAAGGGTCTGTGCCGGGGGCGGGGAAAAACTCACCGAAGACCTGATCAAAAAATGCCGGGAGGCAGGGCTTGCCTTCAGGCAGATCATGGGCCAGACGGAAACCTCCATCCTGCTCTGGGCCTCCGAGGATGATCCCCTGAAAAAACCCGGAACCGTAGGCCGGCCCGTTTTCCACGCCGAAGTCTCCATCCTGGATGAAAGGGGAAAAAAGGCCAGGCCCGGTGAAATCGGGGAGATCGTGGTCCGGGGCTCCATCATGATGAAGGAATACTGGCAGGACCCGGTCAAGACCGAAGAAACCATTAAAAACGGGTATCTTCATACCGGTGACCTGGCCCGCATGGATGAGGACGGATTCTTCTATCTGGTGGGCAGGGCCGGGGACATGTATATTTCCGGCGGGGAAAACGTGTACCCGGCCGAGGTGGAAAAAATTCTCAAGCTTCACCCGGATATCGAGGATGTGGCCGTCAAGGGGGTGCCCGACGAGACCTGGGGCGAAACCGGCCATGCCTTTGTGATCCCGGCCCCCGGCGCTTCCCTCACCGAGGAGGATGTCATTGCCCAGTGTCAAGGCAGGCTGGCCAAATACAAATGGCCGAAACGGGTGACCTTTAAGACCGAATTTCCCCGGACCTCCCTGGGCAAGATCAGAAAACCCGACCTTTTCTAATCCTTAAGAAAAAACCGCCATTTGCAGAACAGGTTTTCGGGATGAGGGTCCGGCGGGGCAAAGAGGCATTCCACGGTGATGCGTGGGTCAATGACCCGGGCAAAGCTCTCAAATTCCTTCATGTGCATATGCTTGCAGACATATTCGTCCTGGCCCCGCTTGAGGCGGGCTTCCTGGGTGGGGCAGGAGGGCACCGTCAGGATGACCTCATCGGCTTTTTCCTCAAACCGATAGCCCACATGGATGCACCAGGGGAAGAGCTTTAAGGCCTTGACAAAGGCGGGAAGCCCGGTTTCCGTGATATTGAATTTTTCCTTCAGGTCCTTGGCCGCGTAACCCGCCACCCTGTCCCAGACTTCTTCATTGAGTTTTTCAGCCGTTGCCTGGTCAAAGGCATCGGTGATTTTAATGAACCAGAAGGCATCCATGACCCGGTAATTCCAGAGGAGAAATTCAATATAGGCCTTGAGTTCCTTTTTGTTCATGTCTTCAAACACATCCAAATGCATGGGTCATCCTTTTTTTGAAACGGTTATTGGGGGGTTTAAAAAATGTTTGATATTGCCGCACACGTCCTTGACCTCGCTTCTGAACCACTGGTGCATCTTATCATTGTCCCGCCGCCGGTGCCAGACCTGGATAAAGGGAAAGGTCCGGATTTCCGTCGGCAGATCAAAAAGGGTGACGTCGATGATTCGGGCCATGACCTTGGCCCCCATTTCCGGCATGATGAGGATGAGGTCGCTTTTTTCCACGATGAGCGGGGCTGCCAGAAAATAGGGCTCCCGCAGGAGGACATGGCCGCTGTTGATTCCCAGGGATTTATAGAGTTCATCCTTTCTCCGGGTATTGGCGGAGACGGCGATATAGGCATGGGGAAAGGCCGTAATGGTCTCCTTTTGAATCTCCCGGTCCAGGAGGGGATGCCCGGACCGGACCACCCCCACATACCGGTCATCAAAGAGGGTTTCATAACTGTAATGGTCAAAGGGTTTGTACCCGCCAAAGGCAAGATCGATGCGGCCCAGTCTCAAATCATGCTCCAGGTGGTCCGAGACAAGGCTGCAGTCTATGGAGCAGTGGGGGGCTGACACCGACATTTTTTCCATGAGGCGGGGAAGGATGATACCGGCCCCGTAATCGCTTGCTGAAATTCTGAAAGTCATTTTTTCAACGGCCGGGTCAATTTCTTCTTCATGGGTCAGATCCCTGATCTGCTCCATGATGCCGGAAAGCGGGATTTTGAGTTCCTGGGCCAGGGCCGTGGGCGCCATGCCGTCCTTGATTTTAATGAGCAAAGGATCATTAAAATGGATTCTGAGCTTTGACAGGGCGTGGCTCACGGCAGACTGGCTCAGGGACAGGCGAAGGGCCGCCCGGCCGACATTCAGTTCTTCCAGAAGCACATGAAGGGTTTTTAAAAGATTGAGATCCAGGTTCCGGATATCCATTTTCACGCATAACCTTTATGAAAACATATCATTTGATGAATCCGTCAATTTCTACTATTTTCATTCCGGATTGTAAACAGCCAAAGGTTGAGATTCAAATTTAAGGATTAAAGACAACATGAGCGGATATCTGAAACGGGACTGGGAAACCTTTCCCATGGACAGGATCAAACGGGTGGACAGGCCCACGACACAGATCAATGAAACGGAAATTCAGCGGGTCAGGGAGCGGGAAGCCGGTTTCTGCAAGGCTGCGGCCGGAGATTACGGGGAAAGGCTCCAAAAAGAATTCCGGCGCTTTGTTCCCAAGCACCCCCTTTCCGGGGCCATTGCCTGGATGAGGGACAATATGATGCCCTTCCGGGACGGGAAGCCGGCCGGGAAAACAGCCCCGATTCCGGATGACCCGGCTGCCGTTGCCCGGCACATCAAGGAGACCGCTTATTTTTTAAGGGCCGATGCCGTTGGCGTGTGTGAACTGCCGGCCTATTCAGTTTACAGCCATAAATTCAGTTTCAAGAACATGGCCGCCGGAGAAGTGCCTCTGGAACTCGGCCACAAATATGCCGTGGCCGTGCTCATCGACCAGGATGACCGGACCAACCAGGCCTTTTCCGGCAGTGACTGGATTTCCAATTCCATGAGCATGATGGCCTATGCCACCTCAGGATTCATCGCCATTACCCTGGCCGAATATATCCGGCGCCTCGGGTATTCCGCCAAGGCCCATTATGCGCCCTATTATGATATTGTGGTGCCGCCGGTGCTGCTCTGGGCCGGGCTGGGGGAATTAAGCCGCATGGGGGATACGGTGCTGCATCCGTTCCTGGGGCCCCGGTTCAAGGCGGCCGTGGTGACCACGGATCTGCCCATGGAACCGGACAAGCCCATTGATTTCGGTCTCCAGGAGTTTTGTTCGACCTGTAAGAAATGCGCCCGGGAATGCCCCTCCGGCGCCATCAGCCATGGCGGAAAGGTCATGTTCAACGGCTATGAAAAATGGCCCCTGGATATCCGGAAATGCACGACCATGCGGGTGGGTAACCAGCATGGCTCCGGGTGCGGCACCTGCATCAAGGTCTGCCCCTGGAGCAAACCCTATACGCCTTTTCACCGGGCCGTCAACTGGACCATGCGGCATGTGGGGCCGGCCAGACGATTCGGCATCCTGGGAGACGATCTCATGGGCTACGGCAAACCCGACGACCGGAACAAATGGTGGTTTGATCTTGAAGATGAGAACGGCGACGGCATCCTGACCATTCCGAAAAACCGGGAGATGAAATAGTGTTCAGGGCTTGTAAAGGCCTTGTTAAAGACCGGCAAACGAAATTCAAAAATTAGATTTCTGATCTAAAATCGGATACTCCCTTGAATATCGAATCGTGTGATTTGAGATTTTTATCATTGCGTTTTTTTCCCAACTGACATAATTATTTTTCACACGCTTCAAAAAAATACAAGCTGTGTTTGTTATCTATAATTAGCCTTTTACCGGGGAATTTTTTGGATGTGGGAAAATAAGCCTGCAATGATGAGTATTTGCCGGGAATGTGCAAAAAACAATATCCTGAATGAGATCTCCATGACGGAAACGGATTAATAGAACCCGATAGAGTTGACAGGATTTTTTATGAATGATTCTTTTAAAGCACTTCATCAACTGTTTTATAATAAAACAAAAATATCAAAAAACGAGCTTTTCATTTTATTTGATGAGGTAGGGATTCCCAAAGAAAACTGTTGGAGAACCATTTACAGGATGATTTTTGATGTTCGAATCAATTCAAATCCCAATCTGAATCAAAGAATACCAAGAGCCTTTCTCGAACCGGTTGCGATAAGGGCCCTGGAAAATATAAAAAATAAAGATTTTTCAGAAACAGCTATTTTTAACCTGATCAAAGACTATCACTCCGCTTCTTCCGCCACATGTGAGGATCGTCTGAAAGTCGTTGTAGATGAACTCTATGAGCTGACAAATGAATTTAAATCAATGACCATGGAAAAACAGGAAAATATTAAGACCCTTGAATCTGAGACAGTGATATTAATAGAGTCTGATCTTAATATTGACGATAAAATAAAATTGATAAAATCCAAATTCAAAAAAACCATGGACCTGTTCAAAACAGATTTGATCAGGCTTGGTCAAATGAGCAATACCGACCATTTAACCGGTCTTTATAACCGGCGGTTTTTTGATGAACAACTGGACATCGAAGCCTCTCAGTCCATAAAAGAAAAAACCTGTTTAAATCTTTTAATGATTGATATTGATGATTTTAAACAATTCAATGACCAATATGGACATCCGATTGGCGATCAAGCGCTCAGAATCGTTTCAAAAAATATACAAATTATTTGTGATGACGAATTGAGCAGCAATGGAATCTTTTTTTTTCCGGTTCGGTATGGCGGAGAGGAGTTTGCTGTTATATTACCTGTGGTAGATATTAATGAGGCCTTTAAAATAGCAGAAACCATCCGGAAAAAAATCAGCAGTTATTCCTTTGTGGTCAGGGATAAAAAAGGCGGCATCAAACACCATAATTTGAATCTGACCGTGAGTATCGGGCTTGCAATGCTCGACCATCGGCAGACACAAGCAAATGGTATAAAAGCCCTTATTGAAAATGCCGATGCTGCCATGTATGATGCTAAAAGAGCCGGAAAAAATTGTGTAAAAATCAGGGTTGAATAAGGGCGGCAAGGCTTGAAAATCATCAGGCAGGTCTCCGATTCTTACCGGACGAGAAGAATATGCAGGTCCATGACGTTGGTGAGGGTGGGTCCGGTTTTAAACAGGTCTGAAAGGGATTCGAAAAAAGGATAGGCATTGTTTTTGGAAAGGAAGTGTTCCGGGACAAGGCCCAGGCGGTTCGCCCTCTCTGCCGTTGTCCCGTCGGCGATGGCCCCTGCCGCATCCGTGGGACCGTCGGTGCCGTCGGTGCCGGCGCTCAGGATGACGGCATGTTCAAGGCCTTTGATCTCAATGGCCGAGGCCAGGGCAAATTCCTGGTTCCGGCCCCCTTTGCCCTTTCCCTGAAGGGTCACCGTGGTTTCCCCGCTGGACAGGATGCAGGCCGGCGGTTTCATCGGCCTGCCCTCGGCAAGGATCTGTCTTGCCAGAGCGGCGTGAAGGGTTGCGGCGTCACGGGTTTCCCCTTCAACCGGGGCAGGCAGGACCAGGGTGTGGTATCCCAGGGCCGCTGCTTTTTTTTGGGCCGCCCTAAGGGCCAGGGAATTATTGGCGATGAGGAAATGGGAAACCTTTTCAAAGGCCGGGTCCCCCTTTTTCGGGGTTTCCGGGATCTGTCCCCGGGCTCCGCTTTCAAGGCGCTCCAGAACAGCAGGGGGCAGTTTCGGAGCAAGGCCCCTGGCCCGGATGATGTCCAGGCATTGCCCGAAGGTTCCCGGATCAGCCACGGCAGGACCCGAGGCAATGATGTCCAGGTTGTCTCCCACCACATCGGACAAGACCAGGCAGGCCAGGACGGCAGGGACGGCGGCCTTGGCAAGCCGGCCTCCCTTGATCCCTGACAGGTGCTTTCTGATGGTATTGATCTCATGGATGGACGCCCCGCAGTCCAGAAGCAGTTGGGTGGTCACCTGCTTGTCCAAAAGGCTGAGGCCCTTCGTCGGAAGGGTCATGAGGGCGGAGCCGCCGCCCGACATAAGACAGAGGATCAGGGTGTTTTCGTCTGCTTCCCGGGCCAGGTCCAGCAGTTTTTTCGTGGCCCGGAGCCCGTTTTCGTCGGGCACCGGGTGGCCTGCCTCGGCCAGGGTGATATGGTTGAGGGGTCTGGCATGGCCGTATTTGATAATGACCAGCCCTGCCGTGATCCGGTCCCCCAGGACGGATTCAAGGGCAAAGGCCATGGATGCCCCGGCCTTGCCCGCCCCCAGGACGAGGATTTTGGTGAACCGGTCAAGGTCATAGGTCTTGCCCTCGATTTTCAGAATCGGACCCTGAATTGAGCAGCATTGATGGATGCAGGTCTCCGGGTCAACGGCAGCCAGGCCCTCGTAAAAAATATCCCGGACCTCCTGCCGCATGCGTTCAAGAATCTCCTGTTTCATGGGTTCAGGACCTCGGGATTCACGATATGGGGGACTTTGCCGGTCCTGTAAAATTCAATGATATTCATGGCGGCCAGGACGGACATTTGGGTCCGGGCTTCCATGGTGGCGGAGCCCACATGGGGAAGAACACAGGCATTTTCCATGGAGAGCAGGGGGTTGTCCGGCCTCATGGGTTCAGGGTCTGTGACATCCAGTCCGGCCCCCCGGATACGGCCCTCCCGGAGGGCCTCGATCAGGTCCCCTTCATGGTGCACCGGGCCCCTGGCCGTGTTGATGAAGATGGCAGAGGGTTTCATTTTTTTGAAGGCGGCCTGGTTGAAAATCTGTCTTGTCTCCGGGGTCAGAGCGCAATGAACCGACAGGATATCGCTTTGGGCCAGAAGATCGTTAAAATCCACAAAGCCTGCCCCAAGGGCCTGTTCCGCCTCTGCGTTCCGGGTCCGGTTGTGATAGAGGATCTTCATGCCATAGGCGGCCTTGCAGCGTCTTGCCAGGCTGAAACCGATGCGGCCCAGGCCGAATATCCCCAGGGTTTTGCCCGTCAGTTCCATGCCGAGGTGACCCGTGGGATTGAAATATCCCCATTGGCCCGAGATAATGGTCTTGTGCATGAAAAACATTTTTCTGGCCACGGCAATCATGAGGCCGAAGGCGATGTCTGCCGTGGCCTCGGTCATGGCCCCCGGCGTATATCCCACGGGAATGCGAAGGCGTGTGGCAGAGGCAATATCGATATTGTCATAGCCCACGGCAAACTGGGAAATGATGTCCAGATGGGGGCATTTTCCCAGGAAGTCCCGGTCGATCCGGTCGGTCAGGGTGCAGACCAGGGCCTGGTGATCCTTGGCCAGGTCCGCCAGTTCCATGGGGGTCATGGGCCTGTCCTTTTCCCAGAGGGTCAGGTCAAAACCCTGTTCCCTCAAAAGACTGATCCCGGCCTCGGGGTATTTCCGGGTGATGAGAATTTTCTTTTTCATAGGGTCCTTTTTTTGGAGGTTCTTTTTTGGCCCTGTCCGGCGGGCAGGTCTCAGGGTGTAAAAATTTTCCCGCCCAGCTTTCGGACCACGGCCATGGCCGCATCCAGTCCGGATTGCAGGGCGCCTTCAATCCAGCCCCCGGCAAAGGAGGTGGATTCCCCGCTCAAAAAAACACCGTTGGCATTTTCATCGGATTCCGGCCGGGATTGCAGGAACAAGGCCTTCTGATCTTCATACTGACCCGGGTAATTGAGCTTGAAGGCCCCGTGGTAGCCTTTCTGATGCTCCCAGAAAATGGTCTTGACCTCTTCAACCTGGTCTGAGATCAGGTCCCGGCCATAAATGGTTTTCAGGATATCCAGGCTTTTGTCTAAAAGTTCCTGTTCCTCCAGCCCGTGTAATTTTGTGGCGGCATCCTCCCAGGTATAGCTCAGGCAGATGACCCCGGATGCGGTATCCTCAAAATCAAAGAGATAGGTGCCCCGGACGGCTTCGTCGGTAATGGTGCAGTTCAGGGTGGTTTCCGGGGGATGGCCTTTCCAGAAGGCCTCGCGGGTCCGGATGAAAATTTTTCCGGACCGGGTCATATGGATATTCTGTATGGCGGTCCAGACCTCGTCGGAAAAGGTGTTCCGGCTGATTTTGATCCCGGTTTCCAGGGCCCTGTGGGAACAGGTGAGGATCACGGCCTCATAGGTTTCCGTCCGGCCTTTGATATCCGTGACGGCGATCTTTTCTCCGGGCCGGGTCTGGATCTGCGTTACCGCACCAAGGGGCTGCCCCTTGTTAAGGTCTTTTAGGCTTGTATTTCCGAAATGGCGGCATGGGCAAGGGGTATGCCAGAAGCCTTCAGGAATCTGCCCGACCCCGCCCTTGACCAGGCGCTGGCCGGTTTCCCATCTCAATGCCGCCAGCCTGAAAATTTCAAGAAAACTGATGGGAAACATGGAATCAAATCCGCCCGTGCCAATGCCGAGGGAACCGAACAGATCAATGTCTGTTTTTGAAAGCCCTTGCCGGTTAAGGATTTCATAGAAACTGATATCCTTAAACCGTTCCACATAGTCCTGCCATTGGCGGGCCCGCAGGTCCGGCCGGGATGAGGCCCATGTTTCCACCAGGGGATCGATCAATTTTTTCCATGCATTGCTTGCTTTTTGGATGGGGCCGGGCAAGGGGCCGCCCAAAGGGATAAAATATTTTTTCCCTTTGACATACAGGGTGGTGGGAACAACGAGCGGGTCCGGGAAAGGGGTTCCATAATCAATGCCGAATTGCTCCATATATTGGCAGACGGTCCCATGGACAGGGGGAATCCGCATGGCGCCCAGCTCGGCCAGGGCTTTGGGATCTCCGGGAAACCGGTAGGTATAGGCCCTCCCCCCGATCCTGGGGCTGCCGTCGGGATTTTGACCGGCTTCGTAAATCACCGGGTGAAGTCCGATCTTCATCAGCTCCCATGCCGCACACAGGCCTGCACAGCCTGCCCCGATAACGGCGATTCTGGTTCCGGTCTTATTTTCCGGAATTTTTCCGATGCCTTGGGGGTGACGGATCAGCGAGACATAATCAAAGGGATTGTCCGGAAACAGCCATGGAGGGTCCGGCACGGGATGTGATCCTTGAAGTTTCGGGTTCATCTATCATCCCTTTTCATCCAAAATCTGATAGGGTCAGACCTGGTATCCATTGTATTCAATGGCCAGAAGGCTGATATCATCATCGATTGGTTTTTGACCCCGGTTTTTTTTCAGGGCCTCCACAACCTCGTTTACGATCTCCTTACATGGCTTTTCCGATATGGTTTTAAGGAGGTTGTAAAACTCGTTCTTGTTGCCGCTCTTCCCTTTGGGGCCGAAATAATCAATCAGCCCGTCCGTATATAAAATCAATTTGTCACCCGGTATCAATGTTGTTTCATACTGTTCTTGCGACGGGTCCCGGCCCAGTCCGATGATGGTGCCGTGCCGGTCCAGGATTTTAAACCTGTGGTTTGGGCCGGCCACCACGGGCGGGACATGGCCGGCGCACCCGTACAGAAGGGTTCCGGTCCGAAGGTCCAGCAGGACATGAACAATGGTGAAATAGCAGTCAAAGCGCTCAAAGGGAAATTCAGCCTCCAGGCGGTTCAGTATTTTTTCAGGCGGGAAGGGTTCTCCCCGGGACAGGCCCTGGGCGTGGAGCTGGTCCATGAACTGCTTGACCGTGACGGCAATGAGGGCGGCGGATACGCCGTGTCCGCAGACATCCAGGATATAGGCGCTGATGTGCCGGTCGTCTTCCTTGTAAATATGAAAGATATCTCCGCCCACCATGCGGCAGGGTTCAAAAAACCAGTGAATGGAGATGGACGGGATCTCGGGAAGGCTTTGGGGCAGAAGGTTCTTTTGGACTTCCGCTGCTTTTTCAAGGTCCAGATCAATCTGTCGCTGCTTTTTTTTCAGCTCGATTTTTTTCAGTTCGATTTTTGTGACGTCATAGATAAAGACCAGGATCATCCGCCGGCTCTGAAACACGATGGGCCGGGAAGTGAATTCCAGGTATTTTTTGACGGGCTGCCCATGGATGTAAAACACCCGTTCCAGGGATTTTTTTTCATGGGGTTCCCGGATGGACAGGCTGTCGATGAGGGATTGTTTCAGGATACAGTATTGGCATGCGGAGGTTTCCCCGCAGGGTTTGTTTTCCCGGACGGCATTGATGCACCCCGAGGCCGCGCCGAAGGTCATTTCCGCCATGATTTCGTCGGACCGTCTGAACAGGTGCAGGAAACTGTCGTTAAACTGGTATATCTTCAGGTTTTCATCTGCAATAAACACAGCCGTGTCGATATTGGCCAGCAACAGATTTAAAAATTCGTTTGAATCTTTCAACGCGTTAACATCAATTTTCATTACGGATATCCTTCCTTTTCCGGGCGCCCATGACAGCCGCTCTGGCTAGAATTAGGCCGGAAAACGTGTTTTTGTCAATGAAAATATGGCAAAGAGGCCCCCGGCTGAATTCCGGGAAAGGCGTTTTGTTTCCAACCCGGGTTATTTTGAGGGAGCCTTGCCGAAGAAATTATATTCCATGAAAGCATAATTTTTGAATTGGCTTTACAGGGTTCAGCGATATTGATATGGATTTCCAGAATGTATTTTTATGATTGATTTGGTAGGATATCACTCACTGCACAATCAAACTGCGTTTGCTTGCACGGCTCGTGAAGTCGGTCAGCACCGCGATTCGATATAGAAGGAATGATAAATGCCAGTTGAAATTGAACTCACCGAATTGCCTGCGGGATACTCTGAGTCATCATCACGTGGTGGCGGGATGATCAAAGTTTCTCAAAAAGGCTTTTATTCGTCGGAAGATGGTGAGGAACTTATAAATAGGCTGGAAGGTTGGCCAGATTATTTTTTGAAATTGATGCCTTCAGAAGTTCCCTTGAAACCTTCCTACATAGACACTTTGTTAGTTGTTATACCAAAAGATAAAAAGGCAAGAATCTATCTAAACGATGCTCAAGTGATTGGTGAGATTAGGGTAAAAGGAGCTGTCGCAAAAGGTGAAGGAATAACCGCAAATCGTATTCTCGATATTGGTAAAATGAAATTTAGTAATGCAACCATCCCTATAGATGCGGGTTTTATTTATGTATTTTCTGTGGGCTGGCGTCAAGGATATATCTATGATTTAGAACCATTGCATCAGAGTAAAAAGAGGAATTACGATATTGAAGAAGCATTGGGAAGCTGTTTTACCTATTTATTATTTCAGGAACGTTTTAAAATAGATAATCAGACTTGGGATACAATTTTTTCACAAAAATGGTTTCCATTTTCACATTTGGATAACAAGTTGATTAAGAAAATGGTTTCCCATGCTAAAGAAGGATGGGAAATAGATGATTTATTGCCTGAGATACATAAGGATGTTATCAGCCTTTTAGAAAAAGCTCCCTTAAGCGGAAAGTCAGCAAAATGTTTTGAAGAACATAAAGAAATTATAGATAAAGCAATAGAGCGATATTCTGAAGCTGATTATATAAGCTGCACATCAATACTCTACCCAAGGATTGAAGGGATAATGAGGTCTTTCCACAAAACCGAAGGGTATAAATCAAAACCAAGTTCGAAAAATCTCACGAAAACTGTAATTACACACCACCAGAAACGTAGAATATATCAATCATTATTACTACCAGACAAATTCCAGAATTATTTAGAAAATATTTATTTTGCCAATTTTTCACCTGGGACAAGCCCTGACATAGGACGTCACTCTATTGCTCATGGAGAAGCAAGGAAAGATGATTTTAATATAAAATCAAGTACCATAGCTATTTTGGTTTTATATCAGCTATCTTTGTTTATGGCAGTATGAATAAACACTTTGTCGGCTGCCGACAGATGATCCGGCACCCGGGTCACCATCAAGGGAATAACTCATGGCGTCATCATGGATCGCATACAACGAGCCGGCATGGACCGAAGACCTTCTGGCAGACCCGTCGGGTTATGAAAGCGAGGCCGGGGCCTATGTTGACCTGATCCGGTGCAGGGGTGATTTGACCGTTCACACGGAGCGCCACCTGCTCGGCCTTTTTTCGCAGGAAGCATGAGAGAAGGTGTTGATGGCCACCCGATATTTCTTTACAACGGAAACCAGCCTTGATATGGAATGAACTGGTCGGCCATGGCAGACGAAATATAAAGGAGGATACTCTTTTTGATAACCATTAATGTCAGAACGAGTATGGCGCTGAGTGAAATATTGGGTAACTGGAAGTTTCAGGTATCTCTTCCCCAAACCAGTACATTCGGAGATCTGCTGAACCAATTAACACAGACCCATGGAGACGAACTCAAGCCTTATCTGTTTGAAACGGATGGAAAAACCTTGGCCTCCCATATCATGTTCATGGTCAACGGCAGAAATATCAGATTTTTAAATAAAGAGAAAACAGTCCTTCAGGATAATGATGAGATAACGATACTTTTACCTGCCGGCGGCGGTTGATCGAAAAAAAACACAAGCCCGTTCCTGGGTCGGGAATGGGCTTTTTATCTTAAATTTTAACTCAATAGCCAAGGAGACGAGCAATGTACAAAGGCGGTTATACAGGGAAAATTTTAAGAATCAACTTAACGGATCACAGTGTAAAAGAAGAGGCGCTTCCCTTTCAGACGGCAAAGGATTTTATCGGGGGAGCCGGTTTCGGCATTAAGTATTTGTTTGATGAAGTCCCGGCAAATTCAGATGCCTTGGGTCCTGATAACAAGCTCATTTTTGCCCCGGGCCCCTTATCCGGGACCAATGTCCCCTGTGCCAGCAGGATGGCCGTCACAGCCAAATCCCCTTTGACCGGCGCTGTGGGCATGGGCCTGTCCGGAGGGCATTTCCCCGTTGAATTGAAATTTGCGGGCTATGATGCACTCATTGTCGAAGGGCGGTCAAAGGAACCGGTTTATGTCTGGATAAAAGATGGTGAGGTAAAATTTCGCAGTGCAAAAACCCTCTGGGGAATGAAAACAACGGATACCCAGCAAATCATCAAAAATGAACTCAATGATCAGAATGTCAGAATTGCGTGCATCGGGCCGGCCGGAGAAAACCAGATCAAAATTGCATCCATTATCAATGAATGGCGGGCGGTGGGGAGAAAAGGGCTCGGCGCCGTAATGGGTTCAAAAAATCTTAAAGCCATTGCCGTCAGAGGCGGTGAGAAAGTTAAGGTCAATGACAAAGACAAACTCAAAGAAGCCAGGAAGGTGTTCACAAAAGCGATGAAGGACAGCCCTGTTCTCTATCCTGCATTTGCAAATCTTGGCACTCCCATGGTGGTGGACCATTTGTGCCATATGGGTATTTTCCCCACAAAAAATTTTCTGGGAACAGGGGCCTATGACCCCATCGAACAAATTGGTACGGCAGTCCAGGCCACCCGGAATGCCGGAAAAGAGCATTGTTACGGTTGCCCTGTCGGCTGCAGCCAGGTGAAACTGGCCAAGACCGGCGAATATGCCGGGATCATGACCGAAGGGCCGGAGTTTGAGACCATGTATTCTTTCGGCGGTGCCACCGGCGTTGAAAATATTGACGCCATCATTGCAGCAGACCGTCTGGCCGATGAAATGGGATTTGATACGATCTCTTCCGGCGTATCCATTGCCTTTGCAATGGAACTTTATGAAAAGGGAATTCTGACAAAGGAAGACACCGGCGGCCTGGAATTGAGGTTTGGCAATGATACGGCCATGATGGCCGTCCTCAGGCAGATGTCCTACCGTGAAGGGCTTGGCGGCCTTCTTGCCGACGGCGCTAAAATTGCCGCTGAAAAAATCGGAAAAGGATCGGAAAAATTTGCCATGCATGTCAAGGGGCTGGAGCTTCCGGCCTATGATGTCAGGGGGGCCAAATCCCATGGGCTTAATTTTGCAACGTCCTTTACCGGCGCGGATCATTGCCGCGGATATGCGTTTCAGGAAATATTTGGAATCCCGGTTCCAAAAGAAGTGGACCGGTTTACGGCCGAGGGCAAGGGGGCGCTGACCAAATGGAACCAGGATATCCGCACCGCAACCACGGATGCCCCAACCATGTGCGGATTTCTTCTGGATATGGCAGTGGTGGGGATAGCCACCCGGAATACGGCGGATCTCATGGAGGCGATTACCGGGATCTCCTATACCCCTGATGAAATTCTTTCCGTCGGTGAAAGGATTAATAACCTGGCCAGGGCGTTTAATGTCAGAGAGGGATTCACCCGCGCCGACGATACGCTCCCTGAACGGCTGATGACCGAGCCCATACCCGGAGGGGTTTCCAAAGGCCATTTTATCAGCAGGGAAGAATTGAAACTCATGCTGGATGAATACTATATCGCAAGAGGCTGGGATGTGAAGACGGGATCACCAACACGGGCAACATTAAAATCCTTGAATCTGGAGTATGCCGCAGATGTATTGAATTTATAAGAAAATATCAGGCCGGCAGGCATTATGCTGCGGATGTGGACCAGGTCAAAGCGTCGGGATACTTTTCCTTGACAAAGAACACCGGATTCATCTACGCTTTTAAAGCCTGGGGGCCTGGAAAAGAAAGGGAGACGACTACGGATGGATCCGGTGGGCAAACTTTTTGATCACTCCTTACACCTCATCGGGCTGTTGGATGCCGACGGCCTTGTGCTGCGGGCGAACCAGTCGGCTTTGACCTTTGCCGGCGTCACGGAAGATCAGATTCGAAACCAGCCTTTCTGGGACACCCCTTTCTGGTCCCATGATCCGGAGCAGAGAACACGGGTCCGGGAAGCTGTTAAGCAGGCCGCCTGCGGAGAAACCATCTGTTTTGAAACAACGCATCCGGATGCGGACGGCCATATCCGCGTGATCGATTTTTCCATCAGGCCCTTGCCCGATGAAAACGGCCGGATTTCTTTCTTGGTTCCCGAAGGCCGTGACATTACGGAACTGCGGCAGGCTGAAATCTCCCTGAAGGAGAGCGAGACCCGGTACCGCACCCTTTTTGAAAATGCAGGGGATGCAATCCTGATCATGGATGGGATTCGCTTTTCGGACTGTAATGACAAGGCTCTTGAGATTTTTGCCTGTTCCCGCCGTGACGTGATCGGGCAGTCTCCTTTCCGGTTTTCACCCTTGGTTCAGCCCGATGGATGCGCTTCAGAAAAGAAGGCCCTTCAGTACATTGAGGCGGCCCTTGCCGGACAGCCCCAGTTCTTCCAATGGACCCATGCCCGCTTTGACGGAACAAAATTTGATGCCGAAGTCAGCCTGAATGCGATTCAGGTGGGTCGTTCATCTTTTCTCCAGGCCATTGTCAGGGATGTCACAGCTCGCAAAGAGGCTGAAAGAAAACAGGCGGAGAATGAAGAGCGGTTCCGTTTTCTGACGGAGAACACCAAGGATGTCGTCTGGATTCTTGATGTTGAGACCTTGAGATTTACCTATGTCAATCCTTCCGCTGTGCGGCAGAGGGGCTTTACTCCCGAAGAAATCATGGCCCAGCCTCTGGATGAGGCCCTGGATAAGGCAGGTGCGGATTATGTCCGAAGGCTCATTGCCGGACATAGGGCCGCCCTTGAAAAGGGTGAAGAGCAATTGGATCAGACCGTCTATTATACGGAGCAGATGAAACAACCCCACAAAAACGGGTCATGGATCTGGACGGAAGCCACAGGGAGCTTCAGACGCAATCCATCCACAGGCCGGCTTGAAATTTACGGGGTTACCCGCGATATCACGGAGCGGGTCCATGCGGAAGGAGAAAGGGAAAAGCTTGAGCGGCAACTCCGCCAGGCCCAGAAGATGGAAGCCATCGGAACACTGGCCGGCGGGATTTCCCATGATTTTAACAATATTCTGAGCGTGGTTCTGGGAAATACCAACCTGGTTCTGAAGGATCTTGATCCCCAGAGCCGGATATATAAAAAATTGTCAATGGTCGTAAAGGCCGGTGAAAGGGCCGCTGATCTTGTCCGGCAGATCCTGAGCTTCAGCCGTCATGAGGAAAAGACAAGGCAGCCCTTGTATATTCATATTATCGTCAAAGAAATCGTCAAGCTTTTAAAGCCCTCTGTGCCGAATACCATCACGATACAGACCTGTCTTTGTGCCGATGCGCTGTCTGTTTGTGCAGATCCCACTGAAATCCACCAGGTGATCATGAATCTGTGCGCCAATGCTCTCTACGCCATGAAGGAAACCGGCGGCGAACTCTGTATTTCCCTTAACCCCTGTTCCCCTCCTGCGGATTTTCCGGGTTCAGATCCGTCTTTCATTGAATTGACGGTTCACGATACAGGTCCTGGAATGGACAGGGAGGTTCTGGAACGGGTGTTTGAACCCTTTTATACGACAAAGCCCAGGGAAATCGGGACCGGCCTCGGTCTATGGGTGGTACACGGCATTGTGAAAGCCATGGGCGGAACCATAGAGATATCCAGCAGCCTGGGCTCCGGCACCCTTGTCCGGATCCTGCTGCCGGCGGCCCAAAGCCCCATAAAAGAGATTCCGGTGGCCCGTGATGCCCTTCCCGGAGGGAATGAGCGCCTTTTTGTAGTGGATGATGAGACCGGGATCATCAGTTTTATGACGGATTTTTTAACCGGCCTCGGCTATTCGGTTCAAGCCTTTGTTGACAGTGAAAAGGCCCTGGACATCTTTTCCCGGGCTCCCCAGGAGGTTGATCTTCTGATCAGCGACTGTATCATGCCGAACCGGAACGGATTTGACCTGGTTCAGGCCATGCGGCGCCTTCGGCCTGACCTGCCCGTGATTCTGTGCACGGGCAGTACCGAGGAAAAAATGCGGGCCGCCGCCAAAAAAGCAGGTGTCCAGTCCTTTTTGATTAAACCGCTGGATGCGTTCACCCTGGCTATGGAAATCCGAAAAGCCCTTCCTCATTGATCATGGAGAAACCCTATGCCCTTGTCTTTCAGGTCTGAAAATCACGGAAATATCGCTTTTGGATTTTTTAACGTTGAATCCGATATGCTGCTCCTGGAAAATCATTTCTTTTTTGCCGACCGGTTCTGCGGGTGGATTGGAGAACTTTCTGAGAAAAAAGACCTGGAATCCGTCCCCTTTGAACAGGAGGTCCGTGTGATTGATAGGCCCGAGGATATCGGGGACCTCATGGGGGCCATCCACGGCATCCGGTTCACGGGCTTCATCGGGAGGACCTATGAACTTTTTCCCTTTCCCCGTGATCCAAAAGGGTTTAAACAGAATCCGGAGGGATTCCGGACCCAGAAGATTGTCGAAAAAGAGATAGAGCGGTTTTCAAGGGCGGCAGCCATGTCCCTTGTGTTTAACCGGGATGGAAGGGTCTGGATGGGGCCCTATGAATTCTCAACGCCGGTTTTTCACGACCTGATCCGTTATGTCTGGCAGGGGGGCTATCCCCGGTGGAAGGACGGCATCAGGCCGACCTATGTCCGGGACATGAAAGGCCGGATCATGAAAAGCGGCAACCGGTTTTTTAAAGGAGTGTTTGCATCGTGAAAATTTTATTGTATGGTAAGATTTTTAATCCTCATATTGAAAGGAAAATTCCATGCCCATAGCAGATAAAATGGTAAAAATGGTGGAATCCGCATCCATGATCCGCAAAATGTTTGAAGAGGGAATCCGGATGAAGGAGAAATACGGAGCAGATCAGGTATTTGACTTTTCCCTGGGAAATCCCGATGTTCCGCCGCCGGCCGTGGTAAACGACACCCTCATCAAATTGATCAACAACCCGGCCACCTCCCACGGGTATATGCCCAATACCGGGTATCCCCATGTGAGAAAGGCCGTGGCCGACTACCTGAACAAAGAATACAAGGTGGGCCTGACCCAGGACCTCATTGTCATGACGGCCGGTGCAGCCGGGGCCCTGAATGATATCCTGCGGGCCTTGATGAATCCTGGGGAGGACATTCTGGTGCCGGCCCCTTATTTTGTCGGATACCACCAGTATGCCTTTGTGGCCGGAGCCAACCTGAAGCCGGTGGGCTCTTTTCCGGATTTTCACCTGGATCTTGGGGCCCTTGAAAAGGCCATCACCCCCAATACCCGGGTCATGCTCATCAATTCTCCCAATAACCCAACGGGCGTGGTCTATCATAAAAAAGAACTCATGGAACTCGGGGCCCTGTTGGACCGGGCCAGCCAAAAATTCGGTAAACGCATCTATCTTGTTTCCGATGAACCTTACCGGAAGATCGCCTATGGGGTGGACGTGCCCTGCATGTTTGATGTCTATCCCCATACCATTGTGCTGACCTCCTATTCCAAGGAATTGTCCCTGGCCGGGGAAAGAATCGGATACCTGGCCGTTCATCCCAAGGCCGAGGATGCCGCCGTTATCGCCGGCGCCGCCGGAGTCACCAATACCATGATGTATGTCAATGCCCCGGCCCTTTTCCAGCAGGTGGTGGGGGAACTCCAGGGCGTTACCGTGGATATCGGGATTTACAAGAGACGCCGGGATATGTTCTGCGAGGGTCTCCGGGCCGCGGGCTATGCCTTTGACGTGCCGGATGGGGCTTTCTATCTCTTTCCCAAAAGCCCTATCCAGGATGATTTCAAATTTGTCAAAATCCTGCAGGAAAACAAGATCCTGGCCGTTCCCGGCACCGGATTCGGTGGTCCCGGCCATTTCAGGCTTTCCTATGCCGTGCCGGATAAAACCATTGCCGGGTCCCTGGACGGCTTTAAAAAAGCCCTGGACAGCGTAAACTAAATTTCCCCTCTGCCGCCGGGGAAAGCCCCGGCGGCAGGCATCTTAGCCGGCCAGTTGGCCGGGGGAGACAATGCTGCCGTGAATTCCCTTTAATGAGAGAAGTTCATGCTTCTGCCGGTCCAGGATATGGAACAGGATGGAAGGGATTCCTTTTTCCTTTGAATAGGCCTCCTGCTGTATGTCAATCCGCTTGATGATGGGATCAATGTACAGGGAAAACTGTTTGATATAAACCTCTTTTGAATAGGCTTTATCAATGATCTCTTTGAATAAGCGGGTTAAATCCTCATAAAGGGGAAGATTCCCGATGGGGGTTGATATATGGCCGACTTCATTGTGGCAGTATCGTTCAAGCCAGGCCAGCCAGACTTTGACATCCCGTTTTTCTCCGATCAGCCCGGATGAGGTTCCGCCCCTTGCCTGGTCGGTCAGAAAATAATTGAGACCTGCCATGACGGGCCGGTATTCATTTTTTATGCGGTTGCTGCCAAAGAATTGAAACTGGGCCTCCATATAATGGCCCAGGGCGCCGGGGATAAAGGGCGCATTGGCCCAGGGAGCCCGTTTCACCCCGCTTGCCCCCACCTCCGTGGCCGTGGCGGCCGATACGATACAGGCGCCGATGACCACGCCTTCGTCGGAATTTCTGGCCACCCGGACCGGGGGCATTGTGTCGCTGTCCCGGCCGCTGTAAGTAAACACCCGTGTCAGGGCGCCTTCCGGGTTTTCCGCTTCCTTTGAATAGGTTTCAAAACAGGCGGAATTCAAGGTGCAGCGGGAATTGGGATGGGAGAGGGGAACGGGCTTTCCGTTGGCGTCGGTTTTCCCCTTGTGCCAGTCTCCCTGGAAATTAAATCCGTTATCCGGATGGGGTTCATTGTTCCCCACCCAGTGGGGGATCTTGTGTTCATCGATCAGGACATTGGACCAGATCACTTCATGACCGGGCTGTCTCAGAATTTTCATCAAAAGGGGATCTCCCTCCATATTCACATCTTCCACAATCCCGAAGATGCCGCATTCGGGATTGACGGAGCGGATACTGCCGTCCTGACTGATCCACATCTGGGCCAGGTCATCCCCGATGAATTCATTGCCGGCCATGGCTGTTGTGGTTTTCCCGCATCCGCTGGGCGCGGCCCCGACAAACCAGGTCACCCGGCCCCCGGGTCCATGGATGCCGGTGATAAACATGTGCTCGGCCAGCTCCTTTCCCGGATTTTCATATACCGCCTTATCCACGGCAAACCGGTGATTTCCTTTTTTCAGGAGCAGGGTGTTGCCGGCATAGGTGCATTTGAAACTGTAGGTGGTTTGATATTTCCGGTCCATGAACACCCTTGCCTGGGGGAGGTCTTCCGGGCGGTTCAGGCCTTCGCTGTGGATATTGGTGAAAAAATGGCCCAGGCGCTCGATTTCCCGTTCAAAATCTTCAAAGGCGTTCCGGTACAGCAGGTCTGCACTGTGGGCCACATAGGCGGAGCTGGTGATTTCCAGAGCCGGGTTGGATACGGGTGATCCCACCGGACCCCGGATATAAAACCCCACCACCATGGTTTTGCCTGCCATGATGTCTTTCATGTTGGATTTCACCTCTTCCAGGGCACCGGGTCTGTCCATGCGGTTGGCCAGGGAGGATACAAGATCCGACGGATCGGCGATATAATAGGTTCGGTCCACAATGCGGCCCTGTTCTCCGGGCAGGTCAAAATGGACGGTATGTCCCTCCATGGCAAGGATCTGCTCTTCTTTTTTGGTGAGGGCCAAAAACCGGATAAAGTCCCTGTCTGCAGGAGATCCGGTATGGATGAATACCCTTTCGGGACGGCAAAGCAGGATGGCATTGGCAATTTTTTTTAAGACCTCAGGGTGTTTGATTCTGGAAATCCTTGAGATCTGAACGTCATCCAGATATTGCCGGAAAACGGTCATGGCTTTATCTTCTGTATTTACACCACCCAGTTCAGTGATAATATCTGGGTCTTTCTGGATATCATGTATGGACATCATGGCCTCCGGTATGGAATAAAAGGTCCCAGGCGAGTCGGCACAATCAGGCCTGACTTTGAAACTCCTTCATAAAGGCGACAAGATCGCTGACAGCATTGAGGCCCGTGGCATTGTAAATGGAGGCCCGGCACCCGCCGACGCTGCGGTGTCCTTTCAGACCGCCCAGGTGATTCTCTGCAGCCTTGGCGATAAACCTTTTTTCAAGGTCTTCGGAAGGCAGCCGGAAGGTCACATTCATGAGGGACCGGGAGCCTTTATCCGCCGTGGCTTTGTAAAAGCCTGAATTGTCCATGAACGAATAGAGCAGGTCCGCCTTCTGCCGGTTCAGGGCATCCATTTTTTCAAGGCCGCCAACGGTTTCCTCCAGCCATTTCAGGACCAGCGAAATGGTATAGATACCGAAACAGGGCGGGGTATTGTACATGGAATTCTTCTCGGCAAAGGTCCTGTAGTTGAGCATGGTGGGGATATTCCCCGGGCAGAGGTCCAGGAGGTCTTTGCGGATAATGACCATGCAGGCGCCGGCCGGGCCGATATTTTTCTGGGCCCCGGCATAGATCATGCCGATATGCTCCATATCCACGGGCCGGGACATGATGTCCGAACTCATGTCAATGACCATGGGGATCTTGCCCGTATCGGGAAGGGAGGCCCACTGGGTGCCTTTGATGGTGTTGTTGGAGGTCAGGTGCACATAGACCGCCTCCTTGTTAAAGGCTATATTCTGCGGGATATAGCAGAAATTCCGGTCTTCGGAAGAGGCCGCCACCTTGACGGGCTTGTTCTGGATCTGGGCTTCTTTCAGGGCCTTGGCCGCCCAGGTGCCGGTATTGACATAATCCGCACTTCCGCCTTGGGAAAGGAAATTCAAGGGGATCATGCAGAACTGGAGACTGGCCCCGCCCTGGAGAAAGAGGACCTCGTATTGGTCGTTGAGTTTTAAAAGCCTTTTGGTCCGCGTAACGGCATCGTTTAAAACCGCTTCAAACCCTTTGGACCGGTGGCTGATTTCCGTGATGGACATGCCGCTGCCGTTGAAATTTAAGAACGAGTTCCGGATTTCTTCAAGAACAGGCAAGGGCAGGGCGGCAGGTCCGGCATTAAAATTATGAATTCTATTTTCCATGGATATTTTCCTTACTGCTGAATTGTAGGGTTGAAAAAGAAACCCGGAACCGGCCGCGCATGTTGTCGGCAGATTCCGGGCTGTTTGCACGGGTTTATTTTTTCGCTTGTCTGGGCTTGGGCAGGGACTCAAGATCCTTCAAAGCGGCATCAATCTCCGACTGGGGCAGCTCATGGTCAGACAGCTTGCCCCTGAAGAAATTCTCATAGGCGCCCAGGTCCACGAGGCCGTGTCCGCTCCAGTTGAAGAGGATGACCTTTTCTTTTCCTTCTTCCTTGGCTTTGAGGGCCTCACGGATGGTGGCAGCCACGGCATGGTTGCATTCCGGGGCCGAGATATAGCCTTCGGACCGGGCAAAGGTGACGCCGGCGTTAAAGGTTTCCATCTGATGCACGGCCATGGGCCGGATGATGCCGTCGAGAACCAACTGGCTCACAATGGGCGCCATGCCGTGATACCGGAGGCCGCCGGCGTGGATGGGGGCCGGTACGAAATTATGGCCCAGGGAATGCATGGGCAGAAGGGGCGTCATCTGGACGGTGTCGCCGAAATCATAGGCAAAGGGCCCCCGGGTCAGGGTGGGGCAGGAGGTGGGTTCCACCGCTATAATATCAATCTGTTTGCCTTCTATCTTATCCCGGGCAAAGGGCATGGCAAGGCCGGCGAAATTGCTGCCGCCGCCGGCGCTGCCGATGATGACGTCGGGGTAGTCCCCGGCCATCTGCATCTGTTTCTGGGCCTCAAGGCCGATGATGCTCTGATGGATCATGACATGGTTGAGCACGGAGCCCAGGGCGTATTTGGTGTCTTTATCGCTGACCGCCACTTCAACGGCTTCGCTGATGGCCATGCCCAGGCTGCCCGGAGAATCCGGGGTTTTTTCCAGGATGGACCGGCCTGCTGCTGTTTCATTGCTGGGGCTGGCCGTACATTTGGCGCCCCAGGTCTCCATCATGAGACGGCGATAGGGCTTCTGGTTGTAGGAGATCTTGACCATGAACACCTTGCATTCAATACCGAAAAAGGCGCAGCACATGGCAAGGCTGGAACCCCACTGGCCTGCGCCGGTTTCCGTGGTGATGCGCTTGGTGCCGGCTACCTTGTTGTAATAGGCTTGGGCAATGGCGGTATTGGGCTTATGAGAACCGGCCGGCGAAACCCCTTCATTTTTATAATAGATTCTGGCCGGGGTTCCCAGGGCTTTTTCCAGGCCATAGGCCCTGAAAAGAGGAGAAGGACGCCAGATGGCCAGTTTGTCCAGGACTTCTTCGGGGATGTCGATCCATCTCTGGGTGCTGACTTCCTGTTCGATGAGGTTCATGGGGAAAATCGGTTCCAGATCCTGGGGTCCGCAGGGCTGGCCTGTGCCCGGGTGCAGGGGAGGTTCCATACCGTTGGGCATGTCGGCCATGATGTTGTACCACTGTCTTGGCATATCCTTTTCGGTTAACACATACTTTTTGGTCCTCATAACTTCTCCTTTTGTTGGGGTTAAATAAAATGACGGATTTAAAGGATACGTCATTTTTTCAGGTTGACGATATTGGGGGCCTTTCCGGTTAACAGATAATCCACCATCTGAAGGGCCACATCCCGTGCGACGTTTTCCTGGGCTTCAAGGGTGGAGGCACCAAGATGGCAGGTGCAGATAAAATTGTCAAGATCCATGAGGCAGATCTTGCCCGGCGGTTCCGTGGCAAAAACATCCAGGGCCGCTCCGCCCAGATGGCCCGAACTCAGGGCCTCATGGAGATCATCCTCGTTGACGATGCCGCCCCGGGCGCAATTGATGAGCATGGCGCCCGGTTTCATACGGGCAAGGGTCTCCTTGTTGAACAGATTGGTGGTTTCAGGGGTTTTGGGCGTATGGATGGAGATATAGTCCGCCTCGGCCAGGATCTCGTCAAAGGTTGCCGGACGGATGCCGAGATTCTGAATGGCCTCACGGCTTTTATACGGATCACAGCCCATGACCTTCATGCGCAGCCCCATGGCCCGGTCCGCTACGATACTGCCGATATTGCCGATGCCCACCAGCCCCAGGGTCTTGTTGTAAATTTCCCGACCCTTGAGGGCTTTTTTCATCCACTGGCCGTCCTTGAGGCTGGCCGTGGCCTTGGGGATATGGCGGGAAAGGGCCATGATCATGGCAATGGCATGTTCCGCCGTGGTGATGGCATTGCCGTGGGGGGTGTTCATGACGGCAATATTGGCCCGGGTGGCGGCCGGAATATCCACATTGTCCAGGCCGATGCCTGCCCTGCCCACCACTTTCAGGTTTTTTGCCTTGGCGATCAGCGTTTCCGTCACCCGGGTCTTGCTGCGGATGGATAAACCGTGATACACGCCGATGATATCTTCAAGCTCCGTTGGAGAGAGATCGGTTTTGATGTCGACCTCTATGCCGGGGGTGTTTTTGAAGATTTCAATGCCGACATCCGAGAGGGGATCGCTGACAAGCACTTTCATGATGGGTCTCCTTTATTAATAAAAATTAATAAAAAAATAAATCATAGTCAGTTTGTATATGAAAATTAGAAACTAGGGGTCAAGCCTGTAAAAACAGTGAGAGAATGGTGATCAAAAACCACCATTATTCCAGGGACAGGAGGTAGGAGCGCAGGTTTGAGTCTTTATTTTTCAGCCCCAGCTTGGTCCTGATTTTATAGCGGTGGGAGGTGATGGTATTCAACGAGACATTCAGGGTTTCGGCGATTTCCTTATTGGGAACCCCGTCCCTGACCAGGCCCGCCACTTTGATCTCCATGGGGGTCAGGTTCAGATATTTGGATGAAAGTTTGCCGATGAGGGGGGAAGTGATCTTGCCGACATTTTTTTCAAGCTGGGCCAGGAGGATTTTCTGCTCCGGGGTCAGACCCGTTCCGGACAGCTCGTTCAGGTAGGGCAGGATGGAATGCTTGATATTGGTCAGAAAATTTTCCTTGTCGGCCTGTTCTTTCTGTTCCAGTTGTTTGAGCATGACTTTCATGGCAATATTGGCTTCTTCAAGCGCCCGGTTGGCCTTGGTCAGTTTGTCCGTTCGTTTTTGAACCAGTTCCTCCAGTTGATCTTTGCGGCTTCTCAGGTCGTCTTCCAGGCGCTTGCGTTTGAAAAATTCAGGGATGTCGATTTTATTATAGTGTTCGTATTTGATATAGGCTCTTTTGCTGTATTTGGCGATATGGTCCTTGATTTTTGACGGCGGCGCCATGATAAATCTACAGTGGCGGTCTCCCTTGGCCCGGCATTCGACTTCCGCCGTTACCAGGGGGATGCCGAAGCTTTCCTCGCACCATCCCGAGGAATACCCGGCGTTCATGACACAGACCGGGAAATCCGTGGTTTCTCCTTTTTCCATCCAGGCCTGGGCTTCAAAGGAATAGGGATGGTCATAGATGAGATAATAATGATCATCGGGCCTGGGGTTGGACAAAGGATGAATTTTGACCGAGGCCCATCCGGTATAGGCAAAATGAATGGGCCCGGCGGAAAGTTTTTCAATGGGGTCCTTGACCCCCATTTTTAAGAAAAAGCTTCTGGCATCGGCTTTACCGATGGAATGGGCAATATCAAAGAGAAAATTAAAGGAAAGGTCCCTGGCTTCCTGTTTGCCCCGGTCCGAGTACATGAGGGCCATCATGTCAAACAATTCCTTGGACATGGCCGAGGCCCGGACCAGGATATACCGCTCCCCGGAATATTTGATCACCCCTTTTTCAGGATCACTCTGAACTTCGGAAAAATACTCCCGGACATAGTCCTGGGCCTTTAAAAAGACCGGGTGGAGTTCCTCCGGCACACTGACCGTATTTAAAGCCTTGTCCTGGGGGTTATCCATTGTTGATGAATTTTTCAGGGTGGTTCATAAAATTTTTATAGAGATGGTAATAGGCAGTGTCCTCATAACGAACGGGTTCGATGACCGGGCGGTCAAAGCTGTAGATCAGGGCGCCGGGACAGGCCAGCAGCAAGGGGGAATGGGTGGCGATGATGAACTGGGCATGGCCGGCTCGGGCCGTGCGGATCAACAGGTTTAAGAGTTCAATCAGGGAGGAAGGAGACAGGGCTGTTTCCGGCTCATCCAGTAAATACAGCCCTTTGATCCTGTACCGGGATGAAAAATAGGACATGAGGGACTGGCCGTGGGATTGGGTGATGAGGGATTTCCCGCCGAAATAATTGAGCATTTCCCCATCATTGACGGCCCATTCCTCAAGGTTTTTTGCAAAATGGGAAAAAATCTGGGACCCGAAATAGGAACCGGGTACGGGCCCGTCTGCCCATTCAACACAGACAGCCTTGTAAAGATTGTTTTCATGGGGATTGGGCTGATACCTCAAATTGGATTCGCTTTCCCAGATATGGATGCCGCAGCGATGGGCCAGGGCTTTCAGCAGGGTTGATTTTCCGGTCCCGTTCTCTCCCATGAAAAACGTGATGGGCGTTGTAAAGGAAACCACCCCCGTGTCCTGGAATATCTTCATATTAAAGGGATAATGATCCAGGACAGGGAATTTCTCGGAAAGAATGTTTACCCGGTTTAAATAGATCACTCTCTGCTTCCTTCCTGGTCTTTGGTCTTTTGGATCAGATCGAAGAGGGCATGGATTTTTGGTCTTGCGACATTCAAAAAGACCTTTTCAAAATCTTCCACAGTCATTTTCTCCTTGAGATGGGCCTGCACATCAAAATAATTGAACCAGCAATCCAGGGTTTTAAAACAGGGAAGGCCGTTGTTTTCAACGCGGCAATAATTGAAATAGATCTCGTGCCCGAGTCTCGGGCAGCGTATCAGAACGTCTTCCTTGGGGGGGTCGGCGGTCAGGCGATTGTTCTTTGTATTCATAATGGAATCGGCCTCCTTTCTTAGACAGAATTTTTGCCGTCCTCACAGGGGGAGGACGGCAAAAATCCCTTTTATTCCTTTATGCTCTTCGAGCCTGCCTGGGTTTGGGCAGAGATGCGATATCCTTGAGAGCAGTATCAATGACGGACTGGGGCAGATCATGGTCGGATAATTTGCCTCTCATATAGGATTCATAGGCCCCGAGATCCACCAGGCCGTGGCCGCTCCAGTTAAAGAGGATGACCTTTTCCTTGCCTTCGGCCTTGGCCTTGAGGGCTTCTTTAATGGTCATGGCAACGGCGTGGTTGCATTCCGGCGCGCTGATGAACCCTTCGGACCGGGCAAAAGTGACGCCGGCCTTAAAGGTTTCCATCTGCTGGACCGCCTCGGCCCGGACAATGCCGTCCAGGACGAGCTGGCTCACAATGGGGGCCATGCCGTGGTATCTGAGGCCCCCGGCATGGATGGGTTCGGGAATGAAATTATGTCCCAGGGTGTGCATGGGCAAAAGGGGCGTCATCTGGACCGTATCCCCGAAATCATAGGCAAAGGGTCCCCGGGTCAGGGTGGGGCAGGAGGCGGGTTCCACCGCGATGATATCAATGTTCTTCCCGTTGATCTTGTCCCGTGCAAAGGGCATGGAAAGGCCTGCGAAATTGCTGCCCCCGCCGGCGCTGCCGATGATGACGTCTGGGTAATCCCCGGTCATCTGCATCTGTTTTTGAGCCTCCAGGCCGATGATGCTCTGGTGGATCATGACATGGTTCAGCACGCTGCCCAGGGCATATTTGGTATTGTCGTCGGCCACGGCCTGCTCCACGGCTTCACTGATGGCAATGCCCAGGCTGCCCGGCGAATCCGGGGTTTTTTCCAGGATGGACCGCCCGGCCCTGGTTTCATTGCTGGGGCTGGCCACACAGTTGGCTCCCCAGGTTTCCATCATGAGGCGGCGGTAGGGTTTCTGGTTATAGGAAATCTTGACCATGAAGACCTTGCATTCAATGCCGAAAAAGGCGCAGCACATGGAAAGGGCGCTGCCCCACTGGCCTGCCCCGGTTTCCGTGGTGATGCGTTTGGTGCCCGCCACCTTATTATAATAGGCCTGGGCAATGGCGGTATTGGGCTTGTGGGACCCGGCCGGGCTCACCCCCTCGTTTTTGAAATAGATCCGGGCCGGTGTGTCCAGGGCCTTTTCCAGGTTGTGGGCCCGATAAAGGGGAGAAGGCCGCCAGATGGCATATTTATCCAGGACTTCCTCTGGGATATCAATCCATCTCTGGGTGCTGACCTCCTGTTCGATGAGGTTCATGGGAAAGATGGGGGCCAGGTCCTGGGGGCCGCAGGGCTGTCCGGTTCCGGGGTGAAGCGGGGGCTCCATGGGAGTCGGCATATCCGCCATGATATTATACCATTGCCGCGGCATTTCCTGTTCGGTTAAAACGTATTTTTTTGCTCTCATAGGCCCTCCTTGTTCATGAATGGTTACTTTACAGGTAAACTCATTAGAATATATGTACCGGGCGCATTGAACCCGGCAATTCCGTCATATTGAACAGGTCTGACTCTGATTCAATTTCTTTATGGGAATCTGAAGGTCAAGTCAAGCGATAAATTTTGAACGGATTCCATCATGGCGGTCAGGGAAACCTGAAAGGAAAATTTCTAGTCCAGAGACAGCTCCGCCCTGCACTGATTGCATCTCATGGCCCCCCGGAACAGTTTGGTCCCGCACTGGGGACAGTGGTACCGGGCTTCTTCAGCTTCAACCCATTTTTCCGTGCCGAATTGCCGGCGAAAGGGGACGGACCTCAGGATGACTTTTTTTCCGACGGCCATGGGAAAATTCTCGATATAAGAACAGGGAAAATCGTTGCATTCATGGCAACCGGCATAGCCCCGGGCGGTTGTGCATTTCCGGATGTCGCACTGCCGGCAATGCATGAACAGGTCCTGGGACAGGCAGCC
This sequence comes from Desulfobacula sp., assembly GCA_023701135.1. Classification (GTDB taxonomy): domain Bacteria; phylum Desulfobacterota; class Desulfobacteria; order Desulfobacterales; family Desulfobacteraceae; genus Desulfobacula. The sequence goes on along the minus strand of JAMPXP010000004.1, from coordinate 42,269 downwards.
GCCGCACCGGATATCCTCCGTTGAAAGGCCGTCGCTGTTGGGAAGGGCGCCTTTGCCGGCGGTTCCGCCTTTGTAAAGGTTGAGCAGTTTTTCCTTGAGCTTTTGATTGTTGTCTTCATGGGCCAGGCGGATGGCGCACACGCCGCAGTAAAGTCCGCAGGGGGAAATGAAATCCGGGTTAATGGGTGTCATGGTTTTAATCCTTCCATAAATTGATGAAGTTGGGTGAGTGTTGTTTTCCATATGCCGGGGTCCCGGGATGAGGCATAGAGCGCAGAACATCCGCTGATGGACACCACAATGAACCGGGCGGTTTCCCGGGTGTCGATGTCTTTTCGGATCATGCCCTTTTCCTTGGCCTCTTCCAGCCAGCCCCGGATCACCTCTGAAAAGCCCATCATCCCGTTTAAGACCCGGCGGCTCATGGTTTCGGACTGGCCCGACAGTTCGACCAGCATGTTCAGGAAAAAACAGCCTCCCTTGAACACATCGCCTCCCAGGTAATTCCGAAGGTCGTTGTCCAGAGCCTTTTGTATCCTTTTCAGGGGGTCGCCGATATCCCGGGTGTCTTTAAATACGATTTCCTTCCAGATGGAGACGGCCTTTTCATAGGCCTGCTCCCAGATTTCGGTCTTGCTCTCGAAATGACCGTAGAGTCCCCCCTTGGTCAGATCCGTGGCTTCCAGAATATCCTGGATGGAGGTGTGGTAATAGCCTTTGACTGAAAACAGGTCCAGGGCTGTGAGAATAACGCTTTCTTTTGTTTCAAGGCCTTTGCCGCCCATGTCTCCTCCAGGGATAAAATATACCAACCGGTCTTTTTTATTTATATTGGTTTTTCCCCGAAGTCAACGGTTAAATAAAAAAATGTATCATGAGCTGCATGACAGCATGGAACAGCCGGGTTTGCTGCGGGCCCAGTCCGGCCGCTTTTCCGCAAATGCTTCTTTTCCGGGCTGGTCTTCATAGGGATGCCGCAGGACCTCCAGCAGGTCATGGATCATGGCGTAGTCCCCCTGTTCCGCCTTGTCAATGGCCAGTTGGGCCAGGTAATTTCTGAATACATATCTGGGGTTGACCCGGTTCATCTGGCTTTGCTTTTCCGCAAAAGGCCGGTTGTCTTGTTTGAGCCGCCGCATATAGGCATCGATCCAGGCATGAAGGCGGTGGAGATAGCCGTCCGTGATCTGGGAGGGAACATAGAAGGCCTCCGCTAAGGGCCCGGGCAGGGGTTTCATATTTATGGGAAGGCTTTCCCCATCCCGGGTTGTCTTTGGGATCGCCTCTTGGTCCGTATCCAGTTGGGCCAGGTTCCGGAAAAAGATGGTCATATCGGTTTCCGCCAGGGTCAGGATCTCGATCAGGTCTTTGACCAGCGGGGCATCCGTTTCAGGCTGAAAGGATCTGAGGCCGAGTTTTTGAGCCATCATATCCTGCCAGGCCGCCTGGTAATAGGGTCCGAAGGAATCGACGGCAGCCTGAAGCGGCTCTACCTTGCCGATGAGGGGATACAGGGCATTGGCCAGTTGGGCCAGATTCCACTGGGCGATTCCGGGCTGGTTCCCGAAGCAGTAGCGCCGGCCTGCGGCATCGGTGGTGTTGGGGGTCCAGCCGGGGTTGTAATCCTCCAGCCAGCCATAGGGGCCGTAATCCAGGGTGAGCCCGGTAATGGACATATTGTCCGTGTTCATGACCCCATGGACAAAGCCCACCCGCATCCAGTGGACGATCATGTCGGCGGTGAGGCGGCAGACATCGTCAAACCAGGCGGCATAAACCTCGGGGCAGGGGTCTCCCAGGTGGGGGAAATCCGTTCGGAGGGTATAATCGGCCAACTGTTTGAGGAGCGCATTTTCCCCTCGGGCGGCAAAGATCTCGAAATTGCCGAACCGGGTAAAGGTGGGGGCCACCCTGCAGACCACGGCGCCGGGCTCCAGTTTCGGCCGGCCGTCGTAGAACATGTCCCGCTCGACTTTATCGCCGGTGAGGACAAGGCTCAGGGCCCGGGTGGTGGGCGCCCCGAGGTGAAACATGGCCTCGCTGCACAGAAATTCTCGGATGGAGGACCGGAGCACGGCCAGGCCGTCGGCATTCCGGGAATAGGGTGTGGGGCCTGCGCCTTTGAGCTGTAAAACCCAGCGGCCCGAGGCTTTGTTTACAATTTCCCCCAGGTTGATGGCCCGCCCGTCCCCGAGCTGGCCCGCCCAGTTGCCAAACTGGTGGCCCCCGTAGCAGGCCGCGTGGGGGTCCATGCCCGGCAGGAGAAGATTTCCGGAAAAGACCTTTGGAAAGGCCGGGGATTCGCAGAAGGCCCGGGTGAACCCGAGGATGTCGCTAACCTCCCGTGAATAGGCAATAAGCGCCGGTGAAGACACTTTTTTCGGCGCGACCCTGGACCAGGCCGCCCCAAGGACCTGGCGGCGGTTGTTTTCAGGGTTTGGATCTCCGGGCAGGTCCCGGACAAACCGGTTGTCAAATTTTATATCATGAACGGTATGGGAATCGGTTTCCGCTTTCATCAGCATGGCAGCCCTCACTTTCGGATGGCCTCTTTTCCCGAGGTCATGCCCGCATTTCACAGGTTAATATCAAGAAATTAAGCACTGTTTCGGATTCGAACAGTCTGAGGGATGAATTTAAATGAAGCTGTTCATAGGATCTGAAAAGGGATAGACTAGTGGGAAAAAACAGAACCCCGGCACAAAAATTGCTGAATCAACATCTTGAAGGTCCGGCGAATCCGGGCGTATGATTTAAATGGAGAAAGATCATGAAACAAAATAAGCCACTTTATTTTCCGGTGCCCCGGCTCATTGCCATGACGGCGCTTTTTTTTGCCTTCTGTATGGCCGGTGAAAATTCTGCCGGTGCGGGCGACGGCAGAACCACATCCTATGGAATGGAGAGAGGCACCGCTGTAGAGCATGCCGAAGATCAGATCAAATTTCTCCAGAAGGAATTGATGATCACCGAATCCCAGAGAGAACTATGGTATGATGTGGTCCTGGTGATGCGGCAGAATGCAGAAGAAACGGATGCTTTTGACAGAAAAACAGCAAGAGACAGGAATCCCCCGACCCTTGTGGAGCAGATGAGGGTATATGCCCGGGCAACTGAAATCCGTTTAGATCAACTGAACCGGCTTTTGCCGCCTTTTCAGGCATTTTACAGCCTTTTGTCCGATGAGCAGAAAAGAGTTGCAGACGCCATGATCGGCGGTCCGGAGGACAGGCCGAGACGGGATGATTGGAGATATGATGATGACCGGGATAGAGACAGAAACCGGGGGCAGGCCTATCCCCGCCGCAGCTCCGGCAGGAGCAGCGTGACTCCGTTTCTGCTTCCTGCCGGCCGGTTTCCCCTTTGACCGTCAGGCTGTTTTTCCGGCCATGACGGGTTTGATGTCTGTGGCCTTTGTGAATTCGATATAGTCGTCAAAGGTCATGAGCCGGTCCATGATGCCCGCGGGTGTAATTTCAATGATCCGGTTGGCCAGGGTGTTGACGAATTCATGGTCATGGGAGGCAAAGAGGATGATCTCGGGAAATTTGATGAGGCCCTCATTCAGGGCGGTGATGGATTCCAGGTCCAGATGGTTGGTGGGCTCGTCCAGGATCAGGACATTGGATTCGGCCAGCATCATTTTGGATAACATGCACCGGACCCTTTCACCGCCGGAGAGCACATTGATTTTCTTGGTGGCCTCATCCCCGGAAAAGAGCATGCGCCCGAGAAAGGTCCGGGCAAAGCTTTCCCCTTCCTTGGGAGGGGCGAATTGCAGGAGCCAGTTGATCAGGCTCAGGTCCTTGGTGAAAAAGCTCCCGTGCTCCTTGGGGAAATAGGACCGGGTAATGGTGATGCCGAAGGTGACGGAACCGGAGTCCGGCTCCATTTCGCCCGCAAGGATCTGGAAAAGGGCGGTTTTGGCCTGGCTGTTCTTGCCCACAAAGGCGATCTTATCCTTGGCGTTCACCGTAAAACTGATATCGTTCAGCAGTTTTTCACCGTCAATGGTCTTGGACAGGTTTTTGACCTCCAGGATGACATTGCCGCAGGGCCGTTCCGGCTTAAAGGAGATAAAGGGGTACCGCCTGGTGGAAACGGGGATATCCTCGATGGTCAGCTTTTCCAGGAGTTTTTTTCGGGAAGTGGCCTGCTTGGATTTAGAGGCATTGGAACTGAACCTCTGGATAAAGGCCTTGAGTTCATTGGCCCTTTCCGTCACCTTTTTGTTTTCCGATAATTTTTGCTTCAGGTTCAACTGGCTGGCCTGGTACCAGAAATCGTAATTTCCCACATAGACGGAGATCTTGCTGAAATCGATGTCGGCAATATGGGTGCAGACCTGGTTCATGAAATGCCGGTCATGGGACACCACGATGACGGTGTTCTGGAATCTTCCGAGGAAGTCCTCAAGCCAGGCAATGGATTTGATGTCCAGGTTGTTGGTGGGCTCATCCAGGAGCAGGACATCAGGGTTTCCGAACAGGGCCTGGGCCAGGAGGACCCGGACCTTTTCCCCGCCGTCCAGTTCCTTCATCCGAAGATGGAGTTTTTCTTCGGAAATGCCGAGACTGTTCAGGAGGACGGAGGCTTCCGCCTCGGCCTCATAGCCGTTCATCTCGGCAAATTCGATCTCAAGGGCGCCGGACCGGATACCGTCTTCTTCGGAGAAATCCGGCTTGGCATAGATTTCATCCCGTTGCCGCATGACCCGGTACAATCGTTCATGGCCCATGATGACCGTGTCCATGACGGTTTCCTCATCAAAGGCAAAATGGTCCTGCCTAAGGACGGCGATTCTTTCCTCGGGGCCCACCAGGACTTCACCGGAATCGGCCTCCATATCCCTGGCAAGGATTTTCAGAAAGGTGGATTTTCCCGCGCCGTTGGCTCCGATGAGCCCATAGCAGTTTCCCGGTGCGAATTTAATATTGACGTTTTTAAACAGAATCCGTTTGCCGTAGGCCAGGGTGATATCGTTTGCCCAAATCATGTGCTGCTTTCCTTCATTGAATCAATAAAAAACCACAGGAATACATCCTGTGGCGGTTAAAAAAAACTAAACCCTTATAGCATTAAAAACCGGAGAAGGGAATCTTTTTTTGTATTATTTTAATGTGTTATCAGGGTTCAGGAAAGGGCCGGGACAAGAGAGCCTCATAGTCCCGGGCCGTGTCCACATCCACCAGGACGGCGTCGGTGTCAACCTCCACCCGGAGGATGGAGGCCTTGTATTCGTCAAAGAGGGCCCTGGCCCCGGTGTCGGCGGACAGAGATAAAAGTCTTGGAAACAAGGACCGGGCAACTAGGACCGGGTTGCCTCGGCTCCCCCGGTAAAAGGGGATGACAAGGGGGGCCCCGGAATCCTGAAAGGCCCGGATCAGGCGATTGATCATGTCCGGGGTGACCAGGGGCTGGTCCGCCAGGAGAAACAGGACCCCGTCACAGGAAGGGGAAACAGCCTCCAGACCCTTGGCAAGGGAGGTGCCCTGGCCCTTTGAATAATCCGGGTTGATGACGGTTTTCATGCCGGAAAAATCAAGGGATTGCATGATCCTGTCGGCATCATGGCCCAACACGACAACCAGTTCATCCAGGTCCGAGGCCGCCGCATTCTCCATGACCCGGCCCAGGAGGGTGGAGCCCCGGAAGGGCAGGAGCTGTTTGGTTTTCCCCAGGCGGCTGGCCGTGCCCGCGGCAAGGAGGACGCCGGCAATCCTTTTTGTAGGAGCCGTCATGTCCGGAGCCCCCATGTCCGAAACCGTGATGCCCGGAGCCATCACGAAAGGAGGCTCCTGGATTTTTTTCCGGGATTCCTGGCCTTGATCAGTTCCGCCACAATGGAGACGGCGATCTCCTCCGGGGTTTCGGCATGGATGTCCAGGCCCACGGGGGAATATACCGACTCAAGCCGTTCCTTTGGAATCCCTTCATCCATGAGATCCTTATAAATCAGGTTCCTTTTCCGGACGCTGCCGATCATGCCGATATAGGCGGCAGGGGTGGAAAGGGCTTTTTCAAGAACCGTCTTGTCGTGAAGGTGACCCCGGGTGATGATGAGGATATAGGCGTTTTTGGAAATATCCAGGGTGTCGAACACCTGTCTGAAATCCGAGACAATGAGGTCGTCGGCCTCGGGGAACCGTTCAGGGCTTGCAAACTCGGGCCGGTCATCGATGACGGTCAGGTCAAAGCCCACCAGCCTTGCCAGTTGCGCCACAAAAACCGAGACATGGCCTGCCCCGAAGAGAAAGACCCTGGGGTTCAGCCGGATCTTTTCCACAAAAAAGCCGGGCTTTGCCGGATCAGGGGAAACCAGCTCAAAAGAGGCCTTGCCCATATCCGGTAAATCTTCAGGGGCAAGACCGGCCATGCCTCCCATGACGGTTCCATCCTCCCTGACCAGCATCCTTGTCACGGTTTCAAGGGCCGGGGCCTTGTCTTGAATGCGGGTTACGAGCCGCACCGTCCGGTTGGCTGTCATCTCAGCGGCAAGGGCCTGGAAGAGGGCCAGGGTTTCCTGGTTTTCCGGGAAAAGCGGGTCCAGATACAGATCCACCTCGCCGCCGCAGATCATGCCGGCCTCGGCCGCTCCCCGGCCCGTCAGGCGGAAGGGATAGAGGCAGGACATTTTTTCCTTGAACAGCTCCCCGGCCCGGGTCTGGACCTGGTATTCCAGGAGGCCGCCGCCAACGGTTCCGAAAAGTTCCCCGGTTTCCGTGATGATGCACATGGAGCCCACGTCCCTGGGGGTTGACCCGGAACGCCGGATGGTTTTGGCAAGAATGATCCGCTGCCCCGACAGGAGCAATTCACAGGCCGTCTGGTATATGTTTTTTTTCATGGAAATTCCTTTTCTATGGGTGATTCGGAAGAATTGTTTTTTTGATGCAGGGCCCGTCCCTGAGGGAGGTGATGAGGACCCGGGTCAGGCCGGGATTGGCCTTGAGAAGTCCGGCAATACGAAGGCCGGATTCGATTCTGCCGGGGGTGTCGGCTTTGTTGAGAACAAGGACCTGATCCAGGGCCGTGCAGAACCCGGCGGCCTTTTGCAATTCCAGGGCAATGGAGGTTGCCATGGCAGCCTCAGTCACGATTTGCCCCAGGCCCAGGCCCGTATTTTTTGAAAAAATGGAGGCCCGGTGGACATGGGCCTCATCCAGGGGAAGTCCCAGGCTGTCCAGCCCGGCCACCAGGACAAGGCAGGTGGTTGACGAAGGGATGACCGGTTCGTGAACATCCGTGGCCTTCAGGGGTTTTTGCCGGGACCCGTCGGCCTCCACCAAAACCCAGTCAAAAAGTCCGGCCCGCCACAGGGCGTCGATGATATCCGGGGAAAAGCCTTCCAGCTTGCCGGAGGACAGGTCATGATGCCGTCCGGCTGAAAAATGGGGATGCCGTTTCAGGCCGTCCCTGGATTTTTCCATGAGGTCTTGGGCCGAGGAGGCCGTGACGGTTTCAGGAGAAAGGGCCTTGTCCGGAAAGAAAATTTTGGTGGTGGTGGTGGTCAATACCGTCCCCCCGTCCCTTGAAATTTCCTTTGCCAGGCAGAACATCAGGCTGGTTTTCCCGCCTGCGCCGATAATAGAGATGAGGCCCTCAGGGGTTGAACACAGGCTGTTGATCAGTGAAGGGGCCATAGTATGAAATAAAAAATCTCAGGTCCTTGTCCGGGTTCATCCATTTGATTGTTCGATCTTTATAAATCCGTGAACAATTATTCCACAGTTTTTGATTAATTCAAGCTTTAAAAATAATAAAACAGGCAGCCGCCGTAAGGTGACTGCCTGTTTTAGGAGGCAAAATAAATAATAAGGTTAAAAGGCCGGTCTTATCCTGCTACATCAACTCCGGTGTCGCACCCGATGGAGTCAAAGGTTTCGCATTCAAAATTTGCAGCTCTGGTATCAACATGACCTGCTTCTCTTTCTTCTTCGCTTTCAATATAGTTTTCTTCTCTTCTATGATTCGTCATGGGATTCTCCTTCACTGTTGATATTCATTCAAACCACTACTTCCTTTCTGTTAGGCATATGATGAGCATGCTCGCATAAGTTGTCAAGAAAAAAGTTTTATAAACCTAACTTTTATGCAAAGATGTGAAAAACCCTTTGTTTCTTCATGGGCCAGGATGTTAATTTCCTTGACTTGTTCAAGCCTTAAACGTATCTATGAACAGCAGATCAATCTGCGCAAAGGCTTGTCTGCAAGATGATAACAGTGGATAAAATAAACTTCAGGCACAGGATTTACTCTGCCTGATGGTAGAAAACATAAAATAAAAGGTGATCAAAATGACAGAAGCAATTTTTGAGTTTCTCAGCAAAATCGGATTCCACCACCCCGTACACCCCGCTCTAACCCATATCCCCATGGGGATGGTCATGGGCGCTGTCATATTCAGGATGGTATCCTTTATTCCCAGTCTGAGGTTTTTAGCAAGGACAGGATATCACTGCATTGTTCTGGGCCTTCTGGGCGTATTCCCCACGGTTTTTGCCGGGTATCTGGACTGGCAGCACTCCTTTGGGGGAGAATGGGAATTCCTGATCATTTTAAAAATGGTCCTGGCCACATTGTTTACCGCTCTGTTGGCCGTTATCCTCTATATGGATGATCCTGAAATCCCGAAATTTGACCGGGTAACCCTATTCTATTTTCTGGCGGTCCTTCTGGCCATGGGACTTGGATTCTCAGGCGGAGAACTCCGGTACCCCTCCATGCCGGTATAAACGGGGCATGAATCAAAAAAGGAGAAAATACAGATGAAAAAAAATATCAGGGCAACGGCTTTTCTAGCAATCCTGTTTCTCATCCTTCCCTTGACCGCGTGGGCCATGGACTATCAGCATAAAATTGAAGCCAAGGACATCACATTCTCCTGGACCATTGAAGGGGATCAGATCCATGCCCGGCTGTCTGCCAGGACCGAAGGCTGGGTAGCCGTCGGCTTTGATCCTGAGGATGTCATGGCCGGGGCCGATATTATCATCGGAATGGTAACGGACGGCCAGGTCAAAATTCAGGATCATTACGGGGATCGAAAAAAAGGACATGCCGCCGATGAAGATCTGGGCGGCAAAAATGATGTTCAGAACCCTGCCGGAACAGAGGAAAACGGAGTCACCACCATTTCCTTTACCCTCCCGCTCAATAGCGGGGACAAATATGACAAGCCCATTCCCGCCGGCGGGACAGGCAACGTCATGCTGGCCTATGGGGCCGGCAAGGATTCATTCAAAAACCGCCATCCGTATACGGTGTTGTATGAAATCAATTATAAGACCGGTGAAAGCAAAAAGATCCAGGAATGAAACGCCTGAGCAGGCTTGAATATGCCGTTTTTGTGATGCTGGCCGCCCTTGTTTTTATCTCATCCAGTTGGGCTGAAACAAAGACGGAACAAGGTCCGAAGGATGCGGCGCCGGCACAAAAAAACCAAGGCAATCCGGATCACAACCCCGGGATCACGACCGAAACCCTTTCCGACAATGACCTGGCAGGCCAGGTCCGAATCGACGAGCAACTGGGAAGTGTGGCCGCCCTGGATGGCGTCTTCAGGGATGAGACCGGCATGGAAATACGGCTGGCCTCCCTGTTTGACAAACCCGTGGTCCTGTTGCCGGTCTCTTTTTCGTGCACTGCCGTGTGCAGTTATCTCCAGGCAGCCCTGGTCAAGGCATTGAACGAGGTGGATCAGGAGCCGGGCAAAGATTTTAACATCATCACCCTGAGCTTTGACGAGAATGAAAACGAGATTGATGCGGCAGCAGCCAAACAGAATTATGCCAACCTTGTCAAACGGGAATTTTCCCCGGAAAAATGGTCCTATCTGACCGGAGACCGGGAAAATATTTTAAAGGTCACCAGCTCCCTGGGATATTATTTTATCAAAAAGGCGGAGCACCTCTATGAACATCCGTCGGCCCTGGTGGTGCTGGCCCGGGACGGCAAGATCATCCGATACCTCCATGGCCCGAATTTCCCTCCCTTTGATCTGGGAATGGCCCTCAGTGAAGCCGAACCGGGAAAATCCTCCATGAAAAGAAGGGCACTGTCCTTTTGTTATGGGTATGATCCGGTCAAAAAAACCTATGGCTTCAGACTCTTCCGGATTACCGGGACCCTTGCCCTGATCGGCCTTGCCGGGTATATGATCTTTCTCTTGTCTCCTTCAAAAAGAAAAGATGAAGACACCCCCGGCTCCTGATACAGGCGAGCATCCGTTCCCGGCGCCTGACCCCGGACCATAAACGGATCAGGCTTTTGTATCATTTTTCCATCCTGCTGTCCGCCTTTGCCGCCATCAACCTGTCCATGTTTTTTTTCGTAGACCCAGGCGTCTGTTTTGCGCAACTGAATATTTCTTTACACCGGTCGTGATTGCTGGTGGCACGAGACGAAGGGAGAGTCTATCTTTCTGAAGGTATCAAAGCGTGGGCTTAAAGGATAAAAATCATAAGATAGAGCGTAATAAAAAAAAATTATGCCACTGAAACAGTGTAATCAAGACTTTCTTTCCTGAGCATATCCTGCAGGGCAAGGCGAATCCAGAAAACTTCAGGCTGATCTATTTTATTGGCTATTTTCGCCGCCCTTCTGGGAGATGGGATGGAGCGGCCTTTTTCTATATCACAGAGGCTTTGGGAGGATATCCCCAGAAAGCGGGCAAAATCAGCCTGTGATATTTCCCGGCATTTTCTATGAGCCCAGAGCGCTTTCCCAAAAGTAAGCGGTCCAAGATCCCTTTCCAGTTCTTTTGATCCATATTCTTCTTCAGTATTCATGCTTGTTCACCTCCATGACGTCAATGATAATATGGTCATCATCTTCAGTATAAAAAGCCCTGTATGCTTTTGACAGGCGGATGGACCTCTGCCCAAGCCTTTCTCCATGCAAGGGCTCGTCATGATAGCCTGGTATTCTTCGAACTTGAGAGATTCCAAACATTTCAACCTGCTCCACCCAGGTCTGCAAGTTCACTGCTATAAAAACAGGCACTTTTTTAAGTTGCTTTTGCACTTTTCGGCTTAACCGGACCTGATTCATATTTTATATATACGTTAATTCAGCGTACAAATCAATTTACAAAATTTTCATTCAGCCTATAACGAGCATAAAGCCTCCATAGCCATTGAGACGCTTGGTATGATTGAGGGCAAATTGCCTTCATAAGTTTTCAGCCTTGTGGTAGAATGGGCTCAAGATCACCAGCAGGAATGGCTGGATAACTGGAACACCCTGAAATTGAAGGGAACATATGAAAAAGTAAAACCTTTGGTGTAAGAGGTCAAAATGATCAGCATCATAAACGCTAAACATCTTCGAGACTATAAAATCAAAATTGAATTTAATGATGGAAGAATAGGAGAGGTTGATTTGAAAGAAACCATTACCGGCGACCACAGGCCGATTTTTAATCAGCTCAAGGATATCAACCTGTTTAAAAATTTCAAAGTGGAATGTGATACCTTGATCTGGCCGAATGAGCTGGACATAGCCCCTGAGTATCTGTACTTCCAATCCTTTAAAGATGATTCAAGGTTAAACGGGCAATTTAAAAAATGGGGATATATCGGTTAACAGCCAAATTTCGATATTTTCCTTTCTTTAAGACAAATAATGATTGATATTTTCCTTTGATCAAGGAAAATATGGTCCATGAAACAAATCCCGGAGATCATTAAATTAATTTTTTTTGGCAATTGCCGCCTTTTAAATCACGGCAGTCGGCCATGCCATAGGTGTCTGAGGTGGAAAAATGGACAGGAAAGCAAAGATCAGAGAATATAAGAAAACCCCCCGTTTGATGGGGGTTTATCAGATCAAAAACAGGCTGAATGGAAAGGTGCTGATCGGATCAAGCGTCAACCTGCCGGCCATATTGAATCGTTATCAATCCGAGTTGAAGACGGGCGGCTGCCGTAATGTCGCGTTGCAAAGCGAATGGAAAGAATTCGGTTCCGAAGCCTTTGAGTTTAAAGAACTCGAAATTCTTGAACCCGAGGATGATCCGGCATATGACCCTGCCGAAGACCTTCAGGTGCTTGAAGAGCTGTGGGTTGAAAAGCTGAAGCCATTTGAAGAAAAAGGATATAATAAACTGCCGGGAAACAAATGGAAATCACAATAGATGATTTGTCCGGGCCGGAGATTGCCGCATTTCTGGACGAGCATATCAAAGATATGAAATCGGCTTCACCGCCTGAGAGCAAGCATGCCCTGGATTTAGAGGGGTTGAGAAAACCTGAAATTACCTTCTGGACGGTGTGGGATCAGGGTGAATTAGCCGGTTGCGGGGCATTGAAGGAATTGAATGGGACCCATGCCGAGATCAAATCCATGCGCACCTCACCCTCCTGCAGGGGAAAAGGGGTCGCATCAAGGCTGCTGCACCATATATTGGCGGAGGCCCGACAGAGGGGGTATGGGCGTTTAAGCGTGGAGACCGGTTCCATGGCCTTTTTTGCACCGGCCCACGCCTTGTATAAAAAGCTCGGGTTTAAACCCTGCAAGCCGTTTTCCACATACAAGGAAGACCCCAACAGCCTGTTTATGGAACTGGAACTGTAGATCTGAAATGATGAATGAGGATGGAATGCAAGGTCCGCCCTGAGCCAAGGAGAATAAAATGGAGATAAAAGAAATACCCTTTCAGGTCTTTGATCTGGAGAACATGGCGGCCGAGGAACATCCCGGCGTTACGGGGAAGGCCTTCTGGAAAACCGTCAGCCGGGGAAACGTCCGGATCAGGATTGTGGACTATACACCCGGATATCTGGCGGATCACTGGTGCGAAAAAGGCCATGCCGTGTTTGTGCTAAAAGGGGAATTTGAATCCGAACTCAGGGACGGACGAAAATTTACCTTAAAGCCGGGAATGTGCTATCTGGTGGCGGATAATACCGATGCCCACAGGTCCCATACAAAAGAAGGGGTAAAACTCTTGATTGTGGATTGATTTTTGCTTTCTCCTGATTGGAAATCCGATTCAAAGGAGGGGAGAGAGATGAAAATTGAAGACACTATGATGGTAGGTTTATTGGGCAGTGCCCCGGCATTTAAACCCGATAATGATTTAACGGACGGGTCCTTCTCCGGGTATCTGGAAGAAGAAACAGCCAGGATTGAAGGCATTCTTGCGGGTCTGGGCCGGGAAGAAGAACCGGTTACCGGTGATATTGCATCCATTAAAAAGAAGGGGCTGGTGGCCTATATCATGGAACTCCACGAAAAGAGGCTGAGGGAGGAAATCCTGGCATCCATGGGCCTGACCGAGGAAGATCTTGGGAAAATGTCTCCTGAACAGAGGGCGGCGATTGAAAAAGCCATAGCCGAGGAAATTCAAAAACGGATGGCGGCCGAGGCCATGATGGGCAATAAGGAAGACGACAAGGCTGGAAGCCCCAAGCTGGAAGAGATGATGATGCCGATATGTCCTGTTTCCATATTGGAGCTACATGAATCCGAAACCACTGAATTATCCGCAAAAAGACAGGAGAACGAAGAAGAGTAAATTTTTCCCGGAATAGGAAAGATTTACCGGGTAACGTCCTGTTAGTCGATTCCGGGAAAGGGGCTTTCAAATTTCCTTTTTAAATGATATGAAGGCCTTGTCTTTTTGGAATAAAACATTTGATGTTCAGGAGTTTGAAAGAATATGCTGAAGGCCTGTGATTTAAAAAAAGGGAATGTTGTTGAAATCAACAACGAGGTATACGTGGTGAAACATATTGATGTCAGAAGCCCTTCGGCAAGGGGAGCGGTCACCTTATACAAGGTCAGGTTCACCCATATCCGGACCAAGCAGAAATATGAAGACACCTACAAGGGGAATGATCCTTTAAACGAGGTGGTTCTGCAGCGAAAGCCTGTCCAGTATCTATACCCGGACGGGGATTTCCATGTTTTCATGGACGGCATGGAATATGCCCAGTATATGATCTCGGGCGATATCATCGAAGACGACCTGGTCTGGCTCACGGACGGCATGGAAGGCCTTGTGGGCCTCTTCATCGACGACAATATGGTGGCCCTTGAAATTCCGACCACCCTTGTGTTTGAAATCCGGGAAACGGCCCCTGGTGTCAAAACGGCCAGCGCCACGGCCAGGACCAAGCCTGCCATCCTTTCCAACGGGGTGGAAATCCAGATCCCGGAATATCTGGAAACCGGGGAAATGGTCAAGGTCAATACCGAAACAAGAAAATACATGTCCAGGGCCTGATTTCCGCCTTCCTGCCTTTCCCGGCTGAGAAGCCGGGATTCAACGGTTCTGTTAAAGATGTTCTTCGGCTTTGATAAGGGCTGCAATCCCTTTGTGAAGGTTTTGGAGGATGGCTGTTTCGGTGATGCCGAGTCTTTGGGCGTTGCTGATGTCAAAGACGGCCTCTTGGACTTTTGTTTTTTCACCCCGGGTTCCCCGGATCTGGAGATGGTATTCCCGGGCCAGCCTGTTGAGGATTTCCCTGTTCCGGTCCAGTTTTCCGAGCCGGATATGGACCCCGGCCCTCATGGCCGTGCCGAGATTGGTGGGGCAGGAGGTGAGGTAACCGTAGGTTTTGTCCCAGGCAAAATCCAACCGGGTCTCCAGTGACCGGAGGGCCCGGCCAAGCCGTTTAAATGCGGCGGAAAGGTCCGATGTTTTTTCAAGACTCATGATTCTTAAATGGTCTTCTTCGTTGACCCATACCATGAGCCGCCGGTCCAGGGAATAAAAAACGCCCCGGCCTTCCGGAAAACCGGAATTGATTCCGGCGGCATCCTGGAACCGGTCCCCCTTTGTAAAGACAAGAATATCGCTATTGACCGGTTGGGCCGGATTTTCCATATTTTTCAAGCTCATATATTCCCCGCCAAGGTCCCCTTTCAAAGTGGCCATGGCCTTTATGACGGTTTCTTCCATCTCCTTTCGGTGCGACAGGGAGATTTGGGGGGAAAATTCGTAACCTTTCAGATTCCGGGCCACCCTGATCCGGGTGGAAAGGATGTATTTCCCGTCCGGGTCCGCCGGGGGCAGATCCGGCGCTGTGAAATCCGATACATGGGCGGTGCCCTTGGGGAAATGGTGATATTCGCGAATAATGGGATCAAAGACCGGCGAAAAGACCTGGTAGGACTCGGCATCCCCGGCATAGATGCCGATGCTGCTGTCCGGATTCCGGATACCTGAACGGATGGCCTTTTCAAGGGTAAAACCGGAACGGGTTTTAAGATGCCGGAGCTGCTGATAAAGATCCGGGCTCAGGTGTTTTTTGACAAGGGCCGGGGAAGTCTCAGAAAAAAGAGCAGCCGTCAAAACCCGTTAACTCTCATAGGAAGAGGCCTGGGAGGAAATTCCCCGGGCCAGCAGGGTCTGGATTTTGTCCAGAATCAGGCATTCGGAATGGCAGATGGGAAGCTGGGACCTGCTCTTGCAGCTCAGGCAGGGGCTTTTGGTCAGATAGCCGATTTCAAAATCAAATTTATCTCTGTTTACAATTGTTTCCATAACATACCTTTTTTTTATCCGATATGCCGACCTATATATCAATTTGATCCGGAATCGTCAATATCAGGATTTATTCTTGATTTTTCCCTTGGATATGCAAAGATAAAGTCCAAATTCATTTTCCCATCCAAATACAGGAGGTTCCCATGCTAAACCGTTTCAGCATTAAAGGAAGAATGTATCTGATCATTGTTTCCACCCTGGTGCTTTTCCTGATCATGATCTGGTTTGCCTTTGACGGCAGCCGGAGGGCCAGGGACCTGGCCATTCAAGAAACCGGCCGGGTTATGCTGGAGGACCAGAAAGACAAAATCAGGGTGGCCACCCATTCCATAGCCCTGGCCATCGGCAGGAGTATTGAAAAAATTCAGGATGAAGAAGAAAAAATAAATGCGATCCGCCTGGGGGTGGACGATATCCGGTTTGAGGAGGATAAATCCGGGTATTATTTTGTCTACAGGGATACGACGAATATAGCCCTTCCTCCCAAAAAGGAATTGCAGGGTAAAGATCTGCAGGACATGAAAGACAAGAACAATGTCTACCTGGTAAAGGAATTAAGGGATCAGGCCAAAAAAGGAGGCGGATTTGTAAGCTATGTCTGGCCAAAGCCGGGGACTGTGGATACCCCCAAGTTAAGCTATGCCGAAATGATTCCCGGAACCGATTTCTGGATCGGTACAGGCGTATATATTGATAATATCGAAACAACAAAGAAGGCCATCACAACGGAAATCAACAGGAACGTCAAAGTGTCCATTGTCCGGATGGTCATCATCGCGGGGCTCATCTTCATCGCCATTGCAGGTTTGTGTCTGATCATCGTATGGGGTATCGGCGCCTCCCTCAAGGCCATGATCGTCAATTTCCAGGATGTGGCAAAGGGCGAGGGAGACCTGACCAAGCGGATCAGCATCCGGTCAAAGGATGAACTGGCCACCCTGGGGGAATTGTTTAACCTGTTCATGGAAAAAATTCAGACTATCATCCGGCAATTGTCAGGGGATGCTCAGAATATTGATGTGAGCTCAAACGAGCTTGTTTCCGTTGCCGGGGACATGACCCGGAATGCCAACGATACAGCCGATATGGCCGGGAAAGTGACCGCCGCGGCCGAGGATATGAGTTCGAATCTGAATTCCGTTGCGGCAGCCATGGAGGAATCCTCAACCAATGCCCATATGGTGGCTTCTGCGGCCGAGGAAATGAATGCCACCATCAATGAAATTGCCAAGAATGCTGAAAATGCAAGGGTCATTTCCGGCAATGCCGCCGCCAGAACGTCCGAGGTTGAAGCCGGTATGTCGGTTTTAAACAAGGCTGCCCAATCCATTGGACGGGTGACGGATACCATAGCGGAAATTTCCGACCAGACCAACCTTCTGGCCTTGAATGCCACCATAGAGGCGGCCAGGGCAGGGGCGGCCGGAAAAGGATTTGCCGTGGTTGCCAACGAGATCAAGGAACTGGCCAACCAGACCGTCAGGGCCACCAGTGATATCCGAAGCCAGATCGACAATGTTCAAAACAATACCAATTCAAATCTGATGGCCATAAAAGAGGTTTCCGGGGTGATCCGGGATGTCAATGATATTGTCTCCACCATTGCTGCGGCCGTGACCCAGCAGTCGGTCGCCACCCAGGAAATCGTCAGCAATATCACAAGCCTTTCCCAGGGTATCCGGGAAGCCAATGAAAACGTCAGCCAGGGATCGGCGACGGCAGGGAATATCACCCGGGAAATCGGCGGGGTCAATGCGGCCACGGTTCAGATGAAACAAAGCTCCGGTCTTGTCATGCAGAGCGCCAGCCGGATGAGCTCCATGGCCGAG
This sequence comes from Desulfobacula sp., assembly GCA_023701135.1. Lineage (GTDB taxonomy): Bacteria > Desulfobacterota > Desulfobacteria > Desulfobacterales > Desulfobacteraceae > Desulfobacula. The sequence continues at coordinate 24,944 of JAMPXP010000004.1, read as the reverse complement.
GAATTGAAACGGATCGTCCACACCTTTAAGGTGTGACGGATTCCTGTGCAGCGTCATATTTTACCTTGTCAGAAGAAAAAACAAATGATAAGTCAGGAGGAATCTTACTGGACCCATAAACGCACAGGAAAGGGTGGAAGACCGTGGCCGAATCAAAATTTGCAGAGTTGAAAGAAAAGGAGAAGGAAACCAGAAAACAGATCGTTGTTGACTCTTCTCTGACCCTTTTTGCCAAAAAACCGTTCTATGAGGTGGGTATGCGGGAGGTTGCCGAAGAAGCCGGGATTTCACCGGCAACCATTTACCGGTATTTTGCAAGCCAGGCGGAATTGTTCCATGAAGCCTTTATCCAGGAAATCGACAGGGCCAGCAAAGCCTTCAAAGACATGGTCCAAAAGGAAGAACCGGCCAATATTGAAGAGTTTGCCCTGGCCTTTGTGGATCTTCTCATTGAAAATGAATCCACCTTCCAGATGATGACCTATCTCATGCTCAAGAACGATTTGACAAATCCGGTCATGGGCCGGTTTGATTCCGTGACCAAGATCTTTTTCGATCTTTTTGAACAGCTCCTCATCAAAAACGGGGCGAAGCAGGAAAATGTAAGGCTCTACGCCCACTCCTTCATCGCCTCCCTTGCCGGGATATTGATGACCTTTAGAAATTATCCCCTGAAAAATAAAAAAGCGGTCCGGGATCATATTCACAAACTGGTCAAAGTGACCTCTTGCCTTTATACGGATCAACTGATCAAGCCCTGAAGGAGAAAGGGAGTTTCCTTTACCGCATCCTTTCTTGACAGGCTTAAAATCCTAACTATAGTTGTACAAAAATCCTGTGACCAGTCGTGTCATCATGAATCAAGGTAGGAGGCGGGCATATATCATGACGGAACAGATCAAAGAAGCCATTGAGCAGCATCAGTTGCTCATCAGCAGCATTCGAAAAGAAATATCCAAACAGCTTGTGGGCCAGGAAAAATTGATCGACAGCCTCTTGACAGGGCTCTTGACTGGGGGGCATGTCCTCATCGAAGGGGTGCCGGGGCTGGCCAAGACAAGGGCGGTGAAGGCCCTTGCCTCGGCGGTCCAGGCCCAATTCAAGCGCATCCAGTTCACCCCGGATCTTCTGCCCGCCGACCTCACGGGTACGGAAATCTACCGGCCTAAAACCGGGGATTTTGTCACGCGGAAGGGCCCTTTATTCAATAATATCATCCTGGCCGACGAAATCAACCGGGCCCCTTCCAAGGTCCAGTCTGCACTGCTTGAGGCCATGGAGGAAAAGCAGGTCACCATCGGGGACGAAACCTTTGCCCTGCCGTCTCCCTTCCTGGTCCTGGCCACCCAGAATCCCATTGAGCAGGAAGGAACCTATCCTCTTCCCGAGGCCCAGGTGGACCGGTTCATGCTGAAGGTTCTCGTGGATTATCCGGACAAGGCCCAGGAACTGGAAATCCTGAAAAAAATTGGTTTTTCAGACCCCGAACCCATCCGGCCGGTCATCACCTGTGATGAGCTTTCGGCCATGGGCAGGCTCATGGATGAGATTTATGTGGATGAAAAATTAAAAGAATATATCGTGAACCTGGTATCCGCCACCCGTGACCCCAAAGCCTACGGCATGGACACGGCCGGTTATATTCAGTACGGGGCCTCGCCCAGGGCTTCCATCTTCCTGGCCAGGGCGGCCCGGGTCAATGCCTTTCTGTCGGGCCGGGGCTATGTGACCCCCCAGGACATCAAGCAGGTGGGGCCGGACGTACTAAGGCACCGGATCATTCTGAGCTTTGAGGCCGAGGCCGAAGAGGTGTCCTGCGAGGATATCATCCACACCCTTTTCGATTCCGTTGAAGTACCCTAGAGAAGAGGTGTGAGATGATTCCGGCCCATATCATCCAAAAGATCCGGCGGATTCACATCAAATCCGGCCGCACGGTCAATACGGTCATGGCAGGACAATACCGGTCCGTATTCCGGGGCTCGGGCATCGAGTTTGAAGAAGTTCGGGAATACTCGCCGGGCGACGAGGTCAAGAATATAGACTGGAAGGTATCGGCAAGGCTTGGAAAACCTTTTGTCAAGCTTTACCGGGAAGAGCGGGAAAGTATCGTCATGCTCCTGATCGATATGAGCGCTTCCCTGAAATTCGGAACCTTCCACGGCCCGGCCCTTGAACGGGTGGCCGAAACGGCATCGGTCCTGGCCTTTAACGCCGTTAAAAATAATGACAAGGTCGGGGCTGTGTTTTTTACGGACCAGGTGGAAAAATACATCCCCCCCAAAAAAGGCAGCAGCCATGTCTGGCGGGTGATCAAGGAAATCTTCACCTTTTCGCCCCAGGGCAGGGGAACGGATATCGGCGGGGCCCTGGATTATCTGGCGAAGATTTCCAAGAAACGGTCCTTTGTCTTTATCCTGTCGGATTTCCTGGACCAGGGATATCTGAAAAGCCTTCGGACCGTGCGGCGGCGCCATGAACCCATCGGCGTGATGATTTATGACAAAGGCGGGTTTGAGCTGCCGTTTAAAGGCATGGTGACCCTGTCTGATTTTGAAACGTCACGGCAGAAGGTGCTGGACGGGTTTAGCAGAGAAACGAGAAAAGCGTTCAGGGCGGCAAGCGAAGCCGGCCGCCGGAGGACTCTGGATCTTTTTTACCAGGCCAAAACGGATATGATCGAACTTGAAACCGGGGCTTCGGTTTCTGATACCCTGCAACGCTATTTCAGGCAAAGGGAGAGGCGGATCAGGTAAATGCAGGGGTTTCACGACATAAGGCCGCCGGTTCCCGTGGGGCTTGACCCCATGACGATCAAGCTTCTCCTGATCCTTTTGGGGGTCCTTTTATTGGCCGGGATTCTTTTTTTTCTGATCCGGAAATGGTGGAAAAACAGAAAAGGGATAAAGGATATCCAGGCCGTTGCCCTGCCGCTCTCCCCCTTTGAAGAGGCGGCAAAAGAACTGGATTCCCTTGCGCAAAGGCCCATGGATGATCCAAGGCTTTTTTATTTTGATCTGACCCTGGTGCTCAGACGGTATATGGGCCGGACCTTCGGCTTCAATGCCGTGGAAATGACGTCCGAAGAAGTGATCCGGGAAATGACCCGGCTCCGTCTTGAACACGAGGTCAGAAAAGAGATCGCTCAGTTCCAGGCCCTGTCCGATCCCTATAAATATGCCGGGGTTTTGCCTGAGACGGCCCTGGTGAAAAAAGATATGGACCTGGTCCGGGGGATTCTTTTAACGATTGAAGAAATTCTTGCGAAAAAAAGGCAAGCAGAAAAAAGGGAAGCGGAAAAGACGAAAGAAAAGGAGGGGTCATAATGTTCAGATTTGCCTCTCCTTTATACCTCGTCTTTTTTTTGGCCCTGTTTCTCATACTTTTTTTCAGAAGAAAAAGGCAGGGGGCTCATATCCGGATGCCCAGCCTTGATGGGATGGAGACGGTTCCCCTATCCGTCATGGTTCGGATTTCTAAATTTTTGCCCCTTTTAAAAATCCTGGCCTTGGCCCTCCTGATTCTTGCCCTGGCCCGGCCCCAGTGGGGGGACAGGAAAATCAACGTTACCACCGAAGGCGTGAACATCATTCTGGCCCTGGATCTTTCCGAATCCATGAGTGCCCTGGATTTTAAAAAGGACGGCAAACTGGTGACCCGGCTGGAGGCTGTGAAATCCGTGGTCCGGGATTTTATCCTGAAGCGGGAAGGAGACAGGATCGGTATGGTGGTCTTTGGCTCCAACGCCTTTACCCAGTTGCCCCTGACCCGGGACTATCATACCATCGCCTTTATCCTGGACCGGCTGGAGATCGGGGCGGCCGGGCCCAGAACCGCCATCGGGGACGCCATCGGCATTTCCCTGAAACGCCTGGAAGATATTGAAAGCAAATCCAATCTCATCATCCTTTTAACGGACGGGAAAAGCAATTCAGGGGAACTGGCCTGGCAGGATGCCGTCAAAATCGCGGCTGGCCGCGGAGTAAAAATTCATACCATCGGCATCGGAACAGACGGAGAGGCCCCCTTTCTGGTGGATGGATTTTTCGGCAAACGCTATGTGTACAAGCGGGTGGAAATGGATATGGAGGCTTTGAAAACCATAGCCAGGGAAACCAAGGGCAGTTTTTTTGAAGCCGCAGACCTGGAATCCCTTGAAAAAATCTACGCCATGATCGACAGCCTTGAAAAAACAAAGGTGGATGTTGAAAAATGGGTGGAATACGAGGAACTGTATCCGGGGGTTCTGGCAACCGGCTTGATCGTTCTTTTTTTTCATATCCTTCTGAGCAATACAAGATTTTTAAGGATACCCTGACATGAAATTCACCCTTCCCTATCTTTTGAATCTTTTATGGGCGCTGATCCCCTTTTTCGGCATCATGGCTTACGGCATCCTGGAACGAAAGAAAATTTTGTCCCGGTTTGCCCAAACCGGGATGTGGGCCGCGATCGTTCCGGGATATGATTCCAGCCGACGGTGGATCAAGGCCGCCCTGATCACCCTGGCTGCAGGGTGCATGGTGGTGGCCCTGGCCGGTCCCCAATGGGGGTACAGATGGGAGACCGTCAATGAAAAGGGGGTGGACCTCATGATCGCTCTGGACTGCTCTAAAAGCATGCTGGCCGGGGATATCCAGCCCGACCGGCTGGAACGGGCCAAACGGGAGATTGTTGATCTTTTGAGGATGATGAAATCCGACCGGGCAGGGCTGGTTGCCTTTTCCGGTAGAGCCATGCTCCAATGCCCTCTGACCCTGGACCATGAGGCCTTTCATCTTTTTCTCAAGGTATTGACGCCGGGATTTCTACCCGTGGGCGGCACTAACCTTTCTGAAGCCCTGAAAACGGCTTACGATGGCTTTGAAAAAGAATCCGATACGGAAAAAGCCGTGATTCTCATCACCGACGGCGAAAATACCGAGGGAGATGCCGAAGAGGTGGCCAAAACCTTGGCCAAGGAAGGCATCAGGATTTTCTGTATCGGTGTGGGCGGGTCCGAGGGTGCTCCCATACCCGATGAAAACGGTGGCTTTAAAAAAGATGCCTCGGGCAATATCGTCCTTTCGAGGGTGGATGAAAAAGGCCTTGAAAAACTGGCAACCCTGACAAACGGAGCCTATGTCCGGTCCGTGGCCGGGGATATGGACCTGGACCTGATTTATAGGGACAAAATCCGGGGGCAAATGGAGGGCAAGACCCTGACCTCGGGAAAACAGAAGGTCTGGGAAAACCGGTTCCAATGGTTTTTATTTCCCGGCCTGGTCCTGCTCCTGGCTGAAGCGATGCTGGCGCCGGGCAGGAGATCCATAAACGCCACCCTTATCATCCCGGCCCTGGGCCTGGCCCTTTGGGGCCTTTCCCCGGAAACGGCCCAGGCCGGGATTTTTTCTTCTTCCGTGGGAAAGGGCATCACGGCCTATGAGGCAAAAGACTATACAGAAGCCAAAAAACAGTTTATTGAGGCCCAGATCGAAAACCCCGACGACAAACGGCTCTATTATAATATCGGGACCGCCGCCTATATGAACAAAGAATATGAGGAGGCCCTTGGCCTGTTTGCAAAGGCCCTGGATGCAGAGGACGCGGGCCTGCGCCACAATGCCCGGTTCAATCTCGGCAATACCCATTTTCAGATGGGGAATATGGATGGGGCCATCAAAGAATATGAAGCGGTTTTAAAAGAATTCCCCGATGACCGGGAGGCAAGGGAAAATCTGGAACTGGCCCGGCAGAAAAAACAGGAAGAAAAATCTGAATCCGGGGAAAATAAGGATAAAGAGAAACAGGATCAGGACAAGGACAAGCCAAAGGATCAGGAGAATGCAGCCCCCCAGGACGAAAAACAAGGGGACAAAGATCAGAAAAATGATTCCGGAAAAGACCAGGGCAGGGACACGGATAAAAGACAGGGTCAACAGGATAAGGGTCAAGACCAGGGAAAACCGGAGACCCCGCCTGAGCCGGGCAGGGAAAACCCTCAGCACAATGAAGGGTCTGAACTTCAGACCGGTCAGGAGCAGCAGGCCGGGGAAAGCCTTGACAATATGCTGAACCGGCTGGAAGATAAGCCGGGCGGCGCCATGATCCCTTTTTTGCAGGAGAATAGGATTGAAAAAGACTGGTAGAGACATGAAATTGAAGGCTCTTATTTTTGCAGCCCTGGCATTGCTGTTGGTCATACCGGCCCAGGCCTTTTGTTTCGAGGTCACAGCCCGGGTGGACAAGAATCGGGTCACACCGGAGGATTCGGTTCTGCTCCGGATCGAGATCAGCGGCGGCAAGGCTGATCCGGATCTTTCCGGGATCACGGATTTCAAGGTGACCCCCCGGGGAACCTCGTCTTCCTATCAGTTTATCAATGGTAAATCCCAAAGCACGTCTTCCTATCAATTCATCCTGACCCCCTTGAAACAGGGGCAGCTTCGCATCCCTGCCATAAAGGTGGTGCAGGACGGGGAAACTGCTTTTACCCAAGAAATCTTCATCACAGTATCGGAAGAACAGGCTGTTCAGGGGGAGGTGAAAGCCCTTTTTGCCCGGGCTGAAATTTCAAACGAAAAGCTCTTCATGGGTCAGCCGGGGGTCTATTCCCTGAAATTTTTCACCTCAAAACGCCTGTCCGGCCTTGGATTTGACAGTCCGCCCGGATTTAAGGGATTTTCCGTAAAACCCGTTGAAAAAGAGAATACCTATACCCAGACCCTGAACGGTATTCTCTTCCAGGTGACCCAGGTGGATTATGTCCTTTTTCCGACGGAGCCCGGCACCTTTACCATTGATCCGGCCGTGCTCGTGGCCAATGTCATGGTCCAATCCAACCGGAATTCCGGGACGCCTTCGTTCTTCAATGATCCCTTTTTCTCGTCGGACAGCTTTAAGCCCGTCCGGGTGAGGTCCAACCCGGTTACCATTGAGGTTGCGCCCCTGCCGGCCTACCAGGGGACGAACCCTTTTTCGGGCCTTGTGGGAAGGTTCAACATTGAGGCGGCCATGGATAAAACAAGTCTCAAGGCCGGGGAGTCGGCCACCCTGACCCTCACCCTATCCGGATCAGGCAATATCATGGATGCAAATCCCCCGGCCATGGATATAGACCCGAATTTCAAGGTCTATGATGACAATCCGGTGGAAAGCCTGAACCTGACGGAAAAAGGATACGAGGGTGAAAAAATTTTTAAGAAGGCCCTGGTGCCGGTGGATCCGGGCCATTATACGATTCCGTCCATTGTCCTTGTTTATTTTGATGCAGAGGAACAAGCCTATAAAGAGGTTTCAACTCCGGAAATTCCCCTGACGGTTACCCCGTCCGGAGAGGTTCATACGGCTGAGACCCCGGAGACGAAAGTGTCCGGAAACTTTTTTGTGACCAAAGAAGAGGTGGGCCTGATTAATCAGGATATTTTTGATATCAAAGAAGGGCTTGAGGTCTTAACCCCCTATCAGGATCTGAGCCCCCTTGCCTTTGTCATTCTGATACTGGCCCCGGCCGTTTTGTTTTCCGGGGTCACTGCCTTTGTCCGTATCCGGAAAAAAGAGGATTCCATTGAAACCATCATGCAGAAAAAGGCCAAGAGCCATTTGATCCAGGCCGGGAAACTGGATGTGACCGATGAGGTGTTTTTAAGCCGGCTTTATTCGTCCCTGGTGGCCGGTATCCTGGCCAAGGCCCGCAAAAAAGGGGAAACCCTTACCCTTGAAGAGGCCAGGGCCATTTTGACGCACACCGGGGCGGACAAGGACCTTATGGACGCAGTGGCCGGTCTTCTGGAGAAAATTGAATCTGCGCGGTTCGGCAAACAAAAGATAGATGCGGCGGAAGGGAAAAGCCTGTTATCCGACGTGGGACGGGTCATCCGGATACTCTCTCTTGTTTTTCTGTGTTTAGGGGTGTTTTCGTTTTCCGGGCAAAGGGCCATGGCGGCCGATCCCGGCGCCACATTCATTGATGCCGTCCGACAGTATAAGGTCAAAAATTACACCGAGGCGGCAAAGGCCTTTGAATCCCTTGCCGCAGGCCCCGTCAAACATCCCTATCTTTATTACAATACCGGAAATGCCTATCTGAAAGCCGGTGATCCGGGCCGGGCCGTTTTATGGTATGAAAGGGCAAAGATCCTTATTCCCAATGATCCGGACCTGGCCTTTAACCTGGATTATGCCATGGCCCAGGCAAAGGATAAAACAGAATCCTCACCGGAGATTTCAGAGATCCTGTTTTTCTGGGACAGGCTTTTCCCGGCAAGGACCCTTCAAATTACCGCCGTTCTCTTCTCCTTTGTTTTTTTTGCCTGGGCCTCGGTCCGGGTTATCCAAAACAGGAAAATTTTTTCAGGAACCGGCACGGTTCTTTGCGTAGCGTTTGTCCTGATCACCATGATGACGGCGGTTCAATATTATCAAAGGGCTTTTTGCCCCAATGCGGTTATTGTTCAAAAAGAGGTTGCCGTCCGGGCAGGAACCGCTGACACGGCCACCATTTTGTTCAGCCTCCATGCCGGGACAAAGGTAAGGGTCGAAGACCGGCGCGAGGAATATCTGAAAATCCGGTTTTCAAAGGACCGGGTCGGCTGGGTGAAAACAGTGGACGCGATTGTGATTTAATATCTCCTGAACAGGATCACCCCGGCCGTGATCAGTGCGATTCCGGCCAGGCGATGCCAGTTAAAGGATTGCACCTGGACACCCAAAAGGCCGTAATGATCCAAAAAGACCGCCATGATGAGCTGGCCCGCCACCACCAGGCCAAAGGTGAGGGCGGCCCCGAGCCGGGGCGTTATAATGATGACGGCCGTCACATAAAAAGCGCCCAGGAGCCCGGCCCCCCATACGGCCCAATTTATGGTGGACGCTCCCCGGATGGCAGCAAAATTTACCCGGCTGGCCAGGGCATAAAAAAACAGGCCCAGGGTTCCCACGATAAAGGAGATCAGGGCCGCATACACAGGATCTCCAACGGCCCGCCCCATTTTTCCGTTCAGACCGGCCTGAAGAGGGGCCAGCATTCCGGCCATAAGGGCGGTTAACACCAATATCAGTTTCATTGACGGCATCCTCCATGTTGAATTGATTTCAGGACGGTAGCACATTGGCTGTTTTTTTTACATATTTATATCAGGACCCGGCCGGTATGGGCGAATCAGAATATGTGAAAATTAATTTGCCAGTCCGGCTGATCTGTTGTAGTCTCAGGCAAATATGTAACCAAGAGGGGTGAACCATGACAAAAAAAGTTCTGGTGCCCGTGGCCCAGGGCACCGAGGAAATGGAAGCCGTTACCATCATTGATGTTCTGCGAAGGGCCGGGGCCGAAGTCATCATCGCATCGGTGGACACATTGACCATCAAGGCCTCCCGGGGTCTTGAATTTAAAGCGGACCGGCTCATCAAAGATTGTGTGAATGAAGATTTTGATCTGATTGTCCTGCCCGGCGGGATACCGGGAGCGGACAACCTCAGGGCCTCCAAGGATCTTGAGATGCTTTTGAAACGCCAGGCCCGAGAGAAAAAATATTATGCCGCCATCTGTGCTTCGCCGGCAGTGGTTCTTCATCCTTACGGCCTGGTTACGCCGGGCAAGGTCACCTGCCACCCCGGATTTGCGGACCGGATAGACCAGGGAAATGTTCTTTCATCCCCCGTGGTTGTGGACAAAAACTGCATTACCGGCCGGGGAGCCGGTGCAGCCTGCGAATTCGCCTTAAGCCTGGTGGCCCTTCTGTATTCTGAACAAAAGAAACAAGACGTCATGCAGGGACTTGCGCTGCCACAGGGTTGATTGCAGCCATGGCCGAGGCGAATTTTAACTGGGAATCCTTCCTGGCCCGGCATCGGGAAGGGATCGTTTCCGAGTGGCGGGACAGGCTGAAGGTGGAGGTGTCCGAGCAATATGCCCGCAGGCCACCGGAAGAACTGGCCATGACCACGGGTGAGGCCTGTGACTCCTTTTGCCGTATGATTGCCGCCAATGACTATACCCCCATTAATGAATTTATCAATGAAATAACAAGGATAAGGCTCAAAGAAGGGTTTGCCCTGCAGGATGTCCAGAAGGCTTTTGAGCTTTACCGTCAGATCATCATCCCCATTCTGGTGAGAGAATCACCAAAAGATTTTCTTTGCAGGAATATCGAGGCCCTCAATACCTGCCTGGCCTATACCATTCACCGGTTCAGCTATCATTTCCAGCAAATGCATGAACAATATCTGAAAGAATATGCAGGCCGGCTTGAAAAGGATGTAGCGAAAAGAACGGCGGAACTCAAGGAATCGGAACTCAAATACAAGACCCTGGTGGAAGACATCAGCGACGGATATCTGGTCTTGTATCAGGATAAGATTTCTTTTATCAACCCGGCCTTCTGCAGGATGCACGGGTATCTGGAAAAGGTTCCCACAAATTCTTTTTTGTTTTTTGTGGCTGAGGAAGACAGGGAAAAGGTCAGAAACATCATCACCCGGGCCATTGAAAAGGAAACCGAGCCCGAAGCCTTTGAATATCTGCGGTTGACCCGGACCGGAGAGCGCCTGCCCACGGAGATTAATTTCCGGCCCTCCCGGTTTGAAGGCCGGGAGAATAATCTGTGTATTGTCAGAGATATCACCAAACGGGTGGAAATGGAAAAAAAGAGCCGGGAAATCGAGCGCATGGCCTATATCGGGAAATTGACCGCCTCCCTTTCCCATGAGATCCGGAACCCCCTGTCTTCGGTTAAAATGAACCTCCAGATCCTGGGCAAGAACAACCGGTTTCAGGGCAACGACAAAAAACGCCTGGATATTTCGGAAAGGGAAATCAAACGCCTGGAAGGTATCCTCCAGGAACTTCTGGATTTTGCAAAACCGGTGTCTTTGCAGCTTTCCGGAATTGACCTCAACGAGATCATCTATTCCTGCGCCGAACTTCTGGAAGTTAAATTCAACAAGCGGCAGATTCAATGCGATATTGATGTGGATAAGACCCTGCCCTGTTTCCCGGCAGACAAGGGAAAGATAGAACAGGTGGTCATCAATCTTTTGCTGAACGCCCTGGATTCCATTGACGACGAAGGCCATATCCGGATCTCAACAAAAAAAAGAAGCCAGAAAGGGGGAAGATATGCCGTGATCCGGGTTGAGGATGACGGTAAAGGCATTTCAAAGGAATTGCTGCCCCAGATTTTTGAACCCTTTTATACCACCAAGACAACGGGCACCGGCCTCGGGCTTTCCAATGTGAAGCAGATCGCCACGGCCCACGGTGGAAGCGTAAGGGTGGCGGATTCAAAAAACAAAGGCGCAGCCTTTGAAGTGTTTTTGCCCCTGGGAGAATCCAATGGGTGATATTCTGGTGGTGGATGACGAACAGGCCATCCGGGAGTCCATTTCCATGTTCCTGTCGGAAAAAGGACACAGGGTTCACACGGCCGGCACCGTCGCCGCCTCCCTCACGGCTTTTGAATCACTAAAGCCTTGTGTGGTGATCCTGGATATCCGGCTTCCCGACGGCAGCGGACTGGACGCCCTGGCCGAGATGCGGTCGGTTCACCCCCTGAGCAAAATCATCATGATCACGGCCTTCCAGGACATGGAAACCACCATTGAAGCCATGAAAAGAGGGGCCTATGATTATATTCATAAACCCCTGGATGCGGATGAACTTGAAAAAACCACGGCAGACGCGGTGGAAAGCTTTCATGAGGATTTCAGGGCCATGGAAAAGGACCATGGCCGGCCTTCCCCTGCAGACAGCGGGATTGTGGGCAAAAGCCGGGCCATGAAAGACATCTATAAAATGATCGGCATGGTCTGTCAGAACAGGGCCGCCGTATTGATTACCGGCGAGACCGGAACCGGAAAGGAACTGGCGGCAAGGCGCATCCACCTGAGCAGCCCCTTCTGTAAAAAACCCTTTGTCACCTTTGATTGTTCAGCCGTGGTGGACACCCTTCTTGAAAGCGAACTGTTCGGCCATGCCAAGGGGGCCTTTACCGGAGCCGTCAGTTCACGGCCGGGCAAGATCGAACTGGCCGGGGACGGGACCCTTTTTCTGGATGAGATCGGGGAATTGCCCCTGAATCTCCAGGGAAAACTCCTGGGATTTCTGGAACGGAAACAGTATATGCGGGTGGGTGGAGAAACCCTTCAGCAGTCCCGGTGCCGGGTCATTGCCGCCACCAACCGGGATCTGGCCAAAATGGTCAGGGAAAAAACCTTTAGATCGGATCTGTATTACCGCCTCAAGGTGGTTACTATCCTTATGCCGCCCCTGCGGCAGCGCCTCTCCGACATTGATGATCTCACCGCCCATTTTATCCGGAAGGCAGCCCATGATCTCGGGGTTAAACAGATGACCCTCCAGGAGGGCGCCCTGGAAAGACTCAAACGCCACCCCTGGACAGGAAATGTCAGGGAACTGGAAAATATCATCGTGGCCGCCGCCGTCCGGTCCCGGGGGAGTATGATTCATCTGGATACCCTGGAATCCATCTTGTCCCTTTACCCGGTTGAAACCGAAGGTCTTGTCCAGGACAGATCCCTTGCCGGGGTTGAAACCCGGCATATTTTCAATATTCTTGAATCGGTGAAATGGAATCGGACAAGGGCGGCGGAAATTTTAAAAATCTCCCTGCCCACCCTGAGAAAAAAAATTCTGAAATATCACCTTTCCCCGCCTGAAAAATGAAAGGATCTTTTCATGCCTGAAAGATTCTTTCAGGCGGTTTGTTTTCTTTTTGTTTTCTTTCAAATCTCAACATCAGCATTCGCCTAAGCCCTCCCTGTTATTTTACCTTGTTTGACGCCCGGCACGGGAATTGCTCTATAAGAAGCCCAGGAAAAGGAAGCCCAGAGAAGCTTCATGGGTGTCGGTAAATTTGGTTCTTTAACACAAAAGGAGAAAGTGAATGGCGTCGAATGCAAGCAAAAGGAAAAATGCGGTGTTTTTATTCGTGTTTCTGGTTCTCACTGTGTTGTGCTGGTCCCCTGTCGGGTATGGAAGCTATGGGGAAGTCGGGTTGATCATGAGTATGCCCTCCTGGGCCTTTATCCTGTTGCTGATAGGGGCTGTTCTCTTCGTAATTGAATGGGGGTTTCTGTTTTTTTCAGACCTGGCGCTGTATGATGAAGACCTTGAACCCATTATGAATGAACTTTTAAAAACAATTGAGCAGGAAACCATCAAGGAGGTGAATTAATATGCTGGCTGCCGTCATTATTACCGGGATCTGCCTGGTATCGGTTTTTATCAGTTATCTGGCCTTTAGCAAGGGATTTACAAAAAATGCGGATGATTATTTTACGGCCGGTTCCAGCCTCGGCTATTTTATTTTGATCTTCAGCCTCCTGGCCTCTTTCCTGAGCGCTTTTTCCATGTTCGGCATGGCCGGGTTCGGATACCGCCTGGGCTTTGGCAGCCTCTATGTGCTGACGGCCAACCTGGTGCCCCTGGGGTTTTTATGGTATTATATGCACAAAAAGACCTTTCTCCTGGGTCGGGCCAGAAAATGGATGTCCATGGGTGCGCCTTTTGGCGAGCGTTATGGTACCCCCATGAAAATCATCCTGGTCCTGGTGGTCCTGGTTTCCTCCATCCCCTATCTGGTGGCCCAGATCCAGGGGATCGGGGTCATGCTGGAAACCATGACCGAAGGTTTGATTTCCTATCATGTGGGCCTGTTTTTCGTTCCCTTATTCATTGCCTTATACCTGATGATGGGCGGGATGAAAGGGGCGGCCTGGGTCAATGCAGCCCAGGGGGTCTTTTTTTCCATCATGGTCTTTGTCCTCTTCTTTTTCGTCATGATGAAGAACGGCGGCTTTGCCGCCACCATGGACCAGGTCCTGGTAAAGCATCCCAACCTGTTCCAGCTCGGCTGGTCAGGAGGTAAGGTCTGGAGTTATCCCATGATTTTCGGCATGGCCTCGGCCATGTGCCTCGGGTGTGTCTGCTTTCCCCAGCCTTATATGCATGCCTATGCCAGCCGGTCCGTGCGCGGGCTGAAAGCCATGTTCCTTTCCTTTGGCGGAATCTGCCTGGTGGTCATTACCCTGCCCACCATCATCGGCATTGCCGGTACCCTCATTGTTCCCGGACTGAAAGGGGTGGAGGCGGATAAAATATTCGGGCTTGTGGCTTCGGCCACCATGCCGGACTGGCTGGCGGCCCTGGCCGTATCCGGCGGGTTTACCGCCGCCATGTCCACGGTCAACGGTCTCGTTTTCGGAAACGCCACCAATATTTCCGTGGATATCATCAAAACCCTGAGGCCCCAAACCAAACCCATGGATCTGATTTTTCTGGCCCGGATCTGGGTGGCCCTGATCATGGCGGTCTGCGTGGTCATTGCCTGGGATCCCAAGACCCCTGTGGCGGAACTTTCCGTCATTGCCTTTGGAACCGTTGCCGTGACATTTTTCGCCCTATGGGGGGCTTATTACTGGAAACGGGCCACGGCCGTCGGGGCTATTTTATCCACGGTGGTGGGGGTTTCCATGAATATCGCCTTCTTTGTCGCAGGCGGTAAAAATATGGTCCTTTTTCCCCAGGCATCCCTGTTTCAGTTGAACGGATTCCTGGCCTCGTTTATCCTTGCCGGGCTCGTGTTTTTTGTGGGGTCATTCCTGACCTCACCCGGCAAAACCGAAGAAAAGAGTCTCGGGTTCTTTTTTCACCCGGTTCTCAGCAAATAAAACCATCAACAGGAGATGAATGATGCAATTTGATATTATGGAAGCAGAATATTTTAACGCCGCCGACTATTTTGTGGACCGCCATATCCGGGAGGGACGGGAAAACAAGGTCGCCGTCCTGTGCGAGGACCGGAACATGACCTATGGAAAACTGGCCAAGGAGGTGAACCGGTTCGGCAATGCCCTGCTGTCTTCCGGGGTGAGGATGGAGGACCGGGTGGCCATGCTCATGCCGGACATGGAATATTATCCCGTGGTGTTCTTCGGCTCCGTCAAGGCCGGGGCCGTTCCCATCTGTCTGAACACCCTCATGCGGCCCAAGGACTACCTGTATTTTCTGAACGACAGCCGGGCCAGGCTCCTGGTGGTGGATGACAGCCTGTATGCCAATATTGAGGAGATCAAAGATGAATTGAAATTCCTGGAGCAGATCGTCCTGGTCAACGGAACCCGGCCGGAAACCAGGACCTATGCGGATTTTACCGCGACCGCGTCCGACAGCCTTGAACCGGCCCCCACCAGCCCCGATGACTCCTGTTTCTGGCTCTACAGCTCCGGGTCCACGGGCAAGCCCAAGGGCACGGTCCATTTGCAGCACGACATGCTGTTCAGTGCGGAAACCTATGGGAAACAGGTGTTGAAGGTCCGGGAGGAGGATGTCTGCTTCTCCGCAGCCAAACTCTTTTTTGCCTACGGCCTGGGCAACGGAATGTATTTTCCCTTCAGCGTCGGCGCCACCGCCGTGCTGATGCCGGAACGGCCGACTCCGGAATCGGTTTACAGGACCGTTGCCCTGCACCGGCCCACCCTGTATTTCGGTGTGCCCACCCTTTACGGCGCCATGCTGGCGGCCGATGAAGGGCGGATGGACGGGGTCCGGCTCTGCGTATCGGCAGGGGAAGCCCTGCCCGCCGATATTTTCCACCGGTGGAAAAAACGGTTTGACCTGGATATCCTGGACGGCATTGGGTCCACGGAAATCGTCCATATTTATATTTCCAACCGCCAGGAGGATATCCGGCCCGGCAGCACAGGCAAACTGGTGCCCGGTTATGAGGCGAAAATCGTGGATGACAAATTGAATGAGGTTCCCCGGGGCGAGATCGGCACGGTCTGGATCAAGGGGGACAGCATCGCGGCCTGTTACTGGAACAAGCATGCCAAAACCAAACAGTCCATGATCGGCGAATGGTTTAATACGGATGATAAATTCTTTATGGATGAGGAAGGATTTTTCTATTATGTGGGACGATCCAACGATATGCTCAAGGTGGGCGGGATCTGGGTGTCTCCCATTGAGGTGGAGGCCTGCCTCATCGGACACGCGGCTGTGCTGGAATGCGCCGTGGTGCCGGGCCGGGACGAGGAAGACCTGGTCAAACCCTGCGCCTATGTGGTCCTGAACAGGGGATATTCACCATCGGACCTGCTTGAAAAGGAAATCAAGGCCTATGTTAAAAAGGAATTGGCCCATTATAAATTCCCCAGATGGGTTTATTTTGTGGATGAACTGCCCAAAACCGCCACCGGCAAGGTCAAGCGATTTGAATTAAAGCAGTTGGAAGACCAGAAGGCCCTGTCTGCCTGAGATAATTTCTACTGAAGGGTTAATCCTTGCCCGGAACAATCCGTTTTTCATGGGTATAGATGTTAAAGCGGTTGTCCCGGGCAAATCCGATGAGGGTCAGACCGGCCCGGTCGGCCATCCGGACGGCGGAAAGGGTGGGGGCCGCATTGGAAATCACTACGGGAATGCCGGTCCGGATGATTTTCCCGATGATTTCAAGGGACATTCGGCAGCTCAGGGTGGCCACCTTGTCCCCAACGGGAATTTCCCTTAACAGGATATCTCCTGCCAGTTTGTCCAGAGCATTGTGCCGTCCGATGTCTTCATAATAGGCAAGGATATGGAAGGGGTTACACAGCCCTGCGCTGTGGACGGCCCCGGTTTGGTGAAACAGTTCCGAATGGTCCCCATGCAGTTGGATCAGTGCGGATACCTGGTCATAGGTGATCGAAAAGTCCCGGGCCCTGTCCGGTATGGGTATCCGGTCCGGATTCTGCAGCAATGCCCCTCCGGAAGACCCCCGGATGGAACCCATGGTTTTGAATTCATCCAGGCGTTTCAGGGCTGAATCTCCCAGAGTGACCCGGCACTGTTTTGTCTCTTCAACAAAAATCAGATCCAGAATGTCGGCTTTTTCCCGGACAATACCCTGGGTAAATAAAAATCCTGCGGCCAGGGCCCGGGTATGGGTCATGGAAAACACCATCTGAAATGTTTTTTCCCCGTTGATATGAATTTCCAGAATATCTTCGTCAATGATACTGTCCCGGGTCAGAATTCTTATCTTATTTTTGATCCGTGCAATATCAACCTGCTGGATGATCTTGTTCATCCGGGTCTCCCTATTTTCTTGAGGCCTCTGTTGAGAGCCTGGGATTATTTCTGCCGGGCTTCATCCAGAACGGCCCTGATGATTCCGGCCAATTCAGCCTCGACAACAGGTTTAAAAATAAAGGCCTTGACCCCGATTTCCAGAGCCCTTTCCTTGGATATGGCCATACTGTATCCCGTGCTCAGAACAATGGGCAGGCCCGGCCTGATCTTCAGGAGTTCCACAGCCAGTCTATCCCCTGTCATTTTAGGCATGATCATATCGGTGATGACCAGATCGACGGCCTGGGGTGCGCTGCAAAACAGATCCAATGCCGTTTCTCCGTTGACGGCGGTTGAGACCCGGTAACCCAGTTGTTCCAGCAATTGTTGTCCCACGTCCAGCAGTGCGGGTTCGTCATCTACCAGTAAAATATGCTCATCTCCTCTGGGCAGTTCAAGGGTTTCATTTTTTTCCAAGGTGATTTTCGTTTTTACAGTAGGAAAAAAGACATTGAAGGTTGTTCCCATATCCGGTTCGCTGTAGACATAAACGGCCCCGCCATAGCTTCGGACGATGCCGTCCACGACGGCCAGGCCCAGCCCTGTGCCTTTCCCCTTTTCCTTGGTGGTGAAATAGGGATCAAATATCTTTCCCATGAGTTCCGGAGGAATCCCCTTGCCGGTATCCTGGACAGTGAGTTTTGCATAATCGCCCGGCACAAGCCCCGGATGCAGCCGGCTGTCCTGCAGGGAGAGGGCTGTCCGGGACAGGGTGACGTTTAACCTGCCCCCATGGGGTTCCATGCTGTGGGCCGCGTTGGTGCAAAGATTCATGACGATTTGATGGATCTGGGTTGGATCAGCCATGACCGGGTCCATATCTTCCCGGATGTCATGGGATATGTCAATGGTGGCAAGAATGGTGGAGCGCAGCAGTTTGAGGGTTTCTTTAACCAGGGGACCGATCGCTAAAGGCCTCAGCTTGAGTTCGTCCTGGCGGCTGAAAATAAGGATTTGCCTGACCAGATCCCTGGCCCGCAGCCCGGCCGTGAGGATTTTTTGTAAATGGCGATGGACGGGGGAGCCTGCCTCTGTCCGGCCCAGGGACAGCTCTGAAAAACCGATCATGGCCGAAAGGATATTGTTGAAATCATGGGCGATCCCGCCTGCCAGGGTGCCCACGGCTTCCATTTTCTGGGACTGGGACAGGGCCTCCTGCAACCGTTTGGCCTCCTTTTCCGCTTGCCGACGCTGGGAAATGTCCAGGGCAAAGGAAATCGAGAATTTCCGGCCGTCGTATTCCAGCAGATTGGATGTGATCTCCATCGGTATCTCTTCCCCGTTCTTTCTGCGGTGAATGGTTTCAAACCGGTCTATTTTATTATGGCAGAGCCTTTCCCACATGAGGGGCAGGTCTTCGGTTTTAAGAAGGGGGTCAATATCATAGAGGGTCAGGGATTTCATCTCCTCCGGGGTATACCCCAGGACCCGCGCCGCCGACTCGTTTGCGTCCATGATCCGGGCATCGGATCCGATGCGGTAGATACCGACGGAGGCCTTTTCAAAGCTGAACCGGGTCATGCGGAGATCCTCTTCCATCTGACGGCGTTCCGTGATGTCCATCAAGACCCCGTTGAACACCACATCCTCCCCGGTTTTTCGGACACCGGCATGGCCCGAGAACCACAGGTGCTCTCCCGATGGTTTAACGAACCGGCCTTCATAACGCCAGGGCTTGAGGCCGTCAACCGCAACGGTGACGGATCTGAGGAAACCTTCCCTGTCAGGGGGGGGTAGGCATTGGAGAAAGACATTGAAGAAAGTTTCCGGGCAGGCTTCAATGCCGAATATGTCCAATGCCCTCGGGCTCACATAATTCACCGTATGCGATGGCTTGGAACCGGTCTGAACCCTCATTTGATAGACAACGCCCGGAACATTGGCGGTCATGTTTTTCAGCAGTCGTTCATTCTCCCGTATTTTTTCTTCCCTGGCATAGGTTTCGGTGACATCCCGGAAGACCAGGACCACACCGACGATTTGCCCGTCCGTATCCCGTATGGGGGCTCCGCTGTCGGCGATCTGGTATTCGCGCCCGTCTTTGGAGAGGAGGAGGGTATGGTTGGCAAGACCGATAATTTTTCCCTCGGCCAGAACTTTTGTAACCGGATTGGCAACCGGTTCCCGGGTATGGGCGTTGATGATCCGGAACACCTCGGGCAAGGGAAGGCCCGAAGCTTCGATCAATGAGCGGCCCGTTAATTTTTCAGCCATGGGATTCATCCGGTTGATACGGCCGTGATCATCGGTTGTAATAACGGCATCCCCAATGGAATCCAGGGTAATCCGCATACGGGTTTCACTTTCAACCAGGGCCTTTTCGCGATGGCTGATTCCTTGGGCCATGCGTTTAAAACTTTGCCCCAGGTTCATCAGTTCGGCGGTTTTAGAGGGGGGCCATTGCAAATTATAATTGCCCTGGGAAATGGCCTGGGCCTGCTGGGTATAAAACCGGAGAAGTCTGGAAAGATTGCCGGCCTGGAAGGCGGCTGCCGCCAATGCCAGCGCCAGGGACACGCTCAATACCAGAACACTCATGATAAAAGCAAAGCGTATCGGTTTATAGGCATCCTCAATGGGCTGGGCCACCAGGACTTTCCAGCCCAACCCCTGAATATCCACCACCGTTCCTAAAAAGGACTTGCCCTCCAGATCGAAGGCGCCTGCGGCAAATTCGGTTTCCCCTTCAGCATCCTTTTGGGGAATTAAATTTACCTGCCGGCCCAAGCGGATCTGTTGTGAATCCGCCACCACACGATTTTGCCCATCAAGCACCAGGACGGTCAGCCCTGATTCCACCGGCAAAAGACGGATCAATTCGGAGAGTTTGTCCAGGGTGATTTCACCGATGATCAGGTCGTGGGCCAGCGGAACGACCAGGGCCACGGCCAGTCGGCTGGTGGTGGTGGACAGAAAGGTTTCCGACCAGAGGGGAGTTTCCGGGCTCCGGCTCTGATGAATAAAGCTCCGGCCTGACAGATCCAATCCCAGCAGGTCCTCCCGCTTGGAACGGCAACTGCGGGACAGGCCGATGGCGGTGATGCCGTTGCCCTGGGGAGCGGTAATATAAATGGCCTCAAAGAGATTACCCTCTCCGCATTGTGAATCCAGCAGAGAAAAGAGCCGGGAGGGCTGGAAATCGTCCTGCTGTTTCAGATAATCAGCCAAAGCCGACAATTGGCGTTCACCTCCCATGAGATGGGCCGATATCTGGCCGGCAATGGCCCGGGCCATGCCCTTTTGCTGAATTTCCGTCCGGGTCCGCATCTGGGGGATTTGAAACTGCCAGATGACCACGGCAATGATGAGAACCGGTACTATGGCCACAATGCCGAATTTGATGGACAGATAGAGGCGGATGGACATGGGTGATTTCATGGGATTAGTCCACGACAACAAATTTTTGATTTTGGACAATGCTGATGGATGCGTTTAAACGTTCCACATCGCCGAACTCATCAAAGCTGAAATCGTTCTGCAAGCCTTGGAATGTTTTAAGGGAAAGCACGGTAGATTTGAGGTTCTGATCTTTTTTTCGGTTTTTCAGAGCGGTGAGTACCACCTGGACGGCATCATGGGCATAGACACCGGGAAACCCAGGCTCCCGGTGAAACCGGCCGAGGTATTCTTTTCGGAAATCCTGGAACCGGGGATTGGGATTGTCGCGATTAAAGGTCTGCACCACGGTGACACCTTCTACAGCCTTGCCGCCCAGTTCCAGGAGCCGTTCCGTGCCTCCCCAGTCCGCCAGGGTGATGGCGATGTCCGCATCAAGTTTACGGATCTGCTGGCATAACATGGCCGAATCCATGGAATTGGCGATGATCAGGATTCCATCGGGGTTCATCCTTAACACATCATGGCCGAGTTCCAGAAAGGAACGGTCCTCCCCGGCTTGGAATTCCAGGGTATGGATCACCTCTCCCCCCAGGGCGGTAAAGGTTTCCGTAAAATTTTCCAGCCAGTTTTTGCAAAAAGAAAGATTGCTTTTGTCATAGATGGCGCTGATCCGCCGCATGTTCCCGGACTGGATCTGATAGTTGGCGCTCTTGACTGCAAATTCCCGGGTGGTCGAGCAGACCCTGAAGAAATAATCGTCCCGCCCGGAAAGCAATTGGGAGGTTCCTGTGGGGCTTACGGCAAGGATGCCGGCCTCATCCAGAAGGGGAAGGATGGCCAGGCTCATATCGCTGGTCATGGGCCCGATGACGGCGGCCACGCCGTTGCGGATCATTTCCTGAACCGCCTGCCGGGCGATTTCAGGGTCCTGCTGATCGTCTTTCATGACAAGCTGAACCTGACGGCCGTGAATGCCGCCTTCCCGGTTGCACTGGTCAACGGCCATTTGGACCGCATCCCGGCCGGAAATGCCCAGATCGGCCACACGGCCGGAGGTGCCGCCCAAGAAACCGATCAGCAGAGGCTCTTTGTCCCCGCAGGCTGAAAATAAGAGCCCCATCAAAAGCCCTGTTATGATCCATATCCCCGGAAATAATGTTCGCCTGCATCTATTGATCACGGCCGGCTTCTCCTTGAATGGTAGTTTTTCATATACGGTAATCGTATCGCATGCTTGGGAAATTATTTTTTATCGCAACCCTGGGGTTTTTGCAAGATATTTGTTATTCTTTCCCATATCCACGGCCATATTGAAACCCTTGGCAGCGCCTATCTTTCCAATATCGCCGGGACACCGTCCGCCACCGGCCTTACGCCCAGCGGGTTCGCCGTCAGCGGGAAGGGGAATTAACCCTGCTCTCAAAGGCGGGTTGGCTTTAACCGTTTTTCTGCCGGGAAAAGGCCATATACGATCATTAGATCATATATGGCCTTTTCGCCTTTTTATTTTCGACAGCTCTATACATAAAATTCTATGGGTCCATGCCTGATGAAGCCTTTGATTTGTTTCTGAATCCCGGCATTTCAAAAAAATGCCGGGATTCAGAAAGAGCATATCCAATTGTGGCAGGCTATTTGCAAAGCTGTGATACCAAGTCGTCAACCTATTATTTTTAAGAAGGTATTATGAATGCAAAAGAGATATGCCAAAAGATCAGGGAGATTTATCCTGATATCGGCGTGTGCGGAATCGATCTGGATGCGGTTTATGATGTTGAAATAGATCGCTGGAAAATCAGCCTTAAACGAAATCAAAAAGAATTGAAAACATTTCTGGAACCCGGTGATGCTGAATTGTGCATGGAAGGCAAACAATGCCTGAGTCTGGCCATAGAGATCAACCAGTTGAAAGACAGCATAGACCGGCTGCCGTTGGAAGATCTTCAAAATGCCTATTGATTTATCCGTCAAGATCGGAGGTGAAGCAGGTCAGGGGATTCAGAGTGTGGGGAATCTCATTGCACTGGTCTGCCGGGAGTCCGGTTTTTATATGATGGCGATCAATGATTTTGAATCCAGGATCAGGGGCGGACACAGTTTTTTTCAGATCCGCATCAGTGACCGGCCGGTTCACGCACCGGCCGGCCGGCTTGACCTGCTCATCGGGCTCAACCCGGATACCTTTGATCTTCATAAACACGAATTGAAGGATAAGGGCCTGGCCATTATTGAGGGAGAAACCGGCAAAAAGAATAAAAAATATATAGCGGTTCCGTTCAATGCCTTCGGGAAACAGGCCGGAGATAAGATCTATTCCAATACAGTGGCTGCTGCCTGCTGCCTCTGCCTTTTAGGGGCGCCGCCGGATGTGACGGAAAAGATCCTCTTGCAGCAATTTAAACACAAATCGCCGGAAGTGATTGAAAGCAATCTTAAAGCTGCACGATTGGGTTATGGGGCCGTGGCGGACATCAATTTTGTATCCAGGCCCCTGGCCGAGCCGGCGCCGCCAAAGGGGGTGCTGATGGAGGGGTCAAAAGCCCTGGCCCTTGGCGCCGCAGCTTCGGATTGCAGGATGGCATCCTTTTACCCCATGTCGCCGGCCACAAGTATTTTATCCTGGATGAACACATTTTCACAAAAACTGCCCCTGGTGGTGGAACAGGCTGAAGACGAGATTGCCGCCATCAATATGGCCATCGGCGCTTCTTTTGCCGGGGTCCGCGCCATGACCGCCACATCCGGCGGCGGGTTCTGCCTGATGACCGAGGGACTGGGGCTTGCAGCGATTTCCGAAACGCCCGTGGTTATCATCGATGCCCAGCGGCCCGGCCCGGCGACCGGGCTTCCCACGCGGACGGCCCAGGGGGACCTGAATTTTGTCATCCATGCGTCTCAGGATGATTTTCCAAGATTCGTTCTGGCGCCGGGTTCTCCTGAAGAGTGTTTCAGCCTCACACAGAAAGCCTTTTACCTGGCTGATAAATACCAGGTGCCGGCCATTGTTCTGGTTGACCAATATCTGGCGGATTCACTCTATGTTCTTGAAAAACCGTTCAAGGCCCCGGACATCATTGAACGCTTTATTGTCACGGATAAGGACATGGCGGTTCCAAAAGACTATAAGCGGTTTGCCCTGACCGGATCAGGCGTTTCACCCAGGGCGATTCCCTGCGCCGGAGAGGCCCTGGTAATGGTTTCAAGCGATGAGCACACGGAAGACGGCCACATGACCGAGGATGGCAATCATCGAAACGCCATGGTGGATAAACGCAAGGCAAAACTACCGGCCATGACCGAGGAGATGAACTTGCCAACCCTTGTGCATCCGGAGGCAGAAACCCTGCTGATCGGATGGGGGTCAACGGCCGGGGCCATTCATGAAGCCGTCCGCCTTCTCAGGGAGAAAAAAAAAGATGTGGGATGTATGCTTTTCACAGACCTGTGGCCCTTCCCGGCGGAAAAAGTCAAACTGCTTTTTTCAGTCAAAACCAAATCCGTATGGATGGTGGAGCAAAACTCAAGCGCTCAGTTGGGTTGTATGATTCGCCAACAGACCGGGGTCGCCTGGACCCATAGTCTGCTGAAATATGACGGAAGACCCTTTTATCCCCAGGAAATTGTGGATGCAGTTGAAAATCAGGAGACCCATTGAATGGAAAAAAAAGACGAGTATCTTTCAGAATATGCAAATCAGTGGTGTCCGGGTTGTGGGAATTTCGGCATCCTCAATGCCATGAAAGACGCCCTGACCCGCCAAAAAATTTCCCCTCAACAGATTCTGATGGTTTCAGGCATCGGGCAGGCCGCCAAAACGCCTCATTTTATGAAATGCAATATGTTCCATGGTCTTCATGGACGGGCACTTCCCCTGGCCCTGGGTGCAAAAACGGCAAACCATGATCTGAAGGTCATGGTCAACTCCGGGGATGGAGATTGTTATGGGGAGGGCGGCAATCATTTCATGCACGCCATCCGCAGAAATACCGATCTGACCCTTCTGGTCCATAACAACCAGGTATACGGCCTGACAAAGGGGCAGGCCTCCCCCACATCCGCTTACGGAATGATCACCACCATGCAGACCCAGGGGGTGATATCGGATTCGTTTAACGGACCCCTGGTGGCCCTTGCCCTTGGCGCAGGCTTTGTCGCACGGGGATTTGCCGGCAATATTCCGCACCTGAGTGATCTGATACAGCAGGCCATACAGCATAAAGGATTCAGTCTCATCGACATTATGCAGCCCTGCGTTTCTTTTAATAAGGTGAATACCTATGAATGGTATACACAACGCATTTATGAACTGACCGGCCCGGTTCCCGATTCCTTTGATGAGGCCGTAGCCCAGATATTTCATGAAACATGAAAATTGGATCGTTGAGTAGCAATTTTACCAAGTAAAAACTTGAAATTGATTTTTTTGTGCTCGGGAAATAAAAAACCTTCGGCTTTTCAGTTTGAAATTTCCGAAAATTCTCTAGAAAAAATACTT
>JAMPXP010000039.1 GCA_023701135.1 Desulfobacula sp. | reverse complement strand
CTGAAATGTGCGCCATATTGACCTCCTTGAAATAAAATTTTCAAGGCGCGCAAAAATTTTTGCGCACATTTGTCAATAGAAAAATGAAAAATTTTTAATAAATTTAATGGGTTTTTATGTGCAAAAACCTAACCGGACAGCACTGTGAAAATCCAGTGAATTCTGTCCATTACCTGAAATTTTAATGTATCTGGCATCGCTTCCAAATTCCTGGATGGCGTTTGCCGTTTCAAAGGGAATCCGATTTTGATTTTCGCCCACAAAGACGAAAATTTTAAAAGGATGCTTTTTCAAAATTTCAATATTTTTCGGTTGAATATTTTCGTAATCAATGAGAACAAAATTATTGGGTGCCAATTGGGGACCTCTTCATTTTTTGATTGGCCCTGTCTGATATAATGTCATGGCAGAGGGCTTGGGTTTATGATATCGGTTTTGCTCATTTGGCCTTTAAATGAATCCCAATCTTCCTTGGGTACTATTCTGCTGCCGAATCCCAGTTTCATCGCTTCCTGTGCATTCATCCAGCATCCGGCTGTTAACGGCATTGTATTTATCGGCTCGGTTTAGGGTCAGACAACCTATTTTCTCCTCTTGTCTGAATAAGAGTCTATCCATATTGGATCTCCCTTAAGGTTTGAAATATTTTGAGACTTGGCTTATCTATATAAGTATGGGTGTAAAAAATCAATCCGGGAAAACCCTGAATTTTTTTAAATGACCGGTTTTTTCTTTTAAATCCCGCAAGCTCGGATTATAGGGAAGAATAGAAATCCAACAAGGAAGGGATGAGGATGTACGCCATCGGAACAGATAAATTGAAAAACAGAATATACATCACCCTGGGCGCCATGGAAACGGTTGAGGGAGAAGCGCTTGTGGCCGGGATAAAATATGAGGATATGGTCGGCCTCGCAGAAACAATAGAAGATGCCGACAGGATCCTGGGCAGGATTTAGAATTTATCAAAAAAGATCATATCGTCTTCCACCCCCAGGTTGTAAAGCGAATTGATCACAGCGTTGATCATAGGCGGCGGACCACAGAGGTAAAATTCAATTTCCGTGGGATCTTCATGGGTGCACAGATAGGAATCACAGAGATGGTTGTGGATAAACCCGGTAAGGCCTTCCCAGTTGTCTTCGGGGTCCGGGCTGGAAAGGGCGATATGATAGGAAAAATTCTGGTGGCGGGCTTCAAGGTCCCTGAAAATATCGTCATAAAACATTTCTTTTTTGGACCTTGCCCCATACCAGAAGGAGATTTTTCGCCTGGTATGGATACCGTCGAGCTGGTGAAGGATATGGCTTCTTAGGGGTGCCATGCCTGCGCCGCCGCCGACAAAACACATTTCCCGGTCCGTGTCCTTTGCCATGAAATCGCCATAGGGTCCGCTGACGGTGACCTTGTCCCCGGGTTTCAGGTTGAAAATATAGGAAGAGCCGAATCCGGGCGGAATGCCCTCGGTCCCCGGCGGCGGGGTTGCAATCCGGACATTCATCATCATGACGTCGTTGTCATGGGGCGGATTGGCCAGGGAATAGGCCCGAAAACCCGGCTTAATCCCCTTGGCTGTGAGTTCCAGAAGATTGTATTTTTTCCATTCGCTGACGAATTTGCTGTCAATATGGAAATCCTTGAACACCAGATCATATTCAGGCACATCGATCTGGATATAGGCCCCTGCCTTGAAGTCAATGGGGGTTTCCGGTCTCAGGATCAGTTCCTTGATAAAGGTGGCCACATTCTGGTTGGAAACAACTTCGGCATTGACTTTTTTAATGCCGAAGATGGATTCCGGGATTCTGACCCTGAGGTTGTTTTTGACCTTGAGCTGGCAGGACAGGCGTTTGCCTGCCAGTTTGTCCTTCCGGGACAGGTGGGCCAGTTCCGTGGGCAGGATGCTGCCGCCGCCCTCGGTGACCACGCATTTGCACATGCCGCAGGAGCCTGAGCCGCCGCAGGCCGAGGGAAGGAAAATATTCTCCCCGGACAGGGCCGACAGGAGCGTCGGGTTTCCCGATATTTTAAGGGATTTATCCTTGTCATCATTGAGGGTGATTTCAAATTCGCTCTTGCCGGACACCTTTGATTCAACAAAGAGAAGGACCATGACCAGGGTGAGGATCACGCCTGAAAAAATCAATATGCTGAGTAGGTATAACACGTTTCTATTCTCCCGATTAAAGCGTAATCCCTGAAAACATCATAAAGGTCATGGCCATCAACCCGGCAATGATCATGGTGATGCCGAATCCCTGGAGCCCCTTGGGCACATCGGAATATTTGACCTTGTTCCGGATGGCGGCCATGGACACGATGGCCAGCATCCAGCCGGTCCCTGAACCTGCCCCGAAAACAATGGATTCCATGAGGGTGTAATTTCTTTCCACCATGAAGAGGGCCGTGCCTAAAATAGCGCAATTGACCGCGATAAGGGGCAGGAAGACCCCCAGGGTGGTATAGAGCAGGGGCAGGTATTTATCGATGACCATTTCAAGGGCCTGGACAATGGCGGCAATGACGGCGATAAAGGTGATGAAGGTTAAAAAGCTCAGGTCCAGATCCGGGAACCCGGCCCAGGAAAGCGCTCCGGGTGCGAGAAGCCCGTGGTAGATCACCCAGTTCACCGGGCTTGTCACCGTCAGGACAAAGATGACGGCAAAACCGAGGCCCGTGGCGGTATCAATATTTTTGGAGACCGCAATAAAGGAGCACATGCCCAGAAAATAGGCCAGGAGAATATTGCCGATGAAGACGGAATTGATGAACAGACTGAATAGATCGCCCATGGGAACCTACCTCTCTTCCTTTGAAATTCCGGGCAGGCTGTTTTTCAGCCAGACCAGGAGTCCGATGATGAAAAAGGCCCCGGGAGCCAGGACCATAAGGCCCATATTCTGATACCCGGCATCAAAGACAAATTGCGGAATGACGGTGAGCCCGAAGAATTTTCCCGACCCCAGCAGTTCCCGCATGAAAGCAACGATGACCAGGATCAGGGTATAGCCCAGCCCGTTTCCGATCCCGTCGAAAAAGGAATCCAGGGGTTTGTTGGCCAGGGCAAAGGCTTCGGCCCTTCCCATGACAATGCAGTTGGTGATGATGAGTCCCACGAAAATGGACAACTGTTTCGAGATATCGTAGAAAAAGGCCTTCAAAATCTGGTCCGTGGCAATGACAAGGGAAGCGATAATGGCAAGCTCCGCAATGATCCGGATATTGGAGGGGATCACTTTTCTCATGGACGATATGAGCATGCTGGAACAGGCCGTGACCACGGTCAGGGCGATTCCCATGACAATGGCCGTGGACATCTTGACGGTGACGGCCAGGGAGGAGCAGATGCCCAGGACCTGGTAGGCCACGGGATTTTCCCGCCAGATGCCCTTGGTTACGATGTCGATATAATTTATTTTTTCTTCCGTCATGGATAATTTCCTTATGCGCTATTGGGGTTTAAGGCCTTTCTGCCTGAAACTGATGGACACGGAATCATATTTCATCAGGGTTTCCTTTATTCCTTCGGAAAGGTATTTCCCGGTGAGGGTGGCCCCGGAAATCCCGTCCACATAATGGCTCTGAAGATCTTTGGGAAGATTTTCAGCCTTGCCCTTGGCAATCCCCACGGAAACAAATTTATCCTGGGAATTCAATATTTTTTTGCCTTTAAAGTTTTTCTGGAACCAGGCGCTTTCGATTTCCCCGCCAAGGCCCGGGGTTTCCGAATGGCTGAAGACTGAAAATCCGGACACGGTCTGGCCGTCGTTTTCAAAGGCCAGATACCCCTGGATTTTACCCCAGAGTCCCCGGGTATTGATGGGAAGGATATAGCCCTTGATCCGGCCTTGATCCTGATAAAAATACAGGTTTAAGGAATCCGGCGCATAGGTTTCAATGACCTTCCCCTGGCTGTCCACCATGGCTTCCTTGATGTGGGCCTCATAAAGGGCATTGATGTCTTTTTTGGAGGGTTTTTTGTTTTTGATGAGGCCTACGGCTTTCAGGATATTGACTCTTTTGTCCAGGGCCATATTGGCCTCCTGAAGCTCTTTCAACCCGACGGCCGACGCCGTGATGATGAGGCTGCAGACGACGGAGAGCAGAAGGGCAAACCGGATTACCTTTGTTTTGCCGGGTTTTGTTTCTTTATCAGACATTGGGAATCCTTTTTGAGACTTTATATTTCATCACCATATGGTCCAGGAGTGGGGCAAATACATTCATAAAAAGGATGGACAGCATGGCGCCTTCCACAAAGGCCGGGTTGGCCACCCGTATGGTTACGGTGAGAAAACCGATGAGAAAGCCGAAGATCCACCTTGCCGGGTCAGTACCCGGTCCGCTGACGGGGTCGGTGGCCATGAAGGTGATGCCGAACAGGAATCCGCCGGCACACAGATGGTACAGGGGACCAGCCTTCATCCAGGAGCCGCCGTCGCCGGGAATGAAAGAAATGACAAGGGCGGTCAGGACCAGCCCGGCAATGCCGCCGATGATAACCCTGAAATTGGCCACCCGGGTCAGGATCAGGAAGGCTGCGCCAAGGAGGCAGCACAGGGCTGAAGTCTCTCCGATGCTGCCGGGTACGAATCCGAAAAAAAGATTGGACAGGGTGAAGCCTGAATCGGTCAGGGCAGCGGTGATGGATTGCCCTTGCGGGGCTGTGACGGCCAGGGCCGTTGCTCCGCTGACCCCGTCCACTGAGGCTTTTCCTGCAATCCAGACATTTCCGGACATGGTCAGGGGATAGGAAAAGAAAAGAAAGGCCCTGCCGGTTAAGGCCGGGTTCAACACATTTCTGCCGGTTCCGCCAAAAAGTTCTTTCCCGACGACAACACCGAAGGAAATGCCCAGGGCCACCTGCCAGAGGGGGATGGTGGGCGGAAGGGTCAGGGGGAATAAGAGCCCGGTGACCAGAAGGCCTTCACTGATTTCATGTCCCCGGACGAAGGCAAAGAGAATTTCCCAGAAAAATCCCACGGCATAGGTGACGATAAGGATGGGCAGTACATAGGTAAGGCCTGTCAGGAAGGCCTGGGAAACGGTATAGGTCTTACCTCCCGCCAAACCGGCCTGGAGCCCGGTATTGTAAATGCCGAAGAAAAGAACGGGCAAAAGAGAAAGGAGGACAAAACTCATGAACCGTTTCAGGTCGAGACTGTCCCGGACAAAGGGTTGATGCCGGGTCCTGGGGGAGGGTAAAAAGAAAACGGTTTTTATGGCTTCAAACAGGGGACCCAGGACCTTTAATTTTCCTGAACCGGAGAAATGTTTTTGGGTTGACTCAAATCGTTTTTTTAAGGAGCTCATTTTCTATTGTTTATCCTTGTAATAGGCAGTGATTCCACTATCCAGAAGATGTGTCAATTCGATTTTCGAGGGGCAGGCATAGGTGCATAGCCCGCACCGGCAGCAGTCGAGAAGGCCGAAACTCAAGGCATCTTCGATATCATCGCTTAACAGGGCCTTTATGATGAAGCTGGGCTCCAGATCCACGGGACAGATCCGGGCGCAGTAGCCGCAGTTGACGCAGGCCCGTTCCTCACCGTGAAGATTGCAGTCCAATTCCTTGGGGGTTTTAAAAAGAGAGGATAAAAAGGTCCGGGAAACGGAAGGTTTTGATATCCCCGGCCGGATAAACCCGAATAATTCCTCTTCGGAATTGTCCGGGAGGATATTGAGGGTGGTGTCGAAAAATCCCAGGTGGGAGTCGGGGTCAACCGGCCTTCCGTTGAACCGCCCTGTGGTGATGAGGCTCTTGTCCGGGAAGCGTCCGGCCAGGGTTTTGACCGGCGATCCCTGCCGGGCGATGATATGGGGTTTTTGATCTCCCGGCCGGGTTACGGTGAACACCCGCTTCACCGGATAGGTGCCGGTCAGAAGAAATTTTCCCACCAGGATGAGGTGTTCTGCAGAAATACACCAGGAGCGGTTTTCTTCAACGGTTGTTTTCAACCGGTAGAGCACGACACCAGGATCCCAGGCCGGATAAAGATCCGGCACCTGATGGGTGACATGGTTTTTCACCCCGTTCAACCGGTCCAGGCTGCTTTGTCTTGAAGAAACGACAATGCGCCGGGTCAGTTTGCCCAGGACCCGGAGGCCGAATTCAAAGGCAGGGAATTCGTTTTCCAGCACAGCCGCAGGATGGGGGGAAAACGGGTCGTTCCCGTTCAGGGAAACAATGATCATGGGCGGTTCAAGGTCCGGGTCGGCGGTGTCCTTAAAGGGAAATTGGCGGAAACAGGGCCAGAGCCCCCCTTCCTGGAGCAGGCGGACAAGGTCCGGCTTTTGGATCGTATCCACGGCCTCCGGGGTAAGGGTTTCAAAACGGATGAAATCCTCTTTTCCCTGGAGCAGGATCACAATTTCCTTTAAACGCCTCCGCTCACCAAAGATGATTTTTCGGACAGTGCCGGTGGCCGGAGATACATATTGGATGCGCAGATTACGCTTGTCACAGAAAAGCGGGGTTCCTGTTTTGACCGGGTCATTTTCCTTTACCAGAATCTTCGGCCGGATATAGGGGATATCCATGACCGATACCCCCACGGTTTCAGGGTCCGGCAAATAAATCACGCTCTGGTCCGGTTTCCCTGCAAGGACAGATTTAAATCCGTTTACAAGCTTCATCTCTTCCATAAATGACAGACCCCCATGGGTTGGTGTGTTAAGTTTCCGTGTGGTGAAGACTACCACAAACGATGTTGAGGTTCAACCATTTGCGTATGAAATCAGCAGAATCCCCTTGATTTTCCGTTTGAAGTTTATTAAAGGAAAGCTTTGTGTTTCAGGGAACTTATTTAGAAAGGATAGGATTTATCATGGGCCATGCCGTATCGGAGTGCTTGTTTACTCAGGAATATCTGGACACTCTTTTGCCGTTGGAGACAACGGACAGATTTTTTGAAGCCCTTTACGGGGATGCGGAAGACGGCGCCTATGACATCCGGCTGGAATTCATTTCCGCCAATGAGAAAAGAATCGTACTGGCCTTCAACCTGATCAAAAGACCGGGTAAATGCCTGGTTTGCAGCCTGACCTATGGACTCCCCAATGTCTTTTCCCGGCATCCTCTCATCAATATCAAAGGCATGGTTAAAAAGATTGAGGAAAGCGGGATACGGATAGCAAGCTGGCGCATGGGGGATACGGAAGAGCAGAGCAATTCCCTTCATACCATTCCCTTTTTCCTGAATCTGGAATAGACGATTTCCCAATAAACCGCACAAATTAAACCGCCTGGCCCGGAATTCACAGCCCAGGCGGTTTCGTATTTATGCCGGGTTAAGCCTTGGGCAGCTTGGGAAACTGTTTGGTGATGATTTTGTTCCAGTCATCCAACTGGGGTTTGATCTGTTTGAACAAGGATCCCACATTTCCCTTGACCGTGATTTTTTCAATGGTATCGCCCTGGGCAATGCTGTCCACCACTTTCTGGTCCTCTTCACCTGCAACCACGCCGAAAACCGTGTGCCGTCCGTCCAGGTGAGGGGTGGGGCCATGGGTGATGAAAAACTGGCTGCCGTTGGTTGTCGGACCTGCGTTGGCCATGGAAAGGATCCCTGCCTTGTCGTGTTTCAGGTCTTTGTGAAATTCATCCTTGAACTGGTAGCCCGGTCCGCCCATCCCGTTTCCAAAGGGGCAGCCCCCCTGGATCATGAAGTCCGCGATGACGCGATGGAATTTCAGGCCGTTATAGAATTCGCGTTTGGCAAGATTGGCAAAACTCCCGCAGGTGAGCGGGGTTTGATCGGCAAACAGTTTTATGTTGATGGTCCCTTTGCTGGTTTCAATGACAGCGGTTAATTCAGGCATAATTTTCTCCTTTAAAAATAAAAACAAAATATGGCTAACATTAAGGATATCTTCTGGTTTGTCAAATGAAAAATACCGGACCCGTTTTTCAGACCGGTGTGTTTGCGCTTTACAATCCCTGGAAAGGCTGATATAGCTTTCCGGAATTATAAAAATGGTTTGATTTCAAAGGGTTGTAAAACGATGGCAGGCCGGCATGGCTGATACGGAAGGATATGAAACGCACGCCCAGGAATTTAAAAATACTGAAGCCCGTAATGAATATCATATACATCTTTTTGGTGGCCGCCTTGTTTTTTGTCACCACCGGGTGCAGTGTCCTGCCCTATCTGGGCCTGGGCCGGTTTTCCGAGACCCGTTCCCGGATCAAGACCCTGGAGGCCATGATCCGTCAGGGAGACCCCAAAGACCTGGGGGGCCTTGAGGGAAGGCAAATCCATTTGCTCCGGAGAACTGTTCTGGACCTGGGTGAATCGGCCATCCCGACCCTGGAAAAAGCCCTTGATGACCCAAAGCCGGCCATTCGCGATTTTTCTCTGGAAGGCCTGTTCCTTATCGGCGGTGAAAAAGCAAGGGATGTCCTGAAAAAAGCCCATGAAAAAACAAAGGACGAGAAGACAAAATTGTTTCTCTGCCTTTCCATGGCGTCCACGGGAACGCCGGACGATGTGGATTTTCTCATGGAAACCCTGGCATCGGGCGATGACAGGAACAGTATGGCAGCCTCGGCCGCCCTTTTGTCCCTGACGGTTCTGAAGCCTGAAAAAATGATCGAAGCGGTTCAGCCGGATGCGAAAGCCGGCGCCGGGATGGACCCCACATTCAGGGAGCTGTTCCTCCTGTCCCTGGATCTCGGGGGGGCCGGCACCCCCCAGATGAAATCCGCCGGCCCTGAAGACCGGGTCATCCTCACCCTGTTTGAATTCGGCATCCCCGGAACGGGCCAGAGCCCTGTCTTTCTTGAGGAGAAAAAAGAAAGAACATGGAAAATGGAAAACAGGTCCTGGTCCTATTTCCAGGACAGCAACCCTGAGATTTACCGTTCCGGAGAACTGTTGACATCTTACAACCCGCCTTATATTGAATTTGAGACCTATGTGAACCGGGACAACACCCGGGCCCTGGTCCGGGCCGGGGTGATCTTCGGAAAATTATCCGGAGCCGGGTATTCCTTTGTTCTAAAGCAGGTCAAGGGTAACTGGAAGGTCACCGGCATGATGCTCGACTGGATGTCATGAGCCTGCCGGCAATTTGAACTGCCGGCAGGAACCGTTATTTCTGTTTGGGCATGACTTTGCGGTATACCTTTTGGAACGGCAGTGTCTTTCCGTTCACCGTCAAAAGGTCTTTTTCAATGGAAATGCCGAAGAGCCGCTCGTTTTCTTCAAGATAGGGCAGGATCAGGTTCCAGTCCGCCTCGGCCACCTCGGCGAACATGCCGCCGTTGAGATGTTCCTCCACGATTTTGCTATCCGGGTCCCGAAGATAAATGGCCCCGCCCGAGGCCAGGGAGAACAGGTTTGATCCAGGATAGGGCATGGGAAGATCCATGACTTTTCCGGCCTCATCAAAGGCAATGCCGTTGACGATGACAAACCCGCCGCCGTTGAGGGGGTCTCCGGCCATGAAGGATTCGGCCAGGTAGTCGAGACAGGTGCCGTTGATGACGACTCTCGGTTTTCCCGTGGCATTGATCAGGGGCCTGCCGGCGGCATTGCCCAGGATATAGACCTCGCCTCCTTTGGCGCCGTACATGAAGGTCTGGCCCACATCCCCGTGGACCACGAATTTTCCCCGCTTCATGATCTGGCCGAGCTGGTCCTGGGCATTGCCGTGGACATGGATTTCCATGCCGTCCATGCCCGAGGCCATATAATCCCCGGAACTGTCGTAGACATCAAACCGCACCCCGTCGGAATCGGCCCCGAATCCGCACCCGGTAAATCTCTGGCCCTTGTAGCCATAGCAGATATACTGCTTCCAGCATAGGCGGTAGGCCTTGTTGATCATTCTGGAATCGCAGTCTTCGCCCTCCGGTTCAAAGGCTTTGGCATTGACCACCAGGATGGTTTCATTTTCCATGGGAGCCCTCAAGTCCTCCCTCGTGGCCCGGTCGATATAGGCATACCGGCTGTTTCGTTTTTCCCCGATGGCCGGGGAGGCGGCAAAGATCCGGGTCAGGCTGTCCCGGAGGATCTGGAGCAGGGAACTTCTTTTTTTGTCGCCCGTGGGAAAGGCCCGGTCGTTGAGAAGGGTTAAAAGGTCAATGGCCATGGCCTTTTGATCATCGTTTTGGGCCGCCAGTGTTTCAACGGTGTGACAGATGCCTTTGATCTTTTTAAAGCCCAGGGCGGCAAATTCCGAGATGCAGAATTGCCCCAGGCCTGTTTTATCCTTTGCCTCAAAAAAAGCCGTGACCTTCTTGGCGTAAGTTGGATCTTCAACAGACCCGGAAATGTCAAGGGAGGGGTCAAAATGACGCTGCCCTTCCGGGATGGTGACTGTTTCGCCGAATTTGTTCTGGGTGATGAGGGTTTTGGAACCGTCGCCTTTTCCTGCATCCTTCAGAGTAAAGGTAAAGGCCCCGCCGTCGGTGGAACTGCCGCCCCGGGCATTCCAGTATTTGTCGGCAATGGGGCAGAACCGTTTGTCTTCGGCGGCAATGCTCTGGAGAGTGGCGTCAATGGCCTGTTTTTCAGAACAGACCAGGCCGATTTGGACTTCGTCCCTTTCCTGGAGGGCAAAGACCTGGGGCCTCAGCATGGCCGTGTCCGTGATGCCGATCAATTGCAAAAGATCCCGGTAGGGGTCATTCCGGGCAATGATAAAGAACCAGGGCCCGTCCGGGGAGCCGTTCATGTGCTGGCTCTGGATATACCGGTACACCTGCTGCTTTTCCGGGGAAAGCCGGTCAAAATCATATTCCGTGGTGGGTGCCAGGGCTTCGATGATGTATTCCAGGGGATAGCCGAAGACCCGGTTGTAAAGGTCCAGGAGCAGGACCGAGGTTTCCGTGTCCGTCAGGAACTGGGGAAAAATATTGTGCTGGTTCAGGTATTCGCTGACCGCATGGTAGTTGGCAAAATCACCGTTGTGGACCAGGGCCTCGTGCATACCGGAAAAAGGATGAGCTCCGCCCGGATGCCAGAGCCGTCCACGGGTCGGATAGCGCTGATGGGCGATCCAGCCGTGGGCCCGGAAATCCTCCAGGCAATAATACTGGGTGGCCTGTTCCGCATACCCGACAACCTTCAGGATCATGACGTTTCTGGCATGGGACAGGACAAAGGCCTTTTTTTCTCCCAGGGACGCATAATAGGCCTGGTTCAGGCGGATGGAATTCTGGAACACAAATTCGTCTTCGGCCTTTCTTTTGTCCATTTCATAAAGGCCATTGAACCGGATGAATGGATCCAGGACCCCGGGTTTGACCCGGACAAAATACCGCCATACCTCCGGCGGTTTCACTTCAAGGCCGATACTCGTGTAGTCGCCGATGGTGGGAGTCTTTTCCGATTTGTAAATATCAAAATGGGGGAGGACATGGGAGGCTTCCACCTGGGCAATGGCCGTATCATCAATATAGGCCACCTGGAGAAGATAATGGTCTTCCAGCACGTCCCTGGGGATGTTCAGGTCCGAGGCGCTGAGTCCCACGGCGGCGATGCCCCCGCCCTTGCCGTTGCCCCGGTTGTGCATCTGGACCGAGGGTTCATAGATATGGCGGCCGGCAATGGGAATGGAGGCCATGAAGCCGGTGACGCCGCAGCCGCCCTCTTCGTCGCATTTGTTTACCGGTGTCTCCAAATGGGGAATCCGCCCCCGTGAAGCCAATATATTTTTTATGAGAATATCCGTATTCCGCTTCATCATGTTTCCTTATTATAAAACCATTTTATAGCCGGGCGAGTTCTGGTATTGTTTCCGTTCTTCCTCATCCAGATAATCCAGGTGGACGAGAAGGTCCGACCGGCCCCGGAGTTCTTTGATGCTGGTCAGGCCAAAGGATCTGAGCAGCCTGCACCATTGTTTTCTCCAGGCCATGTACATGTTCACCAGCCGCTGTTCCACATAGGCTTCGTCGATCATATATCCCAGCTCCGGGTCTGTGGTGGCGATGCCCCGGGCACAGCCCCGGCCGCTTTCACAATTCCCGCATCTCACGCATTCCACGGCCACGAGATCGGCGGTGCCGATGACGCAGCCGTCGGCACCGAGAGCAATGGCCTTGGCCACATCCATGGCATTCCGGATGCCGCCCGAGGCAATGAGGGTGATTTTATCCCTGGCCCCTTCTTCCACAAGAAACCGGTGGACTTTGGGGATGGCATATTCAATGGGCATAGCAATATTTTTCTTGGCGATGTCCGGGGCTGCACCCGTACCGCCGTAGCTGCCGTCGATATGGATAATATGGGCCCCGGCATAATAAGCCCCTACGGCCACCATGTCCACATCCGTGGGCGTGGAGACCTTGACCGAGCAAAGCACCTTGTGGTTGATTTCCTTCATCCAGTCCACATGCTTTTTGTGGTCTTCCACGGAATAGACCGAATGAAAGGGGAAGGGTGAGAAAAGGGGCCGGCCCACAACGGTTTCCCGCATTTTGGCCACGGCTTCGGTGACTTTTTCTCCGAGAAGATGGCCCCCCAGCCCCGGCTTTGCACCCTGGGCATATTTGAATTCCATGACCGGGCAGTTCTGGATGGTTTCTTCCCGAACGCCAAAAAGTCCGGTGGCCACCTGGGTGATGACATGGTCTTTGTAAGGCAGGAATTCCGGCGGATACCCGCCTTCTCCGGTACAGGTCAGGGAGTTGAGGCGTTTGGCCGCCCTTGCCCGGCCCACAATCACGGACAGGGCCGTGGACCCGTAGGACATGCCCCCGCCGTAGCAGGGAATGGAAATGGTCTTCAGGGGTCTGCCGTCCCCGGTTTTGTTCAGATCAATGCTGGTGTCCATGCGTTCGTCGGCCAGGTCAAGGGCCAGGCCGGGATCAGGCTTTTTGAACCGCATCTTGTCAAACCCGCCGCCGGAATTGCCCAGGCTGTATTCCAGGTCCACATGGGGCAGGTCCCCGGTTTCCGCCATGGCAAAATGGCCCAGCAGCATGTCCGGGGTCCAGCGGTAATCCCCCATGGTTTCCAGCAGGGGATTTTCCTTCAGGGTCATGGCCTCTTCCGGGCAGTGTTCGATGCAGTAATGGTCCGTGTCCTTGCAGGCAAACCCGATGCAGTTGTGCTCCACCGGTCTGAAGGGGGCTGAATAATGGTCCGGTTTGATGTGGACCCCGTGGGGGCAGAGTTCTGCACATTTCCCGCAGGCGATGCAGCTTGAATTGCGCTTGATCGTATATTTGCCGATGGTGTTTCGAAACCGGGACCGCACCGGTTTTGTTTCAGGCAGTGAATTCAATGTTGTATTCATGATTTATCCTACATCCAGAGAAATTTTCCGTTCACCGAAAATCGGGCCAAAGCTTTCTTTTTCAAGATCCTCAAACCACATGGACCGGCCGACTTCCCCCCGGAGGCGCCGGGCCTCCCGGAGTCCCATGGCGCCCAGCATTTCCAGCATCTGGTTTCGCCATGCCCCCATGAGGTTGATGATCCGGTTGCTGCCGTATTCCGGGTCAATGCCTTCCAGTTTGACCGGGCAGGAAAGGCCTTTCCGGCAGCGGTCGCAGAGACGGCATTCCATGGCCAGGAGCAGGGGCCGGTCAATGACCACGCCGTCAGCGCCGCAGATGATGGTTTTGTTCACATGCTCGGCCATGCTGACCCCGCCCGAGGCCAGGATATTGATCTGCCGACGGGTACCGGCTTTCACCAGGGCCGTGTGGATGTCCCTCAGCATGTCCTTGATAAACCGCGGGTTTTGAGAATTGAATTCCCTGCCGTTGTAATCTGCATACACATGGAGGGTGTCCATTGCCGTGCGTGAAAGTGCAACGCCGATGTCCGCATAATTGAGAGCTGCGCTCAGGGGCAGCCCCACACTGATGACCAGATTCTCATGACCTGCCTTTAATGCCTCCAGGACGGATTCAATGCCCGGCTCATAATCGATTTCCACCATGTCCGAACCTTTTAAAAGACCGTTAAACCGGTGGACATTCTCTTTTTTCACCTTGGGGATAATGGTGGTTCCAAAGGGCGCAAGGGTTTCATTAATCTCATCCGCATCCATGAACATTTTGGTCCCGATGGCCTGGGCCGCTTTCAGCATGGAAACCAGAACCTTTTGGCTCAATACCCCGAAGGACGGTTTTTCAAAAAGGATGGGCAAAGGGATTTCCAGGATGGGGCTGACCGCCACGGCCAGGGACCCGTCGTCATGAAAGGCGAGCCTTTCGGGCCTCCTGGACAGCTCGATGCAGGTATTGATATATTCCCTGCCGTGAATTCCGTCCCGGGTGGGCCGGACGATTTCCGACATGTCCGTCCACATGGAATCAAAGCCCTTGCCTGCAAAGGGGCCCCGGTATCCGGCCCCGGACACGGGGATGCTCCCGGTATGGGCCTGGTACCAGGTCCGGTTGATGACATCCGGGGTATAATATTCATCCCCGATGTCCCGGTATTCCGGGTTGATGACCCGCGAAAAAATCCCCTTGGTGCATTCCTGGATACACCGGAAACAGGAATTGCAGGTATACAGATATTCCGGCTCTTCCATTTTGCTCATGTGAAGATAATTGTTCTTGAAAATATCATAGACACATTTTTTCTTGACGCATTCCTTGCAGGACCCGGCGCAGTTTTCCCTGAATTCTATGGTGGCGTATTTGCCAACGGGATAGAATTTCGGCGGCGCAGGTTTCGTGTGAATCGTATATTTCTGGGGCATGGCGTTTTCCTTTTATTTCAAACCGGCCTGTTGGACGATTTGCCCGACGGCTTCTTCCCATTCAATGGCCATGATGTGAACCCCGGCAACACCTTTGAGTTCCCTCAATTCCCGGATGGTTTCAAGACAGATTTGGATGCCTTCATCGGCCTGGCTCTTTTTGTCCACCCCGTCCATTCTTTTAATGATCTCATCCGGGATATCCATGCCGGCCACCTTGTTTTTCATATACCGGGCCATGCCCGCAGATCTTAAGGGCGTTACCCCGCCGAGAATATAGACTTTTTCCGTGAGGCCCTCTTCCCTGGAAAGCCTGATCCATTCCCTGAACCGCTCCATATTATAGATGCACTGGGTCTGGATGAAATCGGCCCCGGCATCGATTTTTTTAGCCAGGCGGATCACCCGGTATTCAAAGGGATCGGCAAAGGGGTTGGCGGCGGCGCCGATGAACATCTGCGGGGCTGTATCCAGGTCAAACCCGCTCATGTCCTTGCCCGTGTCCCTCATGTTCCGGACGGTCCGGATGAGATTCATGGAATCGATATCAAAGACGTTCATGGCATCGGGCTGGCTTCCAAATTTCTGGTGATCGCCGGAAAGGCAGAGGATGTTCCGGATGCCCAGGGAATAGGCCCCCATGATATCCGACTGGATGGCAATCCGGTTCCTGTCCCTCACCACCATCTGCATGACCGGTTCCAAGCCTGCTGCAACCAGGTGGGCCGAGGCGGCAATGCTGGACATCCGCACAATAGCGGTCTGGTTGTCCGTCACATTGACGGCATCCACAAACCCATTCAGGAGCTTGATTTTTTTATTGATGACCTCTTTGTTGGCGCCCCGGGGGGGGCCGCATTCGCCGGTGACGGCAAATTCACCGCGGCTGAGTGTTTCATGGAGACGGCTGAAGGCTTTCATAGGATATGGTCCTCCCGGATAAGTTTTCTGGGTCCGCCGGAAAGGCTGGTATTCCAGTTTTTGGGCGGGATATAGGTTCTGAGGGAATCCAGGCGGCCCAGGGCGGTGAGCCGTTCAATGATGAGGTGCCAGGCGCAGGGCGTGTCCGGGTTGACTTCGCAGACGCCTTTCTGGGATCCGCCGCAGGGGCCGTTCAAAAGCTTTTTGGCGCACCGGGTCACCGGGCAGATGGCCCCGAAGACGGCGAGCCCGCAATTCCCGCATCCCGAGCATTCTTCCGTAAAAATGCCGGGCCGCTCCTGGATGCCGATGAAGGTGGTATTCACCCCCGGCAGCACCACATCCTTGACAAAGCGTTTGGCCAGGGCCTGGACCCCGGCCCCGCAGGCCAGGGAAAGCACGGCGTCGTTTCTTGCCACGCCGGCCGCTGCCTCCTGGATAAATTCGTTTTCACACTGGCGTTCAATAGTCATCTCTTCTATCTGGATGGACCCGGCCTTTTTTTTAAAGCCCAGCCGCAGGGCCGACGCCAGGACGGCCACCTCGTCTTCTCCCCCTGCAAAGCAGGTTTTGACGCAGGTGCCGCAGCCCAGGATCAATATCTTCTGGTAGGGCTCCACAAGGCCGATGATTTCTTTGATGGGTTTTGGACTAGCGGTAATCATGACCACCTCCATGTCGTGGCAAAATTGGGAACAAGGCAAGCTAAAGCAAGACAATGGGTTTTCATATTTCTTCCGCTGGTATTGATCCGGGGAGAGGTGGATCAATACCGCTCAAAGAATTCAGAAAACCATTGCCTTGCCTGCACCTGGTTCTATTATTAATTCAGGTGATTCAACGCAGGGTTCGGGCCCAGGGTCTGAAGATCCATCAGGGTGTTCCGGATGATCTTCGTGATGGCGCCCTTGTCTTTTGCGGTGGTGTTGAACAGGTTGAGCCGTCTGCCGTCCATTCCGATGCTGTCCAGGATGGTTTTGACATAGTCGACCCGTTTGCCGGCCCGAAGACTGCCTTCGGTGTGGCGGCAGCTTTTGCCCGGACAGACCAGGACCAGAACTGCATCGGCCCCGGCCTCAAAGGCCTTTAAGAGGTGGATATCCTTGGTCATGGAAGAACAGGCCATGCGGACGGTTTTTACGTCGCACCCGTCAACGGGCAGGCATGTTTCTTCAAAGGAATTCTGACAGTGAAACAGGGTAAGCTTTGGTACGGTATTGAGTTTCATTTTTCTTCCCAAAATTAAAAATAAAAAGGGCGTTTGCCCGGTTAATATTTGGGAAAACGCCTTTGTTTTCTTTTAACTTTGCGAATACGCCTTTGTACTCAGCTAACCTCCACCCTAAGAGGTAAAGTTTTGATTGTCAAGGATTTTTTTATTCACAAAATATAAAAAAAATCAGATTTCAGGGCTTAGGCCCCAGAACCGGGACATGCCGGCCGGAATGTGATTCGTATGCTGGGCCGGTTCAAGCTCAAATTCTTGTTGTTTCTTCATATTCTCCATGGTATCGGAATAGATGGAATTTTTTCCATTGTATATAGGCAATGTGTAGAAAGTTTGATAATGCAACTTTTTTTCTGTAAATTCGCTAAGCCGGTTCCTTTTTTTGTTCAACATGTTTTCTGTTTGCTGAAGTTCCCTTAACCCACAAGCTTTTTAACTTCGTTCGTGTATAAATCAAGAATAAAATCGGTTCCTCCCAAAGGGT
>JAMPXP010000038.1 GCA_023701135.1 Desulfobacula sp. | reverse complement strand
ACC
Organism: Desulfobacula sp.; assembly: GCA_023701135.1. GTDB lineage: Bacteria > Desulfobacterota > Desulfobacteria > Desulfobacterales > Desulfobacteraceae > Desulfobacula. The sequence continues at coordinate 17,653 of JAMPXP010000038.1, read as the reverse complement.
CTTTGGGAGGAACCGATTTTATTCTTGATTTATACACGAACGAAGTTAAAAAGCTTGTGGGTTAAGGGAACTTCAGCAAACAGAAAACATGTTGAACAAAAAAAGGAACCGGCTTAGCGAATTTACAGAAAAAAAGTTGCATTATCGGAAAGTAATGTATCAACAATGGTGCCTTCATCTATAAGAATGCCTGAAAAACGCAGATAATCTTCTGCCTCAAAAGGCATCACTTTGTCTCTTTCCAGCCGTTTAATTAAAGCATTTATTACTGCGTCCGGATATTTCTTATATGCATTCTCAACTCTCCAGATAAAAGAAGGATCTTTGCTAACAGGAGGGTCTGCTCCAGCAAGATGTGCCTCAACCTTTTTGCCAATTTCTTCCGATTCTTCAGAAAGGGTGATTAATGCGTGTATTTTCTTGTGAGGATCCGTTTCTTCTTCTGTGTATTTTTTAATTTCTACACTTAACCGCTTTTGGCATTCAGGATCGGAAATTTCATCAGCGCAACTGCGCTTTACCAACTCGACCCATACTTCATCTGGTGAATTTTTTAAAACTTCTGTAGCATTCCGTTCAGCACGCCTAAACAACAAGGCACTTATTGTTTCAAATTTTACATTAGGACTTGGGTCATCTATCGATAGCTTTGCGGCAAGCTCCATTCCTGGAATATCACCATAGTGCGCAATCTCTGAAATAATGTGTTTTCGTAATTTTTCATTTAGAACAGAAATTTTTTTCTGAATATTGTCGCCAAGAACTGATACCCTGAAACGCTTTCCAGCCCTTAGAGCTGACAAATGAATTTGATTATTTTCATGACTGATGAGCGGCCATAGTAAATCAAAAAATTCCGGTCGAGCTGTGTTAACCATAAAACTAACAGCACGATCAACTTGGTCTGGGATATGCCACCATTGAGCAAACTCCATGACTTCCGCCTTTACTTTTTGCCAGACTTCATCTGAAGAACGATAAATGATTTCAGCGGATAAAAGAGGATCAATCCCGAGCGTCTCCAAAATTACGAAAGAAACCGCATTTATGCCACTCTCACCGGTTCTAGACAACCTTTCGCACGCAAACAGGATGGGTTCTTCCCAAATACGTTGATCAATGACGTTTTCCCTTAACGCCTTTAAGTCTTCAACGTTGCCATCAGCGGCTGAGAGCATTAGGGCCTCTGAATGGAAGGAGGCATACCATTCTTGAAATTGCTGGTGCTGGAATGAAAGCGCTCCATCTTCTTCTGAGCGAATTAATGTGTGCAAGTCCACAAAAGCATTCAGAACCTTTGCTGGTTCAATAGATGATGCAAGTTGACCTTGTTCAATCAGCCTATCCATCGCCTTTTTTGAGATGGTTCGTGCCTCGAATTCCGAAAGTGCAGTTGTAACTTTATATGTAGCTTCTGTAGCAAGCGCATTTAAAATTTCCCTATGCACTCCCAGGAGCTTCTTTTTTAGTTCTATTGCTTTTTCTGCACCTTGCTCATGATTGTCAACAAACATCCGCAAGATTTCTTCTTTCGTGGTAGGAAGGGCTTCGCCAGTCGTTTGTGAAAGCAGAGCTGTTAAATATAATGGAACTGAAATGAGGTCTCTGATACCTGGCGTCCTTAAAGCATGATCAAGAAGACGCTCACCTTCATCTCCACGCAAAGATGAAGCTATTTCTTTTTGCTGCTCTTCGCTTAAGGCATCTATTTTTACAACCGGGCCTGTAAGGGGTATACTGCGTTCTTTTTGACGTGTGCTAAGAATTATTCGAATATCTGGGTAATCTCGCCTTAATGCTTTAATTTCTAAAGAAACTCTTTGTTTTGCATTTTCATTGAGCTCGTTCCATCCATCTAAAATTAGAGTTAAACGACCATAATGGGCCATTAACATAAAATGCTCAGGTTTAAATCCGACAAAAGCACTTCGGATAGAAATTGATCGTAAAAAATCTTTTGCCTGTAATGTCCACTCACTTAATGGAATATATACAGCAACATTATCATTCCGTTCCAGAATACTTTCAGAAAATTGAAATAGAGTTGTTGTTTTACCAGTTCCAGGAGGTGCTATTACTGCGATTTCATTAAAATTACTGTTTACAGCAACAAGGTTTGCGGCACTAAATGATTTTGTTTCGCTTCCATTAACAAGTTTAAGACCAAGGAATACCGGGTGTTTTGGCCAAGAAACAGATCTTTTAAACGCAGACAAATCGTTGTTGGCAGCTTTAATGAGATTTACAGTGATAGACCCAACGTCATCTGTATCAGGTAAGCCCAACCTTTTCACAAAAGACAAATCAGTGACGGTAGGGATCGTCGACGTGTTTGAACCGATAGATACCGCATAGGCGATAGATTCAAAAGCTTGTTTTTCTGCGTCTATTTTCCATCCACGCAACGTTTCTGTGTTAAAGTGCGCATCATCTGCATCAACTAACCTCCCACATCCAGGGCACAACCAAATCCCATTTGACTCGTGCTTTCGTTGCTCCGATGTAAGAGTTGGATCGTAACGAGGACCTCCTTTAGAAGCCGCTGTAATATGGGCGGCAGTACCAACACGCATAAAATTACTACCGTCCGCTTTTGAGCCAATAGTCGATTTTCTACAATCAGGCTTAGAGCATAGATAGGCAACCTTCTTTGCCATGATCTCTTTTGTTTTTTCTGTAAAGTCATCTCTATTTGCCACAGCGACTACCGATTCAATATTTCTCTAAGATATTCAAGCCTTTTATTCCAACAATACAGGAATATTGTCAAGAATCTTTACGATGTGAAAGACATTCAAAGCATGGACGATTCTCTTTAACTGTCTGCAAAAAAGCATTTTTTTATCAATAACCGGCATTTCCAAGGGATTTGCTCTTGTTCCGGCAATTATGGATCAGATTATTTTTTTGTGGCACAGCCTTTGCTCTATAAGCCTATGAAATATTTTGACAAAAGTATTTTCATAGGAAGGGGCTAATTATGAACGATTATGATGTTATTATTATCGGGGCTGGTTGTGGAGGACTGAGTTCAGGGGCTCTGCTTTCAAACCAGGGGCGTAAAGTCCTTGTGATAGAGCAGAGTGAACAAGTTGGAGGGTGTTGTTCCACATTTGAAAAGCAGGGTTACAAAATTGATATCGGCGCTTCCATCATAGAATTCCCTCAGGTCATTGATCTGTGTTTTAAACGGATGGGAACCTCTTTTTATGATGAAGTTGATCTTATCCCTGTTGATCCGACTTTTTCTGCCATTTTGCATGACGGCAGTAAAATCACATATCCGATATCTTTGGAAGAAACCAGAAAGCAAATAGAAAAAATCTCGCCGAAGGATGCCAAAGGCTGGGAAGAATATTCAAAAAAAATACAGGGATTTCTTGATGCCGCCCTTGAGGGTTTTTTCGTCAGCCCTGCCGGTAATTTAACCGATGTGATTAAACTATTTGCAAAAACACCCGCCCTTCTCAAATACAACAGGCTTTTTTTCAGCAGTTATGAAGGCATCATGAGGAAATATTTTAAAAATGAGAAGATACTTGAATCTTTTTCCTTTCACAGTTTTTATGCCGGCCTGCCACCCGCTCTTTTGCCCGGGCATTTTGCCATGCTTCCCTATGCAGAGCATGCCGGAATATACTATAGCAAGGGTGGCATGATTGGAATCCCAAGGGGGCTGCAAAAATGCGGGGAACGATCAAACATGGAAGTTAGGCTGAATACGCTTGTTAAAAAAATTTTAATCAAAAACAAACGTGTAAAGGGCGTAATGCTCGATGATGGGACTGAAATCACAACAAACCTGGTTATTTCTAATATTAATGCCAAAAAAATGTATTTTGAGATGGTTGGAGAAGAGCATCTCCCATGGCTCGCCAAACTTGGTTTAAGAAGCTATGCTTACTCGATTGCAAGCCCGATGTTATATCTTTGTCTTGACTATGAGCCACCACTTACCGAACACCACACCCTCATGACACGACCAATGGATAAAACCAATGATTACTGGAATAGTCATTATTTAAAGGGTTCCTTCCCAAAAGAACAATTCGGAATCTTAAGCTGGACGACAAAATCCGATCCTTCTCTTGCGCCAGAGGGACACCATATTATAGCCGTTACGCTGGCGCCGGGGGCTTATCATCTCACCGGAACAACCTGGGATAAGGAAAAGCCTGTGTTAAAAGAAAAAATTATCCATTATCTTGCAGACACCCATCTTCCAGGCCTTAAGGATCATGTTGTTTTATCAGAACTGTCCACTCCCGTTGATTTTGAAAAAAGGCTGAGATCTCCTGAAGGGGCAATCTATGCATTAAGGCAGGACCTTCCTCATTCCATGATGTTCCGCCCTTCAGCAAAATCAAGGCACATCAAAGGGCTTTACCTGGTTGGCGCATCAACCCATCCGGGAGGCGGTGTGCCTACTGTCATAGCGTCAGGAATGATTGTAGCTGATCTAATAGAAAAATATGAACAATAACGGAGGATTAGAATGAAAACCGTAACAATTATTATCGCCCTCATTATCCTGCTGTTTTTAATATATCTATGCCAACCCAAAAGTAGAAAAATGTTTATTTTAAATCTGTTAACTCAGGTAAAATATCTTATCCCAAGGTATTTCACCTGATCGTCCGGCCCCGTGGCCTGGCTTTGGCAAAGGCGGGAGACTGCCTGTTTGTAATGCTTTGAAATTTTCTTTCAGAAACGAAATAGGCGCTTTTGTACCGGAAACAATTTTGCTATAATCCGGAAAATCCATCAACCTTATACCAGGAGGCAACATGCCCACGACCCATGATAATCTGAAAGAAGCCTTTGCCGGAGAAAGCCAGGCCAACCAGAAATACAGAGCCTTTGCAAAAAAAGCGGAAAAAGAAGGATTTACAAATATCGCCAAGCTGTTTCTGACCACTGCGGAAGCCGAGCGGATCCATGCAGAAGGGCATTTAAAGGCCCTGGACATGATTGCGTCCACTGCGGACAACCTTCGGGCCGCCATTGCCGGGGAAACGGAAGAATTTACCCATATGTATCCGCCCATGGTGGACAAGGCGGTTTCAGAAGATCATAAAGCCAAGACCATGTTTCAATTTGCCGTTGCAGCAGAAGCGGTCCACGCCGACATCTATACCAAGGCCTTGGAGGCCGTTCAAAAGGGGATTGATCTGGATGTGAGCGACTTTTATCTTTGTCCGGTCTGCGGCTATATTGAGGTGGGAGCGGCTCCTGAAAAATGTCCTGTCTGCGGTGCAGGGAAAAAAGTTTTTCAGAAATTGGCCTGATTATCTTCAAGGCATGATGACGGTGCCCGTTCCGGGTGTTGAGGATTCATAGACAATCCTGTCCCGGCCCTGTTGCTTGGCAAGATAGAGGCGTTGGTCCGCCTTCCGGATCAGGGCCTCAACCGTTATTTCCAGGTCCGGCTCCCCGGTATTGGCGATACCGGCGCTGAAGGCGACCCGGATCTGAGTGCCGCCAAACTCGAAGATATGGTCCCTGACGATTTCCCGAAGCCTTTCCAGCATTTTATGGATCTGCCGGATATCGGTATTCATGGCGACAACGATGAATTCTTCACCCCCATACCGCCCCACAAGGTCATAGGGGCGGAACCCGGCCGACAGGATGGCGGCAAACTCACGGAGAATAAAGTCCCCGGCCGGGTGGCCGTGGGTGTCATTGATTTTTTTAAAAAAATCCAGGTCGATGATGGAAAGGGAAAAGTCCCGGATTTCCCTTTGCCGCTCTTCAATGATGGCATTGAGCCTTTCAAATACATAGCGCCGGTTGCAGATGCCGGTCAAATGGTCATGGATGGACACCCGGTAAAGTTCATCCTGGGACTGCTTTCTCTCGGTGATGTCCTGCATGAACCCCTCATAGTACAGCGGGACACCGCGGTCATCTCTCACCGCCCGGGCATTCAGGCAGACCCAGACAGGGGTGCCGTCTTTTTTCAGGAGCCGGGTTTCAAAGTCCCTGACCACATCCTCTGATTCGATCATCTTCTTAAACTTTTCCCGGTCTCCGGGATTGACATACTGGTTCCCGATATTTTTAAAATGCCCCAGCAATTCTTCCCGTGAGCTGAATCCGAAAAGCTTTAAAAAAGACGGGTTCACGGACAGGTATTGGGCATCCGGCGTGGTCTGAAAAATACTCTCAACGGAATTCTCAAAAAGGAGCCGGTATTTTTCCTCGCTTGCTCTTAAGGCTTTCTCCGCCTGCTTCTGCTCGGTGATGTCACGGATATTGAAAAGGATGAGGGGCTTTCCTCCCAGAATGATCCGGGTGAGATAGATTTCCGCATCAAACAGGGACCCGTCCTTGGGGCGCCGGGCCTGCCAGGGGAACAGCAGATCGTCTCCGGCCATGACCCTGGCCCATTTCCTATGAACAGCCTCCATGCTGCCCTCGGGTCCCGTATAATCGTCAACCGTATAGACCAGGGCCTCTTCCCGGGAAACATCAAACATCCTGAGCATGGTCTTATTCACATCAATGAGGCGGCCGTCGGGTTCATGAATGAAGATGGCGTCATGGGAATGGTCAAAAACCGCCCGGAACCGGGATTCGCTTTCATGCAGGGCATCCTCGATCTTTTTTCGCCGGGTGATATCCCGGCAGATGCCCTGGCGCAAAAGAACGGCGCCTTCCTCTTTTTTAATATACCGGGCATTGTCTTCAACCCAGATGATCTGCCCGTCCTTTCTTCTGACCTGATAAATTTCCTGTCCATTGATAAATTCCTGGGGTTTTTGCCGAGAATGTATTTCATGGGGCTCCGGTTCACGGATGCCGGCCGGGATATGAACCGATTTGAGTTCTTCCAGGCTGCCGTAGCCCAGCATGCCGACAAAGGCAGGGTTTGCATCCATATAATATCCGTCCGGAGAGGCGGTATAAAATCCGTTGGGCATGGTATCGAACAGATCCCTGTATTTTGCTTCGCTTGCCTGAAGCTCCTTTTCCGCCTGTTTTCGCTCAATGGCAACGGCAATGAATTCAGCCACGGAATTCAAGAGGGCCAGGTCTGCCTTTTTAAAGGCGGTTTTGGACCGGTAACTCTGGACCACAAGGGCACCCATAACCCTGCCCCTGAGCTTCAGCGGGGCCCCGGCCCAGACCTTGCAAACAGAGCCGATGAGGGGCCCGGCCTGGGCCGCCGCCATCTTCATGAGATCTTCTTCATAAAAGATCAGGGGTTTTCCGGCATTGATCACCCGTGCCGTCAGGGATTGCTTTTTGCCGATATCTTTTATTTCTCCGGGATTTGGATCCTTTTCATCCACAAAATAGGGAAAGGTGATGGAATCTTTCTCTTGATGGTAGATGACAACGGCAAAATTTTCCAGGTTCAGGATCTTGTCCAGGGAGATGTGAATGGCGGGATAAAGATCATCAAGGCAATCCGTGGTATTGACGGCGTTGGATATCTCAAACAATGCCCTGACCGTGGTGGTCATATCCCTGGTGTCTTTTTTAGAATTCATAAAACTCCTTTCCCGTTCATCCGGCCTTTTTGATGCATCGCATCAAGCCCCGGAAAGCGAATGCATCTTTTCAGAAAATTCACGGCCGGGCAAGCAATTTTTCAGACAGCGCCATAAGATTTTCCTCCAGTTTCCTTTTCAGGTCCTCCCTTTGTTCCGGTCTTCCGAACCGCCACTGGTTATGCTGGTCCAGCGCCTGAAAAAGCTGCTCCATCAACGCCGGGTTGTCCCACTGCCGGGAAATCCGTTTCAGCCAGGAGGCATAGGTTTCATGGGGCCGGCGCGGCCCGCCTTTTTCAGACAGGATCTCTTCAATCCGATAAAATCCCGTTGCCCTAGCCCTGCCCTTTTTTTTTCGGCCCGGCCGGTCCCTATCCTTGATTCGTTTGATCTGGCCGGATCTTCGAAGCCTTAACAGCAACATCAGGCCCAGGGGCAGCATGAGCCAGAGCCCGTAGGTCTCCACGAGTTTGGCCCCGGTTTCATGGCGAAGCCGGGACAGCTTGAACCCGAAAAAAGAAAAAAGGTCTTCCAGAAAAGAGGTGGGGATTTGTTCTTCATCAATATTCAAAAAGGATGGCGGTGTGGTATCAAAATTCCGCCATTGTCCATTGACAAAGACCTTGGCCCAGGCGTGGGCATCCCTGAGCCGGACAATCAGACCACCTTCCAGGCGGGAATACTCATGGGCGATGAACCCGGTGGCATACCGGGCCGGGATCCCGGCCTGCCTCAATAAAAGCACTGTTGCCGTGGCAAAAAACTCGCAATGCCCGGCCTTGGTGTGAAACAAAAAGTTCTCCAGCGGGGTACCAGCTTTGCCCTTGCCCTTAAGTTCCAGGGAATAGGCAAACTGGGTTAAAAAAAAGCCGTGGACGGTTTTCAGAATTTCTTCTTCGGATTTATCCTCAAGGCCGAGGTTTTTCGCCGCGGCTTCAAAGACCGGTTTTTCTTTTACGGGCACGCTATAATCGTCGGTCCCGGGCAAGGCATCATAGGTAGAAGCCCCGGTATAGGACACAACGGCCTTGATAAGGGAAGGACCGTCTTCGATGCGGACGACCTGGACGGCATTTTTCTCGCAATCCCCGGCCTTCATTTCAGAAATGTCTATGACACCGGGGGGCAGGCTCAAGACCGCCCTGCCCTTTTGAAGCCTGAAATACTGGGTCATTTTCAGGGGATTTTCCCGGGGTGGGTTCACCTGCCAGAAACCGCCGTCCTTTTTCCCTTCAACCCGTTCAAATCCGTATTTTGCAAACCAGTTGGAAGATGCAAACCGGTTATAGGTGGCGCTGTGAAGCAGATAGGTTTTCCCCGGCGCATAATCCTCAAAGGAGGCCCGCAATACGATTCGATCGGAAAATTTCAAATCCCCGATTTCCCCAAGGGCCGTATAGGTTTTAAACGGGTCCATGGTATAGGCGTAATGGGACATGATCCACCGGCTGAGGGTCCTGCCGGCTTGCCGGGCAAGGTTCTGGCCGTGGTACCCTGTCAGGGCCACGATCAGGATGCAGGTGATCCAGGCGGCCAAAGGCCCCCGCCTGGAGCGGAACTGCCACAGGCCCCAGACAAAAAACAAGACGACGCAAAAATAATAAAATGACCCCTTTGCGTTCGCATAAGCCGACGACATGAGGCAGACAAAGGCGTAAATATAAGACACATCGATTTCCTTTGTCTCATAGAACCGCATCTCGGTCTTTTTCCGGGTGGCAAAGAAAAAGGATTTGACGTCCATTCTGCCTTTTGCCGAAAATTCCTGGACCCCGATGATGGGAAAAAAGATCAGGGGGAGCCATCTTAAAAGGATGAGATTGGCCTTTTTCGCATCTGTTGTGAGGGCGGCCAAAATAGTGAAGGCCAGGAGAACCGTGCTGATGTCCACAAATTTATTAAAATCCGAGGCTTGCAGCTCAAACCGGGTCTTGGCCCATCGGGCCGACTCAAGGACGACGGCCAGACCGAGACCCAGCCATAAAAGCCCCACCTGCCAACCCCAGAAAAGAAGAATCACACCTAAAAAAAACCGGGGCGTTTTCATGGGATGGAAAGCTCCTCCGGAACAGCCCCGATTTGAACCACCCGGACCGGATATGGGGAACCTCCCGTTTCCCGGACAATCGTTTCCTTTTGCCTTGCATCCTCTGCCAGGGCGATGACAAAGGCCGGCACAAGGGCTTCATGGATGATCCGGCATATTTCTTCATGGTCCCGGCTCCAGCCGGAGAAAATAATGATGGCGCCGGATATTTTTTTAAGGCCGGATTCGAGCACGGGTTTGAGTTCCAGGACAGTTTTATCCGGGCAGGATTCAACGCAGGAAAGGATTTCCAGCATCTTTTCAGAACCGCCCAGCCCCCTGCCCGATGAAAAGGCATCCATCGCATGGCTCCCCAGCACCAGGTCCAGGATGGCGTCATGGGGGTCCATGGATGCAATATAGGAAGCGGCAATGCTCACGGCTTCTTCAAATACCCTTTCCCTTTCCGGGGGAACAAAGGTGTCCAGGACCAAGGCATACCGCACAAAAAATTCATCTTCAAATTCCTTGATCACCAGTTCACCGGTCCTGGCAAAGGTCCGCCAGTGGATATGGTGCAGGGGATCACCCGGACGGTAATAGCGCAAACTCATGAATTCATCGGAATTTCCAATGGATGACGCCAGATTGACCCCGCCGGGATGGTATTGGCGGCTTGATGTCAACTCCGGCGGGTCAAGGGCGTATCGCCGGGGCAGGACCAGGAGTTTTTCCGTTTTTTGTATTCTGAAATTTCGCATGAAGAGTCCCAGGATATCGGGCCGGGCCAGGGTGACCCCGGTAAAATGAAGATATCCCCGGTAATTGGGCGTAAAATCCGCTGCAATGCTAAGGGTTTCCCCGGGGGGCAGATCCGGCAGAATGATCGGTCTGAGCCTTGCTTTTCCGGACTTGAGGACCAGCCAGGCCCACCGATAATAAAGGGTTTTCCTGTCCCAGGCGTTTCTCAGGTGCTCATAGGGCTCTTTTCTTGTCAACAGGGTATTCAGATCCGGCCGTGGATCAGCCGGGTCTTCATACAGGATGATCCCCCTTTCCGGTTTTTGGCCGAGATTGGTGATTTCAATTGAATATACACTCTTTTCCCCAACGGTTCCATAGACGGGAAGGATATGCCTCAACCTGAGCCTGGGCCGGAAGGGCATCAGGCTCAGGACGGCAGAGACAAGCAGAAGGGAAAGGCTCAAGGCCATGACCTGGTAAAGGGTGGTTTTATACATGTTGAGCCCGAAAAGGGCCGTGATGCAAAAAACAGCCGTCATCATGGCCCCGGCCGGGGTCACATGCCGCTTCACCCGGAATGAAACCCGATGAAGCAGCCAATAGGACCGGTATAAAAACCTTGGCATCATCATTCTTCAAAAACCATCCCTATGCAGGATCCATCCTCATACAGGAACCGGAATGGATGTTAAGATCTCTTCCACAAGGGTTCGGGCGGACACACCGGAAAATTTCAGCCTTGGGTCTAAGATCAGCCGGTGGGCCATGACCCGGACTGCGATCTCCTGGATATGATCCGGCCCCACAAAATCGGTTTTATCAAAAAGCGCCAGGGCCTGGGCGGTTTTCATCAGGGCGATGGATGCCCTGGGGCTTGCGCCCAGGAGCACTCCCGGTTTTTCCCGGGTGGCCGTCACCAGGGCCACAATATACTCTTTTAATTCCTTTGAAACAAAAACCTCTCCGACAAGCCGGCGAAGTTTAAGCCCCTCTTCCAGGCTGACGCAGGGCAGAACCGAATGAATGGGATGGGCCAGGCTTTGTTCGGAAAGGATCAGTGCCTCGGTTTCCCGGGTCACGTACCCCAGTTCAAGCTGCATGGCAAACCGGTCCATCTGGGCCTCGGGCAAAGGATAGGTTCCCCTGGATTCAATGGGGTTCTGGGTGGCAATGACAAAAAACAGGTCTTCCAGGTTTAAGAGATTACCGTCAATACTCACCTGGCCCTCGGCCATGGCTTCCAGAAGGGCGGACTGGGTCCTGGGTGAGGCCCGGTTGATCTCGTCGGCCAGGAGGATATGGGTAAACACAGGACCCTTGTGAAGCTTGAATTCTTTTTTGGCCGGGTCAAAGATGGAAACCCCCAGGATGTCCGAAGGCAAAAGGTCAGGGGTAAACTGGATGCGCTTGAACCGGGCATCCATGCTTTTGGCCAGGGCCTTGGCAAGGGTGGTTTTCCCGGTTCCGGGATTGTCTTCCAGGAGGATATGTCCGCCCCCGGCAAACCCGGCCAGGATATAGCGGATATTTTCCTTCTGGCCCTTGATCACGGTTTCGATATTGGCCGATAATCGCATGAACAGCTCATGGGCGAAAAGAAGGTCGGTTTTTTCCATAGGGTTTCCTTTAAATCGGAATTTGTTATTGCCGTTTATGTTTTCATTACCACGATTCCGAGGCATTCACAACCATGCTGAAACGCGGGAGACGGGAGTAAAATGCCTAAACACCCTTCACCGCAATGACATGGGCCGTAAAGGGAATGGCATAGCCGGGGCCTGACCGGTAGGCCAGCACGGACCTTTCAATTTCCTTTTGAATGGCCAGGAGAACCTCGGGTCGCTGTGCCCTGAGAACAGCCGAGGTCCTGACCCCGGCATGGAGTTCCGCTTCAAACAGAAAGGAGGGAGACGGAACCTCCCAGAGACGGGTTTTGGATTGAAATACCAGGGAATCGGCTTTAAAACCGGCCTCAGCCAACTCATTCCCGCATTCTTCAGCGCTTCCGAAAATGAAATAATCAGGCCCCGAAGGCAAGGGGACATCCAGGTCTGCATAGGCTCTGACCGCATCATGGACCATGCCCGAGCCGGGATTGGATTCCGGACCGGCCCAGACGGTGAATCCGAAAATTCCCCCTGGCTTTAAAACCCTTCGGGCTTCCCGTAAAACCGCCCCGGGGTCCGACACATGCGGTAAACCGAAATTCATGATGACGGCATCAAAGGAATGCTCCTGAAACTCAAGGGCCCGGGCATCGCCCTCACAAAACCGGATCAGGGGAAGCCGCAGTTTAGCCATCCGGATCATTTCAGGGGAAAAATCCACCCCCAGGGGAATGGCGCCCCTCTCATAGGCGGCTTCGGCTGCATAGCCCGGCCCGCAGGCCAGATCCAGGAGCCGTGTTCCCCGGGTGACCCCTGCGGCCCGGACCAAGTCCAGGGCAAAGGGACGGGTCAGATCTTTCCAGAAAGCATCATAGGCGGCAGCGGCGCGCTGCCAGCCTTCCTGCTGGAATCTGTGGTAAAGCCCTGTGTTCGAATTCATCGGGACCGCCGGACAATGCCTTCCATATCAAGATCAAATCTTAATGGGTTATCATAATTTTACCAATTTCACCTTTTTCCGGCATTTTTTCAATTTTTTTTTTAATCTCGGCAGCATAAGCTATTAATAATAGTCCGGGGTTCTAAAACCTGCATTGGGGGATTTCGTTTTTGATATAGTCTTCAGTGAAAATTTGAACTGACCCCCCCCCACAATTCTTCTGCTATTGAATACCGCTTTCAGATAGGCTTGGGTGAGACTGTATAGACACATTGTGGGGTATACAGTTTCAAAATTGCATATTGACTTTCTTCTATGGCTTTGGTTCAAATATAAATGTCCTTTTATGAATAAAATATCATTTAAAAAGAGGAGGGTTAGATGACTGAAGGTATTTATGAAAAATTGAGAGAACTCATGAGTCTAAACCCTATGGGATGCCCACCAGCACCGGAAATTATTAAAATTCTTCACTTGCTATTTACTGAAAAAGAAGCAGAGGTCGCTTTGGGGCTTGGTTTCTTTCCATTCACAATAAACGAGGTGTCGTATCGAACAGGAATTCCAGAAGATGAAGCGAAAATCCATTTAGAATCCCTTGCCAATAAAGGTGTAGTCTTTGCAAGAGAAAAAAATGGTTCTTGGGGCTATGCTCTTGTAAATACTTTCCATCTATTTGAGAATCCTTTTAGAAAAGGAATCCATGATGAACTCATAGACGAGTTAACGCCGTTATGGAAAAGTTATATTCCTGTCTTAGAGAAAAATTTCGGAAGTAAGAAAGTTGCTATCTCGCGTGTCATCCCCATTAATGAAAAAATTAAAACCCAATCAGAAGTACTGCCATACGAGAAAGTTTCAGAGATGATTAACAGAGCCAAAACTATTGGTATTGGACACTGCGCCTGCCGTGAACTTGAGCAGAATTGTAATGCTCCCAAAGAGGCCTGTATGATGTTTGATAATACATGCAACTATCTTGTAGATAGAGGATTTGCAAAATTAATAAGTAAAGATGAGGCTTTAAGAAAAATAAAAGAATTTGATGAAATGGGTTTGGTAAGAATGGCGAACAATACTCAAGATAAGTTGGAATTTATTTGCCATTGCTGCTCCTGCTGCTGTAGTTTTTTACGGGCGTTTAATAAACAGGGCAACCTGTATGCTTTTGCAGCATCATCATTTTATCCAGAGCATAATTTGAAAAAATGTTCTGGCTGCGGTGTCTGCGCCGATGACAAATGCCCGACGATATCTATTAAAATGATTGATGAGAAACCTGAAGTTGATATGAAAAAATGCATCGGATGTGGTATCTGCGCAGCCAGGTGTCCTGAGGGTGCTATAAAATTAATAAGAAAAAATACAGACAGGCAAGAACCTCCAGCTAATTTAATAGAATTCGGGTTGCACATCCTTCAAGAAAAGGGAAAATTAGAGGCATTTATGGAAGTAAATACCCCAAAAACAAAATAGTTACTATAAAGAAGCCGTTTTCAGTTTTATGAAATTACATCAAATTGAAGAACCGCATTTAAAAAAAAAGATTTGGAAATTTTTTAAGATCTCAAGGTTCAACTTGGTCTGTTCTAATAGGGGTTTTTATATATAATCCTGTCTCCGGCGGGTTGCCACAAAAGCAGGATTATAATGTAAAAAGATTATCCTTGCATTTCATGGCTATGAATGATTACCTCCAATGAAGTTGATCTTCAGTTTAGGGCCAACCTGTCCCCCAACTGGTTGGATAATATTGGTTTTTTCATGTTATGCAGGCCAGCATGGTATCTTGTTCGGCTACAGTGGCATGAAACATAGGAGTCAAGATGAGCACTTTTGTTTTAGTTCATGGAGCATGGCATGGAGCATGGTGTTGGTACAAAGTCGTGGCGCTTCTCGAGAAGGCAGGCCACACGGTGATAGCTCCCGATCTTTCGAGCCAGGGAATAGATCGAACACCAATCTCGCAGGTATCCTTGGATATGTGGACACAGCAGATATGTCAAATACTTAATGACCACTTAACTCCAAGCATCTTGATCGGTCACAGCCGTGCTGGAGCTATCATCAGCCAAGCGGCGGAGCAGTGTCCGGAAAAGGTGCAGGCACTTGCTTATGTGGCAGCCATTCTCCTCCGTGACGGCGAATCACTTCGTCAGACCGAAGATTGGGATAAAACCTCATTGGTAAGCCCGAATATCATCTTTTCTGAAGACATAAGTTCAATGACAATCGCCAAAGAGAAGATGAGAGAAGTCTTTTACGAAGAGTGCCCAGCCGAAGATGTGGTTCTTGCTCAGTTGCTTATGACTCCTGAAGCAACATTGCCTTGGGTTACTGAGATTCACATTACCGAGAACAACTTCGGCCGTATACCTCGGGTCTATATTCAGTGTCTTCGAGATAAAGCCGTGCCGCCTGCATTGCAGAAAAAGATGTACACGGCATTACCATGCGAGAAGGTGTTATCCATCGACACGGATCACTCCCCATTTTTCTCAAAACCAGAAGAGCTGGTAGCACACTTGTTGTCGATATGAAGGCGATGACAGAAAAGGGAATAAACTTGGTTTTCAACTCTTGACGGAAGTGGAAAGAACGGATTTCTCGAACCACAAACTGCACGGGATGATATAGGGTAAAAGGAGAATGATTATCAATGGAAGCTCAGATAGAACTTGACGTGCAAGGCCACAGGCTTTTTGCGATACCTTTCAATGAAGACAAGGGTGGTATTCCAGCTGTTTTCATTCATGGGATAACAGCTTCCATTAACTTCTGGGAGCCCATCCAAGTGCCGGTCTTTCGAGAGAGATTTCGTTGGTATTCATTGAGCTTACCAGGTCACTATCCTGCAAGCTTTCCTGGTGGGTTTCAGTCTGAATCACTTACTGCAGATATGATAATAGAGGTTCTTGCGGAATCCATTCGAAAACTTGTCGGAGAAAAACCAGTCATAGTAGTAGGACACTCCACTGGAGGATTTGCGGCCATGGGCATCGCAGGGCGGTACCCTGATCTGGTTGCCGGGGTGATCAGCATCTCAGGATTTGTTCAAGGAAGGTGGAACGGTGCCCTCGGTCTGTTGCAGAGAATAGCTTCTTTGGGTCTTCTTGGACCATGGCTTTTCAGAACGAGTTGGAGTATATTGGTAGCTCACCATTCCATCTATCGTTTGGCTGCTGGCCTCTATGCAAAGGACCGAAGAGCACTCTATACCTATCCCGACTTCGAGGATAGGTTTGACATTGTTTACAGAGATGCCAAGAGACTCCAAGCGGATTCCCTTTTTCCTTTTTTCAAACGCCTTCTAGACATTGACATAAGCGACAAACTTCCTTTCATCTCAGTGCCAACACTCGTAATTGCGGGAGATTCTGACCCGATTGTGTCCCCGGAACAGTCGTGTGCCATTGCCGAAAAGGTGCCGAAGGGAGAATTGCATCTTCTCGAAGGGGCGGGACACTTGCCGATGTTTGAACGGGCAGAGAAATACAATGCGGTGATCGAGAAATGGATCGAAGGAATAACGTAGGACTATCACTTGTTTGGATTTGAATTCTCGGCTTGTAATTTCCAGCAGACTTTCCCTGTGATTCTGTTGCAGAATCAGGTTTATCTCCAATAAACCACATTCCGGCAGCTTCTCCCAGAATCAATTATATTTTAACGAAAGTAGAATTTTTGAAATGACTTTACAGGGTTTTACGATGTTGATATGGATCTTTAAATGATATTTAATAATTTCTGGTTGGATATCATTACAAATTAGCATGATACACAAGTCAAACACATTAACTGGTTCGGTAGGATGATCAATATACTCTTTGGGAGGTAATATTTATGAGGTTACAAAAAAATACACCAGTTCCAGGTTATAAACTTGTTGTTATCCTAATTCTCGCAATTCTCATTTTAGGATACTTGTTGTTGAGATGATACGAAAAGCATTATGGGCACGCACCCATGCACCAATAGTTGTCGTTCTTAGTATTATTGTCATAGCACTTTTAGTTGCTGTGCTCTTTAGGTACGATTATATAAACACTGCGCTATTAGTATCTCATAAAGATTTTATCGATGTGACCTCCAAGATTCTGACATCAATTATTTTAATTTTTGGTGCTGCGGCATCCTATTTTCGCTTTTTTCGTGGTAGAACGCTGTCACCAAGATTAAAGATGTCTGCATCAGTAGCTGTTTTTGAAGCAACAGATTCTGAAAATTTACATGTTCTAAGCATTATTATAACAAACATTGGTTCTGTTGCTATTTGGAATCCTGAACCTCAAGCAGAGGTCGTATATCACGGTATAAAAAGCGAAAAAGATGAAGTTATAGATCAATGGTGGGCACCAATGCTTAAAACAGATTCGGCTAAGCGCCTTCCAATGGTAGATACATCTGAAGAGGCACAATATGTGGTACAACGCTTAGTGCCGAAAGATGTTTATGCCGTAACTTATTTCGCTCAAATAAGCCTTGAGAGTGGCCATTCTTGGCATCGTTCAGTGACAGTTTCTAATAAATTTAGAAAACAAGTCGAAGAGGAAAAGAAAGATTTAATATAATAATATTTTTACCGAACAAGACTAATGCAACCGACGCAAAAAGCCGCGCGGTTGATTAGAGACGTTCAACTATATTTCCTGACAATCTCAATTAAACCGATATTTCCAGAGTGGTTTTTATATATTAATCCGGCAATTAAATAGCCGCCCCCAAATTAGCATAAGCAATTTTCGGATGTCTGAAATATTTCATGACCCTGCCGGGCAGTTTTTGAAGTTTTCTGAGGTGCGATATGGCTTTGCGTTTTAACTGCTCTTTTGTCCTT
>JAMPXP010000037.1 GCA_023701135.1 Desulfobacula sp. | reverse complement strand
CGATCAAAGAAAAATCATACAATCCCCATAGCCGCCTCGGGGCTGAAATAACCTTCAGTTCATCCATTTAATCGATTTGTTGCAAGGCTGAAAAGAAATTCAACTGGGCATTGTGGCATGCAACAATCGATTAAACGCTCTTCCATAAAAGCTCACAATTCAAATTCTCCAAGTTCATAACTCCTGACATCTGGGACTTTATAATGCAACATACGCTATCGTAAAAAAATGTCTTAATTATGTTGAGGCCATAAAACCCTTGATAAACATAACATGGAAACATAATTATTCTGAGCCATGTTGCAAACCATTTTACGACATTAGTTTTTAAAAATCATTAAAAATGAACATTTTTGCCAAATGATGTCAGGAGTTCTGAAGTTACCGAGTGCCTCATAAACCAGTCCGAGCTTTTTAAATATTTCCAGAATACCGTATCTTGTATAAACCAAACTTTCACTCTTTAATGTGAAATTCATCTATATGGCACACGGCAAAATCAAATTTTACAATCTTCAATTAAAGAATTGGAGACTTGCCATAATGATCGACAAGCAATGTTGGCAAAATTTGAGCCGATAACGAACACCCAGGCCTTCCTCAAAAACACAAAAATGAGCAAAACCGGACTTTCAATCTCTCGGCTTCTCCGGCAGCGGGGAAGGGATTAGAACCATCAGCCTTGGGGTTATACGCCCCACGGTCAGAAGGCTCCACCACGAATCAGAGTCACGGCCGGCCCTCTTCATCGGTTTAAGGTAAATTTACGATATTTCGTAAAAACTCCCGCCTGTAGGGCATTGCCATTTCTGATGCAAGCTTCTGATTTTAATTGAGTTTTGTTAGGACATCCTTCCCGGCACGGGTTTTGCCATAGAGACACAGACCGCCCTTTGGTTAAGGGCCATTGTTGATTAACCTGAAACCGGCGCAAACAACCGGGCCTGTAAACGAACATTTTGGAGGAACATGGAACCCCGGAAAAAAACCCTTAAAAAATCCGTCATCAACCTGTACGGGTTACCCTCGTTTGGATTTCAGCTCTTTGTGAATATGGAGATCTTTTTCTTTGCCGCCTTTCTGACGGACTATGCAAAGATCCCGGTGGCCATTGCCGGCACCGTTCTCATGGTCACCAGTATCTTTGACATCGTCTGGGTGCCCACGGCCGGTGTGATCCTTGAAAAAAGCAGCATGCGCTGGGGACGATACCGTTCCTGGCTCCTGGTGGGCCCGCCGCTGGCCGCCGTCTTCTTTGTGCTCCAGTTTTCAAAAATCGGTGATCCCGCCATCAATGCCGTATTGATATCCATCGGCTTTATCATTTCCCACCTGATCTGGAATATCTTTTACGCCGGCCACATCGCCATGAACAATTCCATGACCATGGACAGGGAGGAACGCATCTCCATGGCCTCCAACCGGGGGATGTTCAATTCCCTGGGGTCCATCTGCTTTTCCATGGCGGGCGCAAAGTCCATCCAATTGCTGGGCGGCGGGAACCAGGCCCTGGGCTGCACCCTCACGGTAATCGTCTCGGGCATCCTCATGACCCTCTGCTACTGGACCCTGTTTTCCATCACCAGGGACTATGCCTATCATTCCGCGGGCCAGGCCCAGGCGCAAGCCACGGACAAGATGGGCATCGGGGAGATGTTCAAGCAGATCATCGTCAACCCGCCCCTCATCGGCCTGATGCTGGCGGAACTGGGCCGCTACCTGGGCCGGTTCGTCATTTTCGGCATGGCCTTTTATTATTTCAAATACGTGGTCAACAACCTGTCCGTCATTGCCGTATTCTTTACCGGCCTTAATGTGGTCTGCTTTTTCGGGGCCATGGCCACGGCTCCCCTGGCCAAAAAATTCGGGGAAAGAAACACCTATGTCCTGTCCCTGTCGCTTTTCATCATCGGGCTCCTGACGGTCTGGGCCCTGCCCATGAATCACATGTCCTTCATGGCCGTGATGTTTGTGGCCTATCTGGGCTACGGCATGCCCGACGCCCTGGGGGTTGCCATGTATTCGGCCACGGTGGACTATGGGGAATGGAAAACCGGTAAAAACGCCAGGGGGTTTATCATGTCCCTTATCAGTTTCCCCATTAAAACCGCCATCTTCGTCAGGAGCGTGGTCATTACCGGGGTCCTGGTCTCGGCCGGATATGTGGCGGATATGGCCCCCACGCCGGAGCTGATTTCCGGCATCAAAAACGGGATCGCCCTGATTCCGGCCCTGTTCATCGGCGCCGGCCTGATCATCATCCTGGCCCTGTACCGCATCACCCCGGAAAGCCAGAAGCGGATGCAGCAGGAAATCGCCGCGCGAAGCTGATATGAAAAGAGGATTGCACCGGCGCCGCAACCTGATGTATGTGTAATATATAACCCTTGGACCCAATTTTATTTTCAGGAGGTCGATTTAAATGATCATTATCGGAGAAAAAATTAACGGCGCCATCCCTTCCGTGGCAGAAGCCATTGCTAAGAAGGATGGGGAATTTATAAAAGACCTTGCCAAAACCCAGGCCGACGCCGGAGCCCATTTCATTGATGTCTGCGCTTCCACGGACACGGCCGTGGAGCTTGAAACCATGGAATGGCTCATGGGCCTTGTCCAGGAAGCCACGGATACGCCCATTGCCGTCGACAGCCCCGACGCCCGGATCTGCGCCGGATCCATGAAATTTTGCAAAAGGCCGGGCCTCATCAATTCCGTGTCCATGGAAGGCGATAAAACAGAGGTGATCTTCCCCCTCATCGCAGGCACAAAATGGGAATGCGCGGCCCTGCTCTGCGATGACACCGGTATTCCCAAAAGCTATGAGCAGCGCATGGAAGTGTTTGCCGCCATCATGCAGAGGGCTGAGGAATACAAGATTGAGCCCTCCCGCCTCCATATCGATCCCTTGGTTGAAATGCTGTGTACTTCCGAAGACGGCATCAATACGGTGTTGAGGGTGATCCGGGAAATCAAGCGCCAATACCCGGCCATCCACATCACCGGCGGGGCCAGCAATATCTCCTTTAACCTGCCGGCCCGGAAATTCGTCAACCAGGCCTTTCTCGTCCTGGCCATGGGCGCGGGAATGGACAGCGCCATTATCAACCCCCTGCACAAGCACATGATGGGGCTCATCTACGCCGTCGAAGCCCTGAAGGGCAACGACGAATACTGCATTGAATATATCAATGCCTACCGGGAAGGGCTTTTCGGCCCGGTACAATAAATTTAAATGATCACTCTAAATAGAGAAAGGATATCTCATGTCTAAGATCGAAGAAGTCAAAGCAAATGTGGAAAAGGGAAAAACCAAACTCGTTCCCGGGCTGGTCCAGGAGGCCCTGGACGAAGGCAGTTCAGCCATGGACATCCTCCAGGCCATGATTGAGGCCATGGGGGTGGTGGGGGACAAATTCTCGTCCGGCATCCTTTTTGTGCCGGAAATGCTCATTGCGGCCAAGGCCATGTCCCTGGGCGTGAATGTGCTAAGACCCCATCTGGAGGGAGGGGCCGCCGCCTCCCTGGGCACCTGTGTCATCGGCACGGTCAAGGGCGACCTGCACGATATCGG
Organism: Desulfobacula sp.; assembly: GCA_023701135.1. Lineage (GTDB taxonomy): Bacteria > Desulfobacterota > Desulfobacteria > Desulfobacterales > Desulfobacteraceae > Desulfobacula. The sequence continues at coordinate 16,377 of JAMPXP010000037.1, read as the reverse complement.
CAAGAACCTGGTATCCATGATGGTGGGAAGCGCCGGGTTCAATATGGTGGACCTGGGCGTGGATGTGCCGGCGGAAAAATTCATCCAGGCCGTCAAAGACCATAAGGATGTCAAAATCGTGGCCTGTTCAGGGCTTTTGTCCACCACCATGCCGGCCATGAGGGAAACCCTGGCCGCCATCAAGGCCAGCGGCCTGTCCGGATTCAAAGTGATGGTGGGCGGCGCCCCCGTCACCCCGGAATTTGCCTTTGAAATAGGAGCCGACGCCTATGCCGCCGATGCCGGCAGCGCCGCCGTCAAAGCCAAAGAACTGGCCCTGTCATTATAGGACTCGAAAAGGAGAATAAACATCATGCTTACCAAACGGCAGAACCTCATGGAAACCATCAAAGGCGGCAAACCCGACCGGTTTGTCAACCAGTATGAATTTATGGAAATCATTATGGAAGCTCCCTTGCGAACCCGGCCCAAACCCGGTGAAACCATCACCAATGAATGGGGGATCACCTACAGTTGGCCCAAGGACCAGCTCGGCGCCTTCCCTGTCCATGATGAGGCCCATTTGCTGCTCAAGGACATCACCCGGTGGCGGGAAACGGTCAAGGCCCCCTCCGTTGAATTTTCCGATGAGCGTTGGGCCCCGGCCGTTGCCCATGCCGATGCCGTTGACCGCAATGACAAATTCGTCACCGTATTCTTTGCCTCGGGCACCTTTGAAATGACCCATATGCTCATGGGCATGGAGGCCGCCATGATGAACCTCTATGAAGAACCCGAATACATGCACGAACTCATCGATTTTCTGACGGACTATGAGATGCGCTATGCCGAACAGATCATCCGGCGGATCAAGCCCGATGCCCTTTTCCACCACGACGACTGGGGCGGACAGATCGCTTCCTTTATGTCGCCGGACATGTTTGCGGAATTTTTTCTGGAACCCTACAAAAAAATGTACGGCTTCTGGAAACAGAACGGGATTGAACTCATCGTCCACCACAGCGATTCCTATGCCGCCAACCTGGTCCCCCATATGATCGACATGGGCATTGACATCTGGCAGGGCGTCATGACCACCAACAATACGCCGGAGATGATCAAACAGTACGGAAGCAAGATTTCCTTTATGGGAGAGATTGACAGCGGCGTGGTGGATTGCAGGGACTGGAAACCGGAAATCATTGCCGAACATGTCCAAAAGGCCTGCACCGGTTGCGGAAAGCATTATTTCATTCCCTGCCTGACCCAGGGATTGAATCTCAGTTCCTTTCCCGGGGTCTATGAAGCCACCTCCAGGGCCATTGAGGAGATGAGCAAAAAACTGTTTTAAACCCTCCCTGACCGGATGGGCCGGGTTGCCGGCAGCCCCCTGGTCCCGCACTCAACGGGGCTAGGGGGTTTTTATCCGGTAATCCTCCCTTTGAATCTTAAGCCGCTTCATCTTTGAATACAGGGTTGTGGGCCTGACGGCCAGGAGTTCTGCGGCCCCGCCGGCGCCGCTGACCTTTCCGCCGCAGGCGGACAGGGCCCTGAGAATATGCCGGGTCTCCATGTCCTTGAGGGTCAAAATCTTTTCATCCCGGCCCGGGTCCTTTCCCGCAAATTCCGCCGTATTCAGGGGCGGGATTTCCAGTTTCCCGTTCCTGCTGAGCAGCACGGCCCGTTCAATGACATGGCGCAGCTCCCGGATATTGCCCGGCCACCGGTAGCTGACCAGGGCCTGCATATCTTTTTTGGATATCCGGTCAAAATCCTTTCCGAATTTTTTTGCAAATATTTTCATAAAATACCGGGCCAGGCCGGGAATGTCCCCGGCCCGTTCCCGCAGGGGAGGAATTTTAACGGGAAAGACATTGAGCCGGAAATAAAAATCCGACCGGAAAAGCCCTTGCTCCACCAGGTCTTCCAGATTCCGGTTGCTGGCCGCGATGAGCCGGAACCGGGTTTTCAGGGTCCGGGCGCCCCCCACCCGTTCAAATTCCCGGGTTTCCAGCACCCGGAGCATCTTGGCCTGGATATCCAGGGAAAAGGCGTCGATATCATCCAGAAACAGGGTCCCTTCGCTGGCCAGTTCAAACCGGCCCTTCCGGGTCTGGGACGCCCCTGTAAAGGCGCCTTTTTCATGGCCGAAAAGCTCGCTGGCAATGAGGTCCGGGCTCAAGGAAACCACATTCACGGCAATAAAGGGCCCGGAGGCCCGGCCGCTGTTCTGGTGGATGGCCTGGGCCACCAGGTCCTTTCCCACCCCGGTTTCCCCGGTGATCATGACGGTGGTGTCGGATTGGGCCACCTGATGGACGAGGTCCAGCATTTTTTTAAAGGGCTCGGACCGGCCGATCATCTGGGAATGAAAGGCTCCTGCCTCATAGTTTTCCCGGTAGAAATGGGTTTCCGCCTCCAGACCGGTCTTCAGATCAATTATTTCTTCATAGGCGTCCATGTTCTCCAGGGCCACGGCCGCCTGGTTGCTGATGATCCGCATGAGGCAGATCTCATCCTCGGGAAGCTGAAGCCGGGTGGACCCCCTGTCCATGAAAATCACGCCCAGGACCTTGTTTTTCAGCCGGACCGGGAAACAGCCGGTCCATCCGGCGGCGTCCGGATTGCCGTCGGCCCGGCCGCCCTCCGCCTTTTTGACCACCTGGGCCCCGGATTCAACGACCTGTTCAATCATCTGCATCTGGGCGGCAAAGGCTTCTGAAAAGACTTCGGGCGCTTCAATATTCCGGCTGGCCGCCATTTTCAGCCCGCTTTCCTGCTTTAAAAAGATGCAGCCCCGTTCGGCCCCGGCAATGCGCATGGCGTGTTTGATGATCCGGCTCAGCAGGTCCTCCCGGGTCCGCGTTTCGCCCAGGTCATCCCCCAGCTCCAGCAGGGATTCCACCCAGAGGGCGTTTTTGGACCCCCGGTCCAGATAAGGTTTCAGATCCCTGGGAAACAGGTCCGGATTAATTTTTGAAAAGACCTCCCAGGCCGGTTTGAGCAATTTTTCAGCCTTTGGGATATGATTCTCCCTGATCCACACCCGGGCCAGCAAAATCCGGGCGTGGCTCAACTCGATCATGGCCCCGGCCCGGGTCAACAGGGCGATGCTTTCTTTGAGGTCCGCCCTGATCCGGCCTGGATCCTGGTTTGCGTTAAAGGCCTTGAGGGCCCGGAACCTCAGGGCCACGCCCTTCATATAAATATCGGGCCAGTCCAGGAGCCGGGAGATGTCCGACTCAAAATTCCATTCCGGGTGGACCATTCCCCTTTCTTCCAGGCCCAGCATGACCTCGATATTGTCCGGTCCCCGGTGGTGGGGGGTGCCCAGGATCTTGGAATTTTCCCAGGCCCGGCTCAAATGGTGAAAGGCCTTTTCATAGTCTCCCTTAAGATAGGCAAAATAGGCTTTTTTCCCGTTGCCGGGCCAGAGCGTATAGGGGTCCAGGAATTCTTCGGGCGTACTGAACACCTCGTTGAGAAAGGCCTCGGCCTCCTCAATCCTGCCGGCATCGGTCAGGATGATGACCAGGATCAGGGTGGCATAGCGTTCCAGGTCCGGGGCATTCAGGGCCCTGGCCTTTCTTTGGACGGCCCGGGTCAGCCCCACCCCCCTGGCGGTCTCTCCTGCGGCCCCGTAGGTCCATCCGAGCCGGACACAGCTTTTCAGGGTCTCCACATCCGAGGGCAGTTCCTCGTGGTTCCCGATCACCGACTCGTACCGCTCAATGGCTTCATTGATATATCCCTGCCAGAAGAGCAGCTCGGAATTGGCAAGGGCCACCTGGATTCTCAGGTCCGCCGGGATATCATGTTCGGACAGCATCTGCCAGGCCTGTTCCAGGAGCTTCCCGGCCTCGCCGGAATCCATGCCCCGGATAAAGGTTTTGGCAATCAGCACCTTGAGTCTTACACTGCCGGCCGGGTCACGGGCCTCCTGGCTGAATGCCAGGGCCTTCGCCAGATATTCCCGCTGGATATCTTTGGACAGGGCCGTGTCCCTGCACGTGCATAGCCCTATGGCGGCATCGATAAAATCCTTTTGGCCTTCCCGGTCCAGGGTTTCCGCTGCCATGCCTTCCAGGGCCAGGCGGTAATAGACCGCCGCGTCCATGGGCAGATTCCGTTCCAGGCAGTAATGCCCGGCCCTCAGGACATCCCTGGCATGCCGGACCGGCAGCCCGGAAACCTGGTAAATATAAGCCACGTGGAGCCATCTTTTGGCTCCGTCGGGCAGATGGCCATAAACCCCTGCCAGTGCCCTTTGGGCCGCTTCGGCCAGATCCGGTCCCGGAACCTCCGTTAAAAGCCGGGCGGCTGTTTTCACATCAGCCAGATAATAATACCCGGCTCCCTTTTCCTTGTACCGGCAAAGGAATCCCGACCGGACCAGGGCTTCAACCAGTTGCAGCACTTTTACAGGGGGATAGGCCGTAACGGCGCATAAAATATCCAGTGAAACGGGCGGCGGCAGCAGGGACAAGAGCAGGCGGATATCCCGGAGCATCTCATCCTGGTGTAAAGAAATTTCCTTGGCTTGTCTCATGGCAGTGCAAATCTCCTGAAATTTGAATCCCAGCATACCACATCTTCGCCTGAAAATCTTGACAAATCTAGGCTCCGGGGGTATCTTGCCTCACTGTACCGGCCCTTTCCGACGGACTGACCGGTCCAAACAAAAACCCCCTGATCCGTCCATATAGAGATTTTCCCTATGAATTTTTCAAAAAACCGCATGCTTGCCACCCTGGCTTTTATCAGCGCCTTCCCGCCCTTATCCACGGACCTTTACCTGCCGGCTCTGCCGCAGATGGTGGAGGTGTTCGGCACCAGTCCCGCAAAAGTGAACCTGACCCTGAGCCTGTTCTTCATCTTTTTTGCCATTGGTATCCTGATCTGGGGCCCCTTGAGTGAAAAATACGGGCGCAAGCCCATCCTCTATTGCGGTCTTGTCATCTACACCATATCCAGCCTTTTATGCTCGGCCGCCCACAGTTGCGACCAGCTCATCCTGTTCAGGATTTTCCAGGCCTTCGGGGGCGGGGCCGCCACGGCAGTATCCACCGCCATGGTCAAGGACCTGTATAGCGGCGCCGAGCGGGCCCGGGTCCTGGCCGTGATCATGGCCATGGTCATCATTGCGCCGGTGGTGGCCCCCATCATGGGGTCCCTGCTTTTGATCATCGCTTCCTGGCGGGCTGTTTTCCTGGCCCTGACCGGTTTCGGCGTCCTGGCCCTGCTGATCGTGATCCCCCTTGAAGAACCCCTGGCCCGGCGCTACCAGGGGTCTGCCCTCCGGTCCGTGGGACGGCTGTTTGTGGTGCTGAAAAACCCGGGATTCTCCATGCTCCTATGCGTTTTTTCAGCCGCGCCCATGCCGCTCATGGCCTTCATTGCCGGATCATCCTATGTCTATATCCAGGGCTTCGGGTTGAGCGAGCAGGTTTTCAGTCTTTTTTTTGCCGCCAATGCCGTCTGCGCCATGCTGGGACCCATCCTCTACATCCGGATATCCAAACAGTTCAGCCCGGCCTCCATCATCAGCGTCTGTTTTATCGTGCTGGCCGCCGGGGGGGTCATGGTGGGGCTGGCAGGCCCGTCTTCACCTTTTATCTTTGCCCTGGCCATGATGCCCGCCACCATGGCCGTCACGGCCATGCGGGCCCCCAGCGCCCATCTCATGCTGGAACAGCAGCAGCAGGACACCGGCTCCGCCTCGTCTCTCATCAATTTCTGCGGCATGCTGGCGGGCAGCCTGGGCATGATCCTGGTTTCCGGCAGCACGGCGCATATCATCGCAACCATCAGCGCCATGCAGATCGGGGTGGGGTCCCTGGGCTTTCTCTGCTGGCGTTTGATGAAAAACAGCCGACGTATCGTTCAAACCAAGGATCATGAGACCCCGTGACACCCATGATCCATCCGTTACAAAAAGCCGCCGGGAGCAAGGCATTGCCGGTTTTGATAAAGGGTCCCCTGGTGAGGTCTCATGGCTGTTTTAGTTCCTGAAGGTCAGGGGTTTGGCATACCGGTAGTCCAGGCCGGGGTTTCTGTTTTAAAAAGCATGCCGATTTCCAGCACATTAGATCATCCTCATTGACAAATGTCACATTGACCGATATTAAGGAAAATAGATGCTTAACCGGCTCGTTGATGTAGAGACGCTTGAGAATCACGACGAAAAAACATCATCCATGCCATGGACAATTTACCCAGGCATGTGTCAAAGGGACCAGAATTCCTGTCCACCAGATCATCCGCATGCTTGCTAGTGGGGATAAAATCGAAGAGCTTCTGGAAGATTACCCATCGCTTCAACAGGATGATATCTATGCCTGCCTGGAATACGCGGCATCCCTTGCAGAAGAACAGATTACCCCCATTGAACATGCCATATGAAAATTTTGGTTGATGAAAACATCCCGCTTATAACGGCAAAAGAGCTTATCCTTCAAGGGTATGATGTCATGGATATCCGCGGAACCGATGATCAGGGCATCACTGATGAGGCGTTATGGCAAATGGTCCAGGATCTTCAATGTCTCCTGATCACAACCGACAAAGGGTTTACCATCCACCGGGATGAACCTCACCATGGCATTTTAATCATCCGCCTTAAGCAGCCTTCCCGACAGAAAATCCACCAGCATGTGATACGACGCAGTTAAAAGAAAATCATCATGGTGTTTTTTCTTTTAACTGCGGGGTTCATTTGGGAGAGGTGTAAGGATTGGGTCCTATGGACCCACGATGAAGCCCGAGCTGTATAATGCTGGATCCTTATTTTGATTAAAACATCTAAATTCTTTTACTGGCAATTTTATAAACCAGATTCTTTTCCCGTTTGCCTACTGCAACAACCGATACAATCAAATCCTTGTCTCGAACCTGATATACTAAACGGAATCCTGCTCTATTCAATTTTATTTTATAGCAATCTTTCATTCCACTAAGTCGAGAGCTTTCTATCCGTGGCTGCTGAATCCGTTCTTTTAATTTTTTAGCGAATATGAGACGAACTGTTGAATCCAGATTGTCCCATTCTTTTTTTGCTTCTTCCTTGAAAACCAGCCTATAGATAGTCATCAATATTAACCTCTATTTCGGGCTGATCTTTTCGAGTCTCAACAATGGCGGCAAGTTCCATGTCTTCAAGCTTGTCCATCAATAATTCGAATGCTTTTGCAGGGATTGCATAAAAGACAGGTTCATTGCGATTTAGAATAGCAACAGGCGCGCCATCACCTTTTTGTACAACTGCCATCGGATTTTTTTTAAGTTCAGATATCCCGGCACTGACATCTGCCAGAATTGGATGAGTAATCGTCATATTAATGCCCCCCAAATTTTATAAAAAGGTCAACTAAAGACACTTTTAAACGATCTAATAATAAGTCATGTTGTGGATATGAGCAAGGATAAAATATTCTTAAAGAATCTACACGCCCCGCCTAAATCAGGCGTCCGGTCTCCTGGATATAGGAATATGTGGTCACGGTCTTGCCCCCGTTAAAGCTGACGGCTTCCATCTTGCCCTGGGGAGAATACAGGCTGATCTCCGAGAGGGTATTGTTATTGCCGTCGCTGACCCGTTTTAAGAGGCTGGTGCCGGGGTAGAAGGCATAGTTCAGGGTCTTGAAGGCCACATTGTCCTTTGTCACGGCTTTGGAGGCCAGGCGGCCGGCAAGGTCATAGGCATAGGACCAGGCGCCCATGTCCGGGTCCTGCAGGGTGAGTTTTTGGCCCAGGGTATCATAGGTGACGGTGTTCACAACGGGATTGCCCGTGGCAGGGTTGATCCGGGACACGCTCAAAAGATCCCCGGCCGGGCTGTAGGCATAGGTGGTGCTATGGTCGGTAAGGCCGTGCTCGATGATTTCTACGGGGCGGCCCAGAAGATCGGAGATCCGGGTTTTTGTATTGCCGTCCGGGTCCGTGGTCACGGTCTTGAGCAGCTCATGGGCGAACCAGGTGGTTTCTTCCCCGGATCTTTGCATGCAGATGAGCCTGGATCTTGTGTCATAATAGTTCCGGGTCCAGGTGGTGGGGGTCCCTGACCCCACATTGGCCGGGGTGGCGGATATGGAGGCAAAATCCGCAGATAAAAAGTCATTGCCGGTTTTGATCAGGGGTCCCCTGGTGCAGGCGGCTCTGCCCATATTGTCAAAGGTGAACAGGGTGACGGCAAAAGTACTGCCCATGGAGGGTTCCGCGGTTTCGATGGTCCTGCCGAACCCGTCCAGATAGGTGATGGTATAAATGAAGCTGTCCGTCCCGTCCCTTTTGCCTTTGGTGACGGATCTGGGAAGGGCGGCATCGGTATAGGCATAGGTTTCTTCGCCGCCGTCCGGGTAGAGTATCCGGGTGACCCTGCCGAAGACATAATATTCGTAAGCGGTCTCATGGCTGTTTTCGTTCCTGAAGGTCAGGGGTTTGGCATACCGGTAGTCCAGGTCGGGGTATTGCGTGATATGATTAAAGCTGCCCGTGGCGGGTTTTGTGGTGGTGACGGCATGGGTGCGGGTCAGGGTGTCGTACCCGTAAAGGGTGACCCGGCCCAGGGGGTCGGTCACACTGCTCTGTTCCTTATAATCGAGATGTTCACGGATAAAGCCATTAATCATTTGTTGAATCAGTTGTGGTGATATTGTTGTGGTGTAGTTACTTCTGAGTTTTCTAAATAGTTGGAGGATCTTTCCGGCAAGAAGGAGTGATACTTGAGAGGCCGTTCTGAATGTCCCATGGAGAGACCGCCGAATTTCGGTCCGACCTACCCGACTTTGGAGATCAGATGGTATGGTCAGCCGGAAACAATATCCGGTTTTGTTCTGCACAAGATAGCCTGCCATGATGTCCTTACAAATTTGTTCCCGCTTTTGTGTAAACAATTTGTGTAAAGACAGCCAAAGGGCCTAAACTAAAAAACCGATACCCTTGGAATTACCATGAGTACCGGCTCTCGTAGTGTTTTGGTAGCGGGGGAAGGATTTGAACCAACGACCTTCGGGTTATGAGCCCGACGAGCTACCAGACTGCTCCACCCCGCATCAATGTTGAGTAATATATAGAACCGGTCCTTATCTGTCAAGGACTTTCTTTTTTTAGAAGGTGTGAATCGGCCAGGGCATCTCTGAGTTCTTCAATGGACGCGGTGGCCGTGCCCACCTTTCCCACCACAATACCGGCGGCCTCATTGGCCACCCGGGCGCTGTCCCTGAAGCTGGCGCCCAGGGCAAGGCCGAGCCCCAGGAGGGCAATCACGGTGTCTCCGGCGCCGGACACATCAAAGACCTGGCGGGCTTTGGAGGCGATGGCAAAAGGTTCTTCTCCGGTTTCAAAGAGCATCATCCCGTCTTTTCCACAGGTGATCAAAAGCTTTTCCAGCCTGGCCAGGGCCATGATCTTGTGCCCGGCCCTGATGAGATCCTCCCGGGATCGGATATCCATGTGGGCGGCCAGTCCGGCTTCTTTCCGGTTGGGGGTGAGGATGGAGACCCTTTCATATTTGGTGAAATCCAGGGCCTTGGGATCGGCCAGAACCCTGATCCCGTGCTCTTTCGCCAGCCTGACGGTTTCCTTGACAAGGGGGCCCGTGATGAGGCCTTTATCATAATCCGAAAGAATGACCACATCTGCTTCCGGGATTTTTTTGGCCATGATGGGTACCAACTGGTCAAAGGACTCCCGGGTGATGCTTTTCCTGATTTCCCGGTCGATTCTCAAGACCTGCTGGTTTGCGGCCAACACCCTGGTTTTCCGGGTCGTGGGCCTGTCGGGCTCGCTGATGATGCCGTCGGTAGGGATGCCCAGGGCTTCCAGTTTCTCGGAAATCATCCGGCCCGCGCTGCCGGTCCCTGCCGTTCCAATGGCTTCAACCTTAGCACCCATGGCTTTCAAATTATTGATGACATTGCCGGCGCCGCCCAGAGTATGGGTTTCCCTTTCCACGGACACCACCATGACCGGGGCCTCGGGAGAAATCCGGTCCACGCTTCCCCACAGATATTCATCAATCATGAGGTCGCCGATGACCAGGGCCCTCACCTTTTGAAACTCATCGATATGGATCATCATGCATCCAGCAGGGAACGTATCATGGTTTTCAGTTCCCCATAGGTTTGGGTGACCGGGATCCCCGGAAAATCCGTGGTCACGGAAGCCGGTGGCCTGAAGAAAAAGCCCTGGTCCGCTTCCTGTATCATCCCGATATCATTATAGGAATCCCCAAAGGCGATGACCTGGTAATTCATGGCCCTCAAGGCCTTGACCGCCTGTTTTTTCTGGTTTTCGATCCTGATATTGTATTTAAGGATATTCCCGGCCCCGTCAATGGTCAGGTTATGACACAACAGCGTCGGGTAATTCAATTTGGCCATGAGGGGTTTGGCAAATTCTTCAAAGGTGTCGGACAGGATGATGATCTGGGATTCCTGTCTGATCCAGTTCAAGGTCTCCAGGGCCCCTTCCAGGGGTTCAAGGGTGGCGATGACGGCCCGGATGTCCTGGATTTTAAGGTTATTCTCTTTTAAAATGGAAAGACGCCGGGTCATTAAGACGTCATAATCGCTGATGTCCCTTGTGGTCAGCTTCAATTCCTCGATTCCTGTTTTTTTTGCCACATTAATCCAGATTTCCGGCAGGAAAACCCCTTCCAGATCCGCAACACATATTTTCATTCTTTATCTCTACTCCCGCGCAGTTTCTTCTATTCTGATGACCATGGGATCACCCACAACGGAATCGGTCTTTAAAATCTCGCCCAGGGCCTTCTGCACCCATGCTTCCTTGGCCGTATGGGTGATCATGACAACCGGCACCTTACCGTTGCTTTTCAGGCCTTTTTGATGGACCGATTCGATACTGATATTGTTTTCGCCTAAAATTCCCGAGATCTTTGCCAGCACCCCCGGATGGTCCTGGGCTTCAAACCTGAGATAATACCGGGTATGAAGCTCGGACATGGCCAGGATGGGGATGGGCCGGATATGATCATCCTGAACCCCGAGGATGGGAACCCGTCTTTGGGTTCCCGAAATAATATTTCTGGCAATGTCCACGATATCGCTCAATACGGCGCTGGCCGTGGGCATCATACCCGCGCCGTGCCCGTAGAGCATGGTCCGGCCCGTGGCATCCGCATCAATGACAACGGCGTTCATGGACCCGTCCACATGGGCCAGGGGATTGGACAGGGGAATCATGGTGGGATGGACCCGGGCTTCCACATGCCGGTCGTGGATCTTCCCAATGGCCAGCAGTTTGATGGCATAGCCGAATTCCCTTGCAAATTCAATATCCACCGGGGTGATATGGCGGATGCCTTCCACATGGATGTCTTTTAAATTGATTTCCATGCCGTGGGCCAGGGAATTTAAAATGGCCAGTTTATGGGCCGTGTCGAATCCGTCAATGTCCAGGGAAGGTTCTGCTTCTGCATATCCCAGGGCCTGGGCATCTTTCAGGGCATCTTCAAAGGCTGAGCCGTCCCTGGAAATCTTGGTCAGGATATAATTGCAGGTGCCGTTCAATATGGCGGCCAGGGACCGGATATGGTTGGCCACCAGGGACTCCCGGAGGGATTTGATAATGGGCATGCAGCCGCCGCAACTGGCCTCAAAGGCAAGATCCACCCCGCTGCCTTTGGCCTTCTTCACAAGATCGTTTCCATGGCTTGCCAGAAGGGCCTTGTTGGCGGTCACCACATGTTTTTTTTGGTCCAGGGCCTTTAAAATAAAGTCCCTGGCAAGGGTTTCTCCGCCAATGGTTTCCACAATAATATGAATATCCGGGTCATTGATGATCCCCTGGGCATCGGTGGTGAGGACCGTAGCGCCCAGGTCGATGCCCCTGTCCCGGGTGGTATCAATATCGGCAATGGTTTTCAGGTTTAAAACAGCACCGGTTCTTTCCGTAAGCAATTGTTTTTTTTCTTTCAGCAACCTGGCCACGCCGGTGCCGACCACACCCAATCCCAGAATCCCGATATTGATGGTTTTCATACGCTTTAGATTCTCCAATATTCACTAAAGTTTAAAATAAATGTAGATACATTATTCATCCGGCGATGTCAAAAAGCTTTTGACTTTTGGGTGCATTCTGATTATCATTACCGGGTTTCAGAAGGTTTAACAGACGCAATTGACGAAGGTATCTTTATATGAACGACTCCCTAACCTATGCAGCTTCAGGTGTTGATATCGACAAGGCCAACAAACTTGTATCCCGGATCAAAGATATTGCAAAAACCACTCCCCGGACCGGGGTCATGGGTGAAATCGGCGGTTTTGGAGGACTTTACTCCCTGAACCTGGCCAATGTTTCCAATCCGGTGCTGGTCAGTTCCACCGACGGGGTGGGAACCAAACTAAAAATCGCATTCATGATGGATAAACATGATACCATCGGCATCGACCTGGTGGCCATGTGCGTCAACGATGTCATTGTCCAGGGGGCAAAGCCCCTGTTTTTTCTCGATTATCTGGCCACCGGTGCCTTGAACAACCAGGTGGCGGAACAGATCCTGACGGGCATTGCCAGGGGATGCAATGAAGCCGGATGCGCCCTCATCGGCGGAGAAACAGCGGAAATGCCCGGCATGTATAAGGCCGGAGAATATGATCTGGCCGGGTTTACCGTCGGCATTGTGGACAATGATAAAATCATAGACGGCTCCTTTATCAGCAACGGGCACAAACTCATCGGCATCGCATCCAGCGGGATCCACAGCAATGGGTTTTCCCTTGTCCGGAAAATCCTTTTTGAGAAAAAACAATATACCGTCCATTCCAAACTCGCAGACCTTGGCATCCCTCTGGGCGAAGAGCTGCTCAAACCGACCCTCATCTATGTGAAAACCGTATTGAGCCTGATACGGGATCTGCCGGTTCACGGCCTTGTCCACATCACCGGCGGCGGGATTGATGAAAATATCATCCGGGTGATACCAGAGGCCTGTAAAGCCATTATCCGCAAAGATGCCTGGGAAATTCCCCCTATTTTTAAAATCCTTCAAAGGGAAGGGTCCGTGCCCGAGCCTGAAATGCACCGCACCTTTAATAACGGCATCGGCATGGTGGTGGTGGTCCCTGAACAGGCGGTCCAGGAAGTCATGGACAGACTCGGCGCCATGAGTGAAAAAGCCTATTATATCGGTGACGTGGAATCCAGGTCGGACAACGAGCCCCAGACCCAATGGGTCTGATCCCATATCCGTCGCATGATCGTTTTAGGGATTGAATCCTCCTGTGATGAAACGGCTGCCGCCCTGGTCCGGGACGGTCATATCATCCTTTCTTCCGTAATTGCCTCCCAGGTGGAAGTGCATCACCAATACGGCGGGGTCGTGCCGGAACTTGCCTCACGCATGCACATTGAAGCCATTGTTCCCGTCGTGGAGGAAGCCGTCAAAAAAGCCGGGATCTCTCTTTCCGATATCGGCGGAGTGGCCGCAACCCAGGGTCCAGGCCTAATCGGCGCCCTTCTCGTGGGGTTTTCCTTTGGCAAGGCCTTTGCCTTTGCAAGGCAACTGCCCTTTGCCGGTGTCAACCATTTGGAAGCCCATATTTATTCCCTGTTTCTTATGGATGACCCGCCCGCATTCCCCTTTATCGCCCTGGTGGTTTCCGGCGGGCACACCAATGTCTACCATATCTTATCCCCTGACCGGTTTGAACTCATGGGCCAAACCAGGGATGATGCAGCCGGCGAAGCCTTTGACAAGGTTGCCAAAATGATGGGGCTGGGATATCCCGGCGGACCGGCCATTGAGACGCTTGCCAAGACGCAACCCCCGGACATCCCGTTTCCCCGGACCCTGCTGGAAAAAGACAGCTTTGATTTCAGCTTCAGCGGCTTGAAATCCGCTGTAGCCCGGTATATCCATGACCATGCCGTGGGTTCGGACCCGGAGAAGGCCAGGGTGGCGAGTTCTTTTCAAAGGGCCGTGATCGATGTCCTGTCCCGGAAACTCATCCATGCCGCTCAATTTAAAAAATGCAGCCGCATCGGCATTTCCGGCGGGGTATCGGCCAATAAAACCTTTGTTGAAGCCCTGGCCGAAAATGCAGCCGCCCATGGAATCAGGATATTCACCCCCTCTCCGGTATTGTGCGGGGACAATGCCGCCATGGTTGCCGCCCGGGGATACCGCCTGATTCAGCAGGGGAACCTGGCCTCCCTGGAAGATGATGTCTATTCCAGAACAAAGACCCATTAAGATCCCAGATATTGTCGTTTAGCCCTTAAAATTCTTTCAACGGATTTTTTTCCCAGGGCAGACAGGGTCTCATCTTCCCGAAGGAGCCGTCTGATTTCATCGTAGGCCTTGTCAATATTGGGGCCCTGATGGCAGATCAGGGCCATATCGATGCCCGAGGCAAGGATCTGGCCAATGCAAGTTTCAATATCTTTCTGGACGGCTTTCATGTCCAGGTCGTCGGTCATAACAAGGCCCTCATACCCCATGCGGTCCCTTAAAAGATTCCCTGCAATAGAGGGAGACAGGCTGGCAGGCCAATTTTCATCCAGCCTCGGGTAAAGGATATGGGACAGCATAATGCCAGAAACGCCCTCATCCTTTGCCGCCATAAAGGGGATCAGGTCCGATGTTTCCAGGGCAGGCAACTCCATATCCAGCACCGGCAGAAAAAAATGGGAATCTTTGACGGTCCTGCCGATGCCGGGGAAATGCTTGGCCACAGCCAGGATGCCGTTATTTTGAAAGGTCCGGATGATCTCGGTTCCAAGAACCGCCACCCTTTCCGGGGTCCCTTTAAAGGCCCGGTCCTTCATGATGCTGTCCTTGTTATCCCCTGCCACATCCAGGACCGGGGCGAAATTCATATTCACCCCGATGCTTTTCAGCTCCCGGGCTGTGACGGCTGCAAAATGACGGGCATCCTCGAGGGTTTCAATATAGGGATTGCCTTTGAACACCGTGAATGGCTCCCTGAGCCTTGCCACGGTCCCGCCCTCCTGGTCCACGGCAATGAACAAAGGCGGGAGGCCGCAGGCCTTTGCATAGTCCCGGCAGGACTCACAGAGAACCTTTACCTGGTCCGGGGTTTCAATATTTCTTTTAAAGAGGATCAGGCCTCCGGCCCTAAGATCCCTGATCAGATGCCTGAGATCATCATTGAGGTCAATGCCGTCAAACCCCAGCATGAGCCTTTGGCCCGCCGTTTCCATCTGTGTAGCTTCATTCCAGTTCATTTAATTTCCTTGACGAACCCCTTGGTTTCATATTAGATCATGCTTTTTTTATGGACAGCGTATTTAACCTATTCGATCGTAATGATCAATAGGGCTTGGATATCATGAAATCAACCGCTTTAAAATCAGATTTTATCTTATTGGTGGTGGCTGCCATCTGGGGGCTCGCCTTTGTGGCCCAGAGGATCGGCATGGACCATGTGGGCCCCTTTACCTTTAACGGGGTCCGCTTTGTCCTGGGAGGCCTCTCCCTGGTCCCCTTTGTATTCTTTCCACGGAACCGGATCAAGGATCAATGCGCAGGCGGCCTCATTCCCTCGGGGATCATCTCCGGGCTGGTCCTGTTTTGCGGGATTTCACTCCAGCAGGTAGGTCTTGTCTATACCACTGCGGGCAAGGCCGGGTTTATCACCGGTCTTTATGTGGTCATTGTGCCCTTGATCGGCCTGTTCATCAAAAACAGCCGGACCTCGCCCGGAACCTGGACTGGGGCCGTCCTGGCCGGTATCGGCATGTATTTTCTCAGTGTGACAAAGGACATGGACATGGCCTTTGGAGACCTCCTGGTCTTTTTCTCGGCGGTCTGCTTTGCCTTTCATTTGATCATCATCGGCAGGCTGTCCCAGCGTTTTGATACGGTGGGGCTGTCCCTGGTCCAATGCTTTGTCTGCGCGGCCTTAAGCCTTGTGGCGGCCCTTTTTTCCGAAACCCTTGTGCTCGCCGATATCCTGGATGTGGCCCTGCCCCTGCTTTACGGAGGGGTCATGTCCGTGGGCGTGGCCTATTCCCTCCAGATCTACGGCCAGAAAAACAGCCCCACTTCCCATGCCGCCATCATCCTG
The DNA here is from genome assembly GCA_023701135.1 of Desulfobacula sp. GTDB lineage: Bacteria > Desulfobacterota > Desulfobacteria > Desulfobacterales > Desulfobacteraceae > Desulfobacula. The sequence continues at coordinate 343 of JAMPXP010000037.1, read as the reverse complement.
TGCATGGAATCCGTGGTGGCGGCCCTGGGAGGCTGGATCATCCTGGACGAAATGCTTTCCCCGAGGGGGATTCTGGGCTGTGTCCTGATGCTGGCCGGGATGCTGATCTCCCAATTATACCCAACAAAACTCGACCCGAAGGCCTCTCCGGGATTCAAAGAAACCCGTTGAATTGATAAAATTTTGATATTATTGTCAGTGCTGTCCGGTTAGGTTTTTGCACATAAAAACCCATTAAATTTATTAAAAATTTTTCATTTTTCTATTGACAAATGTGCGCAAAAATTTTTGCGCGCCTTGAAAATTTTATTTCAAGGAGGTCAATATGGCGCACATTTCAGTT
>JAMPXP010000023.1 GCA_023701135.1 Desulfobacula sp. | reverse complement strand
TAAAAGAGTTCGGCAGTTGCGGACTGCAATTTTGAATGATCTTTTCACCAGATGTGATGGCCCCCCGGGTTCAGACCGGGACAATATTGTCAAAGATCGAAAAATATTAACACAAGCAAAAACCTAACCGGACACTACTGATTTAATATGAAAAATTTATTGGTTGGGTTTTTATTTGGTTTTTTGATTATCAGTGTAACCTCGATTGCAAACGCTTCCTTATTAGTGAATGGTAATTTTGATACCTCCGGCATATCTCTATCAAGCAACAACTGGGGTGTTTATAATTCAATAACAGGATGGGACAAATTATCAGGGGCTGGTATTGAAATAGAAAGGAATACAATCATTACTGCTCAAAGCGGCGACTATTATGTTGAGCTTGATAGCCATAACAATAGCTCTATGTTTCAGAACGTTGATTTGAACGCAGGTGCTTATCAATTATCTTTTTGGTATCATGATAGAACTAATAATGGTAGTGATGACAATGGAATTCAAGCACTTATCGACAACACCAGCATCGGCATGATCAGTAAAATTTTCAATGATATGCCTGACAATCTTGGCAAACAGCATTTTGGTTGGGAACAAATCACTTGGAATTTTACTGTTAAGGACACTAAGAAATACGATTTAATTTTTAAAGCATATGGCCTTAATAACAGTTTGGGCGGCTTTATTCATACCGTTTCTCTTAACTCGGTTCCAAGCCCAGTTCCAAACCCCGAACCAGCAACAATGATCTTTTTCGGTGTTGGCCTTCTTGGTGTAGCAGGAATCAGTAGAAAAAAAATAGTGAAATAATTGAATCAGTTTAAAAGGCAGGACTATTGATTTATTTCCTGCCTTTTCCTTTTTATCTGTCTCTTTGTTTGTTGTGCCCAACAATAACCGAGCAATCATCACAAAGGAGAATTCGATAAGATGCACGACATGAGGCCTGTTCAGTCAACTGGTAGCTTTTTTTAACCAAAATAAGTTTAAGAATCTGGTATTGGAACATAAAACAGAAAGATATTCCAAGGGGTTTAAAAGCTGGGGATTTAGATTCCTGAACTTCTTTACCTGAAGGCCAAGCAAGTCTACGCTTTCTTATGCCAATATAAACCGATCATGGAAGCTATTCAGGGATCTGTTCTATCATACATTTGATTTCTGTCGGAAGGCTTGTCCGGGCAAGCATAAGTTCAGATTTAAAAACAAGCTGCTTTTCTTGGACAGCCAGATCGGATTCATGGAGTCAAGTGGAAGATTCTGGCCTCATGCAGATCATCGCTAAACGTGTCAAATCGCCTCATGGATTCGTTTGATCGACCGTCAGGAACAGCTACGTAAATTTCAGTCGCCCCGATATCAATCTATGCTGAGTTTGCCTGCAACCCCTGAGCGCTTGCTCCAAATTACAGACAAAATGTTACACTAACCAACACATGAAGGCCAATAGCCACATTCTTACGATTTTTGCTCTGTTTCTTTGCCATCTCCAAATTCCTTGTTGATCCTTGTGGTGGCCGAATGGTGGACAAAATCAAAACCAAATAAAAAAGGTTTTCAGTCTAAACCCTGAAAACCCTTATCTTTATTGGTCGGGACGGCTGGATTTGAACCAGTGACCACTTGACCCCCAGTCAAGTGCGCTACCAGACTGCGCTACGCCCCGAATTCGACATATAAAAACAAAGGGACTTCTATCATCCTTTTACACCCGTGTCAAGGAATAATCCGGATTACCCGTTCAGCAAGGCAGCCCCGACCACACCGGAAGAATCCCCTAACCGGTTTTTCAGGATGGGGGTCTGGATATTTTTATGGAAGGCGTATTTTCGGACCTGCTGAACCCCTAAGGTATAAATCTCATCAATATGGGATAATCCGCCGCCGATAACAACGGCATCGGGATCCAGGACCGAGATCAGTCCCCCGAGAGCCCTGCCGAAATCCTCCAGAAACCGGAGAAAAACCGTTTTGCAGAGTTCGTCTCCCTGTCTGTAACCTTGAACAAGGTCCTTCATTTTAATATGACGGCCAACGATTTCATAATAAGAGGCCTCAACTCCTGTCCCGCTGATTTTTGTTTCCACACAGCCCCTGTTGCCGCAATAACACGTCCGGCCGCCGGGGTCTACGGAGAAATGGCCCCATTCCCCTGCAATTCCGTTTGCTCCGCCCCATATTTTTTTGTTGATACAGAGCCCGCCCCCGCAGCCTGTTCCCATGATAACGCCGAATACCATGCCATAATCCTTGCCGGCGCCTTGCAGGGCCTCGGTCAGGGTAAAACAGTTGGCGTCGTTTTCCATAATGACCCTCTTTTGGCAAAGGGTTTCAAGATCAGTTCGAAAAGGTTTCCCGATTAGGCAGGTGGTGTTGGCATTATGAACCAGGCCTGTTTCCTTCTGAACCGCCCCGGGAATTCCGATGCCGACGGTGAAATCCCCGTTTCCCGGAATTTTTTCAGCCATTGCCCGGATCTGGGCATAAACCGCTTTTACGATAAGGTCGTAGTGATTCCCGGCCGGTGTCGGAATCCTTTCCCGGCATAATTCCCTCAGGTCCGGGGAAAGAAGGATGGATTCAATCTTTGTTCCGCCCAGATCAATTCCGATTCGATATGTATTCATGGGTTTTCCCTCCGATTTCGTATTTCAAAAACAGTACCAATGTTACCGGGACCTGGATCAAAATACCATAGAAACATCGCATTTCAGATAAGATTTCATATCCATTCTGCTAAAGCATTCATTGCTCCTGAACAAAATACGGAATAAAATCATTTAACGTGTTGCACAAATTCACGTTTTCGGTTACGATTCTTCCATGTTTACCCAAAGTCAGCTTGATGCCGTCGACAGCGCTATTATAGCCCACCTGATCGAATCAGGAGTGGATCATGTTATTTTTATGGACATGGCCGGCAATACCATTGCAAAACATCATAATGGAAAGAGCCGCCTTGATGCGACTGCCTTTGCCGCCCTTGCGGCAGGCAATTTTGCCGCTGTGGATGCCATGGCAAAACTGGTTGGGGAGTCTGAATTTTCCCTGCTCTTTCATAAGGGTGAAAAGTCCAGTATCCACTTCAGCAAGGTGAACGAGGACACCCTTCTCATCACCATGTTCAATAAAGACATATCGCTGGGCCTTGTGAGATTGAAAGTGGCTGAAACCGTCAATGACATCAACCATATCCTTGACGCCAAATGATTATAGACCACCGAAAAACAGATTCTGATCATTATCTTAAAATTCTCATTTAAGAGGAAATGAATTTGGCGCTTATCAATGTCAAAACCAGGGAAGTACAGATCAAAATCGTATACTATGGCCCTGGAAGAGGAGGGAAAACCACAAACCTTGAATATATTAACACTAAATACCGGGATCAGATCAAAACCGAAATGGTCAGCCTGAAAACCCAGGATGACCGGACCCTTTTTTTTGATTTTCTGCCCTTTGATGTCGGACAGATCAAGGGATTCGATGTCACCATCCAACTGTATACCGTACCCGGCCAGGTCAAATATAATGCCACCAGAAGGCTTGTTCTGAGGGGGGTAGACGGCATTGTCTTTGTTGCCGATGTCCAGAAGGAACAGCGCAGAAAAAATATTGAATCCCTGAATCAGCTCTATGAAAATCTTGAAACCTATAGCCTGGATCTCTTTAAATTGCCCCTGGTCATGCAGTACAATAAAATAGATCTGAAAAATTCAGGAATTGAGATTCTGCCGACCCAGATCCTGCAGAAGGATCTCAACAGTGTCCTTAAGGCCCCTGCCTTTGAGGCCAGCGCCGTCAGCGGCGGCAATGTGATCCCCACACTGAAAAAGATCATTACCTTGACCCTTTCATCCATTCAGGACCAGCTTTTTTAAGGAGATTTGCTTTGGCTTCTTTAAATGAACTGACAGATATCCTAACAAGATTAGACCAAAACCTTACAAAACATGAACCCGGTCTTCTTCAGCATACATTCTCGCCCATAGAATCCCAATATGCACGCTATCCAAGCCTTGCACCCCTTCTGAAAATGATGGGCGCCATGGTAAAATACCTGGATTCAAAAAAGGCCGGCGCCCATCCGGAAACTGTCCCTGTTCTGCTCTCAATGACATCCCGGTTTGAAAAGCTTGTAACCGATTTTAATCCGGAAAGGGACAAGGACAAAATCAATACCCTAGTGTCCGAAGAAATCAGAAAATACAAAATCCTTCAGAACAAAATCGCTGCAAAGCCGGTTGTCAAAGAGATGGATCTTGATAAGCTCAAAGCCGTTATCCTTGCCATTGACTGGGAGATTTCCGAAGGAACCCTCCAGCATTTTGGAACGGTTGTCAGGGAATTTTTGTCTGTCTATCACCAGGATAAAATATACCATCATTTTTTAAAAATCATCCAGAGCCTGGGCAATTATATCGGTGCCCGGAAGGCAGATGCCCACCCGGATGCCATATCTTTCCTGCGTTCCGTATTTGACACGTTTGAAAAAATGACTCAGACCCCGGCCCTGTCCTATCAGAATAAAAAAGAAATCCTCGAAAGCCAGATCCATCAATTTAATGAGCTGAAAGCCAGGCTTTCCAAAGAAAAACAAAAGCTCCGGCCGGGGTCGGATATGAGGGAAGAAGAATATCTATCCCCCGCCCTTTCGCACATCAAACCGGTAACCCCTGTTTCCTCCGAAGATGTCATGCCCATACCCCTTTCTTCAGAACCGGATGAATCCGATGCCGACGATATTGTGCCTGCACTTTCAGGCAAAAGGCCGCCGGCGGCTCCCCGGGATGTGATGGGAGACCTTTTCAGCCTTAAGGAATCTCCGGCCGATGAATTGCTGGATGCCATTCATCTGATGGATGTTCATGGTTCCAGCCGAACTTCCACCCGAAATCCGGCCCTTGATTCACCCGACAGCGGAATAAAGCAGTTCACCCCCCAGCTCAAGCACAATGAACCCATTGCCGAAATCGGAGACAGACTGGATGAATTTTTCAACCTGGAAGCCTCCCCCGGGCCCTCAGACCGTCCGGTAATGACTGCCGAAGAGACTGTCGAGCTGATAGCCGAACCGGAAGAAAACAAAGCAGAAGGCATTGTCCCATTCCAATATGAGGATGAATCCTTTGAGCCCTGCGATGATGGTCCGGATGGGAAAAGCCGGGAAAAGGACACCGAAGTTCAGGCGATTCTCCACCGGCTCAGAACCCGCCTTAAAACCATGGACAGGGCCAACCCCGGGCCGGGTCTTTCCTCCATCAAAGAGGATATTGCCGAGCTGACCGTGCTCTGGCAAAATGAGCCTGAAAAGGCAGATCTGATGGATTTGCTGGGATTAAGCCTGGGGATTTTCGACGCTCCGGCCCCTTTTCCGCCGATGGAAGAGACTGCAAACCATGAAAAAAATGAACCCATTCCGGAATACTACAGAGAAAAACCTCCTGGAATTTTTGCAAGAATCAAGGCCATATTCACTCCATGACCGGGTACAGACAGAAATGATACGTTTTTGCGAGGACTGCGGCAAAAGGAATGACGTGACCTCCATTGACTTCACCGCCGCTAAAGCAAGGTTCCGGTGCGCTGTTTGCGGCTATCTGAGCCCTTATCATTTTAGCCCACGGGAAAATGCACTACTGGAACAGGCCGGGCTTTTCTTTGAGGAATCCGGGACTTTTCCCGAAATTCTGGGATCTTTTCTTTTTCACAGGGACCTGGGCCTGTTAAACAATCATATGCCTGAGATATTAAAGCCCGCCGATCTTGATTTTCTCGGAAAAAAGCTGATGCAAATCCATATGTCCGCTCAATCCAGACTCGGTGATGTGAATGAAACGGGTCTCTGCATTGCAGATAAACACATCATCGTTAAAATGATGGGAAAAACCCTGCTCATGATCATTGCCTGCAAATCTTCAACCCTGCCCAGGGATATATCCGAGCGCTATTTCCCGCCGGCCGGACCGGGCACAGTTTAAAAAAGGATTGCCATGCCGGATACTGAATCCTTTGCATCCCTTCTCACAGTGCCGGGCGTTGATCAGTATATCCTTGTGGACAGGGACGGAAACATTTTCTCCCAGGCCATGGCAGAATCGCAAAAAATGGCGGAATTGGTATCCTTCTGCGGCTTGAATGCCCAGGCCATCGGAAAAATCAATTTCAGATACCTGGCATTTTCACTGGAAAACCAGGGCTATTTTTTTATTTTTCCTGTTGGCAAGTATTATCTCGGAGTGATAAAACAAAAAGACATCAGTTGTGCCGTGCTGGTAGACAATATCCTTCAATTTCTAAAGGATAATGTTAACCGGCAATAGGCGTTTACTTAAAATAGGAGGGTTTCCATGACAGCGCAGACCATTATTCTGATTTTCACCCTGGTAATCTACCTCATTATTATTTTTGTGTTCAACAAGGCCAGAATCAAATATGCCGGCGGAAAGGTCGGTAAAGTCATCAACCTGATCCTGGTCACGGTCTGTCTTCTGTTCATTGCCGACTATGTGGTGATTTTTGATCAAGTCGTGAATGCCGACCTTCTTGAGATTATCCGGGCCCTGTTCAGAACGGCTGCCCTCTCGTTTCTGGCCTATGGCGGCGCCAAGGTCGCAGACTCATAACCGCCTTGTCAGGAAAATATAGAAAAGATCCCGCCCCTGGACCGGCCGCCTGCTTCTGTTTTGAATTTGGACTGGATATGGTCAAGGGCATGCTTCATATCATTGACAATTTTTGTTTTTTCCTTTGATCCGGCCTGATATTTTCTGACATAACCCAGGACTTTTTCAATATCTTCAAGGATTTTTATCAATGGCTGGACTCCCAAAATTCCCCCGACCTTTTCAAGAACCCGGCCGCAATATTCCGTAAATCCGGCGATCAGAAATTCCTTTGGATCTTTCATACGATCCATTGCCTCCAGGACAGAGACAATGCTTTTAAGATTTGCCTGGCTGTGATTGTCCGGGTGATAGTCCTTGAGCAGCCGCTTATATTCATCGGCAAGCCCTGATTTGCTTTCTTCAAACAGGGAATAGCTTCGATCTCCAAGCTCATCAACAATATTTTTCCGGATGGCGGTAAGGATATCGTTAAAGACAATCAAAATCGCAGAATAATCATCATCTGCCTGGGGGTCGGCCGGGCTGTTCAGTTCTTCTTTCTGTTCGATGAGACCCGAAGAAATCACCGAGAAAAAAATCTTATACACGGCAAATTCATCATAACCGCTTTCATCAATAATCTGGCGCACCGTCCGGGTGCCGTCAATCAGGGAAAGGATCCGCCATTCATTGGCATTCAATTTGATTTCTTCCTTGCTCTGCATCTTTCCCGACATTTTAAACACGATCCTGTCGCTGGATATATATTTCTGAAGCACCGATAATTCATCAATCCGCCTGGATGCTTCCAGAATCAGCTTCATGGGATTTAATTGGGTGATGATCATGCCCTTCAGATTCAGTTTGGCATCCTTATATTCAAACCTGCCCTTTTTCCAGAACAAAAGATTATATAAAATGGCCTCCACTTGTTTCGTATTATATTTTTTAAGGGTTTCAAGAGAAATATATCCCTTGTCCACCAGAATCTTGCCGAGATGCATCTTTTCTTCCTTGGCCAGGGCCAGGCATTTTTGAAGCTGATCAGCGGAAATCACTCCGTCCGCTCTCATGAGAGATCCAAGCCTGGCTTCTTTTAGAGAAGCCGACGCATAGACAATGGTTCCCTGATCAAAAAAAACCCGGCTTTCTTCGGCATCCGAAGTCACCGTCAATACCCCTGTTTTCTGGTCATTGCACAGAAGTTGAAGAATGCTTGCAAGCGTCAATCCCTCAAAATCGCCCTGAAGATTCATAATGTCCCTTTTATCCTTTTTGCATCTTTTTTCCGGTCATTATTGTGCTTATGAAAAACGATGATGCGTTCATTATGCCACAATCATCCCGCCAACACAATATGATCCGACGAAACCCGCCATTCTTGAAATCATGGGCATCGCACGTCAATGGTCCGGCAAGCTTACCCCCCAGAATTGAAGACATGACAGGCGATCCAATGATCAGGATTCTCTTGAGAGCCTTGTAAAAGGGGCTCTTGCTCAAAACAGAGGGCCTGCACATACCCGCACCGGGTATTAAACCTGCAACCAACCGGCGGATGCTCTGCAGAAGGAACTTCTCCTTTGAGCAAAATCCGGTTTTTCCGACCCCGGGGATCCGGAATGGGAATGGCCGACAAAAGCGCCCTGGTATAGGGATGCCGCGCATTTTCATAGATATCTCCGGCTTCTCCCAGTTCAACCATCTTGCCGGAATACATGACACCGATCCTGTCTGAAATATGTCGGACAACGGACAGGTCATGGGAAATCATGATATAGGTGAGTCCCATTTCCTGCTGAAGTGCCAACAGAAGGTTCAGAATTTTGGACTGGACGGAAACATCAAGGGCGGAAACCGGTTCGTCGCACACAATGATTTCCGGGTCAAGGCTGATGGCCCTTGCAATGCCGATCCGCTGCCGCTGGCCTCCTGAAAATTCGTGGGGAAATTTGGCGAGGGCATCCGGCAGCAGCCCCACCTTTTCGATGAGTGCATGGATTTCCTGATCCAGATGCTTTCCATCCCTGCCATGGATTATATATTTTTCTTCAAGGATTTGCCGGACCGTCTGCCTCGGGTCCAATGACTCGAAAGGATCCTGAAAAATCATCTGCAGTGTGGATGCCGATTCTTTTCTCGGGACGCCATGGGTTCCGAAAAACGACTTCCCCTTAATCCTTATTTCACCGGCCGTCGGTTCCGTCAATCCTGTGATACACCGGCCAAGGGTTGTTTTTCCGCAGCCCGATTCTCCCACAATACCCAAGGTCTCCCCTTTTTTGACGGAAAACGACACGCCGTCAAGGGCATGAATATGACCGGTCCGCCTTAAAAAGACCCCGCTGGTGACAGGGAAATATTTTTTAAGCTGATCGACTCGGACAATGTCCATCTTCACCCTTTTTTATAAAAAAAACTTTGCTCATTTAACATGATCCTTATCATAATAAAAATAAGAGCTCTGAAAAAGATATGGCCGGCTCCGGTCTCGGCATAGCGGAACTGACCATGGGGAATGATTATAGCAGGGTAGGCGCAAGCATAAAAAAAGGAGGGCAGCTTCGGATCAGCAGCCCTCCTTTACAAATCTATTGAACCACTACATTGACTGCAGCAGGCCCTTTTTGTCCTTGTTCGATATCAAAGGTCACCTTATCGCCTTCATTCAGCGATCTGAAACCTGTTGACTGGATGCCTGAATGATGAACAAATACATCCGGCCCGTTTTCCTGCTCGATAAAACCAAATCCCTTTGAATCATTGAACCATTTTACGATCCCATTTGCCATTGTGACTTTCTCCTTGCTTAAATTAATTGATTTTAGTTTCAAACTTCAGGTCCAGCCACTTTCACAGATGGGTCTTGCCTTTAGAACGAAACTCAAAAGCCTTCATACAGAAGGGTTTTGTAGATATTTATTGGGTTTATTTTAAAAAAGCAAGACTTATTTTTAAAACTTGAAATTTTTATCGCCCCTGTTCATCCGCCATATGACATCTTACGCCGTGATTTTGACCCATTATCCGTTCGTCAGGGTCTATACTCTTGCAGATATCTGCACAAAGGGGACAGCGGGATTGGAACCTGCACCCTTCGGGCATATCCGTAAGCGACGGGACCTGACCGGAAATTGTCGGCAGCATTGTTTTCGGTCTCGGAGCCCTGGATGGAATCGATGCCAGAAGCCCTTTGGTGTAGGGGTGACGGGGATACTGAAAAAGATCATGGACACCGGCGCTTTCAACGATTTTTCCGGCATACATCACCGCCACATCGTCACAGTTTTCTGCGATGACGCCCAGGTCGTGGGTGATGAGAACCACCGACATCCCGGATTCCTCTTTTAATGTTTGGATCAGATCCAGGATCTCTGCCTGAACCGTGACATCCAAAGCCGTGGTGGGTTCATCGGCAATAAGAATATCAGGCCTGCACGCCAGGGCCATGGCTATCATGACCCGTTGCCGCATGCCCCCTGAAAGCTGGTGAGGATATTTTTTCATGACAATGCCGGGATCGGAAATCCCCGCTTTTTCAAGCAGTTCCACGGACGCGTCCGCCATTTTTGTCCGGGACAGGCCGGGAAAATGAATCTGATGGATTTCAACCATCTGTTTGGCGATGGAATGCACCGGATTCAGCGCCGTCATGGGTTCCTGAAAAATCATGGCGATTTTTCGACCCCTGATCTGCTGCATCTCCTGCTTTGACAGGGCCAGAAGATCCCGGCCCTGAAACAGGACCCGGCCCTGGACAATCCGGGAAACGGGTCTGGGCAGAAGCCGGATAATGCTGAGGGCCGTGATGGTTTTTCCGCAGCCGGATTCTCCGGCAATGCCGAGGGTTTTTCCTTTTTTCAATTGGAATCCTACCCCGTCAACGGCCCTGACCCTGCCCGCTTCGGTATCAAATTCAACACAGAGCCGGCTGATATCTAAAATGATATTTTCACCCATGGTTCCCTACTCCGGTTTAAACCTTTCATCCATGAGGATCACAGGGGGAAAGGACTCCCCCTTTTGGATGGCCTTCAGGGTTTCTTCCTTTTTGTCCGGGTCTATCCAGAAAAGACCGCCAATGGTGCTCGAAAACGGGTCAAACAGATTGTCCGAGCGTTTTGTTCCGTGAAAATCCGGAAGTTCAATCCACCTCCAGTACCCCTGGCGGACATAGGGCACCATAAAGGTGGGCACAAAGGCCCCGGTTTCATGGATGAGACGCTGTATCCGCCTTGAAAGACCTTTGCGCTCTTCCTCGCCCAGGCTTACCCGGTATTGATCGATCAACCGGTCCAGCTCAGGATCATCCGTGTTGGTAATATTATTGGTCTGGGATTTATGGGCATTTTCAGAATGCCATCCCTCCCAGTAGGTGGGCCTGATATTGGTACTCCAGCCCATGGAGGCGGCATCATGTTTCTTTTCCAGAATTTTTTTAAACATGGACGAGGCATCCAGCTTGTCCAGAACAAGATCTATGCCCGCCTTTAAGGCCTCTTCCTTCAGGACGACAAGCCTTGGCGTGTGCTCGTCCGTGCCGTAGGTGACCCGGATGGAAAACCTTTCTTCTCCCTTCTGCCAGATACCGTCGGCCCCCCTTGCCCATCCGGCCTCCGTCATCAGGGCCTCCACCTTTCCGATATCGTAGAGGCGGGGTTTTATCGTATCATCCGTATAGTCTCCATAGCCTGAAAAGGCCTGGGGCAGACGGAAATAATCATTTCTCAGCACATTGGTGATGACTTTTTCAATATTCATGGCATGGGAAAAGGCGTAACACAGGCGCCTGTCCCGGAAGATCTCCGTATCCTGATTGAGAAAAATCCCCTGGGCAGACCGCTCCATATCATTGAAAAACCAGATTTTATGGATATAGCCCCTCTGAAAAAGGGCTTGATCGGATTTTTCATGCCAGTATTTGGGAATGGTCAGACTGAAGACATCCAAAAGGCCTTTTTTAAAATATTCCCATTCTAGGTTCGGGTCCCGGATCACGTTAAAAACGACAAAATCCACATTAAACCGGTTTTTCTGATATTTTTTGTCCCTGGCCCACCAGTCCTGTTTTCGTTTAAAGGTGACAAACCTTCCCTTCTTGAACTCACTGATTTCATAGGGACCGGTATTGGGAACAATCTTCCAGTTATAGGTCTGGACAAAGGACCCATCCAACCGGCCGAAATAATGGGCAGGCAAAGGCCCTATTCCGAGCTTTAAATAGAGGTCCGGATCTGCCCTGGTGCTTCTCACACTGATGGTATAATCATCATAGACGGTAACGGCCTCAATCTCCTTTGTATAATAATCATTGTACCAGGGGGCCATAATATGCTCGGACCGCATGAATTCAAGGGCATAGACATAATCCCAGGCCGTCACGGGTTTTTTGTCGGACCATTGGGCCTCCCGGTCCAGTTTGAAATACATGGTCTTTTTATCGTCGCCAAAAGCCCAGTGGGTGGCAAGCTCGGGAATAATGCGCCCGGTATCGGGATGAATGGCGATCAGGGACAGATGATTGTCCAGGATGGCGCTCCTGAAAGATCCGTTTGAATCGGGCCCCACAACCCTGAAAGTTATGGGAAAACCGGTGAGGGAAAGGTGAAGCGTTCCCCCTTTTTTTGCCTTTTCAGATGAAAAAACAGGGTCGGTTTCATTGGTCAGCCATTGGATATTTTCCGGCAGTTGCGCATATACCCTATCCTGCCCGGGAGCCAGGACAGGGGCGGCATCAGACAGGGTGGCCTGATCCGGGGCATCAGGGCGATTATCCCGGCATCCGGATAATACCGATACGACCATGATGATCCCTATCCATAACCGGATAAATCTCATGATTTAAAAAACAAAATAAACATCTTGATTTAATACAGAATCTGGCTGAGAAAGGTTTTGGTCCTGTCATTCCGGGGATGGTTGAAAAAATCTTCAGGATTATTTTCTTCAATAATCTCTCCTTCATCCATAAACAGAACCCTGTGGGCCACACTTTTTGCAAACCCCATTTCATGGGTAACGACAATCATGGTCATTCCTTCCTGGGCCAGGCTGATCATCACATCCAGAACCTCTTTGACCATTTCAGGATCAAGGGCTGAGGTTGCCTCATCAAAGAGCATGATATTGGGTTTCATGCAAAGGCTGCGGGCAATGGCCACCCTCTGCTGCTGGCCCCCGGATAATTGTCCCGGAAATTTTTTGGCCTGTTCGGCAATCTGAACCTTTTTAAGATAAACCATGGCAATTTCTTCAGCCTCTTTCCGGGGTGTTTTTCTTACCCATATGGGTCCCAGCGTAAGGTTTTCAAGGATGGTCAGGTGGGGAAACAGATTGAAATGCTGAAACACCATCCCGACCTCTGATCTGACCTTTTCAATATTTTTAAGATCCTTGGTCAGTTCAATACCATCCACGATGATCCGGCCTTTCTGATGTTCTTCAAGCCTGTTGATACACCTGATCAGCGTTGATTTCCCAGACCCCGAGGGACCGCAGACCACAATCCGCTCCTTTCTTTTGACGGAAAGATTGATATTTTTTAATACATGGAAATCCCCATACCATTTATGCATATCAACGATCTTGATGATGCTGTCTTCTTTTGAAATATCAATGGAATTTGTTTTGCCCGTGTTCATAAATCATCACTTTATCAATGGTGTTAACAATCATTATTCCAGACTCGTGTTCAGTTCTTTTTCCAGTTTCCGGCTGTAACTGGACATGAAAAAACAGCACATAAAATAAACGAGGGCCAGGAAAATATAGGCTTCGGCTGAAAACCCCATCCATCTGGGTTCAGACAAAGTCGCCTTTGTTGTTTTGAGCAGATCATAGAGCCCGATGATAACGACAAGGGAAGTATCCTTAAAAGCGGAAATCAAAACGCTGACGGACGGCGGAATAACAATCTTTAAGGCCTGGGGCAGGATGACCAGTCTCATGGTCTGGGCATAATTCAAGCCCAGGGAATCGGCCGCCTCATACTGGCCCTTGTTCATGCCCTGCAACCCACCCCGGACCACCTCTGCAATATAGGCTGCCGTAAACATGATAATGGCTACCTGGGCCCTCAAAACCGCATGAAAGGAAAATCCCTCGGGTAGAAACAGGGGAAACACCACGGAAGACATAAAGAGCAGGCTGATTAAGGGAACCCCGCGGATGAACTCAATGTAAAAAATGCAAAAGCTCTTAATCATCGGCATCCTGGACTGCCGACCCAGGGCCAGAATAACGCCTAAAGGATAGGCGGCGGTGAGGCCGAAAACCGACAGAAGCAAGGTCAGGATGATGCCGCCCCATTTTTCAATGTCAACGGTTTCAAGCCCGAAAAGGCCGCCTTTCAACAATATTCCCATGATTACCAAAGAAATGACCCAGGCATATCCGAGAAATTCATTCCAGAATTTTCTGTTTCGGCTGATGAATAGCAAGGCAATCAGCAGAGCGATGGCGGTTATGGGCCGCCATAAAATATCCTGGGGATAAAATCCGAACAGGATCATTTTATAATTGCTTGAAATGATGGACCAGCAGGCCCCGCTTGATTCCCTGCAGTTGGCGCCGGGCAGCCAGGAACTATCTATAATTGCCCATTTTAAAAACGGAAGAATGGAAAACCAGACCATACTGAGAATAAAAAGGGTTAAAAGGGTATTCAAAGGACTGCTGAACAGATTTTTTCGTATCCAGCCCAAGGCACCCACACTGGCCAACGGCGGTTTGACGGTTATTGGATCTTTATGGGTTGTTTGCAATTCCATACCGTTTGATTGAAATACCATCACCTTTCTATAATGGCCATTTTCTTATTATACCAGTTCATAAACGCAGAAGTGGATAAACTGAAAACCAGATAGACCAGCATAATCAACAAGACCCCCTCTATTGCCTGACCGGTCTGGTTGATAACCGTTCCGGCAACAGAAACAAAATCCGGATACCCGATGGCAACGGCAAGGGAGCTGTTTTTTGTTAAATTGAGCATCTGGCTCGTTAAGGGTGGAATAATAACCCTTAAGGCCTGGGGAAGGACGATCAGATTTAAAATCTGGCCGGGTTTTAAGCCAATGGCCATGGCAGCCTCGGTCTGCCCTTTGGAGACCGATTGAATGCCTGCCCTGACAACCTCGGCCACAAAGGCCGCCGTATACAAAACAAGTCCCAGCAGAAGCGCCATAAACTCAGGGCTGACCCCCACGCCTCCCTTGAAATTAAATCCTTTTAATTCAGGGAGATTCATCTCCATGGGCGCACCGCCAAGGAGCCAGCATACCAGGGGAAGGCCCACAATCAAAGCCGCCGCGGTTTTAAAAAAAGGAAAGATCCGGCCCGTTGCATTCTGTCTTTTCCTAGCCCATTTTTTCAGGAAAACGAGAATAATCACGGCAATGATGAAGGCAATGACCATATACCCATAGACAGGATGGGATTGGGGAATTCCAAAAATCAACCCCCGGTTGCATAGGAATACGCCCTTGATCGGATTGACCGCGTCCTTTGGAGAAGGCAGCATTTCATTGAAAAATGCATACCAGAAAAAAAGTTGCAGCAAGACCGGTATGTCCTGAAACAATTCAATATAGACGGCCGCAAATTTTTTAACCAGCCAGTTTTTAGATAGCCTTGCGATTCCTATGAAGGTTCCCAGAATGACGGTCAGGGCAATGCCGGTAAAGGATACCAAAAGGGTATTTAAGACCCCGACAAGAAGGGCTTTTCCATATCTGTCCACAGCAGAATAGGGAATCAGGGATTCTCCGATTTCAAAGGCAGCCTCCTTGTTCAAAAATCCAAATCCCGTGCTTATGGACTGCCTTTCCAGATTGGTCAAGGTATTGGAAACCAGGTACCATGCAACAAAGGTAAATAAACAGGCTGCCCCGATCTGATAGAGTATGGATCGTTTATCCGGGTCATACCAGAAGGATATGGATTTAGCATTTTTATGATGAATGGGGATCGTCATGATGCGTTTGATATCTGGGTAAAGAAACTGCAGGGCGCCTGACGGCGCCCTGCGTCACCATCTGTTTTATTTAAACGGGGGCGAATACATGAGCCCGCCGTTTTTCCAGAGTGCATTGAGCCCTCTTGCAATACCAAGCTGGGTATTCACTCCGACGTTTCTCTCAAAAATCTCACCGTAATTCCCTACTGTTTTGACAATATTGTACGCGAATTTTTCATCAAGGCCCAGGGCTTTTCCATTTCCGGGGCTGACACCTAAAAACCGTTGAATTGATGGGTTATCGCTTTTCAGCATGTCATCCACATTTTGAGAAGTAATGCCCAGTTCTTCTGCTTCAATCAAAGCATATACGGTATAGGTCACAATATCTTTCCACTGGTTGTCGCCGTGTCTGACTGCAGGGGCCAAGGGTTCCTTGGAAATAATTTCCGGAAGAACCATGTAATCACCTGGGTTGGGGGCAACGGAGCGGATTCCGGCAAGCTGGGAGGCATCGGAGGTTAAACAGTCGCATCTGCCGGCAAAAAATGCCTGGTTGAGTTCGGCATTGTTTTCAATGACCACCGGTTTCATGGTCATCTTGTTTGAACGGAAAAAATCGGCCACATTCAATTCCGTGGTCGTGCCTGGAAGCACGCATACCGTTGCTCCGTCAAGCTCTTTGGCGCTTTTTACCCCCAATTTTTTCGGAACCAGGAAACCCTGGCCGTCATAATAATTCACCATGGCAAAATCAAGCCCGAGATCCGTATCCCGGGTCAAGGTCTGGGTGGCATTCCTGAAAAGGACATCAATTTCTCCGGACTGCAATGCGGTAAATCTGGTTTTAGCGGTCAGCGTCGTGTATTTTATTTTTTCAGGATCACCGAAAACAGCCGCTGAAAGCGCCCTGGCGCAATCCACATCTATGCCTCTCCAGACCCCTTTATCATCCGGTTTCCCAAAACCGAACAGTTCGCCGTTCACACCCACCTGAATAAATCCTTTGGTCATAACACTTTCAAGTGTTTTCCCTTTTTCTGCAGAGGGCGCAGGAGCCGTTTTTTCCTTTTCAAGCGTAGTAAGCTTTTGCTGAAGATCGGTTATCTTATTCTGAAGTTCTGTTTCTTTTTGAGAATCACCGCAACTTGTCAACAATAAAAATGATAACCCAAAAATTAAAAGCATTGCCTGATTAATCTTTTTTTTAACTTTTTCAATCATCTCATTTCCCCCCTACGATATTATAAAAGTGTTTTATTAAGACCATATCCGTATGGCCAACGCCCTAATAACAACCTATCCTTTAAGAATTTAAAAACCCACAACAAAAAAATATGTGACAGTTGAACTAAAGAAGGTATTAACATATCATGATTTTTTTTCAAGAAGTTTATCAGAATAGGTATTATTTTCTAATTTCCGTTCAGGTAAAAGAAATGTAATGATGACAAACAAAGCTGTGCATGAAAGGAGACAAACAGTATAAAGAAAATTATGATATCCTGTGTGAAAATATTCCGGGAGCCGGTCAATGCCCTCTCCCATATGGCCGGAGCCCTTGCCTCTATTGTAGGCCTGACACTTCTTGTCGTTTTTGCCGCCATCAAAGCCGATGCCTGGCATGTGGTTTCTTTTTCCATTTTCGGAACATCCCTGGTGCTGATGTATACGGCAAGTTTCCTCTACCATGGATTAAAATTATCGGAAAAAGCCCTTCTGATTTTCCGGCGGATTGACCATATCATGATTTTTGCCGTCATTGCGGGCTCATACACGCCCATCTGTCTTATTCCGCTCCGGGGACCCTGGGGATGGAGTGTTTTCGGGACGGTCTGGGGCATTGCCGTTGTCGGTATGGGATTGAAAATTTTTGCCATGCATGTCCCCCGATGGATTTCAACCCTGATCTATCTGGCCATGGGCTGGTTATGCATGATAGTCATCTATCCGCTGATCAATACACTGCCCCCCGCCGGTTTTTTCTGGCTGGCCGCAGGCGGTTTTTTTTACAGTGTAGGCGCAATTATCTATTCCCTTAAAAAACCGGACCCCTTCCCCGGCATATTCGGCTTCCATGAAATCTGGCATATCTTTGTTCTTTTGGGAAGCGCCTGCCATTTCTGGCTTGTATTTCGTCATCTGATGAATATCAGCCCCGCATAAATCCTTTTTCTGATTTTCTTTCATTGTAAAAAACCATAATTTTGAGTAGTATTTCGGCTTTAAGCGGGTATTGTTGATAGGGAGCCGGAATGAAAATCAATAGCATCAAAAAAATAACAGACCATAACCATCTTAACCTATTCTCAGTTCAATACAAAGACAGGGCCAACCAGGAAAAGGAATGGATTTTCGCCTCAAGATCCAATCCGGCAAATCCCCCTGAACAAGATGACCGCATCGCCGATGCCGTCGTGATCATACCCTATCATAAAAAGGAAAAAAAACTGGTGCTGATTAAAGAATTCAGGGTTGTCTTGGGCGATTATCAGTATGGATTTCCGGCTGGGCTGGTGGACAAGGGCGAGTCTGTTGAAGACGCCGGAAAAAGAGAGCTGTTTGAAGAAACCGGCTTGACAATGACCCGGATCATCGATCAAAGCCCGGCGGTTTTTTCATCATCGGGAATGACCGATGAGTCTTTATGCCTCATGTTTGCAGAATGTGAAGGAACCCCCTCCACTGGCTATAATGAAGCTTCAGAGGATATTGAAGTTCTAATGGTGTCACCGTCCATGGCCCTGGATATTCTCGGAAACAAACAGATAAAATTTGATGTGAAAACCTGGATTGTTTTGAATTCCTTTGCTGTTAGAGGAACCCTTTAAATGTTTTCCAATTTATTGTATTTTCTTATTGCCCTGGTCGTTTACAGTACCTCGGAATTGTTTCAAAACCTTGATCCGGGAAATGGAAATGGGTTTCTCAACGCTGTTTTGGCGAGCCTCGGCTTTGCCGGAGTCTGCCGGCTCTCCTTTAAACGGATTGAGAGACTTGCGGCAATAAGCCCCCATGAGAATATTGACCATCTGATCCAGAACAGGATAACCCGCCTGTCTGTGTCGGCATTGATCCTTTTTGCCGTTAATATCTACGGATTTAAATTGACGCTGCTGTTTTCCGGTATCAAATTCTTTGAACTCCTGCCGACATTTAAAGCCGTTTTTTTCATCTGCCTCTATCTTTTCTATCTCATCCTGATCTGGAACGCGGCTTATCCGTTACAAAACAGGTATTTTGCAGGCACTGTATCCAAGAAGGAGTATATCCTGTCCAATGTCTCCTTTTCTCTTCCCGCACTTTTTCCCTGGTTCTGTCTGTCTCTGGCCACGGACCTTCTGGGCCTTCTGCCCTGGAAACCGCTAAAGAATTATTTGGCATCACCGGCCGGAGAGATCGGGTATATCTCTCTTTTTTTGCTGGTCATTGCTGTCTTCGGGCCTGTTTTCATCCGGAAAATCTGGAATTGCAAGCCCCTGGAACAGGGATATACCCGATCCAGAATCGAAGCGGTCTGTAAAAAGGCCGGGCTGAAATATGCCGAAATCCTAAAATGGGACCTGTTTGGCGGAAACATGATGACGGCAGGGGTTATGGGCTTTGTCGGCAGATTCCGGTATCTTCTGGTAACGCCGTCTTTGACGAGGATATTGTCCGATGAGGAACTCGATGCGGTAATGTTGCACGAAATAGGCCATGTTCAGAAATATCACATGGTATTTTACCTTTTATTTTTTGCAGGCTTCATGGTCTGCAATTTTGTTTTTTTTGAACCCGTGATGCTGTTATTATACCTTTTAGAGCCAGTATATAAAGGGTTTTCATGGTTCGGAATCGAAAAGACCACGGCCCACGCCATCCTCATTAGCCTATCCTTGATCGGGATCTTTATTTTATATTTCCGGTTTGTTTTCGGTTTTTTCATGAGAAATTTTGAACGGCAGGCAGATCTTCATGTCTACGAGTTTACCCATGATGCTTCTTCCCTGATTTCGACTTTCCATAAAATCGCATCCTATTCCCGGCAATCCGTAGATAAACCCAACTGGCACCATTTCAGCATTGGTGAGCGGATTAGATTTCTGGAGGACTGTGAAAGAAATCCGGCTTTGATCTCAGCCCACCATTCAAAAATTAAAAAGATGATCTCAGCCTATGTCATCGGGATTGTATTTCTTTGTGGAGCAGGGTATTCCATCAGTTCAGGGCCTGCAAAGACAGGATTTGACAATTTTATCGCAGAGCAGCTTCTTTTTCAGCACATGGCCCTAGACCCGGCCAATTCAGATCTTTATACCCTTGTCGGTGATTATTATTACGGACGGAAAAACTATGACCGGGCCATTGATGCCTATGAAAACGTCCTGAGGATTGATCCTGTGAACGTCCATGCCCTTAATAATCTGTCCTGGCTCTATTCCACCTGCCCTGAAGAAAAATACAGAAACAGGGGAAAAGCTCTGGAATATGCCAAAAAAGCCCTGGAGCAGAAAAGGGAGGCCTATATTCTGGACACCTATGCAGAGGCCCTGGCGGCCAATAATGACATAAAATCAGCCCTGGCTGCGGCCCGGGAAGCCCTGACCCGGTCAGAAGAAAAAAAAGAGTATTATGAAGATCAGTTGAAGCGGTTTGAGGTAATGATACAGGATCGGAGCCTATAGGCCTATGGGCAGAAAGGCCATACCCGTAAACAGGACAACCTCCTTGATGATCCTGCCGGTCCTGTTGGACACGATGAGCGCCATGGTATCCTGAAGGCTGATGAGTTTACCGAAAATGCGTTCATAGCTCAGATTTTTCACTTCCCCTTCCAGGGTGTTGGTAAAGATCAAGGGCCGCCCGTCTTCTTTCAAACGGGTATTCAGCCGCCAGACAAAGATTTCAATATTCCGAGCGCTGTTATAAAGGGATTGTGCATCCAAGGTGTCGGGTATAAAAAACTCGCATTTGGAATTATAGGAGGCGTGGATCATGGTATATAACCCATACATCATGGCAAAAATCCGGTCTCCCCTATAGCCCGGCTCAAAGCCAAGAAGAATGGCATCTGTTCCTTTGCGACGATCAAGCTCGGCTAAATTTTCATTTGGCGGACATTGGAAAATCTGGTTCAGACGGGATTCGATGGTCTGATGGCTGTTTTTTTTTAATTCAGATGGATTTTTTTTATACAATTTTTCAGTCAAATCCCTTAACAGGGAAGTGATCTGCTGCATATGGATTTCCGATACTTCATCGATAGAGGTTTTGGCCAGGTTCCGAATGTCAAATTCATCCAGGGAACTGCAACCAGAGGTTGATATAAAAAGGAGGCAGGCTGAACAGAATAATATGCTCTTCAGAAACCTGAGAATGGATCCTCCCCTTTTCCATTAAAAATTCAATGACCCGCCATCCCTATGGAATGTATTTTACATGGATAGTTTTTCTTTATAATCCAAAATTCCCTTGTGCATGGTTTTGACGGCAAGCTGGATACAATGATGCTTTTTTTCAGGAATATTTTCAAGGACTTTAAAAACATCGCCGTCATTTATCTTTAATGCTTCATCCAGAGTTTTCCCCTTGACCAGGTCCACGGCTGCCATGGCCGCGGAAATGGCCCCGGCACAACCGGTAATTTCATACCGGGCATCTTTGATGACCTTTTGGTTGTCAATTTCAAGATAAATTTTCATGGTATCGCCGCAGGAGCCCACATTCTCAGACACCTGGTCCGCATTTTCGATATGTCCCATATATTTTTTTTCAAGATAATAATTGATCGCCGGATCAGCATATCCTGCATCTGAAAGCATTTTTCGTTCAGCACCCGATGTTGCTATGTTTGTAACCACTTCAGCCTTCCTTTATTTGACCCTTATCAAAAAGAATATTTTACCGGGTTGTGAAAATAAAATATCCCACACCAAAAAACAAAAATACGTGTCCTAAAATAATTAATTTCTTTTTTATGTCAAGCAAAATGGATAACTCCTGTTTGACATGTCCTCTTTATTAGGATGGCACTCCTTGTGCTTTATTCAGGGAAATGCCGGTTGATGGCTTCAAACTCTTTAATATTGCTGAGGAATATTTCCGTAAGCCTTCCATCAAAATGCCTTCCGGATTCTTTTCCAAAAAGATCAACAATCTGATCCATATCCCAGGCATTTTTATAGCACCGCTTATGGCTCAGTGCATCAAATACATCGGCAATGGCGGCAATCCTGCCGTAGATATGAATATTTTCTCCTGAAAGCCCCTGGGGGTAACCGGAGCCGTCCCATTTTTCGTGATGCTGCAAGGCCACAACGGCAGCAGTCTTCATGATGGGCCGGTTGGATTTTTTCAGAATTTCATATCCGGTTCTGGCATGATTCTTAACAATCTCGAACTCGGCATCGGTCAATTTTCCGGCTTTATTTAAAATGGCTTCGGGAACACCGATCTTGCCCACATCATGCATGGGGGTGGCAAGCCTTAACAAATCACATGTTTTTTCGTCCATTTCGTTTTTCTTGGCCAGCAGATAACAGACCTCGGCCACCCGGGTCACATGGTGGGCGGTTTCCTGAGAACGGGTTTCAACAATTTCACCCAGGGTCAGGATGACTTCTTTCTGGGTATTGATAATTTCCCTGGCAAGGCTGATATTATCAAAACCGATGGCAATATTATTGGCATAGATCCGGATAAATTTTTTTTCAATGGAAGAAAGGCGGTCCCATCCCTTCAGGTATAAAATACTGCCAAAGCCTTCCGTGGTCTTAAAGACGCCGACATAGTCATTTCTGAAAAACCTTTCCCCTCCGGTGTTTTCAAATCTTTGATAGGTTTCAATGACAAATTGGGGCATGGATTCATTCAGCAGGCTTCCTATTTTATCCTGATACCGGCCGTTTCCCGCCATGAGGACCACGCTGCTGTTGGGCATTCCGACCAGGTAAGCGCAGTCAATCCCTGAATTCATATCCAGGTGCAGGATTTTAAACAGATGGAACAGGACATTTTTCCCGAACTCGGAAAAGGACTGGTTTTTAAATACTTCTGCCGAAGAACGAATGACCCGTTCAAGGCCTTCGTTATTTTTCTCAATGGCTTTGATATTTTCATAGGCCCTCAGGCAGGCGGTAACCGTTGTAAATAATTTCTGGGCCGTAAACTCAGGTTTGGTTTTATAATCATTAATATCGTATTTTGTTATGACTTCCTGCTCCGGGGCCTTTCCCGGCTGGCCCGTCCGGAGAACAATCCTTACCGACGAATTTTTAAGCTCCTTTCGGATATATTGAACCAGACAAAGTCCCGTGTCCTCCTTTTCCATGACCACATCCAGCAGGACAAGGGCAATATCCCCATGGGATTTGAAAACGGATTTCACCTCGGTTTCCGTATAGGCACTTAAAAGTTCAAGGCCCCTGTTTTCAAAACAATATCCCCGAAGTGTAATCCGGGTGATGTCATGGACCTCCTTCTCATCATCCACAATCAAAATTTTCCAGGATTTTTCCGTATGTTCCGGGCCGCTTTTCTTGACGCTCTTATCTTCATCGGCAAAGACCAGGCGGTCTTCCGGATTTCCTTTGGGTTCAAACGGCATGGTCTATCGCCCCTTGTTCTGCTTAAAATAAACATCCACAAGATCCTGGGCCAGCCCGGTATAGGTTTCAGGGGTCAGGGCCTTCATCCTGTTTTTAAAATTCTCCGGCACTTTTTCAAGTTTGTCGACAAAGCCGTCAAGGTCTTCCTTCCTGATTTTCCTGCCCCGGGTAAGGTCCTTAAGCCTTTCATAGGGATTCGCTTCACCAAATACCCGCATGGCGGTTTGAAATGGTTCGGCAAGAAGTTCGGGATTATGATCCAGATCTTGTTGGATTCTGTCCTGATCCAACTCAATCTTACCGAGTCCCTTTAATGTATTTTTAAGGCCGATCATAAAATACCCGAATACTGATCCCAGGCTCCTTAACACCGTACTGTCGGTCAGATCCCGCTGGAACCTGGATTTTTGGAGTTTGACCGAGAGATGCTCCATCATGGCGATGGCCATGCCCATATTCCCCTCGCTGTTTTCAAAATCAATGGGGTTGACCTTATGGGGCATGGTGGATGAACCGGTTTCCCCCTTCGTGATTCTCTGTTTGAAATACCCGAGACTAATATATCCCCACATATCCCGGTCAAAATCAATAAGGATGGCCGCAATTCTGACCATGGCATGCAGGATATAGGCAATGGAATGATTGGGATTCACCTGGGTGGTGAAAAGGATGGGCTCAAGCTGCAGATAATCGGCAATAAATCGCTGGGATGCCCCAATCCAGTCGATTTCAGGATAGACAAAATAATGGGCATTGTAATTGCCGGTGGCGCCGTTCATTTTTGCCTGGATACTTTTTGTATCGATAATATCGGTTTCCTGGCGGAGTCTCCAGGCAAAATTGATGAATTCCTTTCCCACGGTGGTCGGCGTAGCCGGCTGGCCATGGGTTCTTGACATCATGGGAATGGATTTATACTGCAAGGCCTTCTCTTCCAGATCCGCAATCAACCGCCGCAGCAATCCAACCGTTTCCACTTTGCCTTTTTTAAGCATCAAGGCATAGGCGGTATTGTTGATATCATCGGAGGTGCAGGCAAAATGAATCCATTCCTTAATCGCGCCAAGCCCTGCCTGGTCCAGTTTGTCCTTGATAAAATATTCAACGGCCTTGACATCGTGATTTGTTTTCTTTTCAATTTCTTTGACCTGGTGTGCATCCTCCGGGCTAAAGTGTTCTGCAATCTGATCCAGCTTCTCAATATCCGGGATTTCTGCCTTAAAAAGCGTGAGATCGTTCAAGAGAAATTTGAGCCATTGAATTTCGACAAACACCCGATGCCTGATCAATCCATATTCGGAAAAAATTTCAGCCATCTCCGTTGTTAAGGCGGCATATCTGCCGTCCAGGGCCGTCAGTGAAGTAATCATTGTCTTTTGCTCCATCATCAAAAAATCAATCCGGCGGAATTATCCGACGCGCATATCAGGGGTATTTTCTTTCCTTGCATAATGTCTGAATTCAATAGCAGACATTATGAAAATTAACAATCCAAAACAAACCCCCAAAAGCAATACCAACGATAAAGGAATTCCAGACAGCCCGGCCGGTTTTTATCCGGGAATCCTTGATTCTGATCTGATAACCATGTACAAGATCAGACATAACAAACAGACCACGAGGAGACTAAATTGGTATTCAACCTGTTTAAAAAAAAAGAACCTGAAAAAAAAGAACAGGGAACAGGACTCTTTTCAAAGCTGAAAAGCGGCCTGTCTAAAACCCGGCAACTGCTGACAACGGACATCAATCAGCTTTTTGTTTCCGGAAAAGGAATAGATGATGCGCTTTTTGAAGAATTGGAAGAGGCGCTGATCACCTCCGACCTTGGAATGGAAACCACCATGGAAATGATGAGCCGCATCAGGAAAAAAGCAAAATCACTGTCCACTGCCGACGAGCTCAAACAGGTGCTCAAAGATGAATTGATCGCCTTGTTTCCCCTGCCCTCGGATGCCTCAAAGACCCCTCATCGAAAACCCCATGTCATTATGGTGGTGGGTGTCAACGGAACCGGTAAAACAACCACCCTGGGTAAACTTGCCATGAAATTCACGGCTGAAGGGAAAAAAGTGCTTGTTGCAGCGGCCGACACATTCCGGGCGGCAGCCGTTGAACAGCTTGAAATCTGGGCCCAACGGGCCAATGCCGGTATTGTCAAGCATAAGGAAGGCGCTGATCCGGCAGCCGTTGCCTATGACTGCATGGAAGCCGCTCTGGCAAGGGACGTGGATATTGTGCTCATTGATACGGCCGGCAGGCTTCATACCCAGAAAAACCTCATGGAAGAACTGAAAAAAATAAAACGATCCGTCCAAAAAAAACTGCCCGAAGCTCCCCATGAGGTATTGATGGTTCTGGATGCAACCACCGGGCAAAATGCCATTTCCCAGGCCAGGCTTTTCAATGAAGCCGTGGGATTGACCCAGATTGCCCTGACCAAACTGGATGGAACGGCAAAGGGCGGCATTGTGGCTGCCATTGCCGAAAACATGAAGCTGCCCATCCGGTATATCGGTGTCGGAGAGCAGATTGACGATCTCCAGGATTTTGACCCAAAACTTTTTATTAATGCCTTGTTTGATTGATCATGACTTTAGACTTTTTTGCATCCTTCGGGATTGAAAACTATCTGGGATTTCTTGCGTCGGCCATTGTTCTGAACCTTACCCCGGGTATTGATACGATTTATATCCTGACCCGGAGCATTTCCCAGGGAAAAAGCGCCGGCCTCGTCTCTGTGGCCGGCATCATGTCCGGTTGTGTCGTTCATGTTCTCTGCGCCGCCTTTGGGCTGTCCATGATCCTGTCCACCTCAGCCCTTGTTTTTTCACTGATCAAATGGGCCGGTGCCGGGTATCTCATCTATCTGGGGATCAGGACGATTTTCAGCAAACAGTCCTCATTGGATATGCTCCTCGTGTCCAATTCGTCCCGGGATCTGTTTAAAATCTATAAACAGGGCGTATTGACAAATGTACTGAATCCCAAAGTCGGACTCTTCTTTCTTTCATTTCTTCCCCAATTCATCAATCCCCATCAGACCTACGGGGTGATGCCTTTTTTGATTCTCGGAGCGACCTTTCTGGTTACCGGAACCCTCTGGTGCCTTTTTCTGACACTGGCGGCCGCTCTCATGACCGATGCCCTGAGACGCCATCCTAAGACAGGAAGCTTGCTGCAAAAGCTCTCCGGGCTGATTTTTATCGGATTCGGATTAAAACTTGCCTATGACAAATAATAAACCGGTAATAGACAATTCCGGACCGGCCCGCCCTGTCCAAAACCCTCCAAAATAAACCGTAATGAGAATAAAACAAAATAGGGCTTAATTTTTGGAAATTAGGGCTTGAGATTATTATCCGCTGTGATATTCTGGCCTATATTTTTCCAGATTGATTTACCAGAAGGTTCAACAGAGCAATACGTGTTGTAGTTCATATTATATTTCTTCTACCATCTGATAAGTAAAAGGAGAACAGATTTATGAAAGAGTTGATTAAATACATCGCTCAAGCACTGGTGGATCATTCTGATCAGGTCGAAGTCAAGGAAATCAAAGCCCAGCAGACCCTTGTTCTGGAATTAAGGGTTGCAAAGGAAGACCTTGGAAAAGTAATCGGTAAAAAAGGCAGGACCGCCCAGGCCATGCGAACCATTTTATCCTGTGCATCCGCAAAGGAACAAAAAAGAGTCATCCTTGAAATAGTAGAGTAGACCTCGGTTGGACAAGGACCCGGCTACATCCGCAGTCTCTTTGCATCACTGTTTTATCGGAGCCTATTCCAACCTAAACCGGCATCTATAAGTTTGATCCCGAATTGACAAAAATGTTTTTCTCCTGTATTGTTCGTATACAAAGGAGTTAAACATGGCCCAAATACTGCCCGATGATGTTCCGGACTGCATGATCTTCCTTCTGGCCAAGGTATATCAAAAAGCCCATGCATCGTTCACAAAACAATTGATCCCTTACGGACTTACCAATATGCAGCACCTGGTGCTGGAAAGTCTCTGGTATAAACCGGGCATGACAGCCTCACAAATGGGGAAATTCCTGCTCCTGGATAAGGCCACCCTCTCTGATGTTCTCGACCGGATGGCCAAAAGCGGCTGGGTCGAAAAAAGGCCCGATGAAAAGGACAGGCGCCTGTTTGCCATTTACACCTCCCAAAAGGCCGACACCCTGAAACAGGATTTGATCATGGAGCGCAGAAAGGCCAATGAAGAACTGATGAAAGGCTTTTCTCCGGAAGAAAAAATCCTATTCCGGCGATGGCTGATGGATATTATCAACACGGATTAAACAAGTTTGGATACTAACTTAATCATCCTAAAGATTAAAGGACTCTGTCATGTATTTACTCAATCCCAAAAAACAATCATTTGACCATCTGGATGCAGCCTCAAAAGCCATCATGGAAAAAACCATTGCCTATTTTGAGACCCGGGGCAAACAAAAATTAAAATCGGATTACCATGAACGAATCTGGTATGAGGATTTCATCACTTTTCTGAAAGAAAATGAGATTTTTTCGACCCTGTTGACCCCTTCAGCATATGCCCAAGGCAATCCCAACGCCCGATGGGATACCCGGAGGATTTGCGATTTCAATGAAATCCTGAGTTTTTACAACCTGTCCCACTGGTATACCTGGCAGGTTTCCATCCTGGGGCTGGGTCCCATATGGATGGGCACAAATGAAACCGCCAAGACAAAAACCGCCCAACTGTTAAAGGAAGGCCATATTTTTGCCTTTGGCCTGTCGGAAAAAACCCATGGGGCAGACCTTTATTCCTCGGACATGAGCCTCACCCCCCTGGGTGACGGCCGCTATGTTGCGGATGGGGGAAAATACTATATCGGGAATGCCAATAAGGCCGGCATTGTTTCCACCTTCGGGAAAAATTCAGAAACCGATGACTATGTCTTTTTTGCAGTGAATCCTGAACATGAAAATTATGATCTGGTCCAGAATGTGGTGGACTGGGAGGGCTATGTGGCCGAATATGCCCTGAACGGCTATCCGGTTACGGATGAGGACATCCTTTCCACGGGCCGGGAAGCCTGGGATTCGGCCCTGAATACCATCAATGTGGGCAAATTCAATCTGGGCTGGGCCTCCGTCGGCATCTGCACCCATGCCTTTTACGAAGCCCTCAACCACGCCGCCGGCCGGAATCTTTATGGAAAATGGGTGACGGATTTCCCCCATATCCGGCAGATGTTTGTGGATGCCTATACCCGGCTGACGGCCATGAAGCTTTTTTCCCTGCGGGCTGCGGATTATTTCCGAAGCGCATCCAAAGATGACCGGCGTTACCTCTTGTACAATCCCATGGTGAAAATGAAGGTCCCCAGCCAGGGAGAAACCGTCATCAACCTCTTATGGGATGTGATTGCGGCCAAAGGTTTTGAAAAGGACGGGTATTTTGAAATGGCCGCTTCCGACATCCGGTCCCTGCCCAAGCTTGAGGGAACCGTCCATGTGAATATGGCCCTCATCATCAAATTCATGGCCAATTATTTTTTCAACCCCGGACAATTCCCCGTCATCCCCAAACGGGATGACGCCGCCTGTGATGAATTCCTGTTCCGGCAGGGAGAGACCAAGGGTCTGGGGAAAATCCAATTCCATGATTTCAATCTTGCATACAACAGTGTGGATCTGCCCAATGTGAACACCTTTAAGGAACAGATCGGCCTGCTCAGGGAAATGCTCGCCAAGGCCACTCCCAATGAAGACCAATCCAAAAATATGGATTTTCTTCTGTATCTGGGAGAGCTCTTCACCTTGGTGGCCTACGGCCAGTTGATCATTGAGAAATTCAACATGGACCGTTTTGAAGAAGACCTTCTGGAGCAGATCTTTGATTTCATGATCCGTGATTTTTCCGAATCTGCCTTAAAGCTCTACTCAAAAACCGATACCTCCGATATCCAGATGGACTATTGCCAAAAAATGATCAAAAAACCGGTGACGGATAAGGCCCGGTTTTCAAGAATCTGGGAAAACCAGGTCATGGCCTTAAAGGATGTCTATGTCATGAATCCCTGATCCCTTCCGGTAGATATAGGAAATCCCTTGATAAACAGCAACAGCCGTCTTTTTCAATATTGTCCTTCCTGCGGAAAGAAAACACTTTCCGCAGCCTGCCCGAAATCTTTTGTGTGCCTGCAATGCCGTTTTGAATTTTATTTGAACACGGCATCTGCAGGCATTGCCCTCATTTTCAATCAACATCAAGACCTCCTGGTCACAAGACGGAAACATGACCCGGCCAAAGGCATGCTCGATTTTCCCGGCGGATTTGCAGAACCCGGAGAAACCCTTGAAGAATGCCTTGTTCGGGAAATTAAGGAAGAACTCAACCTGGATGCCGGTTCTTTAACCTATTTCTGCTCTGTTCCCAATACCTATGTTTATAAGGATGTTACTTACAGCATCACGGATTCTGCCTTTTTTTGCCAGGTTCCGGACTTCGGGCCCATTACGGCACGGGACGATATCCTGGACGTTTCATTTATGAATCCTGCCGCTCTCAACAAGAAGGATTTCGGGTTTGAATCCTCAAAAATCATCCTTGACCGGATCTTGAACCGAAAGGGAAAAGGAATACCCGGTTTTTCCCAAAAAGTGTTGTAACCCGATTCCCTCCCCTGCGGAATCAGTTGCATAATATTGGTTTTTGTGGTTTATCTCTGTCATGAGAAAAAGATTTTATACGTCAAAGAAAGCTGGTTCCCCCAAAAAGCCGAAAATCAATGGCCCGGCAATGCAAGCCGGTTCCGACAAATCCCTGAAGCGCGTGTTTGAAAAAATCGGAATCCCGGCAGAAACCGAGTTTAGACCGGACCCGTTTCAAATTCAGGCCCTGGAGGCCATAAAAACATCCGACTGCCTGGTGACGGCCCCCACGGGCGCCGGGAAAACCTGGATTGCCGAACAGATTGCCCACAGTGTGCTGCAAAAAAATGGAAAGGTCTGGTATGCCACACCGTTAAAAGCATTGACCAATTCCATCCATTCCCAGTTTTCAAAACTTTTCGGCAAGGAAAGGGTCGGCATCCTCACCGGCGACATCAAGGAAAACCCCGATGCCGCCATTGTCATCGGCACCACGGAAATCCTGAGGAACCAGCTCTATGACGCCATGCATACCGGCGAAAACCTGACCTCCGACCTGATCATCCTGGATGAGGCCCATTTCCTCGGAGACGAGCAACGGGGGGTGGTCTGGGAAGAGATCATCATTTACCTGCCGGTGCGGATTCCCTTGCTTCTCCTGTCCGCCACCATCGGCAACCCCGTATCCATTGCCGAATGGCTGGAATCCATCCGGGGAAAGCGATGCCGGGTTATTAAGGCCCAGGAAAGGCCCGTACCCCTTTTCCCTATTTTTATCCACCCTTCGGGAACGCTTTTCCCCCTGATCGAGGAATCAGAAGAGGAAAAAGTCCTTCATAAAAAAGTATTTAAATTTGCTCATTCAAAAAACAAGCCCGTGATGTCGCGCAATGAAAAACTACCGCCCTTTGGGGATGTCCTTCATATCCTCTCCACCTATGATCTTCTGCCGGCCATCTTTTTTCTAAAATCCCGCTCGGATTGTGACCAGGCCATAAAACTCTGCAATTCAAAATTGTTAAACCAAAACCCGGAAAGGAAGCAGGCCCTGATCGATAAAATAGATGATCTGGTATCCTCCCATCCCCACCTGAAAACCCATGCCCAGAGACCCTATCTTGAAAGGACGGCAACGGCCTCCCACCACAGCGGCCATCTTCCCGCCTGGAAAGCGGTTGTGGAAACCCTCATGGCCGAAGGTTTTCTGGATGCCATGTTTGCAACTTCCACGGTGGCCGCCGGGGTGAATTTTCCTGCCCGTTCCGTGGTCATCCTGAATTCGGACCGCTTTAACGGGGTGGAATTCATGCCCCTGACCCCCAGCGAACTTCAGCAGATGTCCGGCCGGGCCGGACGGCGGGGGAAGGACAAGATCGGTTTCTGCATTGTCATGCCGGGCAAATTCATGGATTTAAATCATATGGTCAAATTAATGAATTCGCCTCCTCTGGATATTGAAAGTCAGCTCTTCATTAATTTTTCCATGGTTCTGAACCTGCTTTTATCCCATACGCCCGATCAGATCAAACTGCTCCTTGAAAAATCCTTTGCCTCCTATCTCATCCGGTCCGGAAAAAAGAGGGGAAAAATTGCAAGAAAACGATTCGGCTCGGATATGGAGCTGCTCTGGGACGATTTCATCGATCATATGGACTTTCTTCTTTTGGAAAAATTTGTTACGGAAGACGGAGCCTTGACGGAAGATGGGCTATGGGCTTCCAAACTCAGGATCGACTCCCCCCTCCTGGTGGCCCAGAGTATCCGAAACAATCTTCTGCCCCAATCGGACCCGGCCCTGTTGGCTGCCATTGTAGGCTCCTTTGTCAATGAAAGGGAATTCAATGATGAGCCCTTATACCACCAGGCCCTTCCCAAGGGGCTGAAAGATGTTTTCCTGGATGTCAGAAAAGAGCTGAAACCCTTTGCCGTCACCATGCTGGAAAAAGGCTTCAGCGCCCCCAATCTTTATATCCAGCCCAGCCTGCTCATCTATCTCTGGGCCCAGGGCGAACCCTGGGAAACCATCTGCACCCGGTATGATTTTTCCGAAGGGGACCTGGCCCGCCTGATCCTGAGAACCGGTGAAAATCTAAGACAGGTCGCCAAACTGGAAGACCATTTCCCCGAACTTGCAAAAACCGCAAAAACCGCCATTGATCTGATATTAAAAGAACCTGTAATGACCTATTAGAAGCATACCAGACCCAAGAAGGAGATTTAGAATGAAACAGATATTTGCCAAAAAAGCCCCTGCCGCTATTGGCCCCTATTGCCATGCCGTCGTCCATGGCGATCTTGCCTTTTGTTCCGGCCAGATCCCCCTGGACCCTGAGACCATGACCATTGTGGGAACCCGCATTGAAGAACAGACGGCCCAGGTCATGAAAAATATTGAAGCGGTTCTGTCGGAAGTCGGAACCACCCTGGATAAAATTATCAAGACCACGGTGTTTCTGAAATCCATGGATGATTTTTCCGCCATGAACAAGGTCTATGAAGCCTGTCTCAAAGGCCATAAACCGGCACGCTCCGCCGTTGAAGCGGCAAGGCTGCCAAGGGATGTCCGGATTGAGATCGAATGTATTGCCGCCATTGAATAAGGAGTAAAAACATGACTGAAGATACCAAAAAAGTGATTTATTCCATGATGAATGTGGGTAAATTCCACGGCCAGAAACAAGTGCTTAAAAATATTTCCCTTTCTTATTTTTACGGGGCGAAAATCGGGGTCCTGGGTCTGAACGGATCAGGCAAGAGTTCGCTCCTCAGAATCATGGCGGGCGTTGACACAGAATTCGCCGGCGAGACCATCCTGTCCAAGGGCTATACCATCGGTTATCTTGAACAGGAGCCCCTGGTGGACAGCCAGAAGACCGTCAGGGAAGTGGTTGAGGAAGGGGTCAAGGAAACCGTGGATCTGCTCAATGAATATGAAGCCATCTCCGCAGAATTTGCCAACCCCATGTCCGATGATGAAATGGACAAGCTTCTGGAAAAGCAGGGCAAACTCCAGGAAAAGCTGGACCGGATCAATGCCTGGGACCTGGATTCCAAATTGAAAATGGCCATGGACGCCCTGCGGTGCCCGGACGGAAATATGCCCGTCAATGTGATTTCAGGCGGTGAAAAAAGGCGGGTGGCCCTTTGCCGGCTCCTGCTCCAGAAACCCGACATCCTCCTTTTGGACGAGCCCACCAACCACCTGGACGCCGAATCCGTATCCTGGCTGGAACAACATCTGAACCGCTATGAAGGCACGGTCATTGCCGTCACCCATGACCGGTATTTCCTGGACAATGTGGCCGGGTGGATCCTGGAACTGGACCGGGGAGAAGGCATTCCCTGGAAGGGCAATTATTCCTCCTGGCTGGACCAGAAGCAGAAACGCCTGGCCCAGGAACAGAAATCCGAATCCAAACGCCAGCAGACCCTGCAAAGGGAACTGGAATGGATCAAGATGTCGCCCAAGGGCCGAAGGGCAAAACCCAAGGCCAGGATCACGGCCTATGAAGACCTCTTGAAAAAAGACGGCAAACAGCAGGAAAACGATCTTGAAATCTTTATTCCGCCCGGACCCCGCCTGGGCGACAAGGTCATCGTGGCCCAGGCCGTATCCAAGGGCTATGACAACAAGCTCCTGGTCGAGAACATGAGCTTTGTCATCCCGCCCGGAGGCATTATCGGCGTCATCGGCCCCAACGGCGCGGGCAAGACCACCCTTTTCAACATGATCACCGGCCGGGAAAAGCCGGATTCGGGAACCATCGAAATCGGCCAGACCGTAAAGCTGGCCTATGTGGACCAGGAAAGGGACACCCTTGATCCGGAAAAGACCCTGTTTGAAACCATCACCGGCGGCACGGAAAAAATGCTCATCAGCGGGCGGGAGATCAATTCAAGAGCCTATGTGGCAAAATTCAATTTCTCAGGGCAGGACCAGCAGAAAAAAGTCAGGGAAATCTCGGGCGGGGAAAGAAACCGGGTCCATCTGGCCACCCTCCTGAAAAAGGAAGCCAATGTGCTGCTCCTGGATGAGCCCACCAATGATCTGGACGTCAATACCTTAAGAGCCCTGGAAGAGGCCCTGGAAAATTTTGCCGGATGCGCCGTCATCATCAGCCATGACAGGTGGTTCCTGGACAGGATCGCCACCCATATCCTGGCCTTTGAAGGGGACAGCCAGACCCTGTTCTTTGAAGGCTCCTATTCCGACTATGAAAAGGACCGGAAAAAGCGCCTCGGCATCAAGGCGGATCAGCCGACCCGCATCAAATACCGGCAGCTCACCCGGTAACCGGTTGAAACGGCCCGTATTCCATAAAGGGGCCCTGCAAATCCATACGGCAGTTTTTCTGTTCGGGTTTGCAGGGCTTTTTGGGAAATTCCTGTCGTGCAGCCCCCTTTATATTGTGCTGGGCCGGACCTTTTTTGCCTTTATAGCCCTGTACCTCTATGCCCGGATCGTATCCAAGACCGTACTCCTCTCCTTCGGGAAAACGGAATTTTTCTTTTTCATGCTCCAGGGCATCCTTCTGGCCGTTCACTGGTGGTCCTTCTTTTTTTCCATCCAGGTTTCCAGCGTGGCCGTGGGTCTGGTCACCTTTTCCACCTTTCCCTTGTTTGTTACCTTTCTGGAACCCCTGTGTTTCCGGGAAAAATTGAAACCCGCGGATGTTTTCATTGCCGGCGCCGTTTTCCTGGGCATCCTCCTGGTCATCCCGGAATTTGATTTTTCCAACAATGTGACCCGGGGCGGATTTTACGGGATCATTTCAGGATTTACCTTTGCCGTCCTGGCCCTGGTGAACCGGAGAAACGCAAGGATCTCGGATTCCATTGCCGTGGCCTTTTATCAGAACCTGTTTGCCGCTCTTTTTCTGCTCATCCCGGTGCTTTTGCTGAAGATCCCCCTGCCCCCGGTTTCCGATCTTCCCAACCTCATTTTTTTAGGCGTGGTCTGCACGGCCCTGGCCCATACCCTGTTCATCCATTCCCTGACCTTTATCCGGGCCCAGACCGCATCGGTCATTGCAGGCCTTGAACCGGTCTACGGAATTGTCCTGGCCTTTTTCATCTTAAATGAAATCCCCGGCATCCGAACCCTCGCGGGCGGGCTGGTCATCATCGGCACAACGGTGGTTGCCGGCTGGCTGAGCCGACGGGAAACCGGCAGGTAAAACAGGTGCCTTGTCCCAGGGTGCTTTCAATCGCCATTGTTCCTTTCAGAATGTCCAGGGCCTCTTTGACAATAACCAGGCCCAGACCGGTTCCGTTTTCCGTAAATGCCCTTGCATTTTCAGATCTGAAAAATTCAGAAAAAAGATTGGGCAGGTCTTCTTCGGGAATGCCGATACCGGTATCTGAAATTTGAAATTTTATCCGGCAATGATCCTCCATTGATACGGCAATTCGGACCTCGCCCTTTTCAGGCGTATATTTTAAAGCATTGGAGATCAGGTTTGAGAAAAGATCATCCAGGAGTTGCTCATCTGCATAAATCCGGGGGATATCTGCAGCGGTTTGAAGCGTGAGGGTTATATTTTTTTCCAGGGCCCTGGGCGAATAAAGATCGGTTAATTTCTGCAAAAGAAGGGTTATGTCAACCGGAAGAACACCTGAATGGTTTGTTTCCGTCCTTCTCATCCCTATCTTCAGCAAATCATGGATCATATCGCCAAGAAGTTTGATCCGGGTGTTACATCGGTTCAGGGTTTCTTTCTGCTTCTCGCTGACCGGGCCCTGAAATCCTTTTTGAAGCATGTCCAGCATGGTGTGGATGGCATTCATGGGCGAGCGGAGCTGGTGAGCCGCCTTTGCAAGAAACCAGGATTTGTTCAGCTCCCGGTTGATGGTCTCTATGCCGAGGGCAGTCAGGTCAGCGATCAGAGAGAAAAAAACCTTATCCTCAGCATCAAAAAAAAGGGGCGCTTCGCTGTAAAAACAGATATCTCCCAGCAGCAGGGTTTTAACTTTGAGGGGCAGGCACATGACAGCAGCCATCCCTTCCTTTTTACTATTTATGGCCTCTTTGGCAATATCATCCTCGCTCAGGCCATAGCTTGAAGAGAATTTTTCCCTTTTTTCATCCAAAAGTTTGATGGAACATCCTTTCACTCCCGTGATGACGGCGGAATTCCGGGTGGCGGTATCCATCAGTTTTTGAAGATCATAAAGGCTTCCCATTTCCTTTACCATTTCGTACAGGGTCATCAGCTTGGCATTGCTTATTTCCAAGGCCTTTGAGACTTTAAGCAATTCCCGTCCCTTGACTCTTAAACTCAGTTTGATGGAAGTGGTCAAAAATGCAGAAATCAGAATAAACGCCGCCAGTATAAGGAACACAAAAAGAGCGCCTGGAAATTCAAGATCGCCCGTGAGCAATGTGTTTTGGAAAAAACCGGGTGGCCGGGGAAGACCGGTTGTGTGTTCTAATGCCATCAGCCCGGCAAAAATCAGAACCACCAGGCCGGAAATGATAAAGCAACTGACAGGGGAAAGCAGAATTCCGGCCAGGATGATATGAAAGATCACAAATATCAGGAAGGGGCTCTGAATCCCGCCTGTCAAAAAAATGAAAAATAAATAAGCAACCAGGTCAAAAACAATTTGAATGTGGGCAAAAATTTCAAAGGGCCTGACCCTTTCAGATGGGAAGGATTTGAGCCGCAGCCAGGTGAATAAAAACAGGATATTATAAAAAGCCACCCCGAGAATAAGGATGATCATCGGAAATACCGGCAGGCCGGGCTCAAGAAAAAAGAGGGCGTAACTGCACAGGGCAGCTCCGGCTATGGCAATCCATCTGAGCTTAATGAACCAGAAAACCCTTTCTTTCAGTTCTTTCCTGAAGAACAACTGCTCTTTTATCAATTGATGCCCCAGGCTCATAAAGCATATTCCTTATCCGATCAAAAAGCGTATTCCGGTTATGGCCTGTTTATGGTTTCCCTACAAGCAGATCCTGAATGACGGCAAGCAGTTCATCCGGATCAACGGGTTTTTCAAAAAATTCCGAGACAGGCCAGTCTTCCCCGAGGATATGTTGAAACTTTTCCGGGCCCTGCAGGGTGATTTCCCGGGGGAAAGATGTCAGCATAATGATGGGGATATCCCTATATTGGTTGCTGTTTTTAAGTTTATAGGCAAGATCGAACCCTTCTGTATTTGTGGACATCATCACATCCAGGAGGATCAGGTCAGGAGGGTGTTTTTCAATCATGGAATAGCCGTCTTTGCCGTTATAGGCGGCCTCTACGGCGTAATTTCGGCTTTCAAGAATAATTCGGGTTGTATTCACCATGTCTTTATCATCGTCAATGATGAGTATGGTTTTTGTAGCAGCCATATTGCCCTCCTTTGGTAAAGTGGTTGCAGGCCCTACCGGCCCGGCCGAGGCAGGTATCCAGAAATGAAATGATTTCCGATGCAGCCCCCATGGCCCTGGTTTCAGCCGGGGGATCAAGTCCGTCGCCAAATTCAAAATTATCCCCCTGGACAGAGACCAGATAGGTTTCCGGGTCATGCTGATAAAGCGATTGAATATACCTCAGGATCAAGGCCGGCGTAAACAGATGCGTGACATGGTAACATCCATTGGGTTCAGGTGTAATTTTTGTCCATTTGAATCCATTATCAATGGCCTCCCGGCTTGCATCAATAAATAGGATTCTGCCAGCATACCGTAATTCTTCAATCAGATCCGGGGCCAATTGAAAAAAGGTCAGAATACGAATATTTTCCCCGGGGGTCAGGCTGTTTTCTATTATACGGGCCACATAGGGCCCGATGCCGTCATCCCGGCGATGGACATTTCCATAGCCGATGATCCAGGTGTCCATTCTTGCAAGGCTCAAGGGCTGCATGGCTCAGTTCCTCACCAGTTCCTTGACAAGCCTGCCTGAAACATCATGGATCAGGATTTCCAGCGCCATCGGGCCTGCGGCATGGGTCGAACAGGAAAGGCAGGGGTCATAACACCGGATGGCGCCTTCAACCCGGTTTAAAATGCCTTCCCTGACAACGCCGTTGTGGATGTATTCCCTGGCCACCAACTGTATGGAACGGTTCATGGCAATATTGTTATGACCGGTTGCAACAATGAGGTTGACCTTTTGAACAGCACCATGGGGGTCCACGATGTAATGATGGATCAAGGTTCCCCTCGGGGCTTCGATCATACCGATCCCTTCTTTATGTTTGACATCGGCCGTTATTCTGATCTCACTGTTGCAGATTTGCTCGTCCCTGAGGAGATTTTCAGCTTTTTCCAGACAATAAACGAGTTCGATAAGGCGGGTATAGTGGTATAACAGCGTGCACCCGTTCCATTCTCCCCCATAGGTTCCCCTGAAAATTTTCCGCTCTGTTTCCGCTTTGGGCGTGCCCATGCTGTCGGCAGCATTCAACCGCCCCAGGGGTCCGACACGGTAACACCCGTCAGGATATCCATGGGGTTTATAAAAGGGGAATTTCAGATAGGACCAGGGCTCCACCTGCTCTCCGATGAATTTCAGATACTCGTTGGAATCAAATTCCCTTATAACGGCTCTTTCCCGGCCTGAAATCCTCATTTTTCCGTCATACAGGTCAAGGTGTCCGTCTTTATCCACAAGCCCTGCATAAAGAGATGCAAAATTTGCAAAAGTTTTAACCTGTTCCTGGTTCCTATCCGTCCATTCCTTGATGATATCCAGTGCCGTATAGGCGGTTTCATAGGCTTCGGCAAACCTGCCGAGCAACGCATCCCGGTCGCTTTTCAGGAGCGGGCTGGCAACTCCGCCGGGAACAGCAAATACCGGATGAATTTTTTTCCCGCCCAGGGCCTGGATGATATCCTGACCGAATTTTCTTAATCTGATGCCTTTCAGGGCAAGGGCAGGAGAATGTCCGGCCACCCCCGCCACGTTTCGGCCGGCCGGATCCGCATCCCATCCCA
The DNA here is from genome assembly GCA_023701135.1 of Desulfobacula sp. GTDB lineage: Bacteria > Desulfobacterota > Desulfobacteria > Desulfobacterales > Desulfobacteraceae > Desulfobacula. Next base: position 42,662 of record JAMPXP010000023.1, on the reverse strand, counting down.
GAAGCAGGTCAGGGCTTGCCAGGTAAAAGAAATGAAGGGCGTGGGATTGAATGAATTGACCCATATGAATCAATTCCCTGAGTTTTTTGGCCGTCTCCGGAATTCCGACCCCTAAAATGGCGTCACAGGCCTTAGCAGAAGCCAGTTGGTGACTGACCGGACAAATACCGCAGATTCTTTGGGTAATGACGGGCATTTCCTCAAAAGGCCTTCCTTCGCAGAATTTTTCAAATCCCCTGAATTGGGTGATATGAAACCGGGCATCTGCTGCCTCACCGTCGGCGTTCAAATGGATGGTGACCTTGCCGTGGCCTTCCAGGCGGCTTATGGGATTAATGGTAATGGTTTTTGTCGTGTTCATCCTCCCCTCTCCTCAGTCAAAATGCATCATATCGGTTGGCAGCACAGGGATTCTCCCCTGCAGGATTTCGTTTAAACAATAGGCAATGGCGTCAGGAGAAGGCGGACAGCCCGGCACATACACATCCACCGTCACGAAGCGGTTGACAGGAAGGGCTTTTTCAAGGAGTACGGGAAGACTTTCATGAACCGGGATGGCGCCGTTCACCGTGCTTTCGGTCTCTATATAGCCCCTTTGCAATATCTCCTGTGTGGAGAATGCATTCCGCAGGGTATTGATCCCGCCAAAAACTGCACAATCCCCCCAAACCATTAAAATTTTAGATTTTTCCCGAAGTTTTTTTGCAATTTCCACCTGTTCTTCGTTTGCAATCCCGCCTTCGATAATTCCCAGGGCAACATCCTGGAAATTAAAGTCTTTAAAATCCGTAATCGGTGAATCCGTGAGTTCAACCCTGGAAAAGATATTCAGCAGATCTTCATCCATATCCAGAAAGGACATATGGCAGCCTGAACATCCTTCCAGCCATACGGTTGCGATTTTAGGCAGTTTCATGGAATTTCCTCCAATTTAGTCTGATCATTCCGAAAGCATGGTTTAGGTTTTCCCCTGTGTCGTGTCATGCCGGTATCCACCCGGCCTTTTCAGCCAATGAAGACAGGATGTCCTGCATATGTTGAATATGGTTCGGCGGATCATACAGCTTGGGTTTTAAAAGGGTCTGCCGCCCATCCAGGGAGGTATAGGTTCCGTCTTCTTCCATCCAGGTCGGCGCAGGGATCAGGATATCGGCGCGCCGGGCCAATGGATCCGGGAAAAATGGACTGATGACGGCAAGAAAATCCACTGCTGACGCCGGACCCGATAAAATATGGGCCTCACCTTCTTCTCCGGATAAAATGAAAAGCCCGCCTTTCCAGTTGACGGACCCGGATAAGGGTTCAATGGACGGAATGCCCGTTTGCCATGCGCCGGCACTGTTCCCAAAGGGTTTGAGCAGGATGATTCCCGGACGGGTTGCAGAGGGATAGGTTTTCAGCATGGCCAGGTCCAATAGATCATCCAAGCCTGAAGGATCATTTGTGCCGGTAAATCCCTCCCCTGTCACAATCAAAGGGGTCACGGCAGTTGCATAGGCTTTGACCATTTCCTGGAACTGCATCTTTGAGGCTTTGTCCAGACCGGAATCATTCAGGAGTTTTGCCGAATCAATAAGGTCTGTTTCTTTGCAAATGCGATTCCAGTCAGGGGCTTTTTGGGCCGGGCTTCCGATGATCTCGACGGTGTGTTTTAGCATGGCCTTAATCAGAAGGGGCTCTTGTTCCCGGGTTATGGGCAGGAAAAACGAGGTCATGGGCAACCCAGGGTTTGAATTTCCAATCACGGCCACCTTTATGTTCTTCTCCAGTATGGTTTTGTGAATCAACGAGTTGATGGCAGGATGGGTCCGGCCGGGAGAGGCACCGGTTATCAGGATAAAGTCTGAGTCGGGGATGGTTTTCCAAGATGCCTCGTCAAAGCTGCCCGGCAGGTGACGCCTGGTTTTCAAGAGAGTCCTGAAATGATCGCCGTCCAAGGTATCAATGGCCCCGGAATGCCAGCCCCGGACCATCAGGTCTTTAAATTGCCCGAGTGTTTCATTGTTGCACATGGAGGACACCAGACCCAGAACGGCATCTTTGCCGTGGTTATCCCGGATAGTGTTCAATTTTTCAGAAACCAGATCCATAGCCGTTTGAAAATCTGTTGCTTCCAAATTTCCGTCATGATTCCGGACCATGGGACAGGTTAGCCGCTCTCCCTTTGTTTTGAGCACTTCAAACCGCCCTTTAAAACACAATTGTCCGCCATCCGGCCGGTCCGTATCTTTCACAAGGTTGCCCTCAATTTTTAACAGGGTATTGTCGGCAGTTGTGGCGGTGACGGCGCATAGCAGCCCGCATAGGGGGCAGCAGGACTCAGTCTTCCGCCATTGCCGTTTATCATGGCCCTTGACCGAATAATGGGTTCTGTAGCGGTTCACAACGGCACCGGTGGGGCAGGTCTGCAAACACACCCCGCAGGCATGGCAGGTTGATTCGCCCCGGGTATCGTCAAAATCAAACCCGATGCGGCTGTCGGGACCGCGATGGATAAAATTCAATACCCGGGCGCCGGAAATTTCCCGGCAGGCCCGGACGCATCTTCCGCACAGGATGCACCGGTTATGGTCCAATGCCAGGTAGGGGCTTGTCACATCCATGGGGAAAGTATCAAACGATGAGTGAACCGTCAGATGATCCATCTGAAGTTCATAGGCCAGGCTCTGAAGCTCGCAGTCCCCGCTGTCCGGGCAAATCATGCAATTGTGATTTCTTTCGGCAAATAAAAATTCCAGAATGGTCCGGCGGCTGTGGATGATTTTTTCATTGGAGGTGATGATTTCCATCCCGTCCCGAACCGGAGTCACACAGCTTGCTACCAGCCGCGGAGCCCCGTCCACTTCCACCATGCAGAGCCTGCACCCGCCAAAGGCCGACAGATCAGGATGGTGGCAAAGGGTCGGGATGCGGATCTGGTTCTGCCGGGCCGCATCCAGTATGCTCATGCCTTCCTCGGGAAAGATCTCTTTTCCGTCCATGGTTATTTTTATAGTATTTGCTTCCATCAATCTTCTTCTCCTTGTGAGAAATCCGTCTTTCTAAATCTCGATATCACAGCGGACACATCTGCGGGCTTCCTTTAAAGCCTCTTCCATGGAATACCCCAGTTCAACTTCCTGAAAATCCTTGATCCTCAGTTTCGCGTCTGCCTCACGCAGGGGGACCCGGGGCATTTCCAGGATTTCCTCTTCAATAAAAGGCGGAATTTCAATTGTTTCTTCGGGATGAATATATTTTTCACCGCCGTTTTGTTTGCGTATGGCGTCGTCGATCTCCCTTGCGGATTCAAATCCGGCGGCAATGGCCTGAACAACCGTATCCGGACCGCTTACGGCATCTCCGCCGGCAAACACCATGGGCGCGGATGTCACGGTCATGGTGTCTTTTTCTACTTCAATCAGGCCTGTTTTGGTAATCTGGATACCGGCTTCTTCCAGATCAAACGGGTGCTCCGGTTTCTGGCCGATGGCAATGATGAGCTGATCCAGGGCCAGGGTAAAGTCATCACCGATTTTAGGCACGGATTTTCTGCGGGCAGTGATATCAAAATCCCCGAATGTCATGTTCTGGCAGATGAGATTCAAGAGCTTGCCGTTGATCCCCTCGGTTCTGAGAGGGGTTACCATGAATCTGAATTGTATGCCTTCAGCTTCGGCGGCAAGGATTTCTTCTTCCAGGGCAGGCATGTCCTGCCGGGTCCTCCGGTACAGGATGGTCACCTCTTTAGCCCCGAGTCTTAAGGCGGACCTGGCGGCATCAATGGCTGAATTTCCCCCTCCGACAACCCCGACCCTCTGCCCGATGCGGGGAGGATAATCGGAATTGATTTTCCGTAAAAATTCAATGGCCCCCCATACCCCGTCCAGTCGGTCATCCACCATATCCATGGAAAGGCTTTTATGAATACCGGTAGCCAGGTAAACGGCATCAAATTTTGTCCGGATCTCCTGCCATGAGATATCAATCCCTATCCGTGAATTACATTTCAGGCCGATGCCCAGGCTTAAGATATCGTCAATTTCTTTTTTGAGTATATTCCGGGGCAGGCGGTAGGCAGGGATCCCCCATCTGAGCATGCCGCCGGGTTCTGAAAATTGTTCAAAAATCGTTACCCCATAGCCTCTCAGGGCAAGGCCTTTGGCAACGGTCAGCCCCGAAGGCCCTGAACCGATCACGGCTATTTTTTCCCTATGGACAACCGGCAGCCGTTCCACCGGGGGTCTTGCTGTATGATCCGTGATAAAGCGTTTCAGGTTTTTAATACTGAGAGGCGCATCAATGGTTGAGCGCCTGCACTTGGATTCGCATTTATGGTCACACACACGGCCGCAGACACTGGGAAAGGGATTGGTCTTGAGCAAAAGCCGGTAGGCGTCCTCAAGGTTTCCGGCCCTGACCAGGGCGATATACCCGGGCACATTCATGCCGATGGGGCAGGTATGCCTGCACGGGGCCTTGACCAGTGCCCCGCATACAGCCGCCCGGCAGCGTTTTTTATGGATATGGGCCTCATATTCATCCCTGAAATACCTCAGGGTCGAAAGGACCGGGTTCGGAGCTGTCTGGCCAAGCCCGCACAATGCCGTATTCCGGATAATTCCGGCCCAGTTTTCCAGGGTTTCGATATCGCCCTGTTCTCCTTTTCCGTCACAGATCTTTGTGAGGATTTCCAGCATTTTTTGGGTTCCTACCCGGCAGGGTGTGCATTTTCCGCAGGATTCGTCCCTGCAGAATTCCATAAAGAACCGGGCAATATCAACCACACATTTATCTTCGTCCATGACAATCATGCCGCCGGACCCGACAATGGCCCCCAACTGGGCAATGGATTCATAATCCACCGGCGCATTCAGATGCTCGACCGGGATACAGCCGCCTGAAGGTCCGCCCAGTTGAACCGCCTTGAATTTTTTACCCTTTGGGATACCGCCGCCGATCTCATGGATGATGGTTCCGATGGAGGTTCCCATGGGCACTTCCACAAGGCCCACATTATTCACATCGCCCGTCAGGGCAAATACTTTGGTGCCTTTGCTTTTCCGGGTTCCCATCCCCGCATACCATTTTCCCCCTTTCAGGATAATCTGCGGGATATTTGAAAGGGTTTCCACATTGTTCAGAATACTGGGTTTTTTCCAAAGACCCTGGATGGCCGGAAACGGGGGCCTGGGCCTGGGGGTGCCCCGCCGGCCTTCAATGGAGGTCATCAAAGCCGTTTCTTCACCGCACACAAAGGCCCCGGCCCCCCTGTAAACCTCAAGATCAAAGCTGAACCCGGAATTGAAAATATTGTTCCCGAGGAGCCCCAGATCCCTGGCCTGGGCGATGGCCCTATGCAGCATGGAAACCGCAAGGGGATATTCGGCGCGGCAATAGATATATCCCTGGCGGGAACCAATGGCCTTGGCTGCGATGATCATCCCTTCAATGACCGAATGCGGGTCTGACTCGAGCACGCATCGGTCCATAAAGGCTCCGGGGTCTCCTTCGTCCGCATTGCACAGGACATATTTGACATCATTTTTCGACCCTGCGGCAAACTGCCATTTCATTCCTGTGGGAAATCCTGCGCCCCCCCTGCCCCTGATTCCGGACCGCTTGACCTCATTGATGATTTCTTCGGGCTCCATCTGGTACAGAGCTTTTGCAGCGGCAAAATACCCGTCCATGGCAATATATTCCTCAATTTTTTCAGCCTGGATCAGGCCCCGGTTTCTCATCACAACCGGGTGCTGCATACCGAAAAACAGGATATCCCGGATATGGGGAGTGAGCGCCGATACAAGGCTCTCAGGGCCTTCAAAATCCTTTTCTTTCTGCTCCCAGCCCCTGGCAAAGACCCATTCAGGATTCATACGGCCGCCGAGGACATGGTCCTGAAAAATCAAGCCGGCTTTTTCCGGGGTCACCCTGGCATATCTGACAGGTTCTTCACCCACCCTTTCAATGGTAATCAGCGGTTCATAATTACAAATCCCGGCACATCCGGAAGTGGTGATCATAATATCGGTTCTGCCCGAAGATAAAAGCGCTTTGTTCACTGCATCCAGGACCTTGTCAGCGCCGGAAGATATCCCGCAGGTGCCCATATGCACACAGATCCGGGCGCTTGTTTTTCCGGGGACAAGTTCCCATTTTCTAAGTACATCTCCTTTAATCCGGTACAGGTCTTCAATTTTTAGAAAAGACATGATGGCCCTCTTATTAATCGTAGTCTTCAATCAGCCCTGATACTTTGGCAGGTTTTACCTGACGATAGGTATCCTTCCCCACCATCATTACAGGGGCCAGTCCGCAGGCTCCTAGGCAGCGGACCGTTTCCAGGGAAAACCGCCTGTCCTCGGTGGTATATCCGGGACCTATCTCCAGTTCCCGGCTGACGGCATCCAAAAGTTTTTTCCCGCCCCGGACATAACACGCTGTCCCGAGGCAGCACCGGATGGTATGTTTCCCTTTGGGGACCATGGTAAAAAAAGAATAAAACGTCACAACACCGTATATTTCACCAAAAGCGATGTTAAGCCCGGCCGCAATTCTTTTCTGAATGGAAATCGGCAGATACCCGATGGTTTCCTGGATTTCTTCAAGAACCGGGATTAACGATCCCGGTTTTGATTTGTATCCATGGATGATATCATCGACTCTGCTCAGTTCATCCGATGTGAATTCGCAGATTTCCGGTACGGTTGAATTTGATTGATTCGGCATGGTTTGATCACCCCTCCTAAGGCAAATTGTGATGACATGAGACAGGGCGCAACATATATTTCTACCAACCGCCAATTCAATTTGCATGCCAGTTTTCAAAATAAGGGAGAAATCAAACCCATGGCTGATAGGATAGCTTGACAGCAAAGCGGACACCGGGAATTGATAAATGGGAGGAAATCAGCCTTTGAATTTTTTCGAACCTCTTTTTTACTGTGAGTGTCCGTTTTTTTTACAAGTTGATAGAAGGTCCATCGGTCTTTCATGAATGAATAGATAATTGCCTTTGACAAAGGCCTGATATATACAATAAGTGTCAAACAATATAGGAAGAAACATCAATAAAGCAGGAATCTTTCAGAACAAACATATACCGGACCCTTGCCGGCGGGCTGGTCATCATCGGCACAACGGTTGTGGCCGACTGGCTGAGCCGATGGGAAAATAAGAGCACATCCTATGAATAGATTGTTTTTGGCAAAGCAGAATTATGGATCAGCTATTTTAAAAATAATCGAAAAATCTCCTTGCATCCCATAAAGGCAAACGATATAACCCCATAGAATGCAATGGAATTCCGGTTGGTGATCGCGGCATTGCTCATCAACACAATATTTAACAATCCTCCCGCGCTCCCAAACAACCATTTTAGGGTTTATCGGGAAAATCTACAATGTTTGATCGTCATTCATTCCATAAGTGTAAGAACCTTATTGTTGCTCTGTTAGAATAAACCATGAAGAGGAATATTAGTGGATAAACGTTACCAAGTATTTGTTAGTTCAACTTATGAAGACCTCCGGGAAGAACGTCAAGAGGTAATGCAAGCCTTACTCGAACTCGACTGCATCCCATCAGGTATGGAACTCTTTCCGGCAGCCAACGAAGATCAGTGGACTCTTATTCGAGGTGTAATAGATGATTGTGACTACTATATAGTTATCATCGGGGGTCGATATGGGTCTATTGGTAGGGAAGGCCTCAGCTATACACAGATGGAATACGAATATGCGGTAAGCCAAAACAAACCTGTAATAGCATTTCTCCATAAAGACCCTGGGTCGCTTCCTTCGAACAAGTGCGAGAAAAGCCAAGTGGGGAGAGAAAAGCTTGATCAATTTCGAGCCATAGCCCAGGAGAAGATGTGCCGATTTTGGACCTCACCAGCCGATCTTGGTTCTGTGGTCAGTCGGAGTCTGGTAAAGCTGATAAAAACTCATCCTGCTGTAGGCTGGGTTAGAGCTGACCTTTTACCCGATCAGAGTGCAGCGGAGGAAATGTTGCGTTTGAGGAAAAGAGTTGAAGAACTGGAAAACAATTTAGGTGCCTCACCAGCAGGAACCGAGCATTTATCACAAGCTGAAGAGACGATTGAGCTGAGCTTTGATTTCGGCATTCATAAGGATCCAGAATCTTGGAGGCCCGATAAAAAGCAGTCTGATAAATTTACTGTATCTTGGAATTCGCTTTTTGCAGTAGCCTCTCCTCTTCTTATCGATGAAGCATCTGACCGTGCACTGAAAGAAGCTTTGGATCGCTTTGTTGCTGAAGAGAATACAAATGTTTTGTTAAACAAATACACAACACTAAAGGGTTTAACGCTAAAGGGTTTCTCTCTCAGCCCTGAAGATTTCAATACAATCAAGGTGCAGTTCTTGGCTCTCAAGCTGATGTCCAGAAGCACGAAAAGAAAAACGCGCAGTGTGTCAGATCGAAATGCTTACTGGATGCTCACGCCATATGGTGAGGCCATAATGATATCTTTGAGAGCTATCAGAAAGAAAGATGCTCTGAAAACTTGATGGATCAGCCAACTTATTATACTCACGGCTCATCATGGTGCCCGGTCGGAGATGTTGAGCAAAAAAGCAATAAAGAAAGGAGCCACCATGCCGATAATAGCCAGATTCTATGGGATTCTCATCAAGATGTATTTCAAAGAACATGGCAAACCCCATTTTCATGCTCTCTACGGTGAATTCAATGCCGTCTTCGACATTGAAACCATGGAGGTCCTTGAAGGTGACCTTCCCAGGAGGGCTGAACAGTTGGTGCGGGAATGGGGCCAAAGCTATCAGACGGAACTTCGGGAAATGTGGAAGAAACAACAATTCAAACAACTTCCCGGACTGGAGTAGATGTCATGAGTGAATACCCAAAAGTAAAAGCTGTAGAACCGTCTCAAGGCAAGCGCCTCCGCGTCACTTTTGAAAACGGAACGGTAAAGGTATACGACTGCACTCCCTTGCTGGCTGAAGAGGCTTTCCGTGTTCTACAGAACGAGGCTTTTTTCCAGAATGTCCGTTCCGATAAACACGGCTATGGAGTGGTCTGGAGCGATGATGTGGACTTGGCCGAATCGGAACTCTGGCTCAAGGGGACGGCCGAATATTGATTGGCAAGCCCTGACCCGCAGACCACCGGGTCAGGGCTTGTGGTATAAGCTCGATTTAATACCGGCCCAGGATTCTCAGGTTCTCTGACTTTTCCTTTAACCTGTCCATGACCGGGGCAAGGTCCGGATGCCCCAGGTCAGCTTCAAGATCGGCATAGAACATGTACTCCCAAGGCTTTCCCAGCATGGGCCGGGATTCCAGCTTGACCAGGTTGATCTCGTATTCTGAAAACACTTTCATGACTTCAAACAGAGCGCCCGGCTTGTTCCCGGTGGAAAAGATGATGGAGGTCTTGCCCACCTTTTTATGGCCGATTTTTTCCTTGGCGATAACGGCAAACCGGGTATAGTTCCTGGGATTGTCCTCAATGGATTCTTCCAGGATGGTCATGCCGAAAATCTCTGCCGCCATGGTGGATCCGATGGCGGCGGCCTGCCGGTCCCCGGACTCCTTGACCTGCCGGACGGCACTGGAGGTGGAGGTCGCCGTAACGGTTTCAATGTCGGGGTACTGATCCAGGTAATTCCGGCACTGGGACAGGGCCGGCGGCGGTCCAAGGATCTTTCGGATATCCCCCTTGGATACATTTTCATGGGCAATGAGGGCATGCTTGACCCGGATGGTGACCTCTCCGATGATCTTCAGGTCATATTCCTGGAGCAGGTCATAATTTTCATGGATGGAGCCTGAAAGGGAATTTTCCAAGGGAACCACCCCATACTGGCAGCTTCCCCCCCGGACCGCATTAAAAATATCCCGGAAGGTTTTCATGGGAACCGGGGTGATCTCGTCGCCGAAATATCCCAGGCTGGCCTTATGGCTGTAAGCGCCGTATTCACCGATAAAGGCGGCGGTTTTAGACTCTTTTGCACCAAACCCATTGATCACTTCGGATTTTTTCAGATAATCAAAATCCAGTTGCTTGCCCACCACCGGGGCGATGACATAAATGTCCCGGGCCAGTTGGCCGAACTGTTCGGGATAAAGGCTCTGGGGACCGTCTGAAAGGGCATTGTCCGGGTCATGGTGGACCTCAATCATGAGGGCGTCGGCCCCGGCGGCCACGGCGGCCCTGGCCATGGGGCTGACCTTTTCCCGGATTCCGGTGGCATGGCTGGGATCAATGATAATGGGCAAATGGGTGAGCTGCCTTAAAACCGGGATGGCGGACAGATCCAGGGTGTTCCGGGTATAGGGTTCAAAGGTCCGGATGCCCCGCTCGCAAAGGATGATATGATCATTCCCTTCGGCCATGATATATTCGGCAGACATGAGCCATTCCTGGATGGTGGAGGCCAGACCCCGTTTCAGCACCACCGGCATACCCATCCGGCCGACGCATTTGAGAAGTTCGAAATTCTGCATATTGCGGGCCCCGATCTGGACGGCATCCACATATTTCATCATGAGGTCTGCCTGGGATACGGAGGTGATTTCCGTGACCACGCCAAGACCGGTTTCCTCCCGGACCTGGGCCAGGATTTTCAGGCCTTCCTCCTCAAGCCCCTGGAAGGAGTATGGCGAGGATCTGGGTTTATAGGCCCCGCCCCGGAACAGGACAGCCCCGTATTTTTTAACCTCCCTGGCAATGGTCATGGCCTGGTCCAGGCTTTCCACGGCGCAGGGCCCCGCCACCAGGACAATCCTGTCCGCACCGATGACGGCCTGGTTGATTTTTACCTGGGTATTGTCGGATTTGAATTCCCGGCTCACCAGTTTGTGGGCTGTCTTAATGAGGCGGGCCTCGGCCACTCCCTCCATCTGCTTGAATGCTTCCAGGCTTGTCCGGGTTTTGCCGATGACCCCGATAACAGTTCTTCCGGCATCCGTGATTTCCCTGTGGATGCACTTTTCTTCGGACAGGACCCGGTTGATCTTATCCTTGGCTTCCTTTGTAATCTTGTCGTCCAGAACCAGAATCATTTTTCTTCTCCTTGTTAACCGATAATCAATCCCTAAAATAAAAAAGGCCCCGGGATTTCCCAGGGCCAAAAAAAAGAAGCCCCGGGTGGCTTGACTGTCCACCCGGGGCTTTATTCTATCGCATCAATAAAGCGTCACACCGGATGAACGCTCCTAAAAAAGAAGCGTCCAAAACTAAATATGCCTGCGTATGCCGTTTTATTCATGTGCTTTCTCCAAAATAATGGGTGAAGCTTATAGATAGTTTTCACCCTTGTCAATACAAAAATAATTGCCTGTCATTATCCTTTTTTCAGCACCAGGGCCGTCCTGTTGGGCAGATACAGGCTTAAGAGATTTCTTTGGCCATACAAAGACGGATCAAACAAGGTAAAATGAGCCTGGCCGTCTTTCAGCCGTCCCTTCCCGCCGAACCGGGGCTCATCGGTATTGAACAGCATCCTGTATTCACCGGCAGGGGCGTCAAACCGGTAATCAAAAAAGGAGGTGACAGGGTGGAAATTAAAGACAAAGATCAGCCCCTTTCTTTCAAAGGCCAGGATCTTGTCTTCTTCGTGGATGAAGATCAGCCTTGGCCCGGACGTGAACAGGGCCTCGGTTTTGACAAAATCGATCATATACCGGTCAAAGGCGAACAAATCGGAATAATAAAGGGTCTTGTCATATTTCAAAGACCATTGCCGCCGGGCATGGTGAAAGGAAAACCCGTTTCTTTCCGAAGGAAAATCCACCCATTCCGGATGCCCGAATTCATTGCCCATGAAATTCAGATACCCGGAATGGGCCGTGGAAATGGTGATCAAACGGATCATTTTATGCAGGGCCACCCCCCTGAACACCTCGGGGCTTTCCATGTCTTTTCCCATGGAGGTGTAAATCTTTTCCCCCATCAAATGCATCATCAGGGTTTTATCCCCCACCAGGGCCTGGTCGTGGGATTCTGCGTAGCTGATGGTATTTTCCTCTTTTCTCTTGGTGGTCAGTTCATGCCAGAGGCTCCCCAGGCGCCAGTGCTCATCCCTGTGGTCCTTTAAAAGCTTGATCCAGAAATCGGCAATGCCCATGGCATACCGGTAATCAAACCCTATCCCTCCCTGGGCAAGGGGGGCCGCCAGCCCCGGATACCCGCTCACATCTTCGGCAATGGTGACGGTTTCGGGGTTGATCTCATGGGCCAGCCGGTTGGCCAGGGACAGATAAGACAGGGCATCCACATCCACATCGGCCCCGAAATAATCTTCATAGCAGGTAAAGGCCCTGCCCAGGCCGTGATCTTCAAAGAGCATGCTGGTAATGCCGTCAAAACGGAACCCGTCCATCTTGAATTCCTCGATCCAGTACCGGATATTGGATAAAAGGAAGCGCAGCACTTGGGGTTTCCCGTAATCAAAACACCGGGAATCCCATTGCCGGTGATAGCCCCTGGGGCCGTCGTGGAAAAACTGATAAACGCTTCCGTCAAACCGGGAAATGCCTTCCACCTCGTTTTTCACGGCATGGGAATGGATGATGTCCATCAATACCCGGATGCCCTTGGCATGGGCCGCATCCACCAGGCTTTTCAGTTCATCGGGGGTGCCGAACCGGGAGGACGGGGCGAAAAAACTCGACACATGGTAGCCGAAAGACGCATAATAGGGATGCTCCTGGACGGCCATGACCTGGAGGGTGTTATACCCGCTATCCACAATCTTGGGCAGGATATGCTGTTCAAACTCCGGGTAGGTGCCGATCCGGCCCTGTTCCAGGGCCATGCCCACATGGGTTTCATAGATCAGCAGCGGGGCCTTGGCCGGGATAAACCCTTGGATTTTCCACTGATAAGGGCGGGCCGGCTGCCAGACCTGGGCATTGAAAATCAGGGTATGGGGGTCCTGGACCACCCTTTGGGCGGCCGTGGGAATCCGGTCTCCCTCCCCGCCGGGCCAGACCACCATGAGCCGGTAAAGATCTCCATGGCTGAAGGTATCCCTGGAAAACCGCCTTTCAAAGACGCCCCCCTCCTTTCGTTCGAGCCGGAAATCCCGGTTCTTTTGCCACCCGGTTTTGTCGCAGACCATAAAGATGTCCAGGGCATGGGGAGCCCATTCCCTGAACACCCAGGCCCCGGTTTCAGCCTCAAAGAAAAGGCCGAAACACTGGTGGTAATCGGCAAAGGCGTGCAGGGAACCGCCCTTCCCTTGAATCAGCCTTGCTTCCAAGGCTTTGGTATGGGACAGGCGGCTGGCAATGGCAGGGGCGTGGGCCAGGAGATAGGGATCATCAAAGATCCCCGGATCAGACAATGAAGGGCCTCTGGAGCATTTTTCCATAGAGATTGATATAGTCTTCCGCGCATCGGCTGTGGTTGAATCCAAGAACGCTGTCGATCATGATCCGGTGGATCTGGGCTTCCTTGATGTCCGGGGAAAGGAAATGAAAATCCATGGCCCGGTCAATGGCCCATTTAAATCCCTGGGCGTCATGGACATTGAACAAAAACCCGTTCCCCGTGTTGTTGAAAGGATCGAGCTGGCGGATGGTATCGTGCAATCCGCCGGTATCATATACAATGGGCAAGGTCCCGTATATCCCGCCGATCATCTGGGGAAGCCCGCAGGGTTCAAAGGAAGACGGCATGAACAGAAAATCGGCGGCGGCAAATCCCTGGTGGGACAGGGCCTCGTTGAATCCGCAAACGGCAACCCGCCGTCCGAGGCCGTGAAACCGGACAATATCATGAAAATGTTTCTGAAATTCCCCGCTGGCCACGGACACAATCTGGAGTTTCACATCCCAGTATTTTGAGACGATCTCATACATGACCTGGGCCAGGAGCTGGCAGCCTTTCTGCACGGGGTCCAGCCGGGAGGGCCAGAAAAAGAGGACCGCATGCTCATCCACCTCCAGGTCCAGGATCTTCTGGAGATACCGCTTGTTCTTGGCCTTCTGCAGCCTGTGGTTTTTGGGCCCGTAATTATAGCGGATGAGATCGTCCACGGCGGGATTGAATTCCGGTTCCGGGGCGTTCAGGATGCCGGTGGCGCACCCGGCGTAATATTTGGCGGACAGTTCGTTTTTCAGGCAGGGCTCGATGAAGGGATGCCGGTTTTCAACGATCTCCGTCAGAAAGGTGGGGCTCACGGTATTGACATAATGGGCCGCAAACACCCCCGAGGTCAGAAAATCCACGCGGTTCCAGTCCCGGCTTTCCTCATAATGATGGGGAGGGGTCTTGAAATACAGCCAGCGCCAGAAGGAGGCGGCGTCGATCCCCCGGTCCTCGATTTCCGCCATGGTGGAGGTCATGGTATGGATATTGTGGATGGTAAAAAGGCAGGGGATTTCCATCTGCCGGGACATGGCCGGGATCAGGCCCGTCATCCAGTCATTGCAGTGGATGATATCCGGCCTGACCCTGGGAATGATATTGTTGATGACCTCCCGCTGGAAGGCCAGGGAAACCTTTAAATCCTTGTCGGAATAGCCGGAATATACATTGTCCAGATAATAAAAGGCCCGGTCTGCCGCAAGATGGATCCTTTCCTCATCCAGGCTTTTCCGTATTTTTTCCAGCTCCCGGTTATGGGTCTTGGTGGAATAGCCGTTAAATATGGACCTATAATCCGGAAGTGCCACATGGACATCACACCTCAGGTCAAACAAGGCGCTGATCAGGGCCGCCGACACGTCGGCAAGCCCGCCGGCCTTGGCCGAATACCGGGATTCGGCCCCCATGTCTTCGGGAAGATAGCTGACTTCAGGCGTTACAATAAGGATTCTCGGTTTTTTTGCCATTGGCTTTTTCCTGGATTTGACGGATGTTACAGATCAAATCCCTGCTGTTATTTCATTAGATTGTCCCCGTCATGGGCCCAGGTGATAAGGCCCGGCGTATGGCTCAATGCCTCGTCACCCTTGGGAATGACCCTTGCCGTATACCCGAACCGGCCGGAGTCGGAACAGGTGATGGTGCATGCGTAAATATGGGTGCCTTCGGAAACGGTCTCCTGGAGCCACATGGTTTCGGCCCTGCTGCCCTCCACATAGTCGGAAGATCTGATCTTTCCGTGGTAGACCTGGACCTCCACTTCCTCCGGGGTCAGTTCACCCAGAAAAATCTGGATGGTGATCCTGAAGGTGTCGCCCACGGTGAATTCAGACTCCGTGGCCAGCTTGGGCGGTGACAGCCGGATGCCTCCCCACAGGGTGATGAGGCGGGATTGCACCAGGGCCAGTTCCTTGGCCTTCCAGGCCGAATCCGCCGTCAACTGGATAAAATTCCGGGAGGCCGGAACATAATACCGGCTGGAATACTCCCGGACCATGCGGTCGCTGGAATAATCCATGATGGCCATTTTCATGGCCTCCTTCATCATCCTGATCCATTTCTCGGGCGGGTTGCCTCTTCTGCGGTCATAAAATTTGGGAATGACCTCATTTTCAAGCACATTATAAAGGGCCTGGCTTTCCACTTCATCCTGGTAATGAAAATCATCATAATCATCCCCGTTTCCGATACTCCATCCCCTGGTGTCCCTGTATCCCTCACACCACCAGCCATCCAGGATGGAAAGGTTCAGTCCGCCGTTGGCCGAAGCCTTCATGCCCGAGGTGCCGCAGGCTTCGTTGGGCCTCCGGGGGGTATTGAGCCAGACATCACACCCCTGGACCATATACCGGGCAATATTGATATCATAATTTTCAAGGAAAACCACCCGGTGACGGATCCCCTGAATCCGGGCAAATTCCACGATCCGCTTGATGATTTCCTTTCCTTCCGTGTCATTGGGATGGGCTTTGCCTGCAAACACGATCTGCACCGGTTTATCATCGTCCGAGAGGATATTGATCAGGCGCTGGGGATCTTTCAGCAAGAGCGCGGCACGCTTATAGGTGGCAAACCGCCTTGCAAAACAGATGGTCAAGACACGATGGTCCAGAACGCTCACGGCTTCATCCAGAATGTTCCGGGGGGCGTTTCTGCGTTCATACTGGGCCAGCAGCAATTCCCGGCATTTTCGGATCAGGTTGGACCGGTCCAGCTCATGAACATGCCAGAGGTCTGCATCCTCAATATTATCGATTCTTGAAATCAGATTCGGATCAGAGATCCGGTTGGTCCAGTCCGAGGATATATAACGCTCAAACAAGGCATTCTTATGCCGGGAAAGATAGGAGCAGATATGAACCCCGTTGGTGATATGGGAAATGGGGATTTCCTCAACATGGCGGCGGGGCCAGAGGGACTGCCACATGGTCCGGGCCACCTGGCCGTGGAGGCGGCTGACCCCGTTGATAAAACCGGAGAACCGGACCCCGAAGATAAACATGGAAAATTTTCCCGTGTCCTTTGACCCGTGGGGTTCCCCCCAGGACAGCAGCTCTTCCTCGGGTATGGCGAATTTCTCGGCATAGGGCTTGATATAGGATCTGACCAGTTCCTTGGGAAATTCGTCATGGCCGGCGGCCACGGGAGTGTGGGTGGTAAAGACCGAGGTTCGCTTACAGACCTGGAAGGCGCTGGGGAAATCCAGGTGATATTTGTCCATGATGATGGAAATGCGCTCAAGGCCGGCAAAGGAACAGTGACCCTCATTCATATGGCAGATGGTGGGAAAAAGATCCATGGCCGTTAATACCTTGACCCCGCCGATGCCCAGCAATACCTCCTGGGCCGCTCTCCTTTCCCCGTCGCTGTCATAGAGCCGGGAGGTGATATCCCGGATGGCCTTGGGATTTCCCGGCAGGTTGGTGTCCAGCAGCAACAGCTTGATTTTCCCCACCCTGAGCTGCCACACACAGGCCCGGATCAAGCCTGCGGGACCGGGGATATCGATGATGATATCATACCCGGCGCCGTCTTTGACCTTTTGAACCGGAAGATCAAAAACATCGTTGATGGGATAGGTTTCCTGCTGCCATCCATTATGATCCAGAAACTGCCGGAAATAGCCTTCATGGAACAAAAGCCCGATCCCGGTCAAGGGGATACCGAGGCCGGAAGCCGCCTTCAGATGATCTCCGGCCAGAACGCCCAGTCCTCCTGCAAAAAACGGCAGGGACTCGTGGAGCCCGAATTCCATGGAAAAATAGGCAATGGTTTCCTTGGGCCCGAGATTTAATTCCTTGATCTGGGATACATAGGAAAACATCCGCTCAAATTTGGCCTTTACCCTGTTCAGATGGCCCAGAAAGCTTTCATCCTTTGAAAGTTCGTCAAAACGGCGCTGGGAAATGGTGGACAGAAAGGCCACGGGATTTTTACCGATTTTTTCCCATTGCACGGAATTGATTCTATGGAAGAGTTCGATGGCTTCGGGATTCCAGCACCACCACAGGTTTCTTGCAAGATAATCCAGGAAGGACAAGGCCTCCGGGATGGCAGGGTATACTTTGTAAATCTGCATTTTTTCCATATGACAAACTTTCTCCCTAAAATTTACTCAACAATTTATGCATCACCCTAGCTGCCTCGCTGGATCCCCAGGCCTGGGCGTCACATCCCCTGGGCGTATGGGGGTAATCCCCATCCAGGATTTCAGGGATATAGCCTGCTGCACCGGTTCTCATCAAATTCAGCACACTGCCCAGCCAAGCCAGACAGGTGGCATGGCTGTTTTTCCCGAAGGCCCTGGCCCAGGCTTCACAAAAAACGGGAAAAGGCCAGGTCCAGGCCGTTCCGTTATGATAGGCCGGTTTTCTTTTTGTGTCTTCATCTCCCTTATATTCTCCCCAATAAGGGTGATGGGGGTCATTCAGCAACCGGCCATGATAATAGACCGGGATAGGATATTCAACCCTTCTGTCGGCAAGGCTCCGGATGCCTCCGGGCACCAGCAGCTCCTGACAGGTCTCCACACAGGTCCGTACCTGTTTCATATCTTGTATGACGTCAAAAGTAAACAAAAACAACTGGTTCGGTCTTAAAGCATCATCGGCAACCGCATTTTTCGCTCCCACGGGACCGGCGGTATGGAGACAATCGGAAAAATACCCCTTGGCGGGAAGATAAAATAGATTTTGAATGGACTCCCGGACAAGGTCCGCTTTTGTCTTCCACCCGGATTCAGGCCCGTCATCAATGGTTGAGAGCAGGACCAGGGCATTATACCAGAGGGCCTGGATTTCAACGGGATAGCCCTGTCTCGGAGACCCGGCCGGAAAATTGGTGTCCATCCAGGTAAAATGGGAGGGGCTGTAAATTAAAAGGGTCTCAGGGTCGGCCTTCACTCCTGTTTTGGTTCCGGTGATCAGGGAATGGGCCATGGAAATGAGGATTTCCCGGATGGACCGATTGCCCAGGCTTTCGTTTAAGAACTCCCGGCTCTTTTCTTTTTCCAGAAGATCTTTGCAGCAGGCAAAAAACCAGAGGGGGGCATCCGAGGTCTCAATATTGGCCGCATCCTTTCCGCAGATCATATTGGGCAGGGTCCCCTGGTCTTCGAACCGGCCGAAAAGACGTAAAACGGACAAGGCCTCGGGCACCCGACCCAGCTCGATGAGGGCCCGGCAGAAAATAAGGCTGTCCCTTCCCCAGTCCAGAAACCAGGGATATCCGGCAACGACGGTTTTTTCCGTTCCCCGGGAAACGATAAAGGCATCCAGGCTTTTATATACCGCATCAGGGAGGGGTATTCCTTTCTCAAAGGATAATTCTTCCAAAAGGTCAAGGGGTTTGTCGAATTGCCGGGGATCTTCATGATTTTCCCTGACAAAGACATTGAGCATAACTTGGTCCCCGCCTAAACAGGAAACACTGAACCAGCCGGGACTGAACAGATCGGAATCCGGGTCAAGCCCCCTCTCGGCTTCCATGGACCGGTGGACCATATAATACCATTCCGGCTCATGATGGAATTCCCCCCTGGACAGGACGACTCCTAATTTTTTTCCGTTTGACAGGGAAAACTCAAAGCCTTTTTCATAGGCCGTGACCGCTCCGGGCCAGTTCGTTTCCGGACCCGTATAGGCCTTGACCGGGTCATGAAAACACCGGTCCTCAATATCGGGGCGGATGACCAGGGTAATGCCTTTTTTGTCTTCGAGGAGAAATTTCGAATCCTTGCCGGAGGAGCTTCGCCGGACGATCAAAAGGACCTGGTTTTCCTCATGGTCAATGGACAGGTCCAATTCAAGGGCATAGTATTTGCCCTCGGATGTAGGCACCCGAAACAGCCACCGGCCGCCGTTATGGTATGAAAAAGTGAACCGTTCCAGACAATCGGGCAAGAGTTCCCTTGAATACCCCTGAAATATGGCCCAGATCCTGCATCTTGAAAGCACCATCCACCGGTTTTCCGGCATGGTCTTGTCCAGGTTGGCCCCCAAAAAGGCATCATAGCGGCTGTCGAGCCTGCCCCACCAGGCTGCGGCCCGCATCATCCCTCCCTTTGCCGTGGTGCCCAGTAATTTGAGGGAAGGGGTCCGGACAATCTCCTTCCGGGCAAAGGAGGCGTTCATATAAAGGGACTCAAAGGGGGCAAGGGACAGGATAAACACCTTTTCGACCCGTGTGCCGTCAGGTTCAAACACCCTCAGGATGAGGGAATATTCCTTATGCTGGTTCCGGATTTCAAAGGGGTGAAAGACTGCGAAAAACCCTCGTTTATCCGGTGTCGGCAGGCCTTCCTCATACCCCAGGGATGTTTTTGAGGTTCTGCTTTCGTCCAGAATTTCAGCCCTGAATCCTGTCTTGCAGGTGATGAGAAGGAAAAAACCGGGCGGAACCATCAACTGGCGCCGTAAATCCCTTTCAAATTGAAATTCAACCACAGGGCATTCCTCTGAATTTTTGTTCAGGGAGCGGATGAATTCTGCCGGGCGCTGTGCAAATTCAAGGGCTTCTTTCTCAATATCAATATTTTTAACATGGCCGTATCCGTTGAATACCGTCCGGATGGACAGGACCCTGGCTTTCAGTTTCTGAAGATAGACCCTTTCCGGGGCCTCGCTCTTCTCCCGGCGGCTCAGTTCTAGCTGATTCAAGTCTTCCGGATCAGGGGTCAGGGCCAGGACTTCTCCCGGTGCAAGCCTGAAGACAAATCGGTCTCCTTCTTCTTCTGTTTTTATGGTGGTCCCGGAAATCAGATCCACCAGGAAAATCTCCTTAATCCCCGCATCAGAGCGGCTCCAGATGGCTTCCCCCGGATCAGTACAGTCCAGGTTCACCAGAATCAGGAGTTTTTTACGGTATTCTTCATTATGCCGCAGGAGAACCAGGCATTCGGACTGGTTTTTCTGAATCAGGGCGAGTTTTGTGTGGGCAAAAAAAGTGGGGTGGTGTTTCAGGATCAGATTTAATTTTGCAATATGATCCACCTGGTTGACCTTGTCCCCCCAGTTCAGGCTGGAAGATTCATGGACATCAATCTTCTGGGTGGCGAACCATTCCACGCCGTTGGCGAATCCAAACCCGCCGCAGACGGAGAAAAGAGCGGAAAGGGCCGCCCTCATTTTTGCATATTGTTTTGAAACCGCAGCCAGCCGGTTATTGTCATGGGTTTCGGCAAAATGGATCAGATTTCCGCAGGTATCGGAAATATCATGGACCAGGGGCAGATACCGGGAAATCTCTTCCCGGGTATAATTCTGGAACAATTCCGAATAGGCCCAGTTGAAATTGGCCCTGCTCAGCAGGGTTCGCGTGGTTGAAATGAGTCCGCCAAGCCCTTCCAGAAAAAAAAGGGTTTCCGGATATTCGGTCCTGACCTTGGCCACAATATATTCCCAGGCTTCAACCGGCACCATATACCCGGCATCGCACCGGAACCCGTCCACTCCCCTGTGGCACCAGAGCAGAAACACATCGGCCATGTATTTCCAGAGGTCGATATTGGTATAGTCCAGTTTTGTAAGATCGGCCCAGACGGTTCCCCAGGCACCGGGGGCCTCGATCCTACCGTCATCCCCTCGGACCAGCCATTCCGGGTTGGTTTCATGGATGGACGCGGCCCAGCCGGTATGGTTGATGGCAATGTCCATAAAAATATAACCGTTATGGAAATGCACCGTATCGGCCAGTTCCATGAACTGCTCCAGGGGGGTGGCCGAAGGATCGAATTCGGCCAGGGCCGGGTCCACTTCCGTAAAATTCAGGGCTGCGTAGGGGCTGCCGAACCTTCCCATCCTGGCAAAGGTGGTGGGGGTGGGATGGATGGGCAGAAGGTGCAGGACCCTGCACCCCAGGCGGGAAAAAATAAATTCCACTTCCCGCTTTAAATCCCTGAATTTCCCGGATTCCGGGATAACCGTATACCCCTTGGCATCCAGTTGTTTGATGATGGCCGACAGGTCCTTATCTTCAACGGCCCCGGACTTGGATGTACCGAACTGCCGGACAAAGGCGTTGTAAATGATATTGGCGCAGCAGGTGCCCGGCGGCTCCACATTGATAATGGAATTTTTGCCCTGGGGCCAGATGGGAATGGTGGTCTTTTCCGGGATAAAAAAACATTTGGCCTGGAAATATCCGGTCTGATGAAGGGGCAGGGCAATCTGAAAAACAAGATCGTCCTTTTGTTCCATTTCAATATCGTACCAGGCTTCATCCAGCTTGATTTCGTTTTTCTCAATGCGGGAAATGATTTCCCGCCTGGACACGGCGGCAGAACCGAGATTCGTCCTGACCCAGGCCCGGCCGGCCACCTTTTTTGAAAGCAGGAGTTCAAACCGGACACAATCTCCGCCATACATGACCCGGGATTCTCCCGGCGCCGGGATCTGGATGACCGTGACATCCTTTATCATGGTCTTTTCCAGCCGCCGATCAAATGCAGGTGAAGGTGAAAAATCACCTGCCCCCCGCCCTTTTCCACATTGAACAAGAGCTTATATCCCGAGTCCCTGACCCCGCTCTGCCTTGCCATATCCCTTGCCGTCAGAAAAAGATGGGACACAATGGCTTCCTCTTCATTTTTCAAATCATTGACGCTTCTGATATGGTGTTTCGGCACAATCAAGAGATGGACCGGTGCGGCAGGGTGAATGTCCCTGAAAACCACGCAGACCTCATCTTCATATAAAAATTCAGCAGGCATCTCTTTTTTGACGATCTTGCAGAAAATACAATCTCCCGGCATTGAAGACTCCTTTTATCGATCATTTTCCTTTGATTTCATCCATTAATCTTTCCATGGCTGTTGTGGCTTTTTCCTTCAGAAACACATCCGTGACCGAATGGGTGTATTCAGAGACCACGGGATTGATTTCAATGATTTTTGCGCCGTTTGCCCTGGCGGCCGGCGGTATCATATTGGCCGGCGCCACTGCTCCCGTGGTCCCGATCAGGATAAAGCAATCGGCGATTCTGGTTTCATTGAATGAATGGGTCCGGGCAGGCTCCGGAATGGCCTCTCCAAAAAAAATCACATCCGGTTTTAAAACCTTGCCGCATTTTCCGCATTCCGGCGGCAGGCAGGTGAGGTCAATCTCCGAAATCGTGTATTTTGCCCGGCAGCCTAGGCAGACCAGTTTTTTCAATGATCCGTGAAATTCATGGACGGTTCTGCTGCCGGCATCATAATGAAGGTTATCCACGTTCTGGGTAATCACGGAACCGAGCAATCCCATTGACTCCAGTTGGGCCAGGGCATAATGGGCAAAATTAGGGACAACCTTTCCGAAAAGATCATAAAAGATCTCCCGGATGACTTCCCAGGATGCTTTGGTATGGGTGTAAAAATAACGGATGTCAAAGGTCTCGGGATCATATTTATTCCAGAGACCGTTTTCTCCCCTAAAGGGGGGAATGCCGCTTTCAACGGAAATACCGGCGCCCGTAAAGGCCACACAGCGTTTGGCCGATCTGATGATATCGGCCGCCTGTTGATAGGTATCAGACAAGATCCATCACCTCAAAGAGATTGGTCCACAGCTCTGCGATCAAGAGCTTATTGCGCAGGATATCCCCGCGGTTTAAAATAATCTTCACACATTCCGAAGACTGGAGGGCTGCCGTGAAAAGAGCGCAATAGGCAATATTCCCGGTTTTTGTTTCCACACCCTTTCCCTGTTTCCGGCTTTTTTCCCCATATATCAGGGCATACCCCTTGTCTTCCGGAAAAATGGCGGTAACCTGGCCGGTGACCCCTGCTATGGCGCCGGAGACAATGGATATCTTTGCTTTTTTTGCCGCATCCTGGAGTTTGAACCGCGTGTCAATGGAATCCAGGCAATCCATGACCACATCGGACCCTTTTATGGTGTCGTAAAGGGTTCGTTCATCCAGAAATTCGATGCGATGAATCACCTCAATCCCTGAATTGACGGCTCTCACCCTGTCCCTTGCCGCCTCTGCCTTGGGAACCCCCATGAGCCGCTCTTCACTCAATACCTGGCGGTTTAAATTACTGGCTTCAAACACATCCCCGTCCACCAGGATCAGCCTGCCGATTCCAACCCTGGCCAGCATTTCGCAGACACCGCCGCCCAGGCCCCCCAGGCCGATAATGGCCACCGTGGAGGCCCCCAGCTTTTTCTGCTCATCAGGGGAGAAGGTGTTGAAATTGCGGTCATACCGTTCTTTAAATGCCTCCATTGCTTATCCGCCTCCGACGGGCGGGAAGAGCCCGACCCTGTCTCCCTCTTTCAAAATATAGGTCCGGTCCTGACGCTTTCCGTTGATAAAAATAAGCTTCACAAGCCCGTCCGGAATACCCAGGTCCCGGACCAGTTTTTCCACGGTTGTATCCCCATGAATTTCAAAGCATTCATTGTTTTCCGGAAGATATCCGGATAAGGTCACAAACAGTCTGAGGTCAATTTTGATCATTGTTTTTAAGTTTACTCTTTTTGTTTGTGCTGCTATTAAGACCATAGATTATATGACATAAGTGAATTAATTTGTACATGAATTTAATGCAAAGAGGAAACTCATGGAACAGGAACATAAAATAAGCATGAATGTTGAAAAAACGGCCCAGGCTCTTTCTGCCTTTGCCATTGACAGGACCGATTTAAAAGAGCTTCTGGCCGCCATTCCTGCCGATTCCAGCCTGAACAAAACCACCATCGAATATGAACTTCAATTGCTTAAAATTCTCAGTGTGGGGTGGGCCCTTTCTTTTTTCATGCCGGCTGCGGATAAAAACAAAGGACCGCTGACCCAGATCTTCTGGGAAAATATCAGGGAGATCTCCGGCAGCATTTCCAGTCTGACCCAGACCACCACAGGCAAATCCGTTGATTATTTCAACATCCTGAAAGAACGGCTCGATACCTATCTCCATGCCATGCAAAACAATCCGGAAACCTCCCAAAATCCTGCCGTCATCATCGGACCCGCCTTTGCATCAACCTGTGGCAGTGCAGACAATGCCGTCGCCGTCCTCTTTGGAACAAAAATGTTTACCCTGACCCTGGGGGCCGTCAAAGAATATTTAAATACCATCACCATCGATGATATCAAACTAAATTAATAAAAAAGGAGACTGCTTCATGAAAAAACAATGCTGGATGATCTTCGTTCTTTTCCTCTTGCTGGGATGTGCCACTCCCGGCCAGAAATTTATCAACATTTCCTATACGGCGGATCATGAAAAGACCCAGACCGGGGTCATGGGCCTGGCCCCGTTTAAAGACAACAGGACCGACAGGAACGGCGGATATGTGGGATACCGGCTCCTCATGGACCGAAGTCAGGAAACCTATTTTGTCCAGGGCATGAACCTTGCAAACACCCTCAATACATCCGTGGGCGATTATTTCCGGCAAACCGGGTTTGAGGTCATCCCCATGGCTGCCTGGAAACTCTCACCCGATGGTGTAAAGGGTAGCATCGGCGGATTTGAACAGATTGTGGCGGGACAGATCAATAAATTTGAATGCCGGGCCAAAAAGAATGGGCCCACCACCGATATGGTTCTTGAAATCGACCTCACCCTGTTCATCGGGAAACAAACCAACGGCGATCAATTGAAAACCATACCCATTTCTCTGACCCTTGAAAGAACGGAGATGACCTTTACACCGGAAAAGCTTGAACGATTTGTCAACCAGTCCATGGAAGAGGTCCTTAAAAAGGCCTTGCAACAGTAATGCCGATCCCATCCGTCGGAACATTTATTGATAAGGCCGGAAGAATGACCAGAACAAGACCTGACCATGATTTTCTAACCCCCGGATTTGTCCTCAAGGCAATGATCTACGGCAATATCTTCATGTATGCCGTCAGCCTGATCTATAGCGGCAGAAATACGGTATTCAGCCTGAACCCGTTCTATGCCCTGACCCCTTCCATGGATGTCCTGAATTTCCTGGGGGCTTCCGGCCGTCTGCCCATTGTCAAATTCGAGGCCTGGTGGTCCCTGATTACGGCCAACTGGCTTCACGGCGGACTTCTCCACATCGTCTTCAATATGCTGGCCCTGCGCACCGTGGCCCCGCTGGTGATGCAGGAATTCGGCGTGTGCCGGATGTTTTCCATCTATACCCTCACGGGCATTTCAGGTTTTCTTCTGTCCTATATGGGCAACGTCTATCTGACCATCGGCGCTTCCTCCGGGCTTTGCGGGCTCATCGGAGCCCTGCTCTTTTTCGGCAAATCCCGGGGCGGGACCTGGGGTAAACTGGTTTACAAGCAAACCACAGGATGGGTGATCAGCCTTATCGTCATCGGATTCTTAATGCCCAATATCAACAATTACAGCCATGCCGGAGGACTCGTTTCCGGCATCTTTTTCGGCTGGGTGATGGGATATGCCGAAAAGCGGAAGGAAAACCGTTTCGACAGATCCCTGGCCCTTATCCTCTTCGGCATCACCCTGTGGCTCCTGGCAAGATCCGTTGTCAAAGGGTTTTTTCTGATTTTCACCTGATTTTCCAGGGGCTTAGCCCCTTGCAACCGGGCGGACAAACGGAATTTTACACAAATTTTACATTGCCTCCTTGTAATCGGGCAGGTTCTCCATTATATCAGCCCATATGAAAAAAATGACCGGAAAAACTGCCGTTGTCGCCATGGCCGGGGTCTTCCCCCAGGCCGGGAACACAAACATTTTCCTGGACCACATCCTTCAAAAAAAAGACTGCATCATCCGGGTTCCGGATCATCGGTGGGCCGGGCCGGTTCAGGACTTTGTCTCCAACACCCCGGTTCCGGACAAGGCCGTTTCCAACAAAGCAGGGCTCATTGACCATTTTGACTTTGATCCCTCGGGTTTTCTTATGGACCCAAGCCTTCTTTCCCTGCTTGACCCGGTCCATCAACTGGTTCTCCATGCCGGCCGGGAGGCTTTTTTGCAATGCCGGCACACAAAAGCAGACAAACAGCGGACCGGGGTGATCCTTGCCGCCATCGCCCTTCCCACGGACCGGTCTTCGGATTTTTCCCGGCAGCTTCTGTGCGGGAAAACCTATAAGGCCCCCGGCCCTGAAGATTTTTTAAATACGGGCATGGTCTTTCTTCCCGCCGCCATCCTGGCCAGGGCCATGGGGTTTGAAGCCGGTTGCTTCACCCTGGATGCGGCCTGCGCCTCTTCCCTTTTTGCCGTCAAGCTGGCCTGTGAGCACCTGCAGTTGGGAAAAGCGGATATCATGGTGGCCGGCGGCGTTTCCAGGCCCGATGCCCTGTATACCCAGATCGGATTTACCCAACTCCAGGCCCTGTCGCCCTCGGGACGGTGCGCCGCCTTTGACAAGACCGCCGACGGGCTGGTGGTGGGTGAGGGCGCCGGCATTGTGGTCCTGAAACGGCTGGAAGACGCCCTTGCCTGCGGCGATACCATCCATGCCGTGATCACGGGGGCCGGGGTATCCAACGATATCGAGGGAACCCTGGTGGGACCGGCCTCGGAAGGCCAGGTCAGGGCCATGATCCAGGCCTATGAACAGGCCGGATGGTCTCCTTCCGACATCCAGTACATGGAATGCCACGGCTCCGGCACCCCTGTGGGGGATGCGGTGGAGCTTTCCAGCATCCATGAACTCTACCGTATTTCCGGCTGCTCCGGAGCCCCTCTTTCCATAGGATCCGTAAAATCCATGATCGGCCATCTTCTGACCGCTGCCGGAGCGGCAGGCTTCATCAAGACCCTGCTGTCCATGAACCGGGGCATCCTGCCGCCCTCCCTGAATTTCACCGCTCCCCCGGCCCAAAGCCCCCTGCACCATTCCCATATCCGGGTCCAGACCGAGGTGGAAGAATGGAAACCCGCAGGACCCGGCCTTCCCCGGAGGGCCGCCGTCAGCGCCTTTGGCTTCGGCGGCATCAATGCCCATATCCTTGTCGAAGAATACAGGGGTGAAGCGTACAGGGCTGAAGCATACAGGCCCCCTTCCCGGCCCGGTGGAGCACCCCTTTCACAACCGGAAAAGACAGAACGGGTTCAACCGGTTCCCTGCGCCGTCATCGGCATGGGAACCCTTTTAAAGGACTGCGATTCCCTTTCCGGGTTCAGGGACCTCGTCCTGGGCAAAACGCAATTGACCCCGGAATTGCCCGGAACCCGGTGGAGAAGGACCGGCGCCGTCCCGGAAAAAAAAGGCTATTTCCTGGATGAATTTTCAATCGATTATGGGGAATTCCACATCCCCCCCCTTCAGATGGAAGACATCCTGCCCCAGCACCTCCTTTTGCTCAAGGCCGCCAAAGGCGCCCTGGAAGATGCGGGCATCAGTCCCCGGCCCCTGGACGGGGAACCGCCCCGGCACGGCATGGGCTGCGCCGTGGGCATTGAATTCGATTACGGGGCCACGGATTTTCATTTGAGATGGACCGCCGGGCCCGTCGAGAAAAAGATCAGAGACCAGCTCTCCCCTGCCCTGACCTTTAACCGGACCCTGGGGGCCCTGGGCGGCATCACGGCCTCCCGGGTGGCCCGGGAATTCAAGCTGGGCGGGCCCTGCTTCACCCTTTCCGCCGGCGCCGGTTCCGGCATGAAAACCATTGAAACGGCGGTTCATTCCCTCGGCAGCCATGAGACCGATGTCTTTATCTGCGCCTGTGTGGACCTTGGCGGGGATGTCCGGCAATTTGCCCTTCATGAAGGGGCAAAACCCCATTCCGAAAATATCCTGCCCTCTGAAGGGGCCGCGGCCCTTGTGTTGAAACGCCTGGACCAGGCCATCCTGGACAGGGACCGGATTTACGGGGTGATCACCGGTATTTCAGATGCCTCGGGCGGCCCCCTCCCCGGAGAAACCCACCCTGACCCCGGAGCCCTGGAATCCCTTTACCTCCGGTCCCTGGAAACCGCACTGGCCGATTCAGAAACCGGCCTTTCC
Source organism: Desulfobacula sp. (assembly GCA_023701135.1). GTDB lineage: Bacteria > Desulfobacterota > Desulfobacteria > Desulfobacterales > Desulfobacteraceae > Desulfobacula. Next base: position 14,430 of record JAMPXP010000023.1, on the reverse strand, counting down.
GACATCAGCTTTTATGAAACCGCAGCCCCTGGGGTCACGGATCATGACAGGGCCGAAGCCAAAGCATTGGACACCCTTTTCCCCGGGTCCTCCTTTCCGGATTTTTCTATTGCCTCCGCGGCTTCCGTCATTGGGAATACCGGGGCTGTTTCTTCCCTGTTTTCAATCATCAAAACCGCTCTGGGCCTTTATCACCGGGGGCTGCCGGAAAAAGCCGGTGTCGCTTCCGTCTCCCTGGCCGGCACCGTGTCCCATGCCGTTCTTGAAGCCTATAAGGGTCAACACCCCCCTATTAAACGTCCGTTTCAATCCGATATCCGTCAGGACCCCCTTGCCGTAGCCCGGAAAAGACTGGTTCTAAAAACCAGCCGGGGACCAGTTCCCGGCATGCGGCCAGCCTCGGCCCCTTTAGCACCGGCTCCTGAAACAGCTCCTGAAGCGGCCCATGAAGCGACTCCAGTCCCGGACCCCGGATTTCATCCCGGCCCCTTCTTACCCGGAAATCCTGAAACCGCCCTTGCCCATGAAAAATTCCTGGAATTCTCAAAACAGAATATGCTGGAAATGGAAAAACAGTTTAAGGCCCTGACCCGCCTGGCAGGCCGCGTCCTTCAGGCCCCGGATGGGATAAAAGGCCAAGCTCCGGCCCCCTTTCTCGACCGGGAAGAATGCCTTGAATATGCCGTGGGAAAGGCCGGCAAGGTCCTGGGAGAGTCCTTTGACATCATCGACACCTATCCGGTGAGGGTCAGGCTTCCGGCGGAACCCCTGATGCTGGTGGACCGGATCATGGAGATCCGGGGGGAAATGCTTTCCCTGACCTCGGGAAGCATTGTCACCCAGCACGATGTTCGGCAGGGGGCCTGGTACCTGGACGGCGGCAAGGCCCCGGTTTCCATTTCCATTGAAGCCGGCCAGGCCGACCTTTTTCTCTGCGCCTGGCTGGGCATCGACCATGTGGTCAAAGGCAAAAGAAAATACCGGCTCCTGGATGCCCGGGTGACCTTTCACCGGACCCTGCCCCAACCCGGAGAGACCATTGAATACCATATTGAAATCGACCGGTTCTTAAAACAGGGAGAGGTTTACCTGTTCTTTTTCCATTATAAAGGCTATGTCGGCAACCAGCTCCTGATTTCCATGCGGAACGGATGCGCCGGTTTTTTCACGGAAGCCGAGGTTGAAAATTCAGGGGGCATTATCCTGAAAAAAGAGGATCTGGAAAAAACAGCTCTCCTGCCTGAAATTTCTCCCCTGGTCCCGGTGTTCAAGACCGGATTTTCAGAGGATCAGGTCCAGGCCCTGAGAACCGGGGACCTGGCGCTTGCCTTTGGACCTGAATTCAGGGGCAAACGACTCGGAACCAAGCTTTTTCTTCCCGGCGGCCGGATGCACCTCATTGACCGGGTTCTTGAATTTGATCCAAAGGGCGGCCGGTTCGGCCTCGGCTCCATCGTTGCCGAAGCCGACATCCGGCCCGATGACTGGTTTTTAACCTGTCATTTTATCGATGATCCGGTCATGCCCGGCACCCTCATGTATGAATGCTGCGCCCATGCCTTGAGAATTTTCACCCAGAGGACGGGCTGGGTAAGTGACCGGGAGGATGTGTATTATGATATTCTTCCGGGCAATGAAAGCGATCTGAAATGCCGGGGACCGGTGACACCCAAGACAAAAAAAGCCCGGTACGAGCTGGAAATCAAAAAAATGGCCTATGGGCCCGAACCCTATGTCCTGGCCGATGCCCATATGTTTTCCGATGACCTGAGGATTGTCCTTTACCGGAATATGGGCATGAAACTGGCGGGCCTGACCCAGGATGACCTGGTATCTTTCTGGAGACGCAAATGAAATATTCACGTGTATTTATTGAATCCTTTGGATATGAACTTCCCTCCCGGGTGGTCACCACCGCAGAACTGGAAAAAAAACTCCTGCCCTTTTACACGGCCGTGGGATTTGCGCCGGGCCAACTAGAAGCCTTGACCGGCATCCGGGAGCGGCGGTACTGGGACAGGGACCATACCCTGGCCGAGCATGCTGCCATTGCCGGGCAAAGGGCCCTGGATGAAGCCGAGATCTCCCCTGACCAGATCGGGGCCCTGGTCTATTGCGGGGTCTGCCAGGACGGGTTTGAACCGGCCACCTCCTGTGCCGTTGCCGCCCGCCTGAACCTGGGGGAAAAGGCCCACGTCTTTGATGTGAAAAGCGCCTGTCTCGGTATGATCACGGGCATGGTCCAGATTGCCAATGAAATCGAACTGGGCAATATCCGGGCAGGCCTGGTGGTGTCCTGTGAAACGGCCCGGCAGATTGTGGATGCCACCATTGATGAAATCAATGCCCACAACAGCATTGATTTTTACAAAGACACCATTGCCACCATGACCGGCGGATCAGGAGCCGCCGCCGTCCTTCTCACCGACGGTACCCTGGGCAACCCGGAGAACCGAAAACACGCCCTGAAAGGCGGGGTGGTGAGAAATGCCATTCAACATTTTGATCTCTGCCACTGGGGCTTTGAAGACAAGGGCATGCCCACCCATTCCCGGGTCATCATGAGAACCCGGGCCCAGGATGTTCTGGAACAGGGGGTGGCCCTGGCGCAGAAAACCTTTATGGCCTTTAAAAATGAATTCAACCTGTCAGACCATGAGCCGGATAAATTCATCGGCCACCAGGTCGGGGCCATCCACCACCAGAAATTCTACCAGGCCCTGAACCAGGACATACAAAAGGATTTCTGCACCTTTCCCTTCCTTGGGAATATCGGTACGGTCTCCCTTCCCATTACCGCCGCCATTGCCGATGAAAGGGGCTTTTTAAAGCCGGAAGACCTGGTGGCCTTCATCGGCGTGGGCTCCGGCCTGAACTGTTATATCCTGGGTGTGAGATGGTAGAAAAATCCATCAACGGAACCCTGACCTCCACCCGGACCTTTGCGGAACTGTATCCCTTTGAATCCAAATTCATGGAAATCGGGGGACAGACCCTTCATTATGTGGACGAAGGCCGGGGAAAACCCGTCCTCATGGTCCACGGCAATCCCACCTGGTCCTTTTATTTCAGGAATCTCATCACCGGCCTGCCCAAAAATTTCCGGGCCATTGCTCCGGACCATATCGGTTGCGGCTTTTCCGACAAACCCGGCGCCAAAGCCTATGCCTATACCCTTGAATCCAGGGTCAGGGATCTTGAAACCTTTGTCGGCCGCCTGAATATTACGGAAAAGATCCATCTGGTGGTCCACGACTGGGGGGGCATGATCGGCCTGGCCTTTGCCGTCCGGCATCCCGAAAAAATAGACAAGATCGTCATCACCAATACCTCCGGGTTTTTCCTGCCCAAAGAAAAAACCTTTCCCTTTCTTCTCAGACTGATCAAATATGTTCCCTTTTTCGCAGTCCCGGCGGTCCTCGGGCTGAATGCCTTTGCCCGGGGGGCCCTGTATCTGGCCCCTGAAAAAAAATTACCCCGCCAGGTGAAGGCCGGCCTTGTGGAACCCTATAATTCCTGGAAAAACCGCATCGCCACCTTAAAATTTGTCCAGGACATACCGATATGTGAAAAAGACCGGAGTTATGCCCTTGTGGATCATGTGGACCGCCATTTACATCTGCTGGCTGAATCACACCTCCTGTTTCTATGGGGGGCAAGGGATTTTGTATTTGATCTGACCTTTTTAAATGAGTTCAAACGCCGGTTTCCAGGGGCGGAAACCCATGTGTTCCATGACGCAGGCCATTATCTGTTTGAAGACAAACCCGCAGAGACCCTGGCTCTGATCAACGCCTTTTTAACACGATAGGGTGGATCAGGATGCAGGTCTTAAACCGGGTTAAGGGGGGACGGTATGCTTAAACTTTTGAAAAAGAAAAAAAAGGACGGCGAAACAGAAGCGTCTTCAAAAAAATCCGGGGAAAATGACAAGGAAAAAAAGCCCGAGGAAAAAAAAGATAAGAAAAAGACTTCCAAGGATCCTGAAACACCTGGAGACGGAACGTCTGAAAAAAAAGCAAAAAAAAGAATACAGATCCCCAAAAAGCTTATTTTTGTTGCCGTTCTCGTTCTCATTGCCCTGGGCGCCTCCTCTTTTCTGGTCTATAAACTGTATTTTGCCCCCAAGGATCCCGCATCCCTGAAAGCGGTGTATCAAAAAACGGAATTAAAGCATATCAACCTTCCGGAAGAAATGATCCGGTTCTGTTTTGACCATTTCCCGGACCTCTATGCCGCCTTTCTGACCTGTAACACACAAATCACATTGATGGACAAGGAAATTGCACGGATAGACGGGATCGCAAAAAAATATCCGGAACAGGGGAAAATTGCGGAAAAGGAAAAAGCAGTCTGGGAAAAAGCAAAAATAAATCTGCAAAAAGGCTTTTTAAAAATTGAAAAACCGGTTAAAGAAATCTACGTTCTGTTCCGTGTCAATCCGGAACAGGCCATGATCCAGATAAATGAAAGAAATAAGGAACTGACTGAACTTGCAGGCGCCGCCCTTGCCCCTGCCCAGGAACTGACCCAAACCATACGACCGGAAGAGACGCCTCCACAGGGCCTGATCAAGGGAACCCTGTATATGCTGAAAAAGAAATTCTTATGACATCCTATACCAATATTGCCCTGGGCCTGAAAAAATCCCGGGAAGCTTATCCATACAAAAGAGCCGTTGTTTACCCCGCCGGAAGAGACAGGGCCGGCCGGGTCCTTTACAGCCAGATGACCTTTACCCAACTGGACCGGGAATCGGACCGCCTGGCCTTCAGCCTTGAGCGGATCGGCATCGTCCGGGGAACCCGCACCATCCTCATGGTCCGGCCGGGCATGGAATTTTTCATCATCGTCTTTGCCATGTTTAAGGTGGGCGCCATCCCGGTGGTGGTGGACCCGGGCATGGGCATCGAAAGGATGCTTCAATGTTTGGAAGAAGGTCGGCCCGTGGCCTTCATCGGCATAGAAAAAGCCCATCTGCTGCGAAAGCTCAAACCCCGGTATTTTAAATCCGTCAAACACTGGGTCACCGTGGGCAACCGCTGGTTCTGGGGAGGATACACCCTGGACCAGTTGCTGACCGGCCCCTATAAACCCTATTCCCATGCCAAAACCACACGGGATGAAACCGCCGCCATCGTCTTCACCACCGGGTCCACCGGTCCAGCCAAGGGTGTGGTTTACACCCACGGCAATTTTGACGCCCAGATCCGGCAGATCCAGGAGTATTTCCGGATTGAACCGGACGAGATTGACCTGCCCACCTTTCCCCTGTTTGCCCTGTTTGACCCGGCCCTGGGCATGACGGCCGTGATCCCGGACATGGACCCCACCAAACCGGCAAAGGCCAATCCGCGCAAGATCATCGAAGCCATTGAAAACCACGGGGTCACCAATATGTTCGCCTCTCCGGCCCTGCTCAACCGCTTGGGGAAATACGGACGGGAGCACCAGATCAAATTGCCTTCTCTGAGGCGGGTCATCTCGGCCGGGGCTCCGGTGAGCCCGGCCAATATCGAGCAATTCTCCTCCCTGCTGACTGGCGAGGCCCAGGTCCACACCCCCTACGGGGCCACGGAGGCAGTGCCCATCATTTCCATGGCTTCCAATGAAATCCTGGCGGAAACCAAATCCCTAACCGAAAAAGGATTTGGCCTCTGTATCGGCAGGCCCATCGGCGATACCCGGGTGGAGATCATCCGGATCACGGACAATCCCATCACCCAGATCCACGATACCATCAAGGCCCCTGAAAAGCAGGTGGGAGAGATCATGGTCAAAGCCGACCTGGTGACGGAACATTATTTCAATAACCGTGAGGCGGACCTGCTGGCCAAAATCCCGGATTCCGACGGTAAGATCTGGCATCGGATGGGAGATCTGGGCTGGCGGGACTCCAAGGGCAGGATCTGGTTCTGCGGCAGAAAAAACCATCGGGTGGTGACCCGCAAGGAAACCCTTTACACCATTCCGGTGGAAGCCATCTTTAACAATCACGACAAGGTGTTCCGCAGCGCCCTGGCCGGGGTGGGCCCGAAAAACGACCAGACACCCGTCATCTTCATTGAGCCCTCTTCCCCCATCAGCGATGAAAAGGCCTTTATCCGGGAACTGCTGGCCCTGGCCAAAGCCAACCCCCTGACCTCGGGCATCGAGCATATTTTCATTGAAAAAGCCTTTCCCGTGGACATCCGTCACAATTCCAAAATCTTCAGGGAAAAGCTGGCGGAAAAGGCCCGGAAAAAGCTGAAGCTTCAATCGGGCAAAAGATCATAAAAATACATCATGGCGTCGGACCGGGTGATGATGCCGATGAGTTTTCCTTCCTTCATGACCGGAAGCCGGCCGACATCATGTTTGATCATGAGTTTGGCCGCTTCAACCGCGCTCTTATGATGATCAATGCTGATGACCTTTCTGCTCATGAAGGCCTTGACCGGGGACTGCATATGATTGGTTTTCCTGACCTTCTTGAAATCCCTCCGGGAAATGACGCCCACCACGTTCTCGTCCTTGTCCACCACGGGTACGCCCGTGCATCCCATATCCCTCAGGATCATGGCCACCTCTTCGATTTTGGTGTCCTCGGTGACGGTAACCACGGGATAGGACATGATATCCGAAAGCCGGATGGAAGAATACTGGTTGCCTGAAATGAGTTCCACGAGCATTTCTTCGATGGTATCGGGATTGACGCCGTGCAACAGGGCCGACCCGGCTCCGGGATGGCCGCCTCCGCCCAGGCTCCGCATGAGAACCCCAATATTGACCTCATCCACATTGCTCCGGCCGATGACCATGCATTTGTTGCGCTCCACATCCTTGAAAATCCCGAAGGCCACATCCACATTGACAATCTCCCGGTACATCTGAAGCACCATGGCCAGGTTCTGGATCCGGCCCTCGATATCCATCCGGGAAATGCTGATGGAAAACCCGGCCACCTCGCTTCTCTCGGCCTTCTGGATCATTTCAAAGAGGATGTCTTTCTGCTTTTTGCCGTAGGCCTGCCTTAAAAACGTGGAAAGGATATTCAGATCGGCCCGCCGGTCCAGAAGATACCCTGCGGCATAGGCGTCTTCGGAAAGGGTGGACGGAAAGGTCAGATTGCCGGTGTCCTCATAGAGCCCCATGAGAAAAAGGGTGGCCTGGATGGGCGTGATCAGGGTCCGGCGGTTTTTTAATTCATGGACCAGCATGGTGACCGTGGCCCCCATTTCAGCCACGTGCTTCTCTGCGGCCTCCATATCGCCCTCGGTATGGTGATCCCAGACCACGATCTCCAGATCTTTTCTTCCCTTAAGCTTGTCCAGGCCCTCCAGCCGGTCCCAGGAATGGGTGTCCACCACCACCAGTTTTTTCACGTGGTCCGGGGTGATGTCCGAGGGCGAATAAAAATTAAACAGGTCCTTATGAATGGATAAAAAGGTTTTCAGATTGCCGTTGATGGATGTCGGCAGAACCGGTCTGGCGCCGGGATACAGCAGGGTTGCCGCCACCAGGGAGGCCATGGCGTCAAAATCCGAGCCCTTATGGGTGGTCACAATAATCATGATGATCCTCATTTAAATTAACAATAGGCCGAATATAACGGTCTCCGGGGTGTAAATCAACCGTTTATTGAAATTCCCAGGGCTGAAAATTTTTCCCTCATATTCTCCACATGGGACCCTCTCCAGAATATCCGGCCGCAATCCGGGCACTGGAAAAACCGGTGAAAATACAGCCGGGTCTTGGGTTCCAGCAGGTGAAGAATCTCATCCTTGGCCCTGGGTTCAAGCAAGGCGTTGCAGGCCGTGCACCTGGAAAAAAAGGCGGTTCTCTGCTCCAGGCCGAAAAAATGAACCACTTCAAAAACCTGGTCATAGGGCAGGTCCGCCCTGACCCGCCGGGCAAAAATAATTTTTTTGCGCTTCAAAAGAGCCGTGTCCCGGGTCAGCACAATCCGGCCCTGGGTTTGGGCCTGACGGGCGATATCCCCGTCGCTGCCCCTCCGGCAAAGCTCAACGTCAAACCCCAGGATCAGCATCAGCCGTCCCAGGCGGATCACATTGGCATCGGCAATGAACCGGAGGGCGGAAAGGGGCTCGGGCCTCAGAAAAGACGGGCGCTCCACGTCAAAGGGCGGGCTGATGCCGCGCACCGTCAGGCGTCCCGGGGACCGGGGAATATGGGAAAAACCCACCTCTTTCCCGTCCATCCGCAGATACCCGACCTCGGTATGGGGGATGCCGCAGGATTCCACTAGGTCCTTGACCGAGGCCCGGCGATCCAGGGAGGCCCGGACTGATGTCCCGGCCCTGTCCTCGGGACGAAAAAAATCAAATGATGGGTCCAGGTCCAGGATGATTTCATTTGCCATCTTTTCGAGTTCTCCTCTTCCGTTGCCCGGATCGTGTTCTTCCAGTGCCGGCAACATCATTATCATATATTTTCTATTTTAATTGACAAAGTGTTTTTTCCTGTCCTAAACATAAAAAACAGCTTTATCAATCCAGGAGATTTCCATATGGATCCACATGATTTGATCCAAAATTTAGCCGACCTCTGCAGACAAAGGCTTCTGCCCTTGCTTGCAGCCGCCGTCCTGATGTTGTGGGCGGGACCGGCTTTGAGCGCTGAGGAGCATGCCTGCGACTACCTGACCAAAGATGAAGTTCAAACAGTCATGGGAACCGGCATCGGTGAAATTAAGGCTCCGCCTGCCAACCCCATGGGCCAGAGTGTCTGTTTTTTTGATATCCCCTCGGATACGGCCGTGCGCTTTGCCCAGTTGCAGATGTTCCGCACCGGTTGGGCCAAGGGCAAAAAATGGACTGCAAAATCCCTGTTTGAAAATAATATGAGCTTTCTCGACTCTCTCCAGGAAATTCCGGGCATTGGCGAGAAAGCCTATTGGGGAGGTTCCGGCCTGAAACTGGGGGCCGGACTCCATGTCCTCTATAAAGACACCTATTTCACGGCCCAGGCAGCCACCGGTGATCCGGCGGCCAATCTGGAAAAAGCCAAGGCCCTGGCCGTCCTGGTCATTAAAAAAATCAAATAACCATGATGTTCAAGCATTAAAAAGGAATTCCATGCATATCAAACCCATTTTCGGGATCATGACTTTCATTGTCCTCTGTATCCTGCCGTCAGGCCTTCTCTTTGCCGCTGATATAGTGGGCAGCAAGGACCACCGGCTTTTCAAACGCTATGAAGGTTCGGAAATCATCAAATATGAATTTCATGAATATGACAGCCTTACCATTGCTCTCGGCAAGGCCAAAAGCTCGTCCGAACTGACCCAATCCATGCAGGCGGAAGGGGCTGTGACGCGGCTGACCTATAAAATCCCCATGGGCCGCTCACCCCTGGAGGTGGTCCGCAACTACGAAAATGAACTCCAGGCCCAGGGATTCACCCCTCTTTTTTCCGGAAGCAAGGATGAGTTGGGCAGCTATTTTGCCGAGGCGGCCGGATATAAGAAACTCCAGTGGCCGCCCAATATCCCGGCCCTGACACTGAACAGTGATACCCAGAGGTTCCTGGCCCTTGAAAAAAAAGGGGCCGAAGGCAATCTGGTCCTGTCCTTATACGCCGTTGAAAACCGGTTCTGGGCCGCCAATCTGAAAAATATCGAAAAGGGCCAGGTCCTGCTCCAGGTGGATATCATAGAAGCCAAACCCATGGATACGAAAATGGTCACCGTGACTTCCGGGGAAATGGCCGACGCGATTTCAACCTCCGGGAGCATAGCCCTTTACGGCATCTATTTTGATACCGATAAGGCGGATATCAAACCTGAATCCGCAGAAACCCTGAAACAGATCGCCGCCCTCCTGAGCGAGAATAAAAACCTGAAACTGCTCGTGGTGGGTCACACCGACACCGCCGGGACCTTTGCCTACAATATGGATCTTTCCTCCCGCCGGGCCGCCTCCGTCACAAAAGAACTGACCGCAAAATACGGTGCCCCGGCGGACCGCCTGACACCGGTGGGGGTTTCCTATGCCTGTCCCGTGGCCTCCAATAAAACCGAAGACGGCAGGGCCAAAAACCGGCGCGTAGCCCTGGTTGAGGGTTCGCCTTAATGTTTACAGAAGTTGATTTTTGAAAATGCGGCTTAACCCTGCCTCCGGTTTTCCGGGGGGGGGATCAATCAGCCTTTGGTCCATTGCCGGCAGGTCTTGAAACGCCCCATCCCTCATCAGCCGGTGTGGGTACCATCTTCACAACGTAATCACCGGACCCATGAAGAGAGCCGCTCATATAGTAACGCTCTCTGTTGTCCTCGGCCGTCAAAGAGAAAATCGATTTGTCGTAGGAACGAACCCGCAAAGACATTGGCACATCCATCAGATCAAGGAGCGTTGCAAAATTGTTCAGATGAGAAACCCGGATGCCGGGGAAAATGCCGGTTAAGGATTCTTTCTTGTCATATTGCCCGCCGAATACGAAAAATCCGGGGACATCAACGATCACTTTGTCGGGCTTCAAATGGGTATATACCTGACCCTGCTCGGCCAAAGTCTGGCCATGGTCCGATGTGTAAAGGACGACGTAATTCTGATTGGTTGTCTTTGAGACCAGCTCACGGAAGAATTCATCCACCTGAAAACGAATCCCGTTGTCATAGGTATTGACGAGCTTCTCGCGTCCTGCCGGATCGGTGGTGATGGGCTCCGATGGTTCCATAACCGGTTTCCAAAACGTAAAGGCCGGATCATCCGGGTATGTATTGCGGTAGTGGAAATGAAGGCCCTTCTTGTTGACGAGAATGAAATAACCGCCTCTTTCATTCAAGAGGTTACTCAGATATCGGGCGATGCCCAGATCTTTCGTAGTTTCAAGATCAATCTGCCAATCCCTGAACGACTGATTATTCATCCACCGGTCCAAGGATCTCACACGACCCTCCGGGGCCGTTTCCAGAAGCTTGGAAAGATAGCCGCTATCGACATCGATAAAGATCGTCTCGTAGCCCATTTTTTTTGCATAATCAAACAGGGTGGGATTCTTGAATGTTCGAAAGGCGTTGTCGGGAAATGCGTTATGGCCGGTGATCAGATAGGCATTGCTGAGATAGGAAGAGGTGCCGGCAGCAACGCAAATGCCGAGATTCCTGAGGCGTCCCCGGCTTTCGATGGATTGAAGAAACGGTGTTGTGGCGCGCGGGTAGCCGTTCAGACTGAGATTGCTGCCACGGATGGATTCATCAATGATATAGATGATGCTGTTAAGCGGCTGCCGGGAGGTGTTCAGGGCGGGCAGCGCTTCCCGGGGCCCATGATATTCACGGAGAGTTTCAAACGTGTAATGAAATGCGGAACGGAGCAGGGAGGTCATGGGATTCAGATGGAAATTGCCTTCTGCTGCGTAAAGAAATAGGGCGTAATTGGAAACGAGGAGGTAGAGCACGGGTAGGAGGCTGAGCGCAAGGGACTTTCGGAATGTGGATCTGACAGGGACGAACATCAGTGCAAAAAGAAAGATGGTGTAAGGGAGCGTATACCAGAGGATAAGTGGTTTGAAGAAACTTGAGATGGCTCCTTTGAGATTGTCAGCACTGACATTCAGGATGAGAAACAGGTCGGTGCTGGTAATGAACTGGTTTAGCGTCAGCCAATAGGAAAATTGGACGATCACAACGAAAACAAAAAGAAGGACGACGACTGAGCGGAGAAGCCTGGGCAAGAGAAGGAGGAGATAGAGCAAGGCGACCATCTGTAGAAATACCAGCGTAAGGGTGCCTGAGAACTTCACGGCGCCGGCTCCTGAAAGCAGATGCAGCAGATCCCTGTAATTGCTGAACCTGAAAATAAGATCGATAAGGACGGCGAGCGCTGCTGCAATCAAGGCGGTAACGGTAATGGGAACTCGATGTTGAACCAACATTTATAGACCTCTGCTTCAGTGTCATTCATTCTCCTGGTAACTGCAATTCACCGGTTGGATCAGACCCGGTTTGGCCAGGTGTCAGCGTGATCGTCAGTCTTTCAAATTCAGATACCACGCAGTGACATCGATCCCGATTCCTATCCGGGCAAGCTGCTGCAGATCCGCGTCCAGAACTTCGGGAGTGCTGAATTCCAGTATGCGGTATTGTGGATCCGTCCAAACACGGAGTGTATCGCCCAATACCTTCGCTTCCTGCGGCAAGGTGAGGCGGATGCGGTGGATCAGGTGGATGCCGGCCATCGCCGCTGTCTCCATTACCAGATCCGTGCAGTTGCCGGTCCTCAGATCGAACCGGTCATACTTGCGCTGCATCACATATTCATAGATCATCTGATACCGGCGCCGGGCAATCGGCATTCTCCAGACGAACGTGGGGGGGCGGCCGGGCCTGCCGATCTGGAATTGACCATCGGACATCGTCTGCCATAAATAAGCGATAGGATTGGGGTCCCCCTCCTGAATCTTCTGCATCACGCCGGCATGGTAACGTGGCTTCTCCTGTCCGAAATTGCCTATATGGCCGAATTCCATGCGACTCCCGGGACTTTCCAGAATGATCCAGCTATGCGCTGAAGGGCGCTGCCAAATAGAAAAGAGAAGCGACGACGCATCGCTGAAGTCCCAAACGGCAGGTTCAGTCAGGATATAAAGAAAATACCCCTCGTCCCCCACAGGAGTTCTGGTGGCGGGATCAAGATCGGCATCAGGGGCAAAACGGCACACGATAGCAACAGGTTGGGCACTCCAGCCATCGGGTTGCATCGGAGCATGGATCTGATGAGCGCAGCCGGCCACAACTCCCGTCAGCAAGATCACCACCGCAAGAAGCCGCGCCTGATATAATCGTTTGGCTACTTTCCTGTTCACTCGATATTCCTCATTTTACCATTGTCGACAGAACAGTCGGTTATTGATTTCCGGAAGCATTTTGGTTCAAATATATTTTTTCTATTATCAACAAATTAGCTCTTTGCCGACTATAGCATGAAAGATGGCTTTGCAAATAAAAATTCGATAAAATCATGCTAATATTGCGGAACTGCCGGATACCGGACCCAATGAGGGGGAAGATCATTGCCGCAGATCCCGGTCGGTTTTACTTCCGGGGTCTTGTCCGGGCGGATCACTGAAACCGCCATAACCTTCTGATGATCATCAATGGTTAAGGCATTGACGGCGCTGGGGCCGGCCTGCATCAAAATACGGCGAACCGGCGGACCGCCTGACCCCGGTGGGGGTTTCCTATGCCTGCCCCGTGGCCTCCAATAAAACCGAAGACGGCAAGGCCAAAAATCGGCGGGTGGCCCTGGTTGAGGATTCACCTTAATATACTAAAAAAAACAATCTGAAAGAATGGGCAGGATTTCGGTCTGCGGCCCATATATTTGAATTGAATTTTTAAAATTGAAAAAAGGTCATACACTATATATGGGGTGCCAAAAATTTATCTGTACTGAGTCCGGGATATCTTCCAGAAGCATCTCGGCATGACCGATAATGGGATAAAGAATGTTGCCCCGTCTTTTTGCACAATCTCGCAGTTCGCATTCCTGGGGCTCGCCGAACTCAAAGAGCAATTTGCGGTGCCGGTAATAGATTTCCTGATCTTCCTTGAGGATGAGCCCTGAGATGGTTCGCCTGACCATCTTGCTGCGGGGTTCACCCATCAGGGTGGCGGCGGCAGGAAATTACTGCCGGTCTTTCTTATTTCCCCCTGGCCCGTTCCGTTGTTGCGACGGCATACATCTGCCCGGCTTCATTCACCAGAGCGGTGGAGATGATCGAAACCTTCACGATGGACCCGTCTTTGGCAATCCGCTCGGTAATATAGGGCTTCAGGATTTCCGACCGGCTGAGCTGATGAACCTTGGCCTGAGCTTGTTTGCGCAGCTTTTCCGGAACCCGCTCGCGGACGTTCATCAAAAGCGCCTCAGCCTCACTCCAGCCATACATCCTCACCGCTCCCGGGTTCCAGGCTAAAATTTGTCCATCCAGATCCTGGACGGTGACGGCATCGTGGGCATCGCGCGCCACCAAGGCCAGACGGAGCATGGCGTTTGCTTCTTGCAGTGCCTCCCTCGTCTTTTTTATCTCGGTAACGTCCACAAAGGTGAGCACCGCACCCTCGATGACGTTGTCAATGGTACGATAGGGCAGGATGCGCATCGTGTACCAAAGGCCGTCCGTGGTCTGCACTTCGATCTCTTTGGGAATCAGGGTTTTCAGCACGGCATTTATGTCTTCCACCAGGCAATTGTAATTGATCAGATTGGAGACGATATGACCCAAGGGGCGCCCCACATCGCTCCGGATCACATTGATGATTTGGGAAGCGGTGGGGGTGAAGTTCAGGATACGCAGTCGAAAATCCACAAAAACCGTGGCAATGCCGGTGCCGGCCAGTAGATTGTTTATGTCGTTGTTGGCACGGGACAGGTTCAGCACATTGGTTTGCAAGTCATTGTTAACCGTTAACAATTCCTCGTTGAG
>JAMPXP010000003.1 GCA_023701135.1 Desulfobacula sp. | reverse complement strand
TTGCAAATGGAATTGCCTTTCAGAGGGCTCTGAAAGTGAAGTAAAGAGAAAATATAACCTGATTTTTGGAAATGAAGTCGGGTGTTGAATTCTCGCGGTTTTAAAATACCAAAATTGAAAATTTTAATTTATTTTGGACAGTAGTGAAATATGATGGAGATCTAATGGAAACACTGGTTAATACTTTTCTGGGGCTTGGAATGCTTACAATTATTGGTATAGTAATTAAGGCAATATCTGAGCCTGGGAACAAAGCCAAAAATTTCAAAAGTGGGATGAAAGATGCCTATGCTGGTTTAAGTGATTCATTCGCTAAAACAGCAGATTCTGTGAATCATAAATTGAACAATTGGACAGACCCAAAGATTGATAAAGATAGGGCATATAAAAGACTAAGACGAACTAACACAAAATGTAATATAAAGGTTGAGGGAAGTACAACATTCATAACGGCATATGACAAAGATTTTGCTAAGTATATTGCTGTAGAGTATCGGGATGGTAAGTTTGTGAGATATGATCTTTTAGATGATGCAGAAGTCTCGGACATGAGTTTCTTTTAAAAAGCTATTTATTTTACTATGAGGATTTTCACCCAAATGTTTAATTTTACATTTTAAACTGATCGGCACATTAATTCATTAATGTGTTAGGCTCATAAACAAATTTGGATTTAAAAAGGTAATCATGGCATTAGAAAATACATTGGTAATCGCTACAATTTCTGCGGGGTCTGCTATTGCAGGTGCTGTAATATCGCAATTTTTTTCATTAATAAGAGATTGGTTTGATAAAAAACATCAAAGAAAAATTTGGCTCAGAACAAAGTTTGAAGAGTTCGCAGGATTAGTATCAGACAGTCAAGAATGGGGAAACAGTCTATATCATTTAAATTCGTTGGAAGAGCACAATAAAAATCCACCAGCTCAAGCAAGGAGGGCTATGATATTGGCTTACATCTACTTTCCTTTATTGAGAGAACAATCCGAAAAGTTTATGAATTCTTGCGTATGTTTACAAAAAATAATAGTCGCAAACTTTCCTGATAGACCCAGCGACCTAATAGAACAACCTATCAAAGATTTTAATAAAAACAGACAAGAATTAGATAAATTAATAATCAAACATGCAAGTGAATATTCAAAAGCCTAACGACTGGAACGGTTTGTTTAAACTAATTCAACTATTCGACTTAATTCTATAAGAGTTTATCCCTATGTACAAACTTTTATTTTGATGAATTTGAGGTTATATATTAAATATAAATAGCTCACCCTTACCCCCCCCCTAAAGCCCGGTCATCGTGGGCATGACCACCTTTTCCGCAACAAAGCCGATGGTGATGTTTTTGGTCTCATTTCCCCAGACACAGTTTTTCATGCCCAGGGCGGCATCACATTTGTCCGGCTCGCCGATGAGGTTGATGACCTGGGAATATTCCATGCCCACCTTGATTTTGTCATAATTTTCCCGGTTCACCTTGCTGCAACCGAAAAGGACTAAAGAAACGAGCAGGGCCAGGGCAATCAGTTTTATCATTGCTTTCATTGGATATCCTTGTGTTATGGGTTCCGGGTTTTACGAGTTCCGGGGGTTCAGGGCTCCGGTTTACGAATGGGAGCATATAAGCCCGGGAAGGGGATGTCAAGGGATTGGGGCGGTGAATTCATAAAAAACCTGTTTGCCTGTCCGGCCTGAAACTGATACAAGTCCTGCATGGAAATGAATGGTTTTGAAAGATGAAGGAGAGCAAATGAAAAAAATGATGAAATGGCTCCTGGGCCTTGTTTTTATTGGCGTGATCGGGTTCGGGGCCTATTATCTGGATGGGGCCATGCCCATTGGCACCGGGTATTCGGCCAAATATGTCTGTTCCCAGGTTTTCCTGGCCGGCCGTGATCCGGACCAGGTCTTTGAACAGGATGTTAAGCCCACCCATATCCTGTTTCAGCCTGTCCGGGTGAAGGTGGACCGGAAAAACAAGACTGTCACGGCCACGGCTTTTGGTTCCTGGAAGCCCATGACCGCCGTGTACCGGGAGGGATGCGGATGCACCCTGGTCGTGGATACGGACCGGGAGACGCTCGATAAACAGATCAACACCATGTCCTTATATGAATTTCAAAAGAGTGTCGAACCCTGGCCCCAGGGAGAAGGGGTTGAGCTGGGCCGGCTGCCGGAAAAGGTCAACCCGGAAAAGCTGAAAAACGCAATGAACGAAGCCTTTACCGAGCCCGGACCCGATACGAAGCGAAACACCCGGGCCATTGTGGTGGTCCTGGGAGATCGGATCATTGCCGAGCAGTATGCCGACGGCTTTGGCCGGGATACGCCCATGCTGGGCTGGTCCATGGCCAAAAGCGTGACCAATGCCCTGGTGGGCATCCTGGTCAAGGAAAAGGGCCTGGATATCTATGCCCCGGCCCCGGTGGCGGCCTGGGAAAACCCGGATGATCCGAGGCGCGGGATTACCCTGGACATGATGCTGCGCATGTCTTCGGGCCTGGAATTTGAAGAGGTCTACGGCCCGTTTACAGATGCGACCCATATGCTGTACGGGGCCAAATCCATGGCCGGTTATGCGGCGGCCAAGCCTTTGGCGGCGGCGCCGGATACGGTTTGGAATTATTCCAGCGGCACCGCCAATATCATTGCCCGGATGGTGACGTACCAGGTGGGGGGAAGCCTTGTGGCCTGGCACAAATTTTCAAAGGAAAGACTGTTTAATCGAATCGGTGCCCATTCGGCAGTGATGGAACCCGATGCCTCCGGGTCCTTTGTGGGGTCCAGTTATATGTTTGCAACGGCCAGGGACTGGGCCAGGTTTGGCCTGTTTCTAAAAAACAGGGGGGTCTGGAACAATGAAGAGATCCTGCCCCAGGGCTGGATGGAATATTCCACCACGCCCACAGCCAAAGCGCCCATGGGGGAATACGGGGCCCTTTTCTGGCTCAATGCCGGGGCTAAGGACAATCCGAACCATCGCAAATTTCCGTCCCTACCCAGGGACCTGTATTATTGCGGCGGGTTTAACGGCCAGATCGTGGCCGTGATCCCGTCCAGGGATCTGGTGGTGGTGAGGCTCGGGGTCACCCATGACACGTCCTGGAGCCACGAGGAGTTTATCGGGCAGGTCCTGGATGCGATTGAGGCGGATTAAGGATGCTCCTGATTTTCCCGCCCATTGCCAAACCCTGTGAACCCCCGGCCGGGGTGGCCCTATTGTCTGCGGCCTTAAAGGAGCACGGGCTTCCCTGTGAGGTGGTGGACGCCAATGTGGAAGGGATAGTGCATCTGATCCGGTCCGATGTGAAGTTGACGGACCCCTGGTCCAGGCGGGCCCTTAAGAACCGGGAGGCCATCCTTGCCGAATTAAAGGGACAGGCCCTGTACACCCATATGGACCGGTATCACCAGCGGGTCTACGATCTGAACCATATGCTGGCCATCAGTGTGGATCAGAAGCGGTTCAAGATTTCCCTGAGCGATTATTCCGACAATGTGCTGTCTTCGGTCCGGTCCACGGACCTGTTGAAAAGCGCGGCCCGATATAAGGAAAATCCCTTTTACGGGTTTTTTGAGGCAGGGCTCCGGGAAAGGGTTGAAAATTCATCCTCCAACTATGTCGGGCTATCCATCTGCTATCTGAACCAGGCCCTGGTGGGCTTTGCCCTGGCCGGGTGGATCAGGGATAATTTCAAGGACAAAAAAATCATCCTGGGCGGGGGCCTCATTTCTTCCTGGATGAGCCGGCCCGATTATACCCATCCCTTTGACGGCCTTGTGGATGTCTGTATCCGGGGAGAAGGGGAGCAGCCTTTGCTGGAATTGCTGGGCCAGGGCAAAGGGACAAAAAAACATTATGTGCCGGATTATGATTTTGTGAAAAAGGATTTGTATCTGGCACCCGGCCTGGTCCTTCCCTTCCGGGCCTCCATCGGCTGCTACTGGAGCAAATGCCGGTTCTGCCCTGAAAAGGCGGAAACCCGGCCCTACAGCTCCCAGAGGGCATCCCAGGTGCTGTCGGATTTAAAAGCCCTTGAAGACAGGTACCGCCCTTCCCATGTCCATCTCATTGACAATGCCGTTACCCCGGCGTTTTTAAAGGCCCTGTCCCATGAACAGTTCAGCTTTAAATGGTATGGCTTTGTCCGGTTTGAAAAGGATTTCCTGGACCCGGAATTCTGCAGAAACCTGAAACGCTCCGGATGCGATATGCTGAAACTGGGGCTTGAATCCGGAGACCAGGGGGTTCTGGACCAGATGAACAAGGGCACGGATCTCGGTATGGTCTCGAAAATTCTGGAAAACCTCCATGGTGCAGGGATTCTGACCTTTGTCTATCTGTTGTTCGGCACCAGCTTTGAGGACAGGGCCGCAGCCCATAAAACCCTGGATTTTGTCAAGGCCCATGAGGCTTATATCGACTATCTGAACCTGGCGGTTTTTAACCTTCCCAAATTCAGCGAGGATGCAAAAGGACTTGAAACCTGGGATTTTTATCATGGGGACCTGTCCCTGTATTTGAATTTTACCCATCCCCTGGGCTGGGACAGGAAACAGGTCAAGCAGTTTATTCAAAAAATATTTAAAAAGCAGGTGGGGGTGGGGAAGAATCCGGCTTTTTTTTCCTCCAACCATGCTGTTTTTTTTAACAGGCCAAAGGAAGAGGCATGATTGTTCATATACTTTCCACCGGGGATGAGGTGGTTTTAGGGGATATCGCGGATACAAATGCGGCCTGGCTTTGCAGGGCCATGAAGGAGCTGGGTCTTTCGGTTCAAAGGATCACGGCGGTGGGGGATGAGATTGAACAGATCTCTTCGGTCCTCAGGGAGATTTCCGGCAAGGCCGATATCTGCCTTGTCACCGGCGGCCTTGGCCCCACCAGCGACGATGTAACGGCCCTGGCCTTCAGCCGGGCCGCCGGGGTTGCGCTTCAGACGGACTGCCAGGCCCTTGCCTCCATGCAGTCCTATTTTAAGAAACGCGGCTATGAATTAACTCAAGACAATGAGAAACAGGCCCTTTTGCCTGTGGGTTCCCAGGTTCTGACCAATCATGCCGGCACTGCGCCGGGGTTTTATAGGACCCTCAACCGCTGTTTGTTTTTTTTCATGCCCGGCGTGCCCGCGGAAATGAAACTGATGCTGGAAAAAGAGGTGGTCCCCGTTCTAAAGGAAAGATATGGTCTTGATGGGGCCATTCTTTTGGAACGGCTCACGGTCTTCGGTCTTGGGGAATCCAGGGCCGGATCTTTGCTGAACGGGTTTCATGAACAGTTCCCCGGCCTGAGGCTCGGGTTCAGGGCGGATTTTCCCGTCATTGAAGTCAAAATCATATTGCCCCATGTTTCCGGGACAAAGGAGACGGACCGGTCCCTGATGGATCAGGCAAAGCAGTGGGCCATGGACCGGCTTGAAAACAAGGTGGTGTCCGACAAGGGTCTCAGCCTTGCCCAAGAGGTGGGCCGGTTGCTCTCGGCCCGGGGCAAAACCCTGGCCATTGCCGAATCCTGCACCGGCGGGCTCATCTCCAGCATGATGACGGATGTGGCCGGCAGTTCCGACTATTTTTTATTTTCAGCCGTGACCTATTCCAATGAAGCCAAGATCAAAATTTTAAATGTCCGGGAGAAAACCCTTCTGGACCATGGTGCGGTCCATGAGCGGACGGCCCTTGAGATGGCGGAAGGGGTAAGGCTTAAGACAGGGGCGGATTTCGGGATCTCCACCACGGGCATTGCCGGGCCCGGCGGGGGTTCCCCGGAAAAGCCCGTGGGCATGGTCTGCGTCGGCCTTGCCGGGGATGGTGTTTCCCTGGCCAAAACTTATCGGTTCACCCTTGATGACCGGGCCATGAACAAAACAATCTTTGCCCATACGGCCCTGGATCTGTTAAGACGTCATCTGACGGGCCTCTTGAAAGCATCCTAGATACCAGGCCAGGGCCTCTTTTTCAAACTGCTCCTGATCCTTGCCTTTCCTCATCTGGTGGTCCCCGCCCTTCTGGATGATCAGGCGTTTGGGGTCCCTGGCCCGGGCAAAGATATCATGGGCATTGGATACGGGAACAACCGTGTCGGCATCTCCGTGAAAGATCAGCACATGGGACAGATTTGCAGCCTTATCCAGGATATTGAAGAGCAGGTTTTGTTCAAAAAAACTCAAGGGCAGGGCAGGGCGGGTTCCATTGGCTTCCAGGGGAATATTTTGGATGGAACGGCTTTTCACCGGCGATGCACACAGGACGGCCCCGCAAAGGCGGATATCCATTTTTGACAGGCCTTCCCAGGCATTGATGCAGGTGGCCCCGCCCATGCTGGAGCCGAACAGGGCAATGTCCCGGCTGGTTTTTTTCAGGCCCAGGACATGGTTAACCGCCGCAAGATAATCAAGGGTCCGTTTCTCAAGGGAGGTCTCTGTGATAAAATCCCCCTGACTCTCACCGCAGCCCCGGTGGTCAAAGCGGAAAAAAGCCACCTGATGTCGGACCAGAAGTTTGGCCAAAATTTTCTGCTTTGCCGACTCTTTTGTTCCTTCAAGTCCGTGGGAGCCCACCACCAGGGGCGGGTTTTCCCTCCCGGGCAGGTGCAGGATCCCTTTGAGCAAAAATCCCTGGGACCTAAACTCGATGTTTTGAATGCGCGTTTCCATACCTTGTCTTTATGCCATTAAACCATTATAATATCAAGTTTTGAAAACCGGGGTACGCCCCATATCCGAGAAAGACAGGGAAATGACCGCCATTAAAAAAAATAAAACCTATGAATTGGACATCATCGATCTTGCCTTTGGGGGCAAAGGCCTTGCAAAACCCGACGGACTTCCGGTGTTTATCGACCGCTGTATCCCCGGGGACCGGGTGTTTGCAAAAATCATTAAAAAGAAAAAATCCTGGGCCGAGGGAAAGCTTATCAAGATCCTGACGCCGTCTTCCTTCAGGACGGCAGGGAAATGCGACTATCGCAATTACTGCGGGGGCTGTAAATGGCAGGAACTGGCCTATGGGCTTCAACTGGAGTATAAAAAACGGCATGTCATCGAATCCCTTCACCATATCGGAGGATTAAAAGATGTGCCTGTCCATGATGTCATCCCTTCGGACCCGGTTTATGAATTCCGAAACAAAATGGAATTTTCCTGTTCGCCCAAGCGGTGGCTCATGCCCGAAGAACTGGAAAATGAAGCGGTTATAAAGGATTTCGGCATCGGGCTCCATGTGCCCGGCACCTTTGACAAGGTCATCGACATCCGCCGGTGTGAGATCATGCCCGGACTGGGAAATGAGATTCTGGATGAGGTCCGGACGTTTATCAAGGCTTCGGCCCTTCCCGCCTATGATTTGAAAACCCATGAAGGATTCTGGCGGTTTTTGATGCTCCGGCATTCCGTTGCCTTTGATACCTGGATGGTGAATATGGTGACCCGGGAAAAACGGCTGGAGGTGGTGTCCAATCTATGTGACCGCCTGACCCGAAAATTTCCGCAGATTGAATCCGTCATGAACAATATTACGGACGCCAAATCCGGAGTATCAACCGGGCAGGAAGAAATCTGCCTCTTTGGAAAAGACCATATCCAGGAAAAACTGGGTAAATTTCTGTTTAAGATATCTGCCAATTCCTTTTTCCAGACCAATACACGGTCCTGTGAAAAGTTGTATGCAACGGTGTCCCGGTATGCAGGGCTGAAAGGAACCGAAATTGTTCTGGATCTTTATTCCGGCACCGGAACCATTCCCATCTGGCTGTCAGACCAGGCCAAACAGGTCTACGGCATTGAGATTGTGAAGAGCGCCGTGGTGGATGCAAAAGCCAATGCAGGTCTGAATGGTATTGAAAACTGTGAATTCCTTGAAGGGGATATTAAAGATGTCCTGCCCGGCCTGAAAATTCTACCCGATGTGATGATCATTGACCCGCCAAGGGTGGGCATGCACAAGGATGTGGTGGACCAGGTGCTTGCCATGGGTCCCGGGAAAATCGTCTATGTATCCTGCAACCCGGCTACCCTGGCCCGGGATCTTGAAATGCTGTCCCTGAACTATGCGGTTAAGGAAATTCAGCCCGTGGATATGTTTCCCCATACCTTTCATATTGAATCGGTGGCCCTGCTCGTAAAAAAGGAATAAAGGGCCCGCCGAAATTTATGTTGCCCGTTGTTATTTGGGTGCGATCTCAAGGGGTTCGTCAAAAAGGCAGCTAAGGATGACCATGTCCTCATCATTTTCCGAATGAATCTGATAGGGCAGTTTCTGGAAGAGCTTTCTCATGGCCTTGTTCTCGGGAGAGGTATAGGCCACAAGCCCTTTGATGCCGTTGTCCCTGGCCGCTTCCGCCAGTTTATCCTGAAGGATGCGGGCAATGCCCATGCCCTGGTATTCCTTGGACACGGAAAAGGCCACTTCTGCCATATTGATGATGGAATTCCTGAAATACTCTCCAACGGCGATGATTTTTTCAAAGCCCACCTCGCCGATGGTGGCCACAATGGTCAGGTCATTGATATAATCAATCTCAAAGGTGGTATTGATCTGGTCGTGGACAAAGCTTTTTTTCTCATGGAAGAACCGGGACACAATATCCCCCCGATTCATGGAATAATAGTGTTCCTGGATGCTTCTTTCGTCCACGGGTTTGGCCGGCCGGAAGGTAATGGGAATTCCGTTGATGGTGACGGTTTCTTCATATTTCAGCGGATAGACCCCTTTTATGGCCTGTTTGAATTTCCGGTCGATGTCGATGAGATCCAGCTCCCGGGCCTTGGAAAACAATTCGTCCCTGAAATCCGGGTGGGCAATGCTGATCAGGGCCATGGCCCTTTCCTGAAGGGTCTTGCCGAAGAGGTTCACCACCCCGTATTCCGTGGCCACATACTGGACATCCCCTCTGGGCACCACAACGGCAATATCGGATAAAGAAGGAACGATTCGGCTTTTTTGCCCCTGGTCCGATGTGGAGGTCAACATGAGGATGGATTTTCCCCCCTTAGACATGGCCGCTCCCCGGGTGAAATCCAGAAGCCCGTTGATCCCGGTGTAATTGTTAAAGGGCAGGGCGTCGGCAGCCACCTGTCCGGTGAGGTCTATGGCCATGGCCGTATTCAGGGAAATCATGGCATTATGCCGGGCAATGATGGAAGGGTTGTTGATATAATCGGAAGGGTGAAATTCAATGGAGGGGTTGTCATCGATGAAATCGTATAAAAGTTTTGATCCCACGGCGCTTCCCGCCACAAGCTTTCCATTGTTGAATCCTTTTTTCCGGTTGGTGATCACCCCGATGGAAACCAGCCGCATGAGCCCGTCGGACAGATACTGGGAATGAACCCCGATATCGTTTTTTTCCGATAAACACAGCATGATGGCTTCATTGGTCACCCCCAGGCTGGTTTGAAGGGTGGACCCGTCATCAATGAGTCTTGAAATGTGTTTGGCAATGCTGTTGGCTTCTTCAAGTTCGGGAAGGGGCCGGATGGTGAGGAGATCTTCCTCGTGTTCAACAATATGATCCACATCATTGACGTGAATAAAACTTCTGCCCAGTACCCGCGGCATATTGGGGTTGACCTGGCATATCACAATGTCCGCCGCTTCGCAGGCGGCCAGGGTGATGTCCACGGAAACGCCGAGACTCATCCATCCGAAATCATCGGGCGGGGACGCCTGGATCAAAGCCGCATTGATGGGCATCATCCTGGATTTGAACAGATGGGGGATCTGCGAAAGATTGATGGGCGTGATAAATCGTTTATTGCGGTGAATTTTTGTGGATGAGGCAGAGCCGAGATAAAAGGACCGGATATTGAATTGCTGGGAATGGGACCGGTTGGCAATCAAGGTCAAGGGACCGCTTTCAATGCTCAGCAATCTCACGATTTCAAGGTCGGTGAATCTGCCGGCGGCGCTGGACAGGGCATTGACCAGATGCTGGGGCTCACCGCAGGAAGATCCGATAAATACGCGCTGGCCGGGTTTGATATGTTTCAGGGCTTCATCGGCACCGGTGCTTTTTTGAATATAATTATCTGCCCAATAGGTTGTTTTCTGCATATAAGGGTGTCTCCGTTTTTATTTTATGTTTCCTTACCGGTATATTACCATGAAACTGCCGTGAGAGCATTAAAAGTTTATACGAAGCCCAAAAAATTAAGACCGGGCAGTTTATTTTTACTATCTTTTGCTTGCGGATTTCAGTTCTTTCCTGTATTTATCCGGATAAATCAATTTATGAATCCTATTCAAAAAATAATGAGGTCGCCATGGGTATATATGAACGCAAGCAGAGAGAAAAAGAAAAAAGGAAAATTGAAATCATTAATGCCGCAAGAAAAGTGTTTTCAAGCAAAGGGTTCAATTCTTCAACCATGGAAGAAATCGCCACAGAGGCGGAATTAAGCCCTGGAACCCTGTATCTGTATTTTAAAAATAAGGAGGAGCTGCATACCTCCCTTTCCATTGAAATACTGAAATATCTGGCAGATGAAATTCAAAAAGTGGTTATTGAAGATATATCGGTGGAAAAAAAAATCGACCGGTTCCGGGATGTATTTATCAAAGTCTATGACCATGACCCCAATATTCTCATCAACCTCTTTCATCTTCAATCCGGCGAAACCCTTCAGAATCTGTCCGATGAAGTTCTTCAGCAGATAAAAATCTATTCAAGCCTGGCCCATGGCGCCATCACCAATGTCATAAAAGAAGGAATAGAACAAGGCATCTTCATTGATGAACATCCTGTTGCCCTGGCCGATGTTCTGTGGGCTTCCTATGCCGGAATTGTCCTCTGGGTGGACTCCAAAAGACTGCTGAACGATCAGAAGGATTTTGTCAAGCCCACCATAAAAACCGCCTTTGCCCTCATCAGCAAAGGATTGCAGAAAAATTGAGCTATTTGCACAACCGGTGAACAGTCTGGGCATGCCATTCGCCCCTGCCGGAAAAGGTAGGGATGCGTTTCTCTTTCAGATAATCCGCAATGGCGCCAAAGGTGGCCTCGTTTTTTCGCATGGTTCTGATCAATAAAAGAATTTCGTCTTTGGTATAACGGGTCCCGGATGCGTCGCCGGCTTCTATTTTGATCCCGTTCTTCTCGGCAGACTGGGAATCCAGAGGAAATAGGCTGTTCAGATGGTCAAAAAAAGTTGAGACGGCGTTGTATTGACGAATCTTGGCCTCAGACAGGACATCGTTGGATTCCAGGAATTTTTCCAAACCCTGGACCAGACGGGATGTGTTTTCGGAAAATTCCGGCAAAACGTCTGCCAGGCCGGATAAGATAGACAACAGGGGCTCGGAAGAGGCGGTTTTTTTCCCCTGAATTGGTCTGCGATCGGTTTGTGAATAATAATGACCATCAAGATTTTTTTTAGGGCTGGAAGGCTCTTTTTTACGGGAATTTCTCAAATTTTTTAAAAAATCATTCATCCTTGCACCTCCCGGATAATCAGGTTGTAAATAATTGCGATAATCGCTTTTTTGAACGGTTTAAATGGTTTTTATCTGCTGAATGTGATTTTTAATTATATCATAATCCGGTTGTAACGAGCAAGTCAAATGCTATTTTTGAAGTTCCGAAATCAATTGTTCCGCTGCTTTTGCTTCTTCGAACCGGCTATTTAATTCCAATGTTTTCTTTAACGCCGCAAGGGCCAGATCTTTGTCCCCTTTTTTAGCATAGGCCAAACCCAGATGATAATTGACTGTCGCGTTATCCGGCATCTTTTTTAGGGCATCAAGAAATTCATTGGCTGCATTTCCATACAATTCTTTTCGATAATATGCCAGACCTAGAGTGTCCATGATCCCCGGATCTTCCGGAAATTTGGCTTTGGCGATTTTAGCCAGCCTCAAGGCCTCATCAATTTTATCGGTCCGCTGCAGCAGATGGTAGGCCAGGTTATTGGCGGCCGGTGCAAATTCTGGATTGATGTCAAGGGCTTTTTGATAATGTTCCGCAGCCTTGTCATATTCCTTGGCACTGTCATAAATGGTTCCTATCATCATATGCGGCACCGGCAGCTTTGGATTTTTTTCCAGAATGATCGTGTATTGTTCAATGGCTTTTTCTTTGTTGTTTTCAGCCAGGAAAAGCTTTGCCAGGGTTTCATAGGGCGGCAGGTAGTCTGGACTGAGTTCAATGGCTTTGCTCAAGGTCTCCTTGGCCTTCAAGATATCCTTCTGGGCAAGGTATATGCCGGATTGGATGTTATAAACAACGGCAATCAGGGGTTTCTGGTCTTCATAGACCTGGATCTGATTTTTACACAGTTCATGGGCAATTTCGTATTCTTTTTGAATAACATGGTTTCTTACGATTTGTAAAAAAACATCAATGAGCTTATTGTTTTTTTCATAAGCAGCCTTTAAATATCTCATGGATGCGTCATTCTCCTTTAGCGCGGATTTGAGCAGCCCCAGTTGATAATAGGCCATGGGATTTTCAGGTGCCGTTTCGATCAATTTTAAATAATCTTTTTCAGCGTCCTCAAATTTTCTAAGACCTACGGCGGCATTGGCCCGGATAATCCTGGCCTGATAATCACCGGGATTTAATTCCAGTGCGGCAGAGGCTTCCTTATGCGCCGGGTCAAATGCTTGTTCATGAAGATAGATATCGGCGAGCAGCATTCTGGCTTTAAAATAGCCGGGATTAAGTTCGACGGCCCTGGCAACAACGGTTTTTGCCTGGTCGTAATTGCCTGTACCGATAAAGCAAAGGCCTTTAAAATAATGGGTTCTGGGAGCCTTGGGCTCTTCTTTTTCAAGGGCGTCAAGAAGCTGCAATGCTTCGGTGAATTTTTTTTCAGATACCAGAATTTCACTCTTCAGCATCCGCGCCGGATAATACTGAGGCCGTTCTGAAAGAATGTTCGAGATGATTTTATTGGCAGCATCAATGTTTTTATGCGAATAATGGAATCTTGCAATGGTGTCCTGAACAGATATGTTTTCCGGCTCTAAGGAAGCAGCCTTGGTATACATTTCCAGGGCCTTGTCCGGATTATTTATTTTGTCGTAATAGTCGGCAGCGATCATTAACGGTTTTGAAGCGGAAGGGGACGCTTTTATGGCATCCATATAGGCAGCTTCAGCCAGATCGTTTTCTTTCCGGTTATAATAAAAATTACCCAGCAGAATATGGGCTTCAAAACTTTCAGGAGCGCTTTGAATCGCTTGATGAAGCTGATCTTCAACCTTTTCGAGGTGGCCTTGCTGGATATAAAAACCGATGAGGGGCATCCGGACCTGAAGATTCTTTTCATCAAGGGAAATGGCCTTTAAAAGCAAGGCCTCGGCCTCATCCGGTCTTTTAGCGATGGCATGGATTTTTGCCATGTTCTGTATGGCCGGTATATTCTTTGAATCGATACCAAGAATGGTTTCATACACGGCAAAGGCTTTGTCAAATAATTCTTTTTGCATGAAAATCTGGGCTTTTACATGCAGGGCTTCAATGTTTTTAGGTTCTTTTTCCAGAACAGAAACAATTTTTTCCATGGCCTGTTCCGTATTTTTGCCCAACAGCAGAAATTCCGCCAATTTCAAATTAGCGTCGATATTGTTTTCATCTATCTGGACGATTTTATTATAGACGGCAAAAGCATCTTTAATATTTCCCAGCTTGAGCATGATTTTACCCAGAAGATGATAGGCATCTATATAGCCGGGGTCGATCTGCAATGCATTCTTGAGCTCTATTTCAGCTTTTTTATATTCTTTACTGTCATAGTACCCTAACCCTTTTTGATAGAATGACTCTTTTTTTTCAGCGTCTGTCTGACATGCGATAAGAGAAATAGCAAAAAAAATGATGCCTATGGTTTTAAAAAAAAGTTTCATTCATGCCCCCGTTTGTAAATTCGAATATTGTATATCCATTTATCATGTGCTAATCATTTGCCAAATGAAAAAAAACCGGTTACAGGTATAAATTTGAAATTTAAACTTATTTTTTTAATATTTATTTTCAATATGTTTGCCGTGAATCATGGCGTTGCTTTCTTTTCCCATAACGACCGACCGGATAATCTGCGAATTGAACATACACCAATTGATCAATCAACTCAAGTCAATAATAGGGCCTATCTTTATGATAATTTTTTTTCCGGTTCTTCCGAAACCCATCTCACCCAAAAAAGAAAAGGTTTCATTTTCATTGATGAGATTAAAATCAATGTTCCTATGAATATTCTCGTACAGGATTCAATTTATCCTGATAATTCGATCGATCGGATGATGCTGGCAAATCTAAGAGCCAAAAAATTATTTGATGAATACACTGATCTTCAGAAAAAAGCCAGATTGGTTGTTCGGGATCATATGGTTCCGGGAGAAAAAAAGGATCAAACTCAAAACTCTGTTTCTATGGACGAGATTTCAGGTATTGATGAAAAAAATGAAGCAATTCAAAAAATGATGTCTCATGTGAATGTTCTTGGATTGAATATCAAAGGGGTTGAACCGGAAGACAATCCTTTAGGCTTAAAACATCTATCATCTACGAATGGTGAGTTAAATACTACCGCCGAAAATTTTTCTGACGGCATTTCTACCGGGAAGATTGAGAATACCCGAGAACCATTGAATACAGGACCACAGGCCCTATCAAAAACAAATCACCGAGACTTGCCATGGATTTTAAACGGTTTGTTAAAACTTCTAAATTATATCGTCAGCAACAGACTGGAAATTATGCTGTATATGATTTTCATAACGATGATTGCTTTTTTGACGGCACTTAAGATAAGAAAATGAAAAAATTATGGGCCATATTTATACTCAGTTTCATTATTCCATGGGGCTGTACAAACCGCTTGAATGAGATATCCCTTGAGGAAGAAGGAGACCTTGCCTTTGCCAGAAGAGACTATCAAACGGCGGTTAATCTTTGGTCCAACGCATATTCAAGAAATGAAAACAATTTTTCCCTTGCCAATAAAATCGGTGATACCTATCTCAAACTGGGGCGATTTGATAAAGCGGAATCCTTTCTAATAAAAGCTGAAGAAACTGATCCGGAAAATATCAGTATAAAAATTAATCTTGCCAAAGTATATATTTTGTTATGGAAACTTCCGGAAGCTGATAAAATATGCCGGTTTTTAAGTGAAAAAAAATTCGAAGACCCTGAACTGGACTTGATCAGAGCAGATATCAGTCTCATGTCAAATGAAATGGATAAGGCTGAAAACTACTATCGAAAGGCTATCATCGGGTCAAAGGATTCTTTACGGGCTTTAATGAAGCTTGCTATTTTTTTGAAATCTTCCAATAGAAACGTTGAAGCAGATGAAATATTTAAGATAGTGCAAAAGAATACCGTACTATCCCCTCAAATCTATCTTCTTTCAGCAGACTATTATCTTTTGGATAATCAATATGAAAATGCGGAAAAAGCAGTAATGGAGGCCATAAAAACAGAGCCTGAAGATATCAGCCTGAAATATTATTTGGTAAAATTATACCTTGCCGAAGAAAACAATAACAAAGCGGAGAAACTTCTTGAGACCATTTCAACGGGTCAAGATGATAACCACCATCAATTAATGATGGCAGATGTGTATATCCTGAATAATAAATTCGAAGATGCTGAAAAAATCATATTCGCGTTCAAAAAAAAACATTCGGAGCCTTCAGCAGACTTTGAACTTCTTCAGGGTAAATTCTGGCTCTACAAGGGAAAACCCGCATACGCAGCAGCGCATTTCAAAACTGCACTGGAATTAAAGCCGGGGTTGTTGAATGCCCGGTATCTTTTGGGAATCACACATTTGATAAATGGAAAAACAAAACTTTCAGAAAATTGCCTTACCGGAGCACTTCAAATTTCTCCAAATCATTATCAATCTCTATTGCTGATCTCGGAATTACTTTACAAAAAAGAGGAGTATGACCTGTCCCTGGATTATATAGAGCGCCTGATAGAAAAATACCCTGAAGATTTTACAGGCCGTATAATTAAAGGGCTGAACCTGATCGGACAAGAGAAATATGATCTTGCAAAACATGAATTTATTAAATCCGCCCAGCTCAGTAAAAATAAAATCGATATCTCCTATTATTATTTAGGGTTGACCGAAGAATTATCCGGAAATTTTATCAGCGCAGCTCACCATTATAAAAGGGTTCTTGAAATAAACCCTGAGTTGATAGAGGTATCCCACAGGTATTGTAAAATGCTTATAATGACAGGACAAAAAGAAGTTTTGGATGATTTTCTCCGACAAAAAATTTCTAAGGGGAATGAATCCTTTGGGAAATATTACCTGGCCGGCAAGGTCTCACTATTAATGAAAAGAAAATCCGATGGGGAAGCCTATTTGAAAAAAGCAATGACCTTTCAGGACGCACCCGGCCATATATATAGAGAGCTTGCAGATTTTTATGAAAAAGAAAATAAATTTGAAAAAGCTGTTGAGGTATTGAAAGAATGTATGGAAAAAAAACCAGACTATCCAGAGGCATGGATTGAGCTGTCTTCACTTTATGTTAACCGGATGGATATGACGATGGCCCTTGAAATTATACAGACAGGGCATGAACGATTTAATGACCATCCTGTTTTTCAGACCAATCTTGCCTGGCTATGGCTCGAAAATAACCAGGACACGGATAAGGCCCTTGAGATGGCTCAAAGCGCTTACGAAAAGAAACCGGACAACGTGGCCATGGCAGACACCTTAGGATGGGCATACTACCATAAGGGGATTTATTCCCAGGCAGCCTGGCTTTTATCCGATGCGGAAAAGAAGGACCCGGATAATGGTTTTATAAAATATCATCTTGGAATGACCTATTATCAGCAAGGTGAAATCGAGAAAGCAGTAAAATATTTACAATCAGCTATGGAATCTGAGGAATCAAGGTTTTTTTCTCAAACAATAAATGATACACTCAGCAAGATTTTTAATGAAAAACCGCTTGAATTAGAAAAGAATCATCTCAATCCTATCGATGAATCCATTCTTGCCCCTCCTGAAAATGAAAAAAGAGATCTGGATATGGTATCTCCTCAGTGGAAACAGTAAGAGCCTTATTAAAAATATCTTGAGAATTTTCAGATTAACAGGTAAGTTTCAAAAAGTTAAAATTCAGGATTTTTCTCATTCATTTATCAATTCGCTGGAGATTGTATTATGAAAAAAATCGAAAAGAATACCGTATTTAAAACAGGGATCTGGATTAAAGAACAGCAGGGTCAGTTGACCATCGGTTCTCTGGATAAAAATAGCCCTGAAATTATGATTGTTCCGGATCAATTGAGTTTAAAAATTTTTGAATTTGAAAAAGACATGATGGAGGCTCTGTATGGGGATAACAAAATTAAATTCAATCCTTCAGCTTTAAATATTGAAAAATTGTTATCCAATCTGAAAAAGCAATTCAAGGAATATGATATTCGAATCTCATCTTCAGGAACAACAAAAAATATTTTCCATGGTAATTATGATGAAATTTACGGATTCATCGAAAAACTCGTTCAGAGCTCTATATACCCTATCTCCAGCCCACCGCCATTGATCTATATCAATATCTCTGTCCTAGAAGATCATTTATGCATTATATACAGGGATTCCTTGTCAATATCTGACCCGGCAACTCTGACAAAGGAATTTAACTTTATTAAATCCACCCTGAACGGAGAAATATATCACAAGACAACCCCAGGCAACCCATCCTATTACGATATCATCATTCCCTCAAAGCATTATTGATCATTTGGATATAGAATGAAGTTTTTCCCCATTAAAGTGGCTATTGTTTGTCTCCTTGCGACGCCAATCCTCTATATAATTACACTGATTTCCAGTGAAAAATATCTAACAGCCCGATATTCAACCCAAATTCAAAATATTCTGATAGGTGATTCTAAACCTTTGCTGGAAGGTTCTCTCCCTTTGGAAGAACAGCTTGCAAAAAATATTCAACGGTTTTTAAAACAAGATAGAATCTTAGAAATGACCGGATTGGACCTGAATATTCTTGTGACGACTTCCCAGGGAAAGATTCTTTACCCGGTCTATTCTGATGTGAATTCTCCCATTCAGGAAATAACAGGCGGGGAGGATGCTCAAATGACAGCCAAAAGAAACTTTGAGCTTTTAAACAATGGACTGAACATTCAAATCGAAGCAAAGCTGGACCACGGGTCGCTTCTTGGTAATTTTATTTTGTTCGGATATTTCGGGATGTCCTTCACGGTCTTTCTCATATTTTATAGAATCGGCAGTTCAAAAGCATCTTTGGATCGGAAAAAGAATATAAAGCTGATCACAGACCTTCAGAAAGAAGACGAAATCCACAAGCAGATTCTTGATGAACTGAAAAAAGAACGCCAGGACTTATTTGAAAATATTAAAGCACTGAATGCCAGATATCAGGAAGACCGCAGGAAGGCGAGTATTAACGAAGAAGAAATGTTTCAGGAAATTATTAGCCTTGAGGAAAAATTCAACGCCTTTATCGAATTTAAGCAGGCCAAAGAAAAGGAAATCGAGGAATTAAAATCAAAAATTCAGACCTATGAAAGAAGAAAAACTCCTAAAATCAGACGGAATGAATTTGATTTTATGTTGAAACGGTTTTCCGTCATATATAAAAATATTGAAATCAACAGAAAAGCCTTGACCGGGTTTCTTAATCTAGATGAAGACCAGCAGATAAAGGTGGAAGAAATTATCCATTTGCTGGATTCGGACCCGGATAAGGTGATCATCAAAAGGAAGGTGTTTTCAGGTAAGAAAAGCAGAACAACTTGCTTTGAAGTATTGTTTTCATATAATGGGCGATTATATTTCAGAAAAAATGAAAACAATCGGATTGAAATCCTGACCATCGGAAACAAAAATACTCAGACAAAGGATATGGAATTTATTCATAATTTATAAATTATGTATACTAATTTTTATCATTTAAAACGGAAACCTTTTCAGATTAGCTCTGACCCGGCTTTCATGTGGCTGGGAGAAAAGCATAAGGAAGCCTTGGCAACCCTGAAATATGGAATTTTAGACAACAAGGGATTCCTTCTGTTGACAGGTGATGTGGGGACAGGCAAAACAACATTGATCAATGCCCTTCTTCAAAGTTTGAGCGATGATATTATATCCACAACGGTTCCTGACCCTGGCTTGGAGAAATTAGATTTTTTTAATTTTATTGCCGCCGGATTTGGTATTGAAAAGGAATTTCTGACAAAAGGCACCTTTCTCGCTCATTTCAGAAAATTTTTAATTCAAGCCGGTGAAGATAAGAAAAAAGTGCTGCTTATCATTGATGAGGCCCAGCTTCTGACCCAGGAGATGCTGGAGGAAATCCGCCTTTTATCCAATATTGAAAAAACGGATGCCAAGCTGATCAATATCTTTTTCATCGGTCAGAACGAATTCAATGAAATTTTAAACCGAAACCAGAACAGGGCCGTAAGGCAGAGATTAACCTTAAATTATAATATTGATCCCTTGACCCCCGATGAAACAGGGGAATATATCAGGCACCGCCTGAATATTGCCGGTGCAACAGATCCTATTTTTGATGAAGAGGCCATCCAGGAGGTTTTCCTATATTCAGGAGGGTTTCCCCGAAGGATTAACGTAATTTGTGATCATTGTCTTTTATCCGGGTATGTCAAGGAAAAGAAAACCATTGACGGCCCTATTGTGAAAGAATGTGCCAGGGAGCTAAAAATTCCCGAATCCATCAAGAACAGAGATATTAAGGGGCTCACAAATGGACCTGAAGTTCATTCCCCTGAGCCGTCCAAGGGCCGTTTTGTGCCTGATCCCCATGAATCTGCCGGGGAGAAAAAAAATAAACCTTATATCACCAGTTTTTTCATATTTTTGGCCCTTGGGTTTTTCTTCCTTTTTTTTTCTTTTTCGGATCACTTTAATGCCTATAAAAGCACTATTCATAAAAATATTCAAAGATATACCCAGCTACTGTTTCAAAACTCCTCTGATAGAACTGCTTCGCCGCCTAAAGAGATTGAAGGGCAGCCAACAGACAATGGGAACATAAATCAGGAGTTACCTCTTTCCCAAAAGACTCAGCAAGATGATAAAACTGGGGCTCCCTTAGAGGAAAGCGCTATCAAAGACCAGGAACTGGTTGAGAAAACAGTCAATCTTACCGCTCCCATCGAAAAAATTCATCCGATTGCAGAAGCAGCTTCCAAACCAGAACCCGAGCCCAGTGATATTTTGACGAAAACCGACCCTGGTCTCAAAAATGAAAAAGATGAAAAAATCCCTTCTCTTCCCACGGGAAAAGTGGTGGTCAGGTTCAAATATGATAATAATGACTTCACTGAAGAGGGTCTGAAGAAATTGATCGATTTTGCTGATATTCTGGCTGTACATCCGGAGGCGAATATTATTATCACCGGGTACACGGATTCTGAAGGATATGAAAACTATAATCAAAAGCTTTCGGAATTCAGGGCCAATATTGTCAGAAGTTTTTTTCTCGGAAGGGGAATAAGACCCGATCAAGTTGAACTTATCGGGGCCGGCAGTAAAAACCCCGTTGAAAGTAATGAAACGACCTGGGGTCGTGGAATGAACCGCCGGGTTGAAATAGAGGTTAAAAAAAAATAATCGGTTATTGCCATCTCATTTAAAAAAGGATCGATTAAAACAAGGAAATGGTCGGCAAAATTAAAAAGGCTCCCCTTTTTTTTTAGGGAAGCCTTTTATTTTTATGGTGGGCCGTCGGGGAATCGAACCCAGGACCTACTGATTAAGAGTCAGTTGCTCTACCAGTTGAGCTAACGGCCCATAAATTGAACCCGGCAAATTTAGCAATCTGAGTTTGAAAAGTCAACAGCTTTTTAAAGATAACCTCATACAGAAACCGATTGACCCTTTTATGGCAGGTTTGGTATATTCAACGCCTTATGTAAGAATAAAACAACATTTTTTTATTGTGAAGGAAATAAGGATGCAAACATCAAAGTCGGAATACCTGTTTTCAGAAGCTCTCAAATTGATTCCGGGGGGAGTGAATTCCCCTGTCAGGGCCTGCGGTTCTGTCGGAGGGCAACCCCTCTTTATTAAAAACGGAGAGAAAAGCAAGATTTATGATGTGGATGGAAACCCTTATATTGATTATGTGTTGTCATGGGGGCCTTTAATCCTTGGCCACAGGCCTTCCTGCGTTATTGATGCGTTGAAAAAAATTCTGGAAACCGGTACCAGTTTCGGTGCTCCCACAGAACTTGAAACCCAACTTGCCCGGATGGTCATAAACCTGGTACCGTCAGTGGAAAAAATCAGAATGGTGAATTCCGGTACGGAAGCCACCATGAGCGCTGTCCGTCTGGCCAGGGGATATACCGGCAGGGATATCATCATCAAATTTGACGGCTGCTATCATGGCCACGCTGACACACTTCTGGTTGCTGCGGGTTCAGGCGTTGCAACCCTGGGTATTCCGGGAAGCCCGGGAGTTCCTGATGCCGTTATTTCAAACACCTTGTCGCTTAAATTCAATGACAGCGAAGAATTTTCCAGAGTAATGAAGAAAATCGGGGACAGAGTTGCCTGCGTCATTCTTGAACCCGTGGCCGGCAATATGGGATTTGTACCCCCGGTTGCCGGTTTTCTTCAAACATTAAGGGAAATTACAGCCAAATATGGAACAATTTTAATTTTTGACGAGGTCATGACCGGGTTCAGGGTCTCAAAAGGCTCTGCCCAGGGATTGTATGGGATTATCCCGGATCTGAGCTGTTTTGGAAAAGTAATCGGCGGCGGCTTGCCGGTGGGGGCCTATGGCGGGAAAAAAGAAATCATGGATCAGATCGCCCCAGTGGGAAAGGTTTATCAGGCCGGCACACTTTCAGGAAACCCGTTGGCCATGGCAGCAGGCATTGCAACACTGACGGAACTTCAAAAAAAAGGGGTATATGAAGCCCTTGAAGCCGGAACCGAAAAACTCATGAAGGGATTTCAGACAGCAGCGGATGAAGCCGGAATTCCCCTCCAGACAGGCCACGCAGGTTCCATGGCAGGTTTCTTTTTCTCCAATGAAAAAATCCATAATTTTGATGATGCAAAAAAATGCAACCTGGATCGATTTGCCCGTTTTTATCGGTTGATGCTTGAAAAAGGAGTTTATCTGGCTCCATCACAATTTGAAGCCTGCTTTGTTTCCCTGGCCCATTCCGAGGATGATATTGATCAGACCATCCTTGCGGCAACAGAAGCCATGGCGGAACTCTAAGCCGTCATGATTCAAAAAATACATCTGATTGCCGCCTGTGGTACAGGAATGGGAACGCTTGCCTGCAGCCTTAAAGAGATGGGATATACCGTGTCGGGGTCTGATCTGAATGTATATCCTCCCATGAGTGATTTTTTAAAAGAAAAGGGGATTGACCTGTTTCAGGGCTATGAGCCGTCTCACCTGGACCACTCGCCGGATCTTGTCATCATCGGGAATGCAGTAACCCGTCTGAATATTGAAGCTCAGGCTGTTTTAAATTCCGGTATCCCCTATATGTCCATGCCCCAGGCCATCAATGAATTTATTGCAAAAGATAAAAAAATCATCCTTGTGACCGGCACCCATGGGAAGACGACGACGTCTTCCATCATGGCGCACCTACTGTATACGGCAGGAATGGACCCCTCCTTTCTCATCGGCGGGATTTTAAAGGATTTCAATTCCGGTTTCAGAATCGGACAAGGTGAGTACATGGTGATTGAAGGAGATGAATATGACACGGCTTTTTTTGACAAAGGGCCGAAATTCATGCACTATGACCCTGAAATGATTATTATGACCGGTATTGAATTCGATCATGCCGATATCTTTTCCGGTATAGATCATATCAAACGCGCATTTTCAGACCTGGTCCGGAAAAATGAATCCCGTAGCCATTTTATCGCCTTTGAAGACAGCGAGCATTTAAAAGAGGTCCTTTCCCATTTTTCAGTCTCCCTGGAAACCTATGGGGAAAATGCCATGTGGCGTTTTTCCAAGCATCAGCAGCAGGCGTCAAAAACATATTTTGATGTTCACGGCCCCAATACTTCCATATCCATTGAAACCCGTCTTGTGGGACGGCACAATCTTTTTAATGCAATGGCCTGCATGGCCGCGGCTCAAAGAATCGGGATCAGTAATGAAACCATCAAATCCTCTTTAAACAGTTTTTCCGGTGTCAAAAGAAGACAGGAAATCAGGGGAATTAAAAACGGAATCACTGTCATGGATGATTTTGCCCATCATCCCACGGCCGTTCGAGAGACGATAAAGGCATTAAGGCCCTTTTATAAAGCCGGCAGGATCATTGCTGTTTTCGAACCCAGAACCAATACAAGCATGAGACATTTTTTCCAGGAGTCTTATCCCGATGCATTTATGGAAGCGGATATGGTATGTATCTGCGAGCCTTCCGTCAAAAAAGACATACCGGATCAGGAAAGGTTGTCCATCCGGAAACTGATCATGGATATTGAAAATAAAGGAGTCCGGGCATTTTATTTTGAAGATACGGACAGGCTTCTGGATTTTTTGATCTTGACATTAAAAGATAAGGATCTCGCTCTGATAATGTCCAATGGCGGATTTGATAATATACATGAAAAACTGTTAGAAAAAATATAAATGAAAAAAAGAATCAGCTTAAGAATTTTTTTTATCGGCAGCCTTCATATGATTCTATATTTATACATTGTTCCTTTCATCGTGTATCCGGCATTCGGCAAAAGTGGAATAAGCGTTGTGGTAATTTTGGCTGTTCTGATTTCAGCAGTTGTTCTTGGCACGTTATCGTTTGAAAACAAAAATAAGGGAGACGGAAATGGGAAATATCGAAAAGATTGACTGGGAAAAAAAATACAGTGTGGATGTAGAAGAAATCGATATCCACCAGAAAAAAATGTTTGAATTATTTAATCAGCTTATTGATATGATGTCATCAAAAACCGATATCAAAGACTGCATCAATGTTATCACAGAGATTAATGAATACAGCAAATTGTATTTCAGCACCGAGGAAAAATTTTTAAAGAAAAAAGGATATCCGGACTTTCACAGTCATGCCAAGGCGCATCGCCAGTTTGCTAAAATATCCATCAGTTTACGCAGGGAGATTTCCGAAAACGAAGACTCCTTGACCTTGGATGTCATTGAAGAAATGAGAAATTGGTTGATAAATCACATTCTTACACGTGATACCCTCTATATTCCATTTTTAAGAATCAACCAGTATATTGAGGACTCAAAAAAGAAAAATTAAAGTCTTTTTTCTCAGTTGACGATACAAATGAACAGGTAGGGAATTTTAAATATTGATGACGTTAAGAGAAATTGTGATGTTTGATTATAAAATAATACCTGTTCGAACCGAAATCATTGATTCTCCCCAGGAGATAAACGGATTTCCCGAAAGACGGAAAACCGTTAGCAGGCGGTTTAAAAGGGACAGAAGAAAACAGAATAAAGATCGAAGAAGCAGCATTCGGGAAGGTATCATTGTGAACCTCTCTTTCAAAGCCAATCGGCGCAAGGGAACCGACAGAAGACGGCCTCAGAACGCAAGAACAATGAGGGCATAATCTATTCAGATTCCAGGCCGTATTTTTTTATCTTGTTGATGATGGCGGTGTGAGACATGTTTAAGGCCCTGGCACTTTGTCTGATGCTGGGATATCGTTTTAAAACAGACTTGAGAATACCTTTTTCATAACTACCCACCATTTCTTTGAGCGAATGGACGCTGAGTTCATTGAAATGATGCGACTTAAGGTCTTTTATGGTTTTTTCGATATCATGCCCGAAAAGAATATACGCTTCATCGATAATCTCATTATCTGTAATGATGGAAGCCCGTTCAATAACGTTCTTTAATTCGCGGATATTGCCGGGCCAGTCATGGCGGAATAGTTTACTCAAAGCTGCATCCGACATTTTTTTAGGATGAATGCCGGCCTGATTTGCCGCACGGGATAAAAAATGGTCCACCAGCAGGGGAATATCTTCGTATCTTTCTTTCAACGGCGGTACATGAATGGGTAATACATTGATTCTGTAATACAGATCCTGCCTAAAGGTATTGTCCTTGATCATTTGTTCAATGAGCCTGCTGGTTGCTGTGATAACCCGGGTATTCACCGGGATCTCTTTAATACCGCCGATTCTTCGAACCGTTTTTTCCTGAATGACCCTTAGAATTTTAGCCTGAGCACCCATGGGCATATCCGCAATCTCATCCAGAAAAAGGGTTCCATTATCGGCTATTTCAAACAAACCTGGTTTGCCTTTTTTTTCAGCTCCGGTGAATGATCCCTTTTCATAGCCGAACAATTCACTTTCCAGCAAAGATTCAGGCAGGGCTGCGCAATTGACGGCCACAAATTCTCCTTTAACGCCGCTCTCCATATGGATGGCACGGGCAAATAATTCTTTGCCCGTACCGCTGTCTCCCCGGATGGAAACAATTGAGGAGGTTCCGGCGATTTTTTGGGCAAAGGAGACAGCATCCATAATGGCAGCACTTTTACCGATGATATCCGTAAAAGAATACTGTGAAGGATGCGTAACCTCATGGGCAAGTTCCCTGATTTCTTTCATGTCCCGCATGATTTCAACGGCCCCGGTGATTTCTCCGGTAATATCCCTGATCGGAACACCTGTTGAAAAAAACTGGAATCGTCCGTTGGGCGTGATAAGATTTTTTTTTATATTGTGAAAACTCCTTCCCTTGAGGCAGTCCATCAAATCAAGGGTTTCAGCGGGCAAAGCAG
Source organism: Desulfobacula sp. (assembly GCA_023701135.1). Taxonomy (GTDB): domain Bacteria; phylum Desulfobacterota; class Desulfobacteria; order Desulfobacterales; family Desulfobacteraceae; genus Desulfobacula. The sequence goes on along the minus strand of JAMPXP010000003.1, from coordinate 247,627 downwards.
ATAAATGCCTGCCAAGGATATCGAATGGATTCCAACCCAGTATTTTTTTTGCAACCCGGTTCATCGTCGTCACATGGCCGAATTTATCAATGGAAAGAATACCGTCGCTGATGCTGTCCAGAATAATTTTTAATCTTTTTTCCCGGATCTCCTGGGGCATGGAACGGATCTCGGTGATCTCTATCAGGTCCGGTATGGTTGCCAGGCATTTGATAATGGTTGGATGGGAGGGTGAAAACCGGGAGCTTTTTGTTTCAATATAAACCAGGGTTCTTTGTTCTTTATTTTCCACTTCCATGGTAATAATATTCAAATCATTTGCACTTACAATCCCGGCGATATCCTCCACAATCTGTTTGCGGTCGGTAAATAAAAGTTCCAATTTCAGGTTGGCCGTATTCATTCTGAGGCAACTGTGTCCTTCCAAATTAACGTAATGGAGCAAGGGTATTAAATCTATCGGTTTCAATCAAGCTCAAATCATAAAAAACTTGAATCAAAGGTTTATTTTTTACTCCAAGGCTGATAATTTGCAGTATCTTTTTTCAGTCGACAGGGAAAACCATGAAAACCTATATCCCGTTTGAAATTGAAAGCTTATATAAATATGATGTGGTTTCAGATTTGGAATATTTTTTTGCCAGATCCATGGCTCTTGCGTTTAATGAAACAAATCCCCTTGTTCAAGTCGCCTGCGCCCTGGTTTCCAAGTCATTATCAGAGGGTCATGTCTGCCTTGATCTGGCCAGTACGGCCGGCACTCAAAAGCCATTGTCGGAAACAAATCCCCTTGTCTTAAAATACCCTGACGCAGAACACTGGATAGAGGCGTTGAAAGAATCTTCCATGGTCTCAGAAGGGCTTCACACGCCTCTGGTTCTGGATTCGGCAGGCAAATTATACCTCGCCAGATATTATGATTTTCAAAATCGTCTGGCAGACAATATCAGCCGGCGGGTTTCGCTTTCTAAGGTTTCCATGGAAGAATCCCTGACAGAGGATATTTTAAAGGATTTTTTTCCGGGCGGTAACCATCTTCTGCCCCAGAAAAACGCTGTTAAAAACGCGCTATGCAATAAATTTACGCTTATTTCAGGAGGACCAGGTACCGGTAAAACCTTTGTCATCGGCATTATCAAAACAGTATTGCCTTTATTGTCGAAAAAGATGGGGCAACCCATACCACGGATCCTCTGCGTGGCTCCCACGGGAAAAGCCGCTTCAAAAATGGAAGAGGGGAGCACCATTCATTCTGCGCTAAAGCCCCTGGTCCATGGCCCTGGTTTTTATTTTAATCAAAAAAATCCCTTGAATGCCGATGTTTTGATCATTGACGAATCCTCCATGATAGACCTGCCATTGCTTGTCAGACTGCTGGAGGCTGCCCCCCTGGAAACCCGTATTATCATGACGGGAGACAAGCATCAGTTGACATCCATACAGGCGGGAGCGGTATTCAGTGATTTGTGTGCCATAGATGAATTATCTCCCCATACTTTTATCCTGGACTATAATTTCAGATCCCGGGGGAAGACCGGGATTGAAAAACTGTCCAAGGCCATCAATGAAAGAAATATCCTGGATTTCGAATCCCTTTTGTTATCCCATGATTACCCGGACCTTGTTTTTGAAGGATATCAGGATACTAAATCCGTCATGGCCACGCTTCAAAACCATATTACAAAAGAATATGGACCCTTTGGAAATGCGAAAAACGAGGAAGAGGCCCTTTCCAAACTGGATGATTTCAGGGTATTGTGCGCCCATAACAAAGGAGATTTCGGAACATTACAAATTAATCATCTTTGTGAAAAGATTTTGCGGTCAATGAATTATTCTGGTATAGAAAATAGGCCTTTTATAAAAGCTGTCATGGTGAACAGCAATGATTACAAGAGAGGGTTATTCAACGGTGACACAGGAGTTGTTGTTGAAAAAAACGGAAAGACCACGGCATTTTTTAAAGGACTGGATAATAAACTGAAACAATACCGGTATTCTGATCTGCCTTCCCATGAAACGGCCTTTGCAATAACCATCCACAAAAGCCAGGGCTCAGAATTTGACGCTGTTCTGATGGTCATTCCGGACAGATTTTCTCCGGTTGTAACGCGCCAGTTGTTATATACAGGTGTGACAAGGGCTAAAAAGAAAGTGATCCTTATCGGAAACCTTGACATTATGAAAGCTGCCATCCGTATGAATACAAAACGGCATTCAGGTATTCAAGAATACCTGGGAAAAAAAATAGAAAGCAACTATCTTGAAAACAAATAAAACAATACCCGAACACATCTGGCAATTTTTTTGTTCCGCCCGGCTCGCGGTTTACACGCTTGTCCTCCTGGCCCTCACGTCCATCATCGGAACGGTTGTCCTTCAAAATGGCTCAGAAGATGACTATATCAAATTTTACGGTCATGGCTGGGCCAACCTGATCAAAACCTTCAATTTTGACGACATGTACCATTCCTGGTGGTTTTTAGGCCTGATCGTCATTTTGTGCATCAATATAGTTGTATGCTCAATTGAAAGACTCTCGACAACCTGGAAAATCATATTCCCCAAAAAAATTACATTTAATACGGACCGGTTCCGAAGATTAAAGAATTTAGAAACCTTTACCCTGAATAAGTCTTTATCTGAGTTAACCCTTGAATCCGAAACACTATTGTCAAAATCCGTCGGCCCTGTGATAAAAGAAGAAACCGAAGCCGGTATTGTTCTTTATGCAGAAAAAGGCAGATGGACACGCCTGGGAGTGTATGTGGTACACACAAGCCTGCTCCTGCTGTTTCTGGGCGCCCTTATCGGGTCCATATTCGGATTTAAGGCCAATTTAAATCTGGATGAAGGCCAAACCTCTGATACGGCGAGTCTTCTTACAACCCGGAATCCGGTACAACTTGATTTTTCAATCCGGTGTAATGAATTTGAGGTTCGCTTTTATGATACAGGTGCCCCTGAAGAATTCAGATCCAATCTTACCCTGGTTCAGGATGGCAAAGACATCCTCACAACGGATATTCGTGTCAACCAGCCCTTGAGATACAAGGGCATTAATATTTTTCAGTCCTCTTACGGTTCAGCTCCGCCGGATCAGGTAACGCTTGAAATCATAGCCGGACAGGATAATGCCACAATGGTAAGGACCATAAAAATAGGGGAAGAAATTCAACTGTCCGATGAAAAGACCCAATTTAAATTAGAAGGTTTTTTGCCTCATTTTGATTTCAGCGGACATGACCTTGGTCCGACCTTTATCGGCAGAATTTTTGAAGCGGACGGCAAGAGCTTTCAGATCGGATTACCTTTGAAATTCCCTACCTTTGATAAAATGCGAAAGGGGCATTATGCTTTTGTCATCAAAGCGGCTGAACAGAAACACTACACAGGACTCCACATCACAAAGGATCCGGGAATATGGTATGTATACGCCGGATTTATGCTGATGATCATTGGATGCTGGATCACTTTTTTTATGGCCCATGAATCCTATTTCATTGAGATTCAAACCTCCGGGGAAAAGACTTCTAATCTCAGTATATCAGGGACCTCAAATCGCAACAGCCAGGGGTTAAGACTTAAAATTCGAAAATTGTGTCATACGTTAAAAGGATAAATATTTTTTATGAACAGTTCATTCCTATTGTCGACAACGACCTTTATCTATGCCTTGGCCACGATTTTCTATGTCGGGTCCTTTGCCTTTAAAAAACAGATTCTTGCCAAGGCCGGTTTTGTTGTGCTTGTGATCGGCTTTTTAGACAATTCCGCCGGAATTATCCTTCGTTGGATTGAATCCTATCAACTGGGATATGGGCATGCTCCTTTTTCCAATATGTATGAATCCCTGGTTTTTTTCTCCTGGACCGTCGCCGTCCTTTATATTTTTGTTGAACTCAAATACAAGGAAAGCATCATCGGTGTATTTGCTTCTCCTTTGATATTTCTTGCCATTGCCTACGCATCCTTTGATCCCAGTATCAGCAACAAAATTTCTCCTTTGATTCCGGCGTTAAAAAGCAATTGGCTCATTGCCCATGTCATCACCTGCTTTCTGGGTTATGCAGGCTTTGCCGTGGCTTTCGGGTTCAGTATCATGTATTTTGTAAAGCCCCGTAATCCTGAAGCGGAATCCATTTTTGCCAAACTGCCGTCATGGGAACTCATAGACGAATTGACCTATCAAATGGTGGTTTTCGGTTTTTTGTTTCTGACCATTGGTATCATCACCGGCGCAGTCTGGGCCAATTCTGCATGGGGGACATACTGGAGTTGGGACCCCAAAGAAACCTGGTCCCTGATTACCTGGTTTGTTTATGCCATTTTCATGCATTTAAGAATGATGAAAGGGTGGTCCGGAAAAAACCTGGCCTGGATTTCCATCATTGGTTTTATCGCCGTTCTTTTTACCTATTTCGGCGTGAATTATCTTCTCAGCGGACTCCATAGCTACGCCTAACCATGGCCCTTCGGCATCCGTGATCATTATCTTAATTTGTCTTGACAAGAAAACAAGATATTAATATAGATTAACGCTAATTACGGACGCTGTTGCACGGCCGATCATTGCCGTCTGCAAAACAAATAGTCCGGACTCCCGGTCCGGACAAAATGGTTAACGTAACATCAACCTTATAAATTGATGGAGTTTTCATGAGCAAGAAAGAAAGTGAAAATGGTTCCGCGGAAAGTGCAGGGGAATGCACTGCCGGTGACACAAAAGATGACAAAGGGCTGGGACTCGGTGTCATCTTTTTTATTGTGGCATTTGTCATATGCTTTTTATCCGGTACGCTGCTGTTCCCCAAATTGCTCTATTCAAAAAAAGAGCAGCCCTTTAATTTCAATCACGCACTTCATGTCGGAGAAGCGGGCAGTTGTGACTCCTGTCATTCTTTGAGGGAAGACGGCAGTTTCTCAGGGATTCCCACCCTCGACAAATGCATGGAATGCCATACGGAAGAACCCCTGGGCGAGACAAAGGATGAGGCCGTATTTGCCGAAATGTATGTGGCCAAAGAAAAAGAAGTGCCCTGGTATGTCTATTCAAAACAACCGGACTGCGTCTTTTTCTCCCATGCCGCCCATACTCAGGTGAAACCGGGGGGTGCAGGCATGGATTGTGTCACCTGTCATGGCCCCATTGGTGAAACCACCGCTTCCCGGCCCTACGAAGAAAACAGGATCACCGGTTACAGTCGTGATATCTGGGGAAAGAATATCTGGGGAATTAAAAAACATTCCTGGGATCGCATGAAGATGGATGACTGCGCGGCGTGTCACAAAACAGAAACAGGTCATCAAGGATATTGTTTCCAGTGCCACAAATAAAAAACCTGAAAAACAAGAATTCAAAAACTTTATAGAGGAATAATTTATGAAAGTTGATCGAAGAAGCTTCTTGGGATTGGGGCTTGGTGCAGTTGCAGGTTTTTCAGTTTCACCGGTTTTGTTGAAACTGACAGATGATTCTTCCATCTGGACCCAGAACTGGCCCTGGACTCCCGTCCCTGTGGACGGAGAAGTGATGTATGAAAGTTCGGTCTGTAGCCTTTGCCCTGGAAGCTGCGGCATCAGCATCCGGAAGATTGACGACAGACCGGTCAAGATCGAAGGGCTCACTGAATATCCCATTAATGACGGAGGTGCTTGCCTGCATGGAATTTCCGGCCTTCAATATTTATATGATCCGTCAAGGGTTAAAACCCCTTTGAAAAAAAACGGGGACAAATTTGAAGAAATTTCCTGGGAAGAAGCGGTTTCCCTGGTTTCAGGAAAGCTTGCAGATATCAGGAATGCCGGAACACCTGAAAAACTGGCCTGTATCACAGATAAGAATACGGGATCGGTTTCAGGGCTTTTTAAACGGTTGTTGAAAACGTTTGGCTCACCCAATTTTTATATCATGCCAAGCCTCGAATCCTATCTTGAATTAACGGCTGCTTCCCTGCATGGCAAGGGAACCACCATAGGGTTTGATCTTGACAATTCTGATTTTATTTTGAGTTTCGGAGCCGGTATTATAGAAGGCTGGGGATCTCCGGTGGCCTGTTTTAAAGCCAATGCATCCAGAAAGGAAAGAGGTGCAACGCTTTGTCAGATTGAGCCCAGGCTTTCCAACACAGCGGCCAATGCAGACAGATGGGTTCCGGTTAAGCCCGGAACAGAAGCAGATCTGGCCCTGGGGATGTGCGCGGTGATTCTGAAAAACAATCTGTTTAACGCTGCAGCCGCTGCCGGATTCAAAGGCGGCTTCAACAAACTGACGGCCTTGCTTCAGAACGATTACCCTCTTTCAAAGATATCTGAAATAACCGGTATCAAAGAGGCTGACATTGAAGACATCGCCACTCAATTTGCAAAGGCAAAAATGCCGGTTGCGGTCTTCGGCAAGGGCAGGGGAGACGGCTCCCAGAGCCTGAAGGAATTGGTTGCCGTGCACACGTTAAACTGTCTTGTGGGCAATATTAATAAAGAAGGCGGAGCCTTTGTTCAACCGGTAAAAGAATATCTTGAATTTCCGGAAGAAACCATGGATGATATTGCCGATAAAGGCTTTGCACAAGCAAAATTGAGCCTATATGTCCATGATCTGTTTGACAAGGTGAATGCCTCATCCCAGCCGGTGGTGGAAGCTTTGTTGGTCTACCAGTCCAATCCCTGTTACAGCCTGCATGATACCAAAGCCGTTAAACAAGCTTTTGGAAAAATCCCTTTTGTTGTCAGTTTCTCCTCTTTCATGGATGAAACCGCCAAAGAAGCGGATATTATCCTGCCGGTACATACCTTTATTGAACGGCTTGAAGATATCCCCTCCGGGGCCGGACTTTCAAAAGCGGTGGTGGGGCTCTCAAAACCCGTTGTAAAACCAGTATTCAATACCAAACATCCCGGGGATATCCTTATTCTCATCGCAAAGGCAATGGACGGTTCCGTTGCTCAAAGTTTTGAATGGGAAACCTTTGATGAATGTCTTGAAACAGCGGCAGGAGATACCTGGGGCGATTTGTCTGAAAACGGATATGTCATCTTGTCCGAAGGTGTTCCTAAGATCCCCCATGAAATTGATATCTCCTTTCTTTCCAAAGCGCCTGATTCGGTTCAACCAACCGGAGATGGGGACCTTCTTCTGATTCCCATTGATAATATGAGATTACCCAGCGCAGCTCAGGCAGCGTCTCCCTTTGCCGTCAAAACCGTTTCTGATGAAGAACTGAAGGGTAAAGATACTGTGGTTGAGATCAATCCCAAGACCGCCAAAGGACTTAAAAACTATGACCGTGTGACCTTGACAACCCCGGTGGGAACAGCAAAGGTCATGATCCATCTCAGCGAAGGCATCATGCCGGGTTTGGTTGGAATGGCCAAAGGGCTGGGACATTCCTTTGATAATAAATATGTATCAAACAAGGGTGTCAATATTAATGAGTTGATTGGCCCGGTAATTGAATCCGGTTCAGGACTGGATGCTGCCTTTGGAATAAAAGCAAAAATTTCCAAGGCTTGATATTCAAGGATAAATTGCTAAAGAGGTTCTTAATGAATAAAGAAAATATTAAAGCACACAAGTTCGGAATGGTGATAGATCTGGACAAATGCACCGGATGTGGTTCCTGCATGGTTTCGTGCATGTCTGAGAACAATGTCCCATTTAAGGAGGATGAATCCAATAAAAAGGATAGCATCACCTGGATGCGTGTTTATAAATTAACCAATGGTAAATCCTTTCCTGACACAGAAATCGTATATCTGCCAAGACCCTGCCAGCACTGCGGCGGAAAAGGGGATCATGGCCATTCACCCTGTGTTTCAGTTTGTCCTGCAACGGCTACGGATTATGGATATGATACGGGAATTGTCAGCCAGATCTATACCCGCTGTTTTGGATGCAGATATTGCATGGGAGCCTGTCCTTACCATGCACGGTATTTTAACTGGTGGGATCCTAAATGGCCTGAAGGTATGGAAAAATATCTGAGCCCCAATGTATCGCCGAGAATGAGAGGGGTGGTGGAAAAGTGCAGCTTCTGCTATCACCGTTATCAGGCTGCAAGAGACAAGGCATATTACGATGGCCGGGAAGATATTGAAGAAAATGAATATCAGACCGCCTGCACCACCGCCTGTCCTGCCGGCGCCATTGTGTTTGGGGATTTGAACAATCCTGCCCACAGGGTCCATGAAATCGTAAAACCCGATCCCCATCCGGCGTCCAATAACCCCAACGTGGTCGGAAAATCAAGAAATCCGAATGTGTTCAGACTGCTTGAAAGACTTGGAACCAATCCCAAAGTCTATTATCTTTCCGAGCGGGAATGGGTCAGAAAAGCAGGCGATAATTATCTCGAGGGAGAATGGGATAAAATCAAGAATCATCATGGGTCTGAATCCCATGGTTAACATATCCAAAACCTTTGTTAGGAGTGAATAAATATGGATTCTGCATTAATACCTGAAGGTGCAAACCGCTGTTCTTTTCCAAAATTTGCCGTTGGAATTGCCATCGTGGGCGCCGTAGTGCTCTGGGGCGTTTATGCCATGGGCCTCATCTGGTGGAAGGGCCTTAACCAGACCAATATGAACGACTACTATGGATTTGCCCTCTGGATCTGGGCCGATCTTGCAGTTATTGCAGTGGGCGGCGGGGCATTTTTTACAGGGTTGTTAAAATATATTTTCAAAGTGGATGAACTGAAAAATATCATCAATTTTGCCGTTATTATCGGCTTCATCTGCTATAGTTCGGCATTATTGATCCTTGCCATTGATATCGGCCAGCCTCTCCGCGGCTGGTTTATTTTCTGGCATGCCAATGTCCATTCCATGCTGACGGAAGTGGCCTTTTGTCTGTCCTGCTATTTTGCAGTACTGACCATTGAGTTTATTCCGAATATTCTGGAAAACAGACAGGCCAACAAGGTGCCTTTTTTTCATCACCTTGCCCATAATATGCATGGGGTAATGGCTGTTTTTGCCGCCACCGGCGCTTTCCTTTCCTTTTTCCACCAGGGTTCCCTGGGAGGTGTTGCAGGCGTTATGTACGGCAGGCCCTTTGCTGTTCGGGAAGGCCTTTTGATCTGGCCCTGGACCTTCTTTTTGTTCACCTGGTCCGCAGCCGCTTTTGGCCCCTGTTTTACCCTGCTGGTGACCAGAATAACAGAAGCTGTTACCGGTAAAAAGCTGGTTAAGGACAATGTCGTTCATCTGTTGTCCAAAATATCCGGATGGATGATCATTACCTATATCATTGCCAAAATCATTGATACCATCTATTGGGCTACGGTTACCGTACCAGGCCTTGGGTTCAATATCAGTCATTTTTATTCTAACAACGGTTTCTACGGTTATTGGATACTGGTAACCGAGATCCTTGTTTGCGGCGTTATTCCCGGCCTTATTCTCATCATGAAATCCACCCGTGAAAATCCGACACTGAGGCTTATTGCCATTGTATTGGGCGTGATCGGTGTTTGTTTGAACCGCTGGGTCATGGTGCTTCAGATCATGGCCATTCCGGTATTGAGTTTTGATACCTGGGCCTTGTATGTTCCCAGTTGGCAGGAAGTGGCCACAACCGTACTGCCCGTGGCCTACGGCATTATCCTGATCGCGGTCACCTATCGGTATCTTCCTGTGTTTCCCCAGGAAAAAGAGCTGAACCGTACTAAACCGGTAACCGAATAATTTATTAAAGGAGCACGATTATGTTTCCATTTAATTTTGAATGGGCCTGGGATATAGCGCACATGGTTTTTTTCGGCGGTTTCTGGTATGCCATTTCCATCCTGGGTGCGGGGTTGACCTTTTGTATTTTAAAGGCAGCCTATGATACCTTTAAAGGCGGCGGAGAATCCCATCATTAGAAAGTGATTATCCTGTAATTTTGTTTTGAATCAGACGCATTCCTTGGCCTTGCAAAATGCCCGGGAATGCGTTTTTATTTCAGGCCGGTAACAAAAAGCAGACACGCCATGGCAAAGCTCCAAGGACACATTGAACGCATCACCTTTTCAAGTGATGAAAACGGTTTTTCCGTCTGCAAACTCAAGGTCAAGGGAGAACAGGATCTTGTCACCATTGTCGGAAACATGGTGAATCCGGTTCCGGGTGAATTTGTGGAATTGGATGGAAACTGGGGTATCCATGCCAAATTCGGGAACCAGTTCCAGGTAAAAACCTATACCACCCTTGTTCCCGCCACCCAATCCGGTATCCAAAAATACCTGGGATCAGGTCTGATCAAAGGAATCGGCCCTGTGATGGCAGAACGGATTGTGAATCATTTCGGCATAAAATCCCTGGATATCATTGAAAAAAGCAGCGACAGGCTTTGCGAGGTGACCGGCATCGGGCAAAAAAGGATTCAAGCCATAAAGGCCGCCTGGGATGAACAAAAGGAAGTTCGCTCCGTCATGGTATTCTTACAATCCCATGGCGTGAGCGCGGCCTATGCTGCCAGAATTTTCAAGACCTATGGACAGGATGCCATCCATCTGGTTCAAGAAAATCCTTACCGGCTTGCCAGAGATATCTTCGGCATCGGTTTTAAAGCCGCCGACGCCATCGCCGAGAGACTCGGCATGGAAAAGCAGTCTCCGGAGCGGATTCAAGCCGGAATTGAATATATTCTGCACGAACTTTCCAATGACGGGCATGTGTGTTATCCCAAGGAGGATTTGTGTGAAAAGGCCGTGAATCTTCTGGAGGTTGAAAAAAATGCGGTTCTGAAGGCGCTTCTGAATTCGTCCAAACAAGGCCGCCTTGTCCTGGAAACCATAGATGACACCTTGTTTCAAAGCAAAACCGAACTCCCCCAGGTCGTGTTTTTAAAAAAATATCATGTGAGTGAAACAGGCATTGCAGAAAATCTAAAACGGTTGAAACATTCCATGAAAAGCATCCGTCCCATTGATGCCGATAAAGCGGTTGACTGGGTAAAAAAACAGATTAAAATCGTCCTTTCCACCAACCAGACAGAAGCGGTCAAACGATCCTTAAATGAAAAAATCCTGATCATCACCGGAGGCCCGGGAACCGGAAAAACCACTATTATCAATGCAATCCTAAGGATTTTAAAAGCAGCAGGGGCGAAAATCCTGCTGGCCGCCCCCACGGGAAGAGCTGCCAAAAGGATGAGTGAGGCCACCCATGAACGGGCTGAAACCATTCACCGGATGCTGGATTATTCCATGAAAGAAGCGGGATTTAAAAAAAATAATAACAACCCCTTAAAATGCGACGCCCTCATCATTGACGAAGCCTCCATGGTTGATACCGTCCTCATGCATCACCTGCTCAAGGCCGTTCCAAATGGAGCCACCCTGATTCTTGTCGGGGATGTCAATCAATTGCCGTCTGTGGGGCCGGGAAGCGTATTGAACGATTTGATCCAATTCGGGATGTTTCATACGGTTATTCTGGATACGATTTTCCGCCAGGCCAAGAAAAGCCTGATCATTGTCAATGCCCACAGGATCAATAAGGGTATGTTTCCCATCCTGGCCAATGACAATAAAAACAGCAATTTTTATTTTATTCAGAAAGAAGCCCCGGAAGAGGTACTCAGCACCATCTTAGACCTGGTTCAAAAACGGATACCAGACACCTTTGGCTATGATCCTGTGGATGATATCCAGGTTTTGACCCCAATGCATAACGGCATGGCAGGGGCCACGCATCTGAATCAGGAACTTCAGAAAATTCTCAACACCAACGGCGTGGCCATCCAAAGGGGAAACCGGGAATTTAAAATTTCCGACAAGGTCATGCAAATCCGCAATAATTACGACAAACACACCTATAATGGGGATATCGGTAGAATTACGGATATTAATTTTTCAGAACAGGAGGTGCAACTCAATTTTGACGGCAAACAAGTGGTCTATGATTTTTCATCCCTTGATGAAATCGTTCATGCCTATGCCGTTTCGATTCACAAATCCCAAGGCTCTGAATATCCTGTTGTGATCATCCCGATTGTTGCCCAGCACTATATCCTTTTACAGAGGAATCTCATCTATACGGCCGTAACCCGGGGAAAAAAGCTGGTGGTGCTGGTAGGAACAAAAAAAGCCCTTGCCATGGCCATCCGCAATGAAAAATCATCAAACCGGCATACCCGGTTATGCCTGAGGCTTAAATCTTAAAGTAATTCTTTTATTTTTTCCCGCCGCTAAAAATCCAGACCAGGGCCCAGATCAGAAAAACAGGAAAAATCCCATAGGATACAAAAGCAAGACCGTTCCCCTGCCAGGGTTTTAAATATAAGGCTAAAAGCAGAGGATAGGCAACGGACGCCACTATGCCCCCCCTTGTTTTGGCTGGTAATCTTTTCGTCTTTACCCAGTCATCTTCTTTTTTAGGTCTGGATTTTCCTTGAAACACCCTGGGCAGGATAAAGATGCAGGCGATCACCAAAATTAACAGCAGAATTTCACTTATCCCGGTCAAGAGGCCTTCCTTTCTTTGGTGTATTGAGCCGAATAATCTCATCAATGAAACCCGCCATGATATCCAGTACCTTTTCAGACTGCTCGGCATGGGGAGAATGCCGGCAGTCTTCAATAATATGGGTCTGGACACGGCTTGTGCGATTTTTAATGCTGTCCATCTGTTTCACAGTTCCATATTGATCTCGGCTTCCTTGAAGGGCAAGAACGGGAACCTCGATCAGTGGCAGGTATTTTTCAATATTCCAGTGGATGAAACCAGGATGAAGCCAGACATCATTCCATCCCCTGAAGGCATTTTCCGTGTTTTTGCCATGATATTTTTCAAGCTTATGCCTGAGATCATGATGTTCATAATTGAGTTTTGCCTGATAAATGCTTTCTACCGTAATCTTTTCACAGAATACATGGGCAGCTTCGGTGATCAATCCTTTCAATCCTTTGGCAACGGGGCTGCCGGCATAGATAATCCCTATGGAACCGCCGTCGGAATGCCCGATGAGAATATGGTCCGTAATTTTGGCCTCTTTTATGACGGCAGGCAATCTCTCCAACCCCTCCCTGTGCATGAAATTGAGTTTCCACGGTGTCGGACAGGGATCAGAAGCCCCATACCCCAACCGTGAAAAAACCAGGGCAGGGCATCCTGTTCTCTGGGACAGGAGTACGGGAAAGTCCCTCCACATGTCCGCGCATCCAAGACCTTCGTGCAGAAAAACAAGGGTGGGCTTTTCTTTTTCCCCTTGCCTGTGCCACTGCACCTCAATCTGTGTTGATCCGATCCTTAAAAACTCAGTCAATCCTTTTCCCTCTTTGTTTCTCCAGACAAGGCCGGCCTGTTTATAATTTCATAAGCACGTCATAGGCCCTTTGGATGTCCAGAAATTTTTCATTGGCCAGACTGGAAAACTCCTCTCCTAAATGGGAAAGTTTATCCGGATGGTATTTTTTAACGGCTTTTTTATAGGCGGCCGTGATTTCTTCTTTGGAGGCCCCGGGACGGATGCCGAGAATATCATAGGGAGATTTGGGCACGCTTTGCTCTGGATTTTCTTTTTTTTCAGAGGTGCTGGAATTCCGGTCCTTTGCTTCAAAACCATAGGATTCCTGATCATAGGCGCTTTGAAATGGTTTTTGCTTTTTCAATAGAAAAGCGGGCAGGGTGCCGTACCGGATGAGATAATAAATAACAACCGCAATCAGGCCGTCATCAAGAAATCCAAGAAAAGGAACCAGGAAATCCGGAATAATATCCACGGGGCTGATGAGATAGGCGATAGCGATGAGGATTAAAACAATTCGAAAATACAGATTCAAAATACTATTTTCCGTTTAAGACATCGATCATGGTATACAATTTCTGGGATAGGTCCGGCTTATCCAGTTTCTGCTTTAAAAAAAGGACGGCATCAAAGGTTCCGTTGACATAGATATCCCTGCCGTTGATATTGTGCTTGAATTCAAACAGGGCAGACCCGTCTTCCGCCCTAAGGGTATAGGTATGCCATCCATGGCCGCCCAGGTGTTCTTTTGGGATTCCCCATTCTTTTTCCTGAACCTCAGGATCCCGGATCATTTGGATATCGTCTGCATCAAAATCAATTCCAAGTTTATTAAAATACCCGACCATGGCCCTTGCTGTGCCGGAAGTATCCGCTTTCCCCTTTTGGTGGCTTTCAACCACCTGAAGGGAATATCCTTTGAAAAGGCCGGGAAAGGTATTGGCCGCATATTCCATCATGGCCTGAAATCCGACAATCTGTTTGGCCATGTTGGGGGCGATTACGGCAGGGGTAGACCCATTTTTAACGAGTTCTTCAAGTTGTTTTCTGTCTCCCCCGGTGGTCCCCATGACAAAGGGAATTTTATTTTTGACATAATAAAGGGCGTTGGCATTCACGGCGCTGGGATGGGTATAATCAATGCAGATAAAAAAGGGAAACAAAGCAAAGACATGGGGTATTTTCTCGTCCCGCGTGTCCGGTCTGACAAGCTCAATAACGGTTTTGTCGATAGTCACGGTGTCGTCCTCGATATCCTGGCCGGTCAGGGAAAAAGGAACCAGGTTGAATCGATCATCGGCAATGGCAAACCGGGCCATTTTTTGAGCCACATTGCCCGGCAATCCATTGATCATAATATTTATTTTTTCCATAGGTGCCTTCTCCTTTAAAGGGGTTGAACCAATTTTGCCAGTTTGGGAAGCCTGTCCGGATTTAACCCCAGGATGATATGTTTTAATGAGTTTACTGCAAAAGGAATATATTGTTCAAAGTTTATTTTCTTTTTTACCCGGGTCAAATATGCAAAAGCCCCCAAGAATTGAAGATTCCGGGTCAGGCAGCAAAATCGATAGTTCCGGATAAAGGCCTTTTCCTGAATGGAATCCAGGTTGAGTTTTTTAACAGTGTAGCCCAGCAAGGCTTCTTTCACCGCATCCGCCAGATTCACATAGGGATCCAGGAGAAGGGATGCCAGATCGTATTGCAGGGGTCCGATTCTGGCGGATTGAAAGTCGATAAAAAAAGGCTTCCCCTTGCAGATCATGATATTTCTGGATTGACAGTCCCGGTGCATGAGGCCTGTAAACCCTCCTTCCAGGGCCTGGTCCGAAATATAATCAAATTCATCCGCCAGGGCTTGCCAGGATACATCCAGGTTGAGGTAGCTATTGATAAAGGCATCCAGGAAATAGCGGCATTCTTTTTCAAGAATCAGTTCCTTTGAATAGGTTGGGGTCTGGCAGGCCCATTCCGGCTTAAATCCCTGGGCTCCTTTGACTGAAAACTCAATCAGAAGCTCAATGACGGTTTGATATAATTTCACCAGAGCCGGTGCGTCCTTCTGCCGTTTGGCAAGAGTCTCAAGATGCGTATCCCCGAGATCATCCAGGATGACCATACCGGAAAGCTGGTCCGCATCCAGGATTCGAGGCACAGGGATTCCCTTTGAAAAAAGATGCCGGCCGATATGGATAAAAGCAGTAAGCTGCTTTAAGGATTCCGTATCCGGGAGGCAGATACCGTGGTCGGCCACGATAAAGGACGAATGATCATGTGAAACCCTGTACCACAGCCTATCTGAACCATCACCGGCAAGCTTTTGGACCTGAATGTGCTTTATCCGGTCCTGTTTCAACCCGAACCGAGAGGCTGAAAGCGCAAGCAGAGATGTTCGTGAATAGGATTCTGTTGTACCGATATCAGACCAGTAAATCTCTTTTTCCACAAGGGCCCTTATTTTTTTAAGGTGAATCAGCTTTTGATAGACCTCTATGCTTGAAAACACCTTTTTATCGGGAAAATATTTAAAAATCTCAGGGGACAGGACCTGGATACCCGTAAAAGCGAGCCCGCCTGTCTTGGAATCAAAACTCTGGATATTCCCCTGCCCGTCTACAGAGACTTTATTAAAGGGTTCATAATCATGGAGAACAAGGGTGGCAAGGCAATCGGATGCGCTGTGGGCTGCATATACACGGGAGAGGTCAAGGTCAAACACAATATCGGAATTAATAACAAAAAAAGGAGCATTGTCAAAAAAAGGTCTAGCATTGGCAATGGCGCCTCCCGTATCCAGGATGACAGGCTCATAAAGTGTGCGGATATGAAAGGGGAGCTTGGCTGTAAAGGCTTCAATCTGCCCGTGAAGATGATGGGTATTGATGATCATCTCCTCACATCCGTGTTCCGCCAGTTGTTTGATGAGATACTCCAAAACAGGAATTGAATTCAAGGTAAACAGCGGTTTTGGTAATGTCAGCGTATGGGGCAAAAGCCTTGTGCCGTATCCTGCGGCCAGAATCAATGCTTTCATATGATCAGGATTCGATAAGACGGGTTAACCGGTCCAGAATATTTTTGTAAAATTCAATCTGGACATGATCCTGGGAACCTTTTACACCATTTTTAATAAAATAATGAACCGCATTTCTATAGGTCACCTGTGACAAGGATTCTTTCAGGTTGATGAGGTTGCCTTTATAGAGCTTTGTTCCCATGGCGTGTATTTTTTTGATCCTTTCTTTTTCATCGTGCTTGTCCGGCTCATATTTTTCAAAATATTGAAGTGTGGTCCGGTAGGATTCAAAAAACGGTAAAAGAAAAACAGCAAACCATTTTAATTTTTTTAATCCCTGGGATGTGATTTGAAACAGATCTGAATCTGAGATATCCGGAACCAGTATCCCTTCATTGAGAAACCCTTTAATACAGGCAGAGATGTCTTCCTCACAGGTGACGGTTTCATCAAAGAAAAATTCATCCAGGAATAATTTTTCCAAAAATTTATATCGGATAATAAGATCTGAAGAAGGAAACTGGAACCGATCCATTTCAAGTATGGCCAGAGCTGTATAGGCATATTTGATGAAAAAGGAGATCACCGAATTTTTATAATAGTCCAGAACAGCCCTTTTATTATCCTTCACAATAAAAACCGTATTTTCCGTCATGTCTTTGTCGTCTTCATCGGCCAGTTCAATGAAATCCCGTGTTATAAAATCATGGATGACGGAATTCAAGGCGTTGTCCGGATCTATGCGAAGCGTGTCGGAAAGTTCTGCTTCCATGAAGATCAAAAGACTCATATAGGTGTTAGCTCTGGATATCAATTGCTTTTTGGTGAAACTGTTTCTGGAACAATTTAATACGGCACTGGCGACGATGCCGTGGGGGGTTGCCACGGCATTTTTGTTGATGGCATTGATCAATTTATATCCAAAATTTTTAACAAATTTCATATAGTCCTGGCTTGAGGCCTTGGCCAGATCAATACCCTTTTCCCGGATATAATCCTTGATGGAGATGGGCTCATTAAATTTCATATAAACTTTGCCGTATTTTTTCTTTAAAAATTTTCTGGCATTGATAAGGCCTTTCAAGGTTTCAGGATTTTTTTTCCCGCCTTCAATTTCCTTTAAATAGGCGTCTTCCTCCAGCACCCGGTCATACCCGATAAAGACAGGCACAAAATATAGGTTGTCACAGGCACCGTTGCTGTAAGCATTGATGAGCATGGCAATGCCTCCGGGTCGGGGGGATAAGAGTTTTCCCGTCCTGCTTCTACCCCCCTCAATGAAAATTTTGATATTAAAGCCCTCGTACAGAAGTTTTTCCAGATAGGCGGCAAAAATTTTAGCATAGAGAGGCGCGCCGATAAATGTCCGCCTGAGAAAAAAAGCGCCGCCGCCCCTGAATAAAGGTCCCAGGGGCCAGAAGGAAAGATTTTTACCGGCTGCGATGTGAGGGCAGGGCATATTGTTTCTGAACATGACATAGGGCAATAATAAATAATCCAGATGGCTTTTATGACAAGGAACCAGAATCAGAGGGGCCTCGGTTGATTTTTCCCTCATGCGGTTGATTTCTTCCTGGTCTAAAACAAGATCTTCAAATATGTTTTTAAACATCCAGGTTAAGATCCAATTGGCCACATTAATGATCTGAAGATTATAATTGGCTGCAATTTCCTTTATATAATCAGCCGCTTTTTTATGGATTTTACTCAAGGGAAGATTGTTTTCGGAAGCATACTGGGCAAGATATTCCCGCAGGGATTTGCGGGTTAAAATATCTTCCGTTATTTCCTGGCGTGATTTTAAAACCGGTCCTGTTATGCTTTTTCTCTGGCGGTTCAAGATATCCACCAGATGTTTTCGAAGCCTGTGGGTTTGAAATTCAGAATCAAGCTGCTCTATTTCGGGTCTAGTGATAAACTCTTTAAGATTAACGGGTTTGGCAAGTTCAATCCGGATTTTTTCAGGTTGCCTTAAAATGATGAAACACCTTTTAATAAATCCTGGTTTTTCATGGGTGCCAAAAAGAATATCGGTAAGGGTCGGATCCTTTCTCATGGGTTTGGTGACATAGATGATATCTTCGGGAATGATCATGATGGCGTTTTCTATTTTTTTTTGAAGCTCAATCAAAAGGTAAAGAGGGTCCGGGGTTGATTTGATAAACCGTTTATAGAAATCTTCCTCTTCAATCAGGCAGACAAAACCGGCTTTCCCGTTTAAAAGTTCTTTTGTGGCATATCCTGTTGTATAAGGATCTTTAAAATGGAAATGATGCAGAAAATAATCCATATGGCAGACAAAGATTTGAAGCAGCCTTTTTACAGGCAAAAGCATAAAAAACCTGAAGTCAAACCCTATCTGGGGATAGGGCAGGTTCATGGATTTAAGCTTGATATGATAATACAGAAAATCAAGAACTCTTTTGCTTTTGCTGGCATATACAATAATGCTGCCGGGAGTCAGGTTTTTTATTTTTTCAATATTATGATCATCGAAATTGATCTTATTGATCAATCTCCTGATCCATCTTTGGATAAAATATCCGGAATCCCCGGGATAATAACAGAGAAAATAATCATAGGAATTATCCAGCATATGGTCGATGGTGTTCCGAAGCCTATGTCTTAATTCTGCAATGCGGATTTTAACCCTTTGATATAATGTCATTATTTTTCCTTTTAAAGGATGTTCGCATACCCCATTAAAACCTATATTTATTATCATTGGTTGGCTGGAATGGCAATCTTAAAATAGTCTTGTCAAAAGCAATGCCATGTGTTATTTTTTTGCCTGTCTTTATGATTTCCATACATTTTTATTGAAAATGAATACTTAATTATTTTTTAGGAGGATATCCGTATGAAAACATTAATCGGTGGAGCCATTGCAGTGCTTTTGGGTTTTGTGGGGTTGGCTGTTTTCTTCAATCAGTTTGTTAATTTAATCTTAGGTTGTGTTCCCCCGGTTCTGCTGTTAGGCGGAGGCCTTGCCCTTTATCTGGGGTTTGATGAACTCAAAGACACATGGAAAAATGAAAAGGGAAAAGAGACAGAGGCATCAAAAGACTGATGTTGCCGTGAGACAGATGAATACAAGACCATAAATCTTTCAGAAAAATGATATCAAGGCCTGTTGTTAAGACAGGCCTTTTTTTATGGCCGAAGTGGCCATAAAATCTGCCACCTCGTTTTCTTTTATACCGGAATGGCCCTTTACCTTTATAAAGGCAAGATCTGAGAACTTTTTCATCAAGGACCGTATTTCAAAAACAAGCTCCTGGTTTGCCTTTGCTTTCCATCCTTTTGACAAAAGACCGATGGCATAACTTGAATCGGAAAAAACCCGGACCGGCAAATCAAAGCGTTTGAGTTCTTCAAGCCCGACTTTAATCGCCGTCAACTCGGCGGTATTATTGGTTGCTCTGCCGATGAACGAAGAAATTTCTTTTTTCTTATCCCCATATATCAAAACAATACCGATGCCGGCAGGTCCTGGATTGCCTGAGGATGCGCCGTCTGTGTAAATTTTGATACAAGGATCCGGCAGGTCCTCCATAACGGTTTCCGGCGTTAAGATTCCCTTTTGTGGTGTCTTCGAGAATGAGCCCGCCCGCGAAGATGGTTTTTTTCCGGCAGGGACTGCCTGGTCTTCAGGGAATAAATTTTCTATTTTTGCTTTGTATTCATAGTCCTGATTCAAATTGTATTTTACCTTAACGGTTCCATTTTCGGCTTTGAGGGTTCCGTCGGCATGGATTTCAGCCCAGACCTTATTCCCCTTGAAACTCATCCTTTTCCAGGAATCCTTCGGGTCATGTTCAGTCATAGAGATAATACTTTCTTGAAAGGGATCTAAACGCATTCAGCTCATCCTGCCACTGGTCTGATAAACGGACCGGGTCCTCCAGGGCCACAATTTTTTCACGGAGTGTCTTATTTCCCAGGAGCAAATCCATGGGCAGCCGTTCAAATTCATATTCATAGGGCGGATCTTTAAATTTAAATTCATGGGGGTGGTGTTTGAGCATCAATTGCATCAGGATGAGGGATGAGAGATAGGAATGATATTCCTCCTTTGAGGTAATATGAATCTGAAAGCCTTTGCAGACCTGTCCCTGCCATTTCCCGGAAGTGGGTTCAAAATGAACCGGCCGGAGAACGGCTCCTTTGATAAGCGGTTCTGCTTCAAATTTTATTTTTTCCGTGTCCAGAAAAGGGGCTCCGAATTGTTCAAAGGGCAGGGTGGTCCCGCGGCCTTCGGATATATTGGTCCCTTCAAAAATCACCTGACCCGGATAGACCATGCAGGACTGGGGGGTGGGCAGGTTGGGCGAAGGGGGAATCCACACAAGCCCGGTGTCCTGCCAGTACATATGCCTTTTCCAGTTTTTCATGGGGATAATGGTGAGATCGGCATGAATACCGAATTCCCGGTTAAACAATTGTGAAATCTCTCCAAGGGTGAGCCCGTGGCGCATGGGGATGGGAAATCTTCCCACAAAGGAGGCCCAGTCTTTTATCAGGATATTGCCTTCCACCTGCAACCCGCCGATGGGATTGGGACGGTCCAGGATCACCACCGGTTTATTGTATTTTTTGGCTGCTTCCAGACAGTAGGAGATGGTGTAGATAAAGGTATAAACCCGGGTCCCCACATCCTGGATATCAATGAGCAGGGCATCAATCTCGTCAAACATCTTTTTTGTCGGGATCCTTGTCTCATTGTACAGGCTGAATACGGGTATATTCAAACCCGGCTCCATAAAATGCCCGGATTCCACCATATTGTCCTGTTTTTCCGCATAAAACCCGTGCTGGGGTGAAAATAAAGCCCTCAATTGGCCGGGGAAAGTATGATGGATCAAATCCTTTGCATGCCTGAAATCACTATGAAGGGATGCAGGATTGGACAATAATCCCAAGCGCTTTCCCCATAAATGATCCGGCGGATGGTCCATGAGAATTTCAAGTCCGGTGATGATCTTAGGTGTCATAAAAATCCCTTAAGTTATCGCTTTAGAGCTTCTAAGTATCATAAGCATTGACAAAATTACAAATCCTAACTAATGATTATTTTTTTATGATAGGAGCAAACCGGACATGAAATTTAAAATCAGTGAAACCCTCTCCTCCATCAAAGCCTATGAGGCAGGGAAGCCTCTTGCTGAAGTTGAAAGAGAATATAATATCCAAGATATCATCAAGCTGGCCTCCAATGAAAATCCCCTGGGATTTTCCCCAATGGTTCATGATGCCGTCAATGCCCATTTGCGAGGAATGAACCGCTACCCGGAATCCTCAGGGTATCTGTTAAAGAATAAGCTTGCCCGAAAATTTAAGGTTTCTCCGGATCATATTGTCCTTGGAAACGGATCAGATGATATCATTGCACTTCTTTGCCATGGGTTCTTGAATCCGGGGGATGAAGCGGTGATGCCGCTGCCGTCCTTTTTAATGTATGAAATCAGTGTCAAAACCGCTAAAGGAAAACCAATCATGGTGCCCCTGGTGGATTTTTCCACCAACCTGAACGGTATTATTGAGGCCATTACCCCAAAAACCAGGATGATTTTCATCACCAATCCGTTTAATCCTACGGGCAGCTCGATTTCCTCCCGGGCCTTCAACCTTTTTTTAACGGGGGTGCCCGATGACGTGATCCTCATTTTGGATGAGGCCTATA
The DNA here is from genome assembly GCA_023701135.1 of Desulfobacula sp. GTDB lineage: Bacteria > Desulfobacterota > Desulfobacteria > Desulfobacterales > Desulfobacteraceae > Desulfobacula. The sequence goes on along the minus strand of JAMPXP010000003.1, from coordinate 225,691 downwards.
TCGAATTTGTAAGGGATGAGGCAGTATACAATTCCCTCCAAAACCCATTGGCTGATCCCAGGATTGTCACCCTGAGAACCTTTTCCAAGGTATATGGGCTTGCAGGATTCAGGGTAGGCTACGGTATTATGGATAGTGAAATAGCCGAGATCTTGAACCGGATACGCCAGCCCTTTAACGTCAACACCCTTGCCCAGGCAGCAGCCGTTGCCGCCTTGGAAGATGACGCCTTTGTCGAAAAGACGGTACGGACCATACATGACGGCCTTGATTATCTCATTTCAGAATTGGATGCCCTTGGATTGAGATGTCTGCCCACCCAGTCCAATTTTCTAATGGTGGATCTGAAGACCGATGCAACCCGGATTTTCAATGAAATGCTGAAGTTCGGCGTCATTGTCAGATCCATGAAATCATATGGATTTGACACTTTTTTAAGGATCACCGCCGGAACCAGGGAAGAAAATAAAATGATGATGGATACCCTTAAAAAGGTCCTTGAAAGATAAGGATATTTCTGTGCCAACCAGAATCATAACCATTGATGGACCTGCAGGGGCGGGAAAAACCACTGTCAGCAAACGTCTGTCACAAAAACTGGGGTGCATTTATGTGGATACCGGTGCTCTTTACAGGGGAGTCGCCTTCGAAATTATGCGGCAGAAGATCAACTGGGAAGATGATCATGTTCTTGAAGGTTTTTTAGAAACCCTTGATTTGAATTTTCTCATGGAGGCAGACCGTCTTGTCCTGATGTCGTCCGGAAGAGATATATCAGATTATATCAGGACACCTGAAATATCCATGCTGGCTTCATCCACTTCGGCAAAGCCCCAGGTAAGGTCCGCCCTTCTTGACATTCAAAGGAATATCGCCCGGACAAAGGATGCCGTCTTTGAAGGAAGAGATATGGGGACCGTTGTTTTTCCGGAGGCCTCCCATAAATTTTTTCTTTATGCCGATTTGGCAATCCGGGCCAGAAGGCGGTTCGATGAAATGTCGGAAGAAACGAAAAATTTATCCCGGGTCCAAAAGGATATGGAAAAAAGGGACAACAACGATTCAAAAAGGAAATCCGCACCCCTTAAACCGGCAGAAGATGCCGTTAAAATCAATTCTACTTTTCTGACGGTTGACGAAGTCGTTGAAAAGATGCTGGGATATATCGAAAAAGCCGAACAAGCTTAACAATCCTGTTGATTTTTTATATTTTACTTGGTATAAAGGTCAATTGTACTTGCCCATAATCCTCGTATGATGATCAGGTACAAAAATTCGTTTAGGGGGAATATTATTAATGAACACTAATTCTAAAGAAAATCAAAGCCAAACAATGAATTCTGAAACCGAAGAAAAATTAGAAAAAAAAGAAGCCTCTTTATCTGAAATCACAGGTGAAGAAACCATGGGAGAACTCTTAGACATCTACGAGTCAAGCCTTAAAAAATTTGAAGAAGGCCAGGTTGTTACCGGAACCGTCATTTCCATCGGAAGAGACACGGTTCTTGTGGATGTCGGGTATAAATCCGAGGGGCAGATCTCCATTCATGAATTCATTGATGAAAAAGGCAATGTAAATGTCCATGTCGGCGATCAGGTTGAGGTAATGATTGAACTCTGGGATGAAGAAGAAGAAACTGTCCTTCTGTCCCATGAGAAAGCCAAAAAAGTCAAGGTATGGGATGCTATTAAAGATATTTACGATGCCGACGGAACCATTAAGGGTGTTATCACCAGTCGCGTCAAAGGCGGCTTCTCCGTTGATATCGGCTTGATCGGATTTTTGCCCGGATCCCAGGCAGATCTTAGACCCATCCGCAACATGGATGAAATGGTGAATCGGACCTATACCTTCAAAATCCTGAAATACAATAAAAAAAGAAACAATATTGTTCTTTCAAGACGAGTCCTTCTTGAAGCTGAAAGAGACAAACTAAGAACCACGACCCTGGATGCCATTGAAGACGGCAAGGTCATGGAAGGTATTGTTAAAAATATTACCGAATATGGTATCTTTGTTGATCTTGGCGGTGTAGACGGACTTCTTCATATTACCGACATTTCATGGGGAAGGGTAAAACACCCGTCCGAACTTTTTTCCGTTGGTGACAAAATCAATGTAAAAATTCTCTCCTATGATTTTGAAAAGGAAAGGGTTTCACTGGGTATGAAACAGCTGACCCCTGATCCGTGGACAACGGCTATTCACAAATACCCGGTGGGTTCCAAAGTTACCGGCAAGGTTGTCAGCCTGACGGATTACGGCGCTTTTATCGAGCTTGAGGAAGGTGTTGAAGGTCTGATTCATGTCTCTGAAATGTCCTGGACCCGAAAGATCCGCCACCCCTCCCAGATGGTAACCGTGGGAGAAGAAGTTGAAGCGGTTGTTCTGGATCTGAAACCGGAAAACAGAAGAATTTCCCTGGGTATTAAACAAACAGTGGATAATCCCTGGGAAGTGATTTCTCAAAAATATCCCGTTGGCACCATCATTGAAGGGAAAATCAAGAACATTACGGAATTTGGTCTTTTTATCGGAATTGATGATGATATTGACGGTCTTGTTCATATCTCAGACATTTCATGGACAAAAAGAATCAAACACCCGTCTGAAGTGTATAAGAAGAATGATACGATTCAGGCCGTTGTTCTGGATATCGACAAGGCCAATGAAAGATTTTCTCTTGGCATCAAACAGACCCAGAAAGATCCCTGGGAGACTGTAAGCCAGCGCTATGAAGTGGGCAAGGAAATATCCGGGGTCATCACCAATCTCACCGACTTTGGCGTGTTTGTGGAATTGGAGGAGGGTATAGAAGGCCTTGTTCATGTCTCTGAAATCAGCAAAGAAAATGTGAAGAGCCCTAAGGAACATTATGCCGTCGGAGATACCATCACTGCAAAAGTGATGAATATCAACAGTGACGAGCGAAGAATAGGTCTTTCCATCAAACGTCTTGAAGATGACGATGATGATGGAAAATATCTTGAAGAATTTGCTAAAAATATGAAACCTGCAACGTCATCTTTTGGTGAGATCCTGAGAACCAATATCAAGGAACAGATCGAAGCCAACAGGATTCAGAACGCCAAAAAATAAACAATGGGGAGGTCTTGCGCCTGTTAATCCGGCATACAACCCCTCCCTGTATTCCAAATAATCTTTAAGGGCCGGATAACTTAACGTTATTCCGGCCCTTTGCATCATTTGATATGTTTAATCAATGATTAGGAATTTCATATGTTTTCAAGACGACACCCGTTTTTATTCTTTTTAGTGGTCATGGCATCCTGCTTTACGCTCATGTTTATCAGCATCATGGCCTTTATGTTTGCCGGCACAAAAATGTTCAACACACAATTTTCAGGGGAGACAAGCAATTCAGAAGGAAATGTAGGCATTGTTGAAATCAATGGAATGATCCTGTCTTCAAAAGAAATCCTCAAGGATTTCAAAATATTTCAAGAAAACCCTGCCATCAAGGCCATCATTTTACGAATTGAGTCGCCCGGTGGAGGCATCGGTCCTTCCCAGGAAATTTTTCGCGAGATCATGAAAATGAAAACCGATAAAAAGATCATTGCCTCCATGGGATCAGTAGCGGCTTCCGGCGGTTATTATATTGCTTCTGCAACGGACGGTATCATGGCCAATTCAGGGACCATCACCGGCAGTATCGGGGTCATCATGGAATATGCCAATATTATGGAGATTGCAAAAAAAATCGGCATTTCTCCGGTGGTTATTAAAAGCGGTGAGTATAAAGATATGGGCTCTCCTTTGAGAGAGCTTGAAGAATCTGAAAAAAAACTTTTTCAGGAACTCGTGGATGATCTTCACCTTCAGTTTGTCACTGATGTGGCCAATTCCCGGAAAATGGACGTTCAAACCATTGCATCCCTTGCCGACGGGAGGGTTTACACCGGCCGAAAGGCTGTCACGCTCAAATTGGTTGACCGCATCGGCAATCTGGATGATGCGGTCCAATGGGCAGGAGAACTGGCTGGAATTGAAGGCAAATTAAAGCCGGTTTATCCGAAGGAAGACAAAATTACCTTTTTTAAAAGGCTTGCAGATACCCTATTCAAAGATATCAATATTTCCGGCACCGTAACGGATAATCTCCGGTACATCATCAATTAGCGAAATAACGCTGGAAGGTGATCCGGGAACGGGTCCGCCGTCAATGACGGCATCAATGGTTTTGATAAAATGATCATGAAGCAGTGAAGGGTCATCAAAAATTTTTCCATCCGGCCCCGAAGCACTGGTCGAAAGAATGGGATTCCCGAGCTGATGTGCCAGAGTCAGGGCTATTTTATTGTCCGGAACCCTGATACCTGCCGTTTTTCGTTTGGTCAGCATGATTTTCGGTACCATCTTTGATCCGGTCAGGATAAACGTATAGGGTCCGGGAAGAAGTCTTTTCATGTTTCTATAGGCAAAATTGGAAACTTTGGCATATTTTGAAATATCTTTTAAATCCGGGCATATAAAGCTGAAAGGATTGTTCTTGCTCCTTTGTTTAAGGGTATAAATTTTTTCAATGGCTCTTTTGTTCATGATATCACAACCGATACCATAATAGGTATCGGTGGGATAGGCAATGATTCCCCCTTTTCTGAGAATATCGACCACAATCGAAATCTGTCTTTCACCGGGGTTTTGCGGATTAATCTCCAACAGCATGGATTTCTTTCTCTCACTATCCTCAAGGCACAATGCCATTCAACTCGACTCAAGACAAATTATAGAGATAATTCATTTCTGTCAATGAATTATCCTTGGATAGACCTTGCCAACAATGGCGTTTTTTGTTAAAAGAGTGTGTTTATATACCGACTTGGTTTCAATCCCGGTTTATCCGTTTTCCCACCTTGGATTGGCGATCAAAAGGTATCTGTAAACATTTTCCTTTCCTGGAGGTTATAATTTATGTCCGATTTAGTATTTGAAGAGGGACTATCATTTGATGATGTTCTTTTAATACCGGAATATTCATCGATTCTACCCGATGAAGTGCAAACCCATACCCGCTTAACCAAAGCCCTTGAACTCAATATTCCCATTGTCAGCGCCGCCATGGACACGGTAACGGAGGCATTAACCGCCATCAGCATGGCAAGGGCCGGGGGTTTGGGGTTTATTCATCGTAACCTGAGCATCGAGGACCAGGCCGTTGAGGTAGACCGTGTCAAAAAATCTGAAAGCGGAATGATCGTTGACCCGATTACGGTTCATCCCGAGGTCACTATTTCGGAAATTCTGAAAATCATGGCCAAATACAGGATCTCCGGGATTCCCGTAACGGAAGGGGATAAGCTTGTCGGTATCGTCACCAACAGGGACCTGCGGTTTGAAACCCAATTGGATAAAACAGCCCGGGAGGTCATGACCAGCGAGAACCTGGTAACGGTCCCTGAAAAATGCACCCTTGAAGAATCCAAGGTCATGCTGCACAAACACAGGATCGAAAAACTGCTGGTGGTTGATAAGGAAGGCAAGCTCAAAGGGCTCATTACCATCAAGGATATCGAAAAAATCAAAAAATATCCCAATGCCTGCAAAGATTCCTATGGCCGGCTCAGGGTAGGGGCCGCCATCGGGGTGGGGTCCGATATGATGCCGAGGGTTGAGGCCCTATTGCGGGCCGGAACGGATGCCCTTGTCATTGACACCTCCCACGGACATTCAAAAAATGTCATCACTGCCGTGTCGGCCATCAAGCACGCATTTCCGGATTGCCAACTGGTGGCCGGGAATGTGGCCACGGAAGCAGGGGCCAAAGCCCTGATTGATGCAGGCGTGGATGCCGTTAAAATCGGAATAGGTCCGGGTTCCATCTGCACCACCAGAATCGTTGCCGGTGTGGGTGTCCCTCAATTGACGGCTATCCTGAATTGCCGAGAAATTTCAAAATCAACAGGAGTTCCGATTATTGCCGACGGCGGGATCAAATTTTCCGGGGATATGGCCAAGGCCCTTGGCGCCGGTGCAGATACCGTCATGCTGGGAAGCCTTCTGGCAGGCACCACGGAAAGTCCGGGTGAAATCGTCATTTTCCAGGGCCGTTCCTATAAGACCTACCGGGGCATGGGCTCCGTCGAAGCCATGCGCAAAGGCAGTTCAGACCGGTATTATCAGAGAGATACGGATGAAGATGATGAGCTTGTGCCCGAAGGTATTGTGGGCAGGATTCCATTCAGGGGAACCATCCGGGAGAATCTGGTTCAGATGATCGGTGGTCTCAAGGCCGGTATGGGCTATATCGGGGCGTCTACCATTGCCGAACTCCACCAGAAGGCAAAATTTGTCCGGATCAGTGCGGCCGGGCTGAGAGAAAGCCACGTCCATGATGTTATCATCACCAAAGAGGCGCCCAACTACAGGGTTGAAAGCAGTTCATCATAAATGGCTCAGGGCGGATCACCATTTTATCATCTTCACCTTCATACCGAGTATTCACTCCTTGACGGTGCCATAAGGCTGGATTCCTTATTTCAGAAATGTCATGAATACGGCATGGACGCCGTTTCCATGACCGACCACGGCACCATGTTCGGTGTGGCGGAATTTTATGAAAAAGCAAGAAAGAAATCCATAAAGCCGGTCATCGGGTGTGAAGTGTATGTGGCCCCAAGGACCTTGAACGACAAAACCCCTCTGGATGCTAAGGGCTTGAGCCATCTGGTCTTGCTGGCAAAGGACCGGGAAGGGTATGCAAATCTATGCAAGCTGGTTTCCATTGCCCAGCTCAAGGGGTTTTATTATAAGCCCAGGATAGACCGTGACCTTCTCCGTCTTCACTCAAAGGGGCTGATTGGTCTGTCCGCCTGTCTCAAGGGAGATATTCCCAAAAATATTCTTCAAAACCGGATGGATGCGGCAGACGATGCGGCAAGATTCTATCTGGACATTTTTGGTGAGGATAATTTTTTTCTTGAAGTCCAGGAAAACGGAATGCCGGTTCAACATAAGGTCAATGAAGGGCTTCTGGAGATCAGCAGGCGTTTGTCCATTCCCATGGTGGCCACCAATGACTGCCATTATCTCTCCAAGGGAGACGACAAGGCCCATGAAATCCTGCTCTGCATACAAACCGGGGACACCTTTGATAAAAAAGACCGGTTCAAATTCGATTCAGACCAGCTTTATTTCAAATCTGCCGATGAAATGATCGCCTCTCTCGGCCATTATCCCAATGCCGTTGAGAATACCAGGGAAATCATATCCCGGTGCAATGTGGAATTTGACACCAAAACCTATCATTTTCCCAGATATGCCTTGTCTGCGGATGAATCCGAAGATGACCTCTTTAGGACCCGGGCCATGGAAGGCTTTGAAAGAAAGCTGAAACTGATCAAGGCCTCCAGCCTGAATCTGGATGAAAAGGTCTATAGGGACCGGATTCAATATGAAATCGGCGTTATCCTCGGTATGGGGTTTTCCGGGTATTTTCTAATTGTTGCTGATTTTATTGAATATTCCAGAAAAATAGGGGTTCCTGTGGGTCCGGGACGGGGGTCGGCCGCCGGTTCCATGGTGGCCTATGCCATGGATATTACCGCCCTTGACCCCATTGAACACGGTCTGATTTTTGAACGGTTTTTAAATCCTTCCCGCATCAGCATGCCGGATATTGATGTGGACTTCTGCATTGAAGGCCGGGATAAGGTGTATCAGTATGTAATTGAGCGGTATGGCGGCCCGGAATATGTCTGCCAGATTATTACCTTTGGAAGACTCAAGGCCAAAGCCGTTATCCGGGATGTAGGGAGGGCCATCGGCGTTCTTTTATCGGAGGTGGATGAAATCGCCAAAATGATCCCGGATACGGCCAAAAACCTGGCCGCCGCCATTGACGAAGTCCCCATGATCCGGGAAAAATGTTCGGAATCCAAAGAAAAGACCCAGATGCTGGAGATCTCCATGCTTCTGGAGGGGCTGCCCCGGCATGCCTCCACCCATGCGGCAGGGGTTGTGGTGTCGGACAAACCCCTGAATGAATACCTTCCGTTGTACAAGGGAAAAGACGGGGAGACCCTGACCCAGTTTGACATGAATTATGTTGAAAAACTAGGGCTGGTCAAATTTGATTTCCTCGGACTTCGAAACCTTACGGTCATCAAAAACTGCATGGAACTCATCCGGAGCCAGGGCAAAACCCCGCCGGATTTTTTGAACCTGGACTATACGGACGGGAAAACCTTTGAACTCCTTCAGAGGGCTGATACCACCGGCGTGTTCCAGCTTGAAAGTTCAGGCATGAAAGATCTGATCCTGCGCCTGAAACCCGGCAGCTTTTCGGATATCGTGGCTCTGGTGGCCCTTTACCGTCCCGGACCTCTGGACAGCGGCATGGCCGACACCTATGTGGAGAGAAAACATGGCCGAGAACCCGTTGTTTACCTGTTTGACGAACTGGAGCCCATCCTGAAGGAAACCTATGGCGTCATCCTTTACCAGGAGCAGGTCATGAAGATTGCCGGGGTTTTGGCCAATTATTCCATGGCCGATGCCGACGGTCTAAGAAAAGCCATGGGAAAGAAAATTGCCTCCATGATGGAAGAGCATCGGAAGCTTTTTCTGAAAGGCGCCAAGGAAAACAACCGGGATCTTAAAAAAGCGTCTGAGCTGTTCGACTTGATGGAAAAATTCGGAGGCTACGGCTTTAACAAATCCCATAGCGCCGCCTATGCTCTCATTGCCTATCAGACGGCCTATTTAAAGGCAAATTTTGCCCTTGAATTCATTGCCGCCCTCATGACCAGTGAAAAAGGCAATTCCGATGCCGTGATCAAATATATGGAAGAATGCCGAACCCATCACATTCAGGTTCTTCCTCCGGATGTCAACAAAAGCAATGCCCATTTTACGGTTTCCGACGGCTGTATCCGCTTCGGCCTGGCTGCCGTTAAAAATATCGGGGAGGCTGCCATTGAATCCATTGTGGAAAACCGAAACAAGGACGGTGACTTTAAAAATCTCTATGATTTCTGCGAACGGGTCAATGTGGGCAAGGTCAATAAAAAAGTAGTGGAGGCCCTGATCAAATGCGGAGCCTTTGATTCCACCCAAAACAAGCGCAGTCAGATGATGGCCATACTGGAAGACGCCCTGGATCATGGTTCCAGAATCCAGAAGGAAAAGGCTGATGCCCAGCTTGACCTGTTTGCCGATTCCAATATGGGCGCCCGGGTTCTGGTGAGCACACCCATGCTTCCCGATATTGAAGAATGGGAGGATCATATGCGGCTCTCCTTTGAAAAGGAATCCCTTGGATTTTATGTGTCAGGGCATCCTTTGGATAAATATGAACCCCTTATTCAAAAATACGCATCCGTCAATTCCGTCAGCATCCATGACTGTTCCGACGGACGAACCATCCGCATGGCCGGAACCATAAAACCCTTAAAGATACATAAAACCAAAAAAGGCGATATGATGGCCTTTGCCGCCATTGAAGACCAGTCCGGCAATATTGAAGTCGTTGTTTTCCCGGATCTATATGCCGAAGTTCATATGCATCTGGCTGCAGAGGAAATCGTGATTCTGGAAGCTGTGGTTCAAAAAAAAGAAAACATGGTCAAACTCATTGCAGAAAAAATCGTTCCCATCGAAAAAGCCTCGGAAGAATGGGCAAACGGGGTCGTTATCAAGCTTGATGCAGAAAAAAGCTCTTTGACAACCCTTGAGCAACTGAAAGTCATTTTTAAAAAATATCCCGGGGAATGCCCAACCTATCTGAATATTGAAATCGACCAGACAGCGCCCCTGACGATAAAACTGGACAGAGATTATCATACGGCTTCGGACTCATCTTTCTACAAGGAAATCGATGAGTTAATCGGTGAGGGCAGGATTGAAACCACCTGCGCTCCTGTCAAAGAAAAGCAGAAGATCAAAAAAAACTGGAAAAAGAAACCAAACAATGCTTAATGGCTAAGCTTATTTTCAACCCTGATAGCCTCCCTATTTAAAATCATCCAGATCCAGATTATCCAGATCCGACAGATCCATATCTTTTAGTAAATCGTCCTCATCTTCTATGATATTGTCGGTGGGGATCGTTGGTCCTTGTTCTTTAGCAGGAGGAATTTCCTCCGCAACAGGGGAGGGCGGTTCTTTTTTAAAATATTTTTCTTTCACCATCAGTCCTGCCCTATACAGAAGAAATCCTATCCCTCCGATATTCAGAAGGATAATGATTATTCCGATGGTTTTTTTTAGGAGCATGGCATTCCTGGTGTTCTGTTAATCGTTTGACGCAAATGACTTTTGTGTTTATATATAATTTTAGTTTATGATACAAGAAACATTGGATTTTTTTATTTGAAAGGAAGCAAGATGAGCTGGTTTGGGAAAATGATAGGGGGAACCATTGGATTTGCCTTGGGCGGGCCTCTTGGCGCAATAGCAGGGGCTGCCTTTGGACATGCCTTTGTTGATAAAAAGGAAGACCTCTATCTGTCGTCTCAACCAGGGACCCGGGAAACCCTTTCCTCAAACGAAGAGGCCCAGCTTATATTTTTCACGGCGGTCTTTTCCATGTTGGCCAAATTGTGCAAAGCAGACGGAAGGGTATCGGAAAATGAAATCTCTGCCGTAGAGACCTTCATGAAAAAAGATCTCCATCTTGACCTGAACAGCCAATCAACAGCCATCAGCATTTTTAAACAGGCCCTGAATTCCCCTGAAAGCTTTGAAGGTTTTGCCTTGCAGTTTTATTCCACCTTCAAGGCCCAGCCCAATATCATTGACCTGATGATGGACATCCTTTTGCGGGTTTCGACGGCGGACGGGAAGATCACCGATAATGAAGAGGCCATTCTTTTATCGGCCGCAAGAATTTTTAACTATTCCGATTCGGATTATGACCGGTTTAAATCCAGATATGTCAAAAAAACCAATAAATACTATGCAGTGTTAAAATGTGATGAAACCGCATCCGATGAAGAGATCAAAAGACAATACCGAAAGCTGGCCACGGAATACCATCCTGATAAAATTGAAGCCAAGGGGCTTCCTGAAGAGTTCATTAAATTTGCCAATGACAAATTCAGTGAAATCCAGGAAGCCTATGACGCCATAAAAAAGGAAAGGGGCCTTTAAAACAGCCCTTTTTCCTGGGCAATTTTCATATAGGTTTCAACAAGGTTGGCAGGGGGCTCGATTCGTTCGGTGGCCTTTTTATCCTTCAATGCCACGGCATCAAACTCACAGACGGTAACGCACAACCCGCAACCGATGCATCGGTCAAGATTAACCCGGGCAACGGTTTCCTCTGCATCCACCAGAATGGCATCCATGGGGCAGATCTCTTCACAGGCCTGGCATCCGGTGCAGGCCTCCGGATTGACCCGGGCCTGGAAATTGGAGCTGACAATTTTGGCCGGCGCCTCAAAGTCCTTGATATTTTTCAGGATCTGGCAGCAGCAGTCGCAGCAGAGACAGATATTCATGGGTTTTTTGGCATTGGAGGGCTGGGGGACCAGGCCCTGTTTCACCCCTTGCCGGACAATGTCCAGGGCTTCATCCTGGGTGATGGTCCGGCCGATGCCCCGGCTTTCGTAAATATAGGCCCCGCCCCCGAAAACCAGGCAGGTCTCACTGAGCTTGCCGCATCCCTTGCCCATGATACTGTGCTCTTTTCTGCAGATGCAGGGGGCCACCAGGATTTTGGACTGGGACCGGATAATATTCTCCACCTGTTCATAATCCATGATATTCAGTTCGGTGTTCACGGCCTTGGCCACGGGGACCACCCTGAGCTGCTGGGTTTTATTTTTGTACTGGCTTTTAATGAGATGGGGCACATATTCATTGAAATCCCGGATCAGTTCCTTGGTCAGCCGGTTGACCTGGTATTCCCAGATCCCCACCACGAACTGAAGCAGCATAAAGCTGTCGGCCCCGTCTTTTCGGACATGGATAATGGTCCCCTTTTTCCCCATCTCAATGAGGATGGGTTTAATTTGTTCGGGATCTTTGCCGGCCCGTTGGGCGATGGCTTCAACAGATTCAGGCATCATTACAAGGGAAAGGGCAAGATCTGCCTCCTCCTCCGTAAAGAGTTGTTTTAGAATTCTGAGTTCAACCCCGGATTTGGTTTCGGGAAATCCGCTGGGGGTCCGGTCAAGATGGCCTGCCAGTTTTTTATAAACATCTTCCATGGTATGGTCTCCAGTCTTTTGTAATCTATTCTGATATCCTTCCTTTGATGATCAGGTCTTTATCCCATTGTTCAGGGACAAGATCAAGGATTTTCCCGCAAAGTTCAGGCCCGCCCTTCAGAAGAACGGTGAGGTAATTGGAGGTAATGGCCTTGAGCATGCCGGTTTTTTTATCCGGCTTATTCTGCACAAGTCCTTCCTGTTTTTGATTCAGGTTACGGCCGACAAATTCCCTTCGTTTTATTTTATCCAGGGTGCGCATCCCGGCGCACCTGTCTTTGATGGTTTTTTCATCCACCTTTGGATCGAAATGATAGGCCGGGGTTCCTTTCCGGGCGGAAAAGGGAAAGACATGAAGATAGGATATGGGAAGGCTTTCGATTAATTCATAGGTGTTTTCGAACTGTCGGTCGGTTTCCGTCGGAAAGCCGATGAGGGTATCGACACCGATTCCGGCAAAGGGAAGGATTTCATGGATCATCTGAACCATATCCTTAAAAAAGAACCTATCGTAGGGACGCTTCATTTTTCTTAAAATACCATCATCCCCGGATTGCAGCGGGATATGGAAATGATCGCATAAAATATGGCCGGGCCCTGCCAGGCGGATGATCCCTTCATTAATTTCACAGGGTTCGATGGAGCTGAGTCTAAGCCTGTAAACAGGTCTATCCCGATCAATCCGGGTCAGAAGCTCCAGAAGGGATGATTTTTCCTTGAAATCCAGCCCGTACATACCGGCATGGATACCTGTGACAATAACTTCGTTGACCCCTGAGGCTCCCAATTCTCTTAAATGCCGGAGAACCTCATTTTCCGGCATGCTCACCGAGGCTCCCCGGGCATGGGGGACAATGCAATAGGTGCAAAAGGCATTGCAGCCATCCTGGATTTTCAGGTAGGCCCGGGTCATATCCCCTTTCACGGCATGGTTAAATCCCTTAAAGGGGTCTGATTCCGTGCGGTCTATTTTTCTGAATCTTAAAGAAAATGGGTCAACCCCGGTTGACGTAAGGTGATCGGCAATTTTGAGCTTATCCTGATGGCAGACCAAGTGGTCGATGTGGTCTATTTTTTTGATGGCCTCGGGGTCTGTCTGGGCATGGCAGCCCGTCACAATGACCTTTGCCTCGGGGTTTTCCCGGATGATCTTCCGGATGGCCTGCCTGGACTGCATGGCAGCCCTGGATGTGACGGCGCAGGTATTGACAATGACCACATCGGCATTTTTTTCCCCTTTGGTCCATCCTCTTTCCTCAAGACCGGAAGCAATGCCGTCGCTTTCATATTGGTTAACCTTGCAGCCCAGGGTTTGAATAAAAAATGTTTTCATTGGATGATGCCGGCCCCCAGCACCCGGACTCCTCGATAAAACACCGCTGCCTGTCCGGGGGTTACGGCGTTCTGGGCCTCATGGAACACCACCTCTCCCGAAGACCCCTTCATTATCAGTGTGGACAGGGCTCCCCTGTGGCTGTACCGGATTTTGGTCATGATGTCCGGGACTGTCTCCCGGTCCTCCTCATTCCAGTTGATCTCTTTCACCTGAAAGCGTTTTACGGAAAGGTCTTTTTTAAAACACACTTCCAGGATATTGGCTGCCATATCCATCCGCTTCACGTAATAGGCTTCACGGGCCGGGGAATTGATGCCCTTGCGCTGGCCGATGGTAAATTGATGAAGTCCGGTGTGGCGTCCTACAATTTTGCCGTCCATATCCACGATATTGCCCGGTTCGGATTTTATGGCTTGTTTTTTCAGGATAAATTTCGAAACATCATTGTCATGGATAAAACAGATATCCTGGCTTTCCCCGGGGTGAATCGGCCTGATTCCTTTGGCTTGGGCAAAGGTCTTGACATCTTCTTTCTTCATTCCGGCCAGGGGGAAAACGATTCTTTCAAGCTGGTCCCGGGTTAACATGGAAAGAAAATAGCTCTGGTCCTTTGCACTGTCCTTGGCTTTCTCAAGATAGGCCCGGTCTGTTTTTTTTTCAGGAAAGGAAAAAGAATTGACAACAGCGGCATAATGGCCTGTGGCAAGCACATCGGCTCCCATTTTCCGGGCGCGGATCATGAGTTCTTTGAATTTGATTTCCCTATTGCAGACAATGCAGGGGTTGGGTGTCTTTCCTTCCAGATAGGTCCGGATAAAATAGGCGACCACTTTTTCTTCAAAGGCCTGGGACAAATCCACACAGAAGACGGGAAATCCCAGTTGGTTCTCAAGCAAAGACGAATCAACGGGGTCTTTTTCATAGCCGGTTCGAAAATGAAGGCCGAAGACATGGTTGTATTTTTGTTTTAAAAGGTATCCGGAAACAAGGGAATCAATTCCTCCGCTTAATGCTACGGCGACGACAGGAGGGCTCATCAGGCAACATCTTGGGTTTCTGCTGAAAAAAGGCCCATGGCTCGGGTCGGACAGGTCACCACACAAAGCTCGCACACACTGCATTTTTCCTGATCGAAAATGACCTCCATCTGGGGCCGCTTGATATACAGGGCTTCGGTGGGGCAGACCGCCGTACAGGCGCCGCAATGGGTACAGATCTCTTCATCTTTATAGATCCGGTGTTCCGGGCTTGAGACGGAAACGCCCTGTTCCTTTAAAAAATTGACCCCCTTATTAAAAGCCGCCCTTGAAACAGAGGATATTTCCAGAACCATATATCCTTCTTTTTTATTGGATATTTTGGCACTCAGGATATTAAACAAAAGGTCATATTTCCGGGTCAATTGACAGACCAGTGCTTTCTGTGCAACCTCTCTTGGAAAAGTGAGTATAACAATTTTTGAATACACGCCAAACCTCCGGTTTTAGATCAGAATTTCTTTAACAAAGAATTGACATTAAGGTTTATTCTTTGCAAGATCAATCCGTATTACAGCATAATTTTGTTATACATTAAGTTCGATTGATTAACAATCCTGTTTTAAAGGCAAGTCCATGAACAAATTTGTATTTGAATTATCCGGTTATACCATGAAAACCTTTTCAGGGTTTTCAAAGGCCCGGATCAAAATCTTTGGAAAAGAAAATATTCCAGATGGTTCCATCATATTTACCGCCAATCATTTCACAAGGATCGAAACCATTTTCCTGCCTTACCATATTCATAACCTCACCCACAAAAAGGTTTTTTCCCTGGCAACGGCGGAATTGTTTGATATCCCCATGCTGAAGGGATTGATAGACAACCTTGGAGGGGTTTCCACAAAGGCCCCCCACCGGGATGAGCTGATTTTAAAAACCCTCCTGTCCCAGGATGCCCATTGGATCATTTTTCCCGAAGGCATGATGGTCAAAAATAAAAAACTGGTGAAACAGGATCAGTTCAGGCTGACAGAAGAGGGAGAGGCAAAACGGCCCCGTACCGGCGCCGCCATCCACGCTTTGCGGTGCGAGTTTTTCCGTGAACGGTTAAGAAGATTGAAAACCATGGGAGAGCCTGAATTTGAAAGGCTTGTCAAATTATTTGAAATCCGGGATATTGACCCTGTCCTTTCAAAGGAAACCGCCATTGTTCCGGTCAATATTACCTATTATCCCGCAAATCCCAGGGAAAATATCCTGAGCCGGATGGCCCGGATCGTGATGAAAGAACCCTCCAAAAGGGTGATGGATGAACTGATGACCGAAGGCAATATGCTGTTTTCAGATGTGGACATCACCCTTCGTTTCGGGGAACCCATCAGGATGAAAGGTTATCTGAGCAACCCCTATTATGAAAGCATGCTCACGGTTAAACGCAAGATCCGGTTTGACGAGGACATCAGCTCCAAACAGATCTCAAGGGAATTGTCCGGTCAGATCATGGAGCAATATATGACCTCGGTATATGCCATGACCTGCATCAATTATGATCATATTCTTTCCTGCATCCTCAAGCATTTCCCCTATCGCAGAGACGGGATTGAGATCTATGAATTCAAATGCAAGGTATATGCGGCCATTGCTTTTCTGACCTCCGGGAAAATCTGCTTTTTATCGGATAACCTGGCTTTAAACCAGATTCACCTGCTTACCGATGACCGGTTTAACCGGTTTAAGGATTTTTTTGCCCTGGCGGAAAAAACAGGAGTCATACAGATAAAAGACAATAAAATTTTCAAAGACCAGAAAAAATTTATAACTCCTTCCGATTTTCACACCATTCGGATCGACAACCCTATTCTGGTCATGGCCAATGAAGTCGAGCCCCTTAAGGCTGTCGAGGAAGCCTTGAAAAAAATGGCTCAAAAGACACGGATGGAAATCATATCTTTGGTCAAAGACCATCTTCTTGCGAAAATTGAAGCCGAATTTTCAGAGGATTACCGCAAATATTATACAAAAGGAGTGTCAAAGGACAAAGACATCGGTTCCCCTATTTTCCTAAAACAGGAACAAGAGGCTCCCGGCATCCTGCTGATCCATGGGTATATGGCGGCCCCGGAAGAGATGAAGGCCTTCGCACAGTACCTCCACCAAAACGGATTTACTGTTTATGCCCCAAGGCTGAAAGGCCACGGCACTTCTCCCCAAGACCTTGCCGGAACAAAATTTGAACAATGGATTGAATCTGTTGAAGAAGCCTTTGTAATATTGAGGCATTCCTGTGAAAAACTCATAGTCGGCGGGTTTTCAACAGGGGCGGGACTTGCTCTGGATCTGTGCACCCGGGTGGATGCCATGGCTGCTGTTTTTGCCGTGGCCCCCCCCATGAAGCTTCAGGATCTGGGCTCATATTTTGTTTCTACCGTCAATTCATGGAATACCATGATTAAAAAAATCCACCTGCCGTCCATGACCAAGGAATTTATTGAAAACAGCCCTGAAAATCCCCATATCAATTATTTCCAAAACCCCATTGCAGGGATCCATCAACTGGAAAAGCTCATGGAATCTCTTGAACCCAAATTAAAAACCATTCAAAAACCGGCCCTGGTGGTTCAATCCAGAAAAGACCCGGTGGTTAATCCCAGGGGGACCCTGAAATTATTTGAAGACCTCGGATCAGAAACCAAGGAATGTTATATTTTTGATTATAGCAGGCATGGAATTTTAATAGGAGAGGGGGTTAGCCGGGTTTACAACGCCATTGAAAATTTTATCCGGCAATGGGTATGATCTTCTCAGGACACCGTGAGCGAAATGATTTGCGGTGTCCTGAGCATTGATGTTGTAGCGGCTATTCTTCTATGGCCATCATGGTGGCTGAGTCAAGCCTGAAAGCCTTATCGGTTCGGGCGCCGTCCTTTAGAATAACTGCCTCTATCTTATCTTCGACAGGGTTCAGAAAAACGGCTTTATCAAATTTATCTTTATAGGTTTCAAGCTGGATGGGATATCCGTCATCGCAGAGTTTTTCTTCCCTGTGGCTTTTGATGGAAAACCAGATAAATACGGAAAATTCCCGGCTCAACTGATCCAGTTTTTCAAGGGACCCTGAAACATCCTTATCAAAATTCAGACCATCCATGATGATGATGGAGGGCATTGCAAGGTCAGCCTTTTTAAAGCTTTTCAGATAATCCTTGATCTTTTCCGTATCAAAGGTGGATTCATTATAGCTGATACCCACCTTGTTCGGATAAATATCTTCCCAGAGCCTCAATGCTTTCTGGGGATCCACATATCCGATACTGTCAATGAGATTGGTATACCCGTCATTATACCTGAGGTTGATTTTTTCAATGGGCTCAACCAGGCTGACGTGGAGCACCTTTTCATTCATCAGGAGCTGGGTAAGGGCAATCTGAACCAAAAAACTGGTCTTTCCGACACCGGCCCGGGAAATGACGGCTCCAAACCGGCCGTCCTTAATATTTTCAATGCCGATGGTTCTTGAAACCGGGCTTTTAAGAATGAGATCTTTTTTTAACATGGTCCTATCTCCCAATATATTTTTATTTTTTAGATTTTTCTTCCAGCTTTTTTTTGACAATCTCTTCTGCCACGGATTGCGGAACCTGTTTATAGGCTGAAAATTCCATGGTAAACTGGGCCTTTCCCTGGGTGGCCGACCGGAGAATGGTTGAAAAACCGAACATTTCGGACAAGGGCACCTGGGATTCAACCACCGACATGACCCCTTCTTCCTGGGATCCCTGAATGATCCCCCTTCTCTGATTGATCAGCCCCATGCAGGAGCCCTGGAATTCATTGGGGGTTTCAATAACCACTTTCATGATGGGTTCCTTGATGACGGGCTTGGCCTTGGCATAGGCTTCCAGGAATCCCCCCCTGGCAGCAGCCTTGAAGGCCATGTCCGAAGAGTCCACTGCATGATAGGCCCCGTCTTCCAAGGTAACCTTGATGCCTGTGACCGGAAATTCAAGTTTCGGGCCTTTTTCCATGCAGGCCTTAAATCCGTGCTCACAGGCCGGAATATAGTTGGTGGGGATCCGGCCACCGGTGACCTTGTTCACAAACAGGAAATCTTCATCACAGGGCTCGATAAAGCCGGAAACACGGCCATATTGTCCTGCGCCACCGGTCTGTTTTTTATGGGTATAATTAAACAGGGCTTTCTGGGTAATGGTTTCCCGATAAGCCACCCTGGGCTGACCTGTGACCACCTCGGCCCCGTATTCCCGCTTCATTCTTTCCACATAGACTTCCAGGTGAAGTTCGCCCATGCCCTGGATAATGGTATCTCCGGTTTCATGGTCCACATAGGTCTTAAAGGTCGGATCTTCCTTGGTAAACCGGTTCAGGGCCTTGGACATATTAATCTGGGCCTTATTGTCCTTTGGCACAATGGAAAGGGAAATCACCGGCTCCATGATATGCATGGAAAGGAGGGTATAATTGATCTGAGGGGAAACAAAGGTATCGCCCGAGGCGCATTCGATGCCGAACATGGCGCCGATATGACCGGCCGGAACAGCTTCAACATCTTCCATCTGGTTGGAATGCATCCGGATCAGCCGTCCGGCCTTAAATTTTCTTCCATCCCTGGAATTGACGAGGGTGTCACCCTTATTAATGCATCCCTGATAGACCCGGATATAGGTCAACTGGCCGTACTGACCGTCTTCCAGTTTGAATGCAAGAGCCACGGTGGGCTTGTCAAAGCTGCTTTCCAGAATAACGGCTTCTTCATTGTTATCCATGTCAATGGCCTGATTTTCAATATCCAGGGGAGAGGGCAGATAGCTGACTACAGCATCCAGAAGGGGTTGTACTGCTTTGTTTTTATAAGCAGAACCCAGAAACACCGGTGTCATCTGACGGGAAATGGTTCCGGTCCGGACCGCTTCCATGACGAGATCCGTTGTGATTTCCTTTTCTTCAAGGATGGCGTCGGTGAGGGCTTCGGAAAAAAGAGAAACCGCATCAATCATTTTTTCACGGGCAGCCTTTGCCTCATCCTTCATAGGGTCCGGGATGTCTTTGACCACTGGCCGCTCACCATTCTCACCTTCAAAATACATGGCTTTCATGGTAACCAGATCAATAATGCCCTCATGCCGGTCTTCAAGTCCTATGGGAAGCTGCATAAGAACGGAATTATGACCCAATTTGTCCCGAAGCTGGGCGCAGACCTTGGCGGGATTGGCGCCGGACCGGTCGCATTTATTGACAAAGGCGATACAGGGGACCTGATACCGCTTCATCTGCTGGTCAACGGTAATGGACTGGGACTGGACCCCGGACACAGAGCAAAGCACCAGAATGACCCCATCCAAAACCCTTAAGGAGCGTTCGACCTCAACGGTAAAATCAACATGGCCCGGGGTGTCGATGATATTGATATTATGCTTGTCCCATTCACAATAGGTGGCGGCCGAGGCAATGGTGATGCCCCTTTCTCTTTCCAGTTCCATGGAATCCATGGTGGCGCCGACCCCGTCCTTGCCCCGGACTTCATTGATCTTATGGATTCTGGCCGTGTAAAAAAGAATTCTTTCCGTCAGGGTGGTTTTACCGGAATCGATATGGGCACTGATTCCAATGTTTCTAACTCTTTTTAAATCTCTGATCATTGTAAACATCCTTAAATAAAAAGATCATCCGCCTTTGACACCATCTCTAAATGCAATCGTTTCAAAGGCTTTGTCGTATTTTAATATTGCCAAATTATGACGATTTTGTTAGTGTGAGTCCGAAGCCAAACTTAACTTATGAAAGGCGATATATTATATTTAACCCTTTAATTTGTCAAGAAATAACTCATTAAAATAATATTAGAGAAATATAAGACGGTTTATTTTGACTCTCCTGCCGGAACAATTCATTCAAAAATTCAGACATCACCTTGAAAAATCCTTGAAAACCAATGAGATCAGACTTTCAGACCTCCAAATGGACCGGATGGCAGGGCATGCAGAAGAGCTGTTGACCTGGAACCAAAAAATGAACCTTACGGCCATAAAAGAACCCCTTGAGGTGGCAGAAAAACATTTTTTTGATTCCATTGCCGTTGCCTCATTTCTGGATAACGAAACTTCCTTGGCCGATATCGGGTCCGGCGGTGGATTTCCCGGCATCCCCCTGAAGATCATGAAGCCCGAATTAAACCTTTTTCTCATTGACGCCTCCCAAAAAAAAATCAATTTTCTCAAGCATGTCATCCGCAGGCTGAAACTTGAAAATATAGAAGCCGTCCATGCCAGGGTTGAAACCCTGAATTCAGACCCATCCTTTTTCGAGCGGTTTGATGCGGTGATTTCAAGAGCCTTTACTGATCTTGGGCGATTTGTGGATCTGTCCCTTCCCTTATTGCATCCGGGGGGACGGATTTATGCCATGAAAGGCAAACACCTGGATATGGAAATAACCCCAGACCTGGAAAGGCGGTTCCAATGTAAAACCCATCAGTACCGGCTGCCCTTTGAAAAAGCAGACCGCTATGTGATAAGGCTCTCAGCAAAACAAGGATACTGATAACGCCCTAAGAATCAAGGTTAATTCTTGACTTTTCCCTGCTTTAACCATACAAAGAAAAGCTTAACTATTGAAACCCAACCGATCCCAACACCGGAGGACTAATGGATTATAAGAATACCTTGAACCTGCCTTCTACGGAATTTGCCATGAAGGCCAATCTGCCCCAGCGCGAACCCCTTCAGTTAAAAGAATGGGATGACAAGAAAATCTATCAGAAGCTCAGAGAACAATCCAAGGGCAGAGAACTTTTTATCCTCCATGACGGCCCTCCCTATGCAAACGGGCATTTGCACATGGGCCACGCCATTAATAAAATTTTAAAGGATATTATTGTCAGATCAAGGCAGATGGCCGGATTTGATGCGCCCTATGTTCCGGGTTGGGACTGCCACGGGCTTCCCATTGAACACAATGTGGACAAAAGTCTGGGTGAAAAGAAAAAACAAATGACCGATGTTCAGATCAGAAGGGAATGCCGGGCCTATGCCGCAAAATTCGTGGATATCCAGAGAGAGGAATTCAAGCGGTTCGGCGTCCTGGGGGAATGGGAAAACCCTTACCTGACCATGAATTATCCCTATGAAGCCAGGATTGCAAAGGAATGCGGTGAATTTGCCCTTTCAGGGGATATGTTCCTGGGCAAAAAACCCATTTACTGGTGTTTCAATTGTCAAACCGCCCTGGCCGAAGCCGAGATAGAATATCATGATCACACCTCTCCCTCCATTTTTGTGAAATTTCCGGTCAAAGACGATCTCTCCGGACTTCTTCCGGGGCTGAAGGGGGATGTTTTTATTGTCATCTGGACCACAACCCCCTGGACCCTTCCCGCCAACCTCGGGGTCTGTCTTCACCCTGATTTTACCTATGCGGCCGTAAAGACCAGGGACCAGGGCATTCTCATCATGGCCAAAGATCTTGTCGAAAAGGCAATGAAAACATTTGGCATGGAAGACTATACCCTTATGGGGGATCTGGCCGCCCGGGATTTGGAACATAAAAAATGCAAGCACCCCCTCTATGACCGGGATTCCCTGGTCATCCTGGGAAACCATGTGACCCTAGAAGCCGGCACCGGCTGTGTTCATACCGCACCGGGCCACGGGGCCGACGACCATATGGTGGGCGAAAAATACGGTCTTGAATGCTATTCCCCGGTTGAAGACAACGGAACCTTTTCAAAAGATGTGGAATTTTTTGGCGGAGAATTCATCTTCAAGGCCAATAAAACCATCAATGAAAAGCTCTCAAGCCTTAACCTTTTGCTGAAAAATGACAATCTGTCCCATTCCTATCCCCACTGCTGGCGATGCAAAAATCCGGTCATTTACAGGGCCACGCCCCAGTGGTTCATCTCCATGGATAACAAGGGCCTTCGGCAGAAAAGCCTTGAAGAAATCAACCATGTGGCCTGGATTCCCTCCTGGGGCCGTGAACGGATTTATTCCATGATTGAAAACCGGCCGGACTGGTGTCTTTCAAGGCAGAGGTCCTGGGGGGTTCCCATTCCGGTCTTTTATTGCAAATCCTGCGCGGAAATTTATGTCACGCGGGAGTCTGTGGATAAAATCCATGCCCTGTTCCGTGAACACTCCTCGGACATCTGGTTTGAAAAAGAGGCCAAGGACCTGATGCCTGCGGGTGCAACATGCGCCAAATGCGGTTCTACCGAATTTACAAAAGACCATAATATCCTGGATGTCTGGTTTGATTCCGGGGTGAGCCATGCGGCCGTTCTTGAAGAAAGGGAAGGGCTGGCCCGTCCGGCCGATATGTATCTGGAAGGAAGCGACCAGCATCGGGGATGGTTCCATTCCTCCCTTTTGACCAGTGTGGGCCGGACCGGGAAAGCCCCCTATAAAGCCGTTCTCACCCATGGCTTTGTGGTGGATGAAAACGGGCGGAAAATGTCCAAGTCCGTCGGCAATGTGGTGGCTCCGGATACAGTGATCAAACAATACGGGGCCGATGTCCTCCGGCTCTGGGCCACTTCGGCGGATTACCGGGGAGATGTCAGCATTTCCAATAATATCATGCGGCAATTGTCCGATGCCTATCGCCGAATCCGCAATACCTGCCGGTTCATTCTGGGCAATTTTTCGGATTTTGATGTCACAAAGGACTTGAGACCGGTCAAAGGGATGTCTGAACTGGACCGGTTCATCCTTCACCGGCTCAGCCAGGTGGTCAAACGGGCCCGGACCTCCTATGACAGATATGAATTCCACACCATTTACCATACCCTGCATAATTTCTGCGTTATTGACCTGTCGGCTTTTTATCTGGACATCATCAAGGACCGGCTGTATACCTCGCCCCCGGCAGACCCCTTAAGGCGGGATGCCCAGACAGCCATGTTCATCATTCTGGATGCCCTGGTCAAAATCATGGCGCCC
This sequence comes from Desulfobacula sp., assembly GCA_023701135.1. GTDB lineage: Bacteria > Desulfobacterota > Desulfobacteria > Desulfobacterales > Desulfobacteraceae > Desulfobacula. The sequence continues at coordinate 202,244 of JAMPXP010000003.1, read as the reverse complement.
ATCCTGCCCTTTACGGCGGATGAAATTTACCAGCATATGCCCAAGGGTCCGGCCCACAATGAGAGCATCCATCTTGAACCCATGGTGGAACCCCACGAAGACTGGGAAGACCAGGCCCTTTCGGACAAATGGGACAAGATCCTGGTGCTGAGGGGGGAAGTGACCAAGGCCCTTGAAGAGGCCAGGATCGACAAACGCATCGGCCACTCCCTGGATGCGGCCCTGGATATCAAGCTGCCGGATACGGAGTTGAAAACCCAGATAGAGAATCTGACCGAAAACCTGAATGATATCTTTATTGTATCCACTGCCCGGCTTGTGGATGCCCTGGAAGATGAGACGGCATATCAAGGAAAAGAAATCCAGGGCCTGGTCATCAAGGTCGGTAAAGCCGAAGGCCAAAAATGTGACCGCTGCTGGCGGTTCGATACCACCATCGGCAATGATCCCGAGCATGCAACCGCCTGCGGGCGGTGTGCCGCTGCCTTAAAAAAAATATTGTAACGGGATGTGACGGATTTGAAATCCAATGCATGGATACGGTTGGTCCTGGTCAGCGGCAGCGTTATTATTGTTGACCAGGTAACCAAGCATATTCTTAAAATAAATCTTGCCCTGCATGATCATATCGTTGTCCTGAATAATTTTTTTAATATTACCCATGTTCTGAATCCGGGCGGCGCCTTTGGCTTTTTTGCCGGAAAGTCTCCCGAAATCAGGAAATTCATCTTCCTTTTTCTTTCCTCCCTGGTGGCCTTGTTTGTCCTTTGGTTTTATAGAAAATGTGCTGAAACCCATATTTTTCTTTCCTATGGTCTGGCCCTGATTTTCGGAGGGGCCATAGGGAACCTCATCGACCGGTTCCTGTATGGAAAGGTGGTGGATTTCCTCGATTTTTATATCGGGTCTGCCCACTGGCCAGCCTTCAATATTGCCGACAGCGCCATCAGCGTTGGCATGGGGATCTTGATCGGCCATATCCTGTTCAATAAAATTCCGGATATATGACCCATGTATCCTGTATTGTTCCATATCAACGGATTTACCCTTTATACCTACGGCCTCTTTGTTGCCCTGGGTTTTATGACCCTCATGGTTGTGTCCCGGAAATATGCCGACAGCATTTCATCGGATGCTCTGAGCGATATTTTTTTTGTTATCCTGGTATCTGCCCTCATCGGGGCAAGACTCATGTATGTGATCCTTAATTTTGAAGCCTATCGGCACCATCCTATAGACATTCTTAAGGTCTGGAACGGCGGGCTGGTCTTCTTCGGCGGATTTCTGGCCGCTGTTCCGGCCGTTGCCCTTTATCTGAAGATCAAAGGGATCGACATATGGAAAACGGCCGATGGTCTTTCTCCGGGTATGGCCCTCGGGCATACTGTGGGCAGGCTTGGCTGTTTTTTTGCCGGGTGCTGTTACGGCAAAGAATGCAGCCTGCCCACGGCCGTCCGGTTCACCCATCCGGAATCCCTTGCCCCGCTCAATATCGGTCTTCATCCGACACAGATATATGAAGTATTTTCAAACCTTGTCCTGTTTATCATCCTTGTCCGGCTCATGAAGAAAAAAAAGACCGACGGCATGGTCTTTTTAATTTATATCATCCTCTATTCCCTGTTCAGATCCGTCATTGAATTTTTCCGGGGTGATTTCCGGGGTGATTTTTTCTTTCATTTCATCTCCGTATCCCAGGGGATAGGTGTTCTGGTTTCTCTGGGGGCGGGTATTGTCCTTTTCATGCGGTTAAGGTCCTCTCATGACACTGATCCGGTATGATCAATTGAACCAGGCTCTGGATTCTTTTCACAAGAAAGGCAATCTCCCTGGTTTATTTCTGATTTTCGGGGATTCCTATCTCACCAAACAGAGCTTTCAAAGCCTATTAAACGTTCTTCTTGGAACGGATAAACGAGAATTTGCCCTGGAAACCCTTGAAGGGGGATCCGTTACCATGGGGGATATCATTGAGGCTGCCTCGACGTTTTCCTTTCTGTTTTCAAAAAAAATTGTGGCCGTTAAAAATGCCCCCTTGTTTCAGTCCCAGCATGGCCCTGCGGAAAAAACTTTTTCTTCCACCGATCTGGAGCATTTCACAGGTTATCTTGACAAAGAAGGATTGCCGCCCGGCCACAGTCTTGTGCTCATGACCGGGACTATCGACAAAAGACGGAAAAGCTATAAGGCCCTGGAAGAAAAAGGCCTGATCATCGACTGTTCCGTTGCCGAAGGGGCCCGGAAAGCGGACCAGGATGAACAGGAAAAAATTTTTCAGACGGTTTCGGATCAGGTCCTGTCAAAGGCAGGCAAAAGCATGGACAGGCAGGCCTTTCATCTTCTCATGGACCTGACCGGCCTGGATTTTGAGCGGTTTGCCGGGAACCTGGAAAAACTCATTGTCTATTCAGGCAATCGAAGCGCCATTTCTTCCGAAGATGTCCATGCGGTGGTGACCCGGGATAAAAAAGACCCCATGTTTAAACTGACCCAGGCCTTCATGGAAAAAGACATTAAAGAAACGCTTTTTTATCTGAACTCCATGTTTAAGGATGGGGCCCATCCGCTTCAGATTCTTAAAGTGTTGGAAAACCAGATCCGAAAGCTCATCCTGGTTAAATGCGGAATCAGGGAAATAGCCCTGAAAAATAAAAAATTGAATTTAAAGAATACGAATTTTAATGTGTTCAAACAAAGTGTTCTGCCCGAAATTCTGACCTATGATAAAGGGATAAAAGGGAAGATCGAGGCCTGGAAAGAATTCCTTGGGGAAAAAGAGGTTAAGGGAAAAACCGGTTCTGCAAATGATCTTTTGCTTGCATCCAATCCTCAAAATGCCTATCCTGTTTTTCAGATATTTCAAAAATCCGAGAATTTTTCTTTAAATGAACTTCAAGATGCGTTGATTTTTTTAGGTGACATGGATTACCGGTTAAAGTCTTCATCATTTGACGCTAAGACGGCCTTTGAAACATTTATCATAAAAATATGCAGCAAGGGAGGGTTTGTTTATGCCAATGAAAACCAAAATCGTCGCCACCATTTCTAATTTAAACTGTTCCCCCGAATTTATCGGGGGGCTTTATAAGTCAGGAATGACCGTTGTAAGGCTGAACACGGCCCATATGTCCCACGAGGATGCCTTGCAAGTGATTCGGAACACACGGAAAGTCTCGGAGAAAATCGGCATCCTCCTGGACACCAAGGGCCCGGAAATCAGAACCTGCAACAGTGAAGACCCTCTTACGGTCAAAGGCGGGGATACCATAAGAATTCAAGGCGCTCCCGGACAGACGTCCCATGATGATATCATTTATGTGTCCTATGCCCACTTTGTCCATGACGTCCCCGTCGGTAGTTCCATATTGATTGATGACGGCTGTATCGCCCTTGCCGTCATGGAAAAAGACGAAGACTATTTGACTTGCCATGTGGAAAATGACGGCATCATCTATCCGCGGAAAAGTATCAATATCCCTTCGGTTCATGTCAAGCTGCCGGCTCTGAGCGAAAAGGACAAGGCCTTTATTGAATTTGCGGCAGACCAAGATCTGGATTTCATTGCCCATTCCTTTGTAAGAAATAAGGAAGACGTCTTGGCCGTCCAAGCCATTCTGGATAAAAAAAAATCCCCCATCAAAATCATCGCCAAAATTGAAAACGCCCAGGGGGTTCAAAATCTGAACGAAATCCTGGATTATGCCTATGGGATCATGATTGCAAGGGGTGATTTGGCCGTTGAAATTCCGACGGAAAAAATCCCGCTCATTCAGAAAGATATTATCCGAACCTGTATTGAGAGACGAAAGCCCGTCATCGTGGCCACCCAGATGCTGCATTCCATGATTGATTCACCCCGGCCCACCCGGGCCGAGGTATCTGATGTGGCCAATGCCTGCCTGGACCATACCGACGCCCTCATGCTTTCAGGGGAAACCGCCAACGGGCGATATCCCGAAGAAGCAGTCATGACCATGGCCAAAATTGCAAAAGAGGTGGAGAGCAAAAAAAGCAGCTATGTGGATGTTCCCTATACCCTGGAAAACAAGGTCACGGCCTATCTGGCCAAGGCGGCCGTCAAGGCGGCCTTGAGGCTGAACACCAAAGGCATTGTGGCGGATTCCCTGACCGGGAAATCCATCCGTGAACTGGCCGCTTACCGGGGGGACAATCCCATTTATGCCCAGATTTACGACCGTCGGGTGGTGCGCCTGCTATCCCTGTCCTTTGGGGTTTTTGCCGATTATATGCCCATGGATATCACTTCGGCCCAGCCCTTGAAAGATTCCATCTGCCGGCTCATCACTGAAACTAAATTCAAGGACGAGGATTTGATCATCGTCCTTGCCGGGAGCTTCGGAGTCAAACACGGGGCCTCCTATATCGAGATCAGCACTGCCGGCAATTTCAAGGAGAAATGTGCTTAAAGGCCGGATAATTCATGGGCCTGGTAGGAACTCCGGACAAAGGGTCCGGCTGCAATTTTTTGGAATCCCATGGAACGGGCCAATTTCTCAAGAGCTGTAAATTCTTCAGGTGAATAATATCTTTCAACCCTGAGATGGTTTGGGGTGGGCTGGAGGTATTGGCCCAGGGTGATGATATCGCAGCCGTGGGCAAACAGATCCTTCAGGGTTTCTTCAAGCTCCTCCGGGGTTTCTCCCAGGCCCACCATGATCCCGGATTTGACGGGCAGGGCGGGGTCCATGGACTTTGCGGCCTGCAACAGGGACAGGGATCTCTCATAGCCGGCTTCCGGCCTCACCCGGGGATAAAGGGAGGCCACGGTTTCAATATTATGGTTCAACACATCCGGTTTAGCCGCCAGGACTGTTTTTAACGCCTCCCTGTCTCCCTTGAAATCCGGGATCAGGACTTCGATTCTGGCATGGGCCGCCAGGGACCGGATGGCCCGGAGGGTGGCGGCAAAATGGGAGGCGCCTCCATCATTCAGGTCATCCCGGGTGACCGAGGTCACCACAATATAATTCAGCTTCAGATCCAGGGCGGCTTTGGCCACCCGCAGGGGTTCGCCGGGATCCACAGGGGAGGGGGTGTTGTTGGTGATATTGCAGAACCGGCAATTTCTCGTGCATTCAGATCCTAAAATCATGAAGGTGGCCGTGTCCTTGGAAAAGCATTCAAACATATTGGGGCAACTGGCCTCTTTGCAGACCGTATGCAGCCCGGCCCTGGACAAAAGATTCCGGACCCGCTGGTAATCGCCGCCTTTGGGAAGGCTTTTCTTGAGCCAGGCCGGTTTCCCGGTTTTTATAATTTTTTCAGGATTCATGGGGCTCACTTATGTCATAATTCAATACCGAGGCAAAATGTTTTTTAAAGGACGCCTTGACCTGGTTCATGGCCGGCCCGGAAAAATCCTTCCCGGCCTTTTGCAGTTCATTTTTCACCGAGGTCACGGAGATATGGGAGAGGCCACAGGGGTTGATCCATGAAAAGGGTTCCAGATCCAGGTTGATATTCATGGCAAGGCCGTGGAAGCTGATCCCTTTTTTGATGGACAGGCCCACACTGCCGATCTTGGCATTTCCCACCCAGAGGCCGTGGTTTAATGAATTGCGGCTGGCCTGAATATGAAAATCCAGGGCCGTTTGCTTCATGATTTCCTCCAGACCCCATACAAAATCCTTGACCCCCATCCTTTTGGCCTCAAGATTAACAACGGGATAGAGGACGGCCTGTCCCGGACCGTGATAGGTGATATTTCCCCCCCGGTCCGTCTGAACCAAATCAATTCCCCTGGAGGCTAAAAACTCCCTGGACACCGTCAAATTCTCTTCTCCCCCTCTTTTGCCCAGGGTAAAGACCGGGGGATGCTCCACAAAAAAAATCCGGTCCAGGGAAAAGGGCTTGCCGATCCCTTCTTCCAGGGTCTTGATCTGAAATTCAAGCGCCCGTTTGTATTCCATGATGCCGAGGTCCATGAATACCGCCGGGCGCTTGTTTGGGATTATCCCCTCAGGCATGGCTTTCTGGCCGCCAATACTTCGTCCAGCCGTGTCACCTTTGTCAGCCGGGGGGCTTTCTTCAATTGTTCGGGATTGTCCTTTGCTTCCTGGGCAATGGATTTCACCGCCCGGATGAACTGGTCAATATCTTCCTTGGATTCGGTTTCCGTGGGTTCCACCATGAAAGCCCCTTCCACCACCAGGGGAAAATAGACCGTGGGCGGATGAAACCCGTAATCCAGGAGCCGTTTGGCCATATCCATGGTGGTGATATGGTATTCTTTCTGGAATTCATCATTGAATACGCATTCATGCATGGAGGGCCTGTCATAGGGCAGGTTCAGGGTCCCTTTCAGGCTTTCCTTGATATAATTGGCATTCAGAACGGCCAGCCTGCTGGCGTCGGTGAGGCCTTTGGCCCCCATGGACAGAATATAGGCATAGGCCCTGACCATGATGCCGAAATGCCCGTAAAAGGTATGGATCCGGCCGATGCTGTCCGGGCGGTCCGTGATGAATCGATAGGTATCCAGTTCCTTGACCACCCGGGGAACCGGAAGAAAGGGCTCCAGGGTTTTGCCGACAGCCACCGGACCCGAGCCCGGACCGCCGCCGCCGTGGGGGGTGGAAAAGGTTTTGTGCAAATTGAGGTGAAGCACGTCAATACCGATTTCACCGGGTTTGACAATGCCCATGATGGCGTTCATATTGGCCCCGTCCCCGTAGACCAGGCCGCCCTTGGCATGGACAATATCGGCAATCTCTTTGATATTGGATTCAAACAAGCCAAGGGTATTGGGGTTGGTTACCATGATGCCGGCGGTGTCCTCATCCATGACCGCTGCCACGGTTTGCGGGTCCAGGATGCCCTCGGGCCCAGATTTGATATTGACGGATTCATATCCGCAGAGGGTGGCGCTGGCCGGGTTGGTGCCGTGGGCCGTATCCGGGATGATGATCTTGGCGCGCTGTCTGCCGTTTTTGGCATGGAAGGCGTGGATCATGAGCATGCCGCAGAGTTCGCCGTGGGCCCCGGCGGCCGGTTGCAGGGTGACGGCCTGGAACCCTGTGATCCTTGCAAGGGACTGTTCCAGTTGGTACATGAGCGCCAGGGCCCCCTGGGAAAATTCATCCCCGGCCAGGGGGTGGGCCCCGGCGAATCCCTGGCGGCCGGCCTGAACCTCATTGGTCTTGGGATTGTATTTCATGGTGCAGGATCCCAGAGGGTACATGCCTGAATCCACGCCGAAATTCCACTGGGAAAGGCGGGTATAATGGCGGACCACATCCAGCTCGGAAAGCTCGGGAAGATTGGGGGCGTCCCCTATAAGGTCCGCATCCAGCGGGCTTTTTTCCACATCCGGCTTTGGCAGGGACATGGCGCAACGGCCCTTGCGGCTCTTTTCCCAAACCAGGGATTCATTAAAAATAAGACCACTTGCTCCGGGTTGCTGAATCATGATTTCACCTCCTTGGCCAGATGATCCATATCTTTTTTTGAAACCGTTTCCGTGGCGCAGAAAAGATAATGCCCCTTCAGTTCGGGATAATAGGGTTCCAGGTCCAAGCCTGCGAAAATACAATTGTTTTGGATCAAATGTTTTCGTTTTTCGGCAAAACTCTGGGGGGCCTTCATGACAAATTCATTAAAGAACGGGCTGTCAAGAATGGGTTCAAACCCAGAGGCCGTGAGGCATTTTTTTAAATAGACCGCCTTGTCATGGTTTTGTTGGGCGATTTCCCTGATGCCGGTTTTGCCCACCGTTGCCAGGTACATGGCTGCGGTCATGGCATTGAGCCCGTTGTTGGAGCAGATATTGGACGAGGCCTTTTCCCTTCGGATATGCTGCTCCCGGGTGGCCAGGGTCAACACAAACCCGTCGGCTCCGTTGGCATCCTTTGTTTTTCCGATGAGGCGGCCGGGAAGATTTCTCATCTGTTTCTGGGTTCCGGCCAGAAGCCCCAGGCCCGGCCCGCCGAAGGATTTGGCAATGCCCAGACTCTGGCCTTCCCCGGCCACCAGGTCGGCTCCGAAACTGCCGGGATTTTTTAACAGGCCGTAGGCCAGGGCCTCGGTAAAGGAAACAATAAACAGGCTGTTTTTTGCATCGGCTGCGGTTTTAAAGGCCTTCAGGTTTTCGATATTCCCGAAAACATTGGGGGATTGGACGGCAATACCGGCAATGCCCTCCATCTTTTCCAGGGCTGCCGCGTCGGTGAGACCCTCTTTGGTATAAGGGATCTCCACCATTTCATAACCGGCGGGGTGGATATAGGTCTGAATGATCTGCCGGTGGCTGGGATGGACCAGGGAGGAAACGGCGATTTTCCGGTTGGCGCCGCCTTTTCTCAAGGCAATGAGACAGGCTTCCGCAAGGGCGGTGCCGCAATCATAATGGGAGGCCGTGGCCACATCCATTCCCAGAAGCTCAGTCACCATGGTCTGGAATTCATATATGCCCTGCAATGTCCCCTGGCTGACTTCGGGCTGATAGGGGGTATAGGCGGTCATGAATTCGGACCGGGATATCAGATAGGGGATAATGGCCGGAATATAGTGGTCATAAGAACCGGCGCCGATAAAGCAGGTATAGGTTTTACAGGCGATATTCTGGGAAGCAAGCGCTTCCATATGGGTATTGAGTTCCCATTCGGACAGGCCTTCCGGGATATCAATGCCTTGTTTTGTCTTGAGATGATCCGGTATGCAGTTAAAAAGGTCATCCAGGCTTGCGTGGCCTGTGACCTTGAGCATACTGTCAATATCATCCCGGGTATGGGGGAGGTATCTCATGGGAATTTATCCTTTCAGCATATCAAGGTATGCCGCCTTGTCCATCAGACTGTCCAGTTCAGACGCCTGAGAGGGTTTGACCCGGATGAGCCAGCCCTGGGTATAGCAGGCCTGATTGACCAGCTCGGGCGCATCTTCAAGCCCCGCGTTGATTTCGACCACTTCTCCGGAAACCGGGATATAGATCTGGGAAACGGCTTTCACAGATTCCACACTGCCGAATTCATCTCCCTTGGAAAAGCCGGCTCCGATTTCCGGCAGCTCCACAAAAACGATTTCGCCCAATTGATCCTGGGCGTAATCATCAATTCCGATGGTGATCAGATCCCCTTCTTTTCTGGCCCATTCATGGTCCTTGGTGTATTTTACATCATCGGGAAAATTAAGGTCTTTCAAGTCTTTCATCATGCCCTCCATTCATTAGAGTTATAAGAAATCGGTGATTTTTTTTCTTGCGGTCCGGTCTGGTCGGATATCCGTCACAAGGGTGGCCGTAATGGATCTTTTGCCTTCCGCAAGGGTCAATGTCACGCCGGGGTCCAGTTGTTTTGAAACCATGACAAAACCGCAGCTCAAGCCTTTTATCGGGACGTCCGGCAACAGGTTCCCGGACGCGATACTGATGATTTTTCCGTCATGCCGGGTGATTCCCATGTCCGTGGCACAGGTCAGGACCCTGCCGATGACGGCCCCGGTCTTATCCAGGACCTTTGTTTCCTCTCCGGCGGCGACTTTTCTGAGGGACTCTCCCACAAAAGGATAGACAAACACATCTCCCTCGGTGGACAAAAGGGCCTTGGCCCCCAGGAAATCCTTGGTAAAAGAGGTTTTATCCTTTGTATAGGGAAGGGCGAACTCCCAGGGATGGTTTTTGAATTTCCAAGGCCCGATGTCCTGGTGGGACAGGGGCAGGCAGGCCCCGGCCCTTAAGGAATCCCTGGCCCCCAGCCCGCAGGCCGTCACCCCGAGGTCCTTGCCGACGGCCAGGATATCTTTCCAGAGTTTGACAATGGCCTTGGGATGGATGAATATCTCAAATCCGAATTCCCCGGTATACCCGGACCTGGACAGGAGGATGGGAGTCCCATCGGACAGCTTTACGGCTGAATCCCCCAAAAGGCTTTCATCAAAATTGCCCTTAAAGGAAAAATAGGGCAGGGGGTTAAACATTTTTGCCGGGTTCTGGATCAGCTTTGAAAAGATCCTGGCTGAATTGCACCCCTGGATGTCCATCTTGGCGATTTTTCCCGTCAGATCCTCAACGGTCACCTCCAGGCCGGTTGTGTTTTCATTGAGATGGCCTGCAATGGCGGCTCCCATGCCGGCATTGACGCAGATCATAAAAAACACATCTGAATTTTTATAGACAATGGCGTCATCCAGGCAGTGTCCCTTGGAATTGAGAAAGGCCCCGTAGACGCACCGGCCCGGATCAAGGGCGGTGATATCCCTGGTAAAGCAATAATTGATCAGCTTAAAGGCGTCCCCGCCGGTCACAAAAAGACAGGCCATGTGGCTGGTATCAAAAATTCCGGCCGAGGTTAAAACCGCCAGATGCTCTGTTTTAACGCCGGTTTCATACCACAGGGGCATGTCAAAGCCGCCGAAATCCGCCATATTGGCGCCCGCATCTTTATGCCACGGATGTAAAGGGGTGGTCTTCAAGCAGGAAGTCATGATAAGATTCCTTTATATGAATGAGCATTATATTAAACAAAAAAATGAAATTTTAAAATTGATTCTTGAAAATTACCTAATTATAATGATATTGTCAAATAAATTTTATATAAATTTATGTAAAATTCAATTTTTTTTATAAAAATTAATGTAATCACCTTAGATTTACTTATCGGTTTATAGGCAGTGACCATTAAAATGGTTTCATTGTGCCCAATGGAACCCGGAGGGAGGTTGGTATGGCGGTTAAAATTGTGATTATCGGCGGCGGCCCCGGCGGTTATGTGGCGGCCCTTCGGGCGGCGGCCCTGGGCGGGGACGTGACCCTGGTTGAAAGGGAAAACCTGGGCGGCACCTGTCTGAACTGGGGATGCATCCCGTCCAAGATCATGAAACATTCGGCCGATATGCTGGTGAAATTTTCTGAGGCCGGGAAACTGGGCATCCGGGTTGAGGGAAAAATTCTTCCCGACATGGCGGCCTTGATGGAGAGGAAAAACAAGATCCTGGACACCCAGAGAAAGGGGATAGCCTCGCTGTTACAGGCCCGTCATGTGTCCGTGACCATGGGCCGGGCCAAAATCAAGGGACCGGGGTGCGTCGAGGTGGCTTTAAATGACGGAACCCGGAAAGAATTTGAGTATGACCGGCTCATCCTTGCCACCGGAACCGTGCCCCTGGATGTTCCCGCCTTTCCGTTTGATCATGAGCGGATTGTTTCCTCCAATGATGTCCTTGAACTGGCAGAGATCCCGAAATCCCTTGTCATTGTGGGGGGCGGGGTCATCGGGTGTGAATTTGCCTGCATATTTTCGGCCCTGGGCGCCGAGGTCACCATTGTGGAAGCCATGTCACGGCTGCTTCCCCTGCCTTCGGTGGATGAGGAATGTTCCAAACTCCTGTTAAAGGAAATGAAAAAACGGAAAATTACGGTGATCTGCGACACCGTGGTTCAGTCTTCCGAGATGAAAGGAGACCTCCTTTCCATCTGCCTGGCCGTCTCCCCCTTTACCGACAACAAGGACCCCAAAAAATTAAAAGCCGAAGAGATCCAGGCTGAAAAAATGGCAGTCTGCATCGGCCGGTCAGCCCTGTCCAAGGACCTGGGCCTTGAAACCATAGGCCTCAGCCCCACCACCCAGGGCTGGATTGAAGCCGATGAGCGCATGGAAACCCGCATCAAGGGCGTTTATGCCATTGGCGACATCCTGGGCCCGCAGAAAGTCATGCTGGCCCATGTGGCCTCCCATGAAGGCATTATCGCCGCTGAAAATGCCCTGGGAAAAAAAAGCGCCATGAATTATGAGGTCATCCCCGGCGCCATCTTTACCATGCCGGAAATCGGCACCGTGGGCCTGAGTGAAGCTGAAGCCCTAAAAAAAGGGCTTGATATCGACTGTTTTGCCGTCCATTTCAGGACCCTGGGAAAGGCCCAGGCCATTGATGAACTGCCGGGTTTTGCAAAAATGATCGTTGAAAAAAATTCCGGGAAAATCCTGGGGGTCCATCTCATGGGGGCCCATGCCACGGATCTCATTGCCGAAGCCACCCTTGCCGTTCAGAAGGGACTCACGGCAAAGGACCTGGCCCATACCATCCATGCCCACCCCACCCTGGCGGAAATCATGGGTGAAGTGGCCCTGAAAGCCTCGGGCGCCCCCATCCACGGTTAGCCTTATGGAGAGGCGCTTTTGTTCTTCAGCCTGAAGAACGGTTTTACCCGGCTCAGGAAAAGCCCTTGGGAGAGCCTGTGGCGCATTTGCTCAGGCCTGCTCCCATGAAGCTGACGGCACTCATTTTCTTAGTGACATCCTTGCTTTGGCAGTCGGGGCATATAATTTTGCCTTCTTCGCCCGCAAAAACCAGGCGTTCAAATTCTTTTTTGCATGTATTGCAATGATATTCAAATATGGGCATGATCTTATCCTTTAATTGCCTGTATAAAAATTCTATAAAACCCTCAATCGGATATTAAGGCTTTTTTTGTTTCATCAATTGGTAACCCCCAAACATTAAAAACGTCATTCATAATATTCTGCCAAACGACGAGAGAACTGTTAGGAAATTATAAACGGCGTCGAATTTGAAAATCCAGCACCGTTTTTTTCATCCAAAGGATAGATTATTCTCCTGATTCAGATCGTTTATTCAACTGGCTCTTAATTTCTGCAAGCTCGGCTTCCAGCATTGCAGCCCTATTCTGCAAAATGGTCTGGTCTGAAAATGCCGGAGATGATCCGGCCCAAGGGCCGTAATTTCTACATCGGCCCATTCCCTGGCCGCCTCCCCATCCAAAATATCGGCAGCTTCGTCTCAGGCCCCGGCCCATTCCATAACCACCGACAAATCCCTGGCCTGCTGCAACATTTCCAGTGCAGAAACCTCTTCCTCTGCCCGTCATAGGCCCATCGTTCATGGGGCCTCTTTGATTTAATCCTGACATGATATATCCTCCTTTTCTTTATGTTAAAAGGGTATTTTATAATCAAATACCCCAATGGATTCAACTTTGTTATCCCGCTTCCTGACTGATGGTCTGTCTTTGCGGATTTTCTTTGCATTGATTTTACGTATTGAAATTATACATCTTCTTCCTCCGTTAGAGTCTCCATGGATGATTGGTTAAGGCCTCTGCATCCTTGCCGGCCATGTCGTCTTCCATGGCCATGGGGTCCGTGTCTATACCGCATCCCTGCCATGGTGTAGCAACCGCCTTCCACTTTCAAACGAAACCCGTTTACCAAGGCAGACGAAAGGGTGTAGCGGCCTGACCTAAGAATTCTTCCAACAGTTTGCCGGGAGACATTCATAATTTCTGCTGCCTGGCTCTGGTCTAGTCCTTCATAATCGATATGGCGGATGGCTTCAAATTCTTCAAGGGAAAGAATTGCCTCCCCTTTTTGTTCGAATCCTTCGGGTCTGAATTCACTAATAATCGGTCCGGAAAGGACGTATCTGGGTCTTTTGGGTCTTGGCATAAACAAGGTTCCTTAGGTTTAGTGACATATAATTATGATCATTTGATCATAATTATTATAAAAGGTAAAGCAATTGTCAAGGATAATTATGGTCAAATAACCAAAAAATTCCCAATACACCGCATTGGCTTTTGGCAGTGAAGTATGATATCTATAAAAAGTTCATATGAATTTACAAACCGGCACAACCCTTGCCTTAAATAGGACATGAATATGTCAAAAAAGGATCATCGACCGGTAATGATGAGGGGGACCTATGCAAGAAATGGTTTATGTTTTGATTTTTCTGGGGATTTATATTCTGATGCAGGTTTATATTCTTCCCAAAATGGGAATATCCACATGAATGAAAAATGCCTGTCAGGTGACAGGCAGAAAAAAGAAAACTTTGCCGGATAAAAATGGCAACCCATAAATTTTGGATAACTGCCCCCTCTCAAGGGATAGAAAGATTGATGGGGGACATCCTTTGCCAATCAAACAGATCACTCTTAATGGCAGGCACTTGAAAATACGGAAAAAACAATCTTTAACGGAAGAATAGTTATTTGACCGGCGGGGAGATGTCGAATTCATTCATTTTATAAAGCAGGGTCTTATAACTTATCTTCAATATTTTAGCGGCCCGGGACCTGTTCCACCCCACTTTTTCAAGAACAAACAAGATCACCTCTTTTTCCACCCGGTCTGATGCCAATTTTTTAATCTTTTTGAGCGAAATATCCTCGAACAGTTTTTCCGAGCTTGTGGAGAGATCCACAAATTTAGAAATGATCGAGGTTCGATCATCGTTGATTTCATTTATTTTTGGCCTTGCAGCACCATTCATCCGAATGTCTGTCTCAATTTGCGGTACTGATTCCGGGTGTTCTTGAGGCAATTCTTCAATTATTTTTGCCCAGGAATTCAATATCATCTGCTTTTTGATACAATTTTGAAGCTGGCGAACATTGCCGGGCCATGGGTAATTGCACAGTTTTGCGATAATATCGGAATCAGGTTTGCTTCCATGGTTGTCTGGATATTCCGACTTATAAAGCCGATAATAGTATTCCAACAAGGAGGGGATGTCTTCTTTTCTCTCTCGTAAGGGCGGAACATCAATCTTGATGATATTCAAGCGATAGAACAGATCTTCCCTGAATGTTTTTTTGTGGATGCTTTCTTCAAGGTTATGATTGGTTGCAGCAATGACCCAGACATCGGTCTTAAACTCCTGGTCCGACCCCAAAGGAGAAAATTCCCCACTCTGAAGAACGTGAAGCATTTTAGATTGCAGGGCCATGGGCATATCTCCGATTTCGTCAAGAAAAAGGACACCTTTGTCAGCAGTTTGAAATTTCCCGGGACGTTTTTTGTGGGCGCCTGTAAATGCGCCTTTTTCATAGCCGAAGAGTTCGCTTTCCAGAAGCGTTTCAGGAAGTGCGGCGCAATTAATTTTTACAAAATTCTTTGTTGATCTAGCCGATTCAGCATATAAATTCTGGGCGACAACTTCCTTTCCCACACCAGTTTCGCCTGTTATCAAGACATTCAAACAGGTATTAGCAACATGATTGATCAGTTCTTTTATTTTTAATATGGATTTGCTGACACCGATTAAGGGAGTGCTCATATGCTTATCTTATTTCTTTTTATTGTCTTTGGCTTGGTTGATTAATTCTGCAACAGTATTTTCAATTTTAAAAAGATCAATGGGTTTGAACAGAACAACGTCGGCTTCCGCTTCTGATGCAAGCGCACCGGGCTGGTCCCCATAGCCGGTCATGGCAATGATTTTAAGATGCGGATATTCTTTTTTGACAATTGAAATTAACCCCACCCCGCTGATATTGGGCATCACCAGATCCGTGATCAGACAATCAAAAAAATTGGACTTATCCCGTAACAGCTTTAAAGCGGCAAAACCATCGACAGCGGTTTTTACTTCATACCCCATGGAATTGAAAAATTCGTAGAAGGTGGATAATATATCCTCATTATCATCAACGATCAGAAGTCTGCTCGGGTCTTCCATTACATGCCTCTTGTTTTTGAAGGAAAGTGTTTATGCCAACTACTCAATATAATATAACCGGTTCATCTGCAAGGAAAAAAACAAAAATTTGATGATTCTTGCCTAATTAAAAAATTAATACTATAAGGCGTGAATAATATTTGGGCTGGGGTGCATATTATCAATGAAATCAGTGTTCGATAAGGAAGACGTGAATGAAAAAAAGCATAAT
Source organism: Desulfobacula sp. (assembly GCA_023701135.1). GTDB lineage: Bacteria > Desulfobacterota > Desulfobacteria > Desulfobacterales > Desulfobacteraceae > Desulfobacula. Next base: position 186,598 of record JAMPXP010000003.1, on the reverse strand, counting down.
TAAAGGAACGGGAATGTTTGTTCCACCGAATCTCATTACCAATCATGATCTGGAAAAAATGATGGATACATCGGATGAATGGATAAAACAGCGAACCGGAATTGAGCAAAGATACTGGATCAGCCCGGAAGGGATTACAGGATCTTCTGACCTGGGTTTTGAGGCGTCGAAAATGGCTCTGGCAAATGCCGGATGGACTGCAGAGGATCTTGATTTTATTATTTTCGCAACGCTCAGTCCGGATATCATGTTTCCAGGTTCCGGATGCCTGCTTCAGGCAAAGCTGGGCCTTAATTCAACGCCTGCCCTCGATATCCGGCAGCAATGCACGGGATTTTTATATGGCCTTGCCACGGCCGATGCTTATATCAAAACAGGACTTGCCCAAAAAATCCTGCTGGTCGGCGGAGAAGTTCATTCTTCAGGCTTGGATAAATCAACACGGGGACGGGACGTCACCGTAATCTTTGGAGACGGAGCCGCCGCCCTTTGTATTGAAGGCATTGAAACGGATCAGAACGCCGGTGTTCTTGCCTCGGCCTTGCATGCCGACGGCAATTATGCCGAAGCTTTGATGGCGGAACTCCCTGCATCAAGGCTTCCTGTTCGGATACCGCATGGTGTTCCCACGGATGATCCACGATATTTTCCAGTCATGGATGGGCCTGCCATATTTAAAAAAGCGGTGAGGATGATGCCCCAGGTGATTAATGAAGCCCTTGATAAGGCAGGAATGCGTCTGGAAGATATTGATCTCATCGTTCCGCACCAGGCCAATATGAGGATTAATCAGGCCCTGGGCCAGTTTCTCAAACTGGATGAAAACAAAATTTTTCATAATATTCAGAAATATGGGAATACGACTGCCGCCAGTATTCCGCTGGCCCTTCATGAGGCAATGGCCCAGGGCCGGATCGGGAAATCAGGAGATGTGGTCCTGTTTGTGGGCCTGGGCGCAGGACTTACCTGGGGAAGTGTGATTTATAAGTATTTATAATGATCCTTTAAACAAGGTATCCAGATAAAATTGAACCGCCGGATTCAGGGAATCAAAACTATAATTTGCATCCATATTCTTATTTCTGATCTGATTTCTGATGTCTGAAGCAAGGATTTTGCCCAGTTCAACACCAAATTGATCAAAGGGATTCACTCCCAGGACAAAGCCCTCATATACCGTTCTTGCTTCATAGAAAGACAGCAGCATGCCAATGCTTTCAGGCGTCAGATCATTGATAAGAATGGTGGAAGAAGGTCTGTTTCCACTGAAGAATTTGGCCTTTTCGTCATCGTCCTTGCCCACGGCCAGGGCTTGGGCCTGCGCAATCATATTGGCCCACAATTCCTGGTGGTTGTAAACGCCTTTTGAACTTGCTTGGGCTTTGGTGTAAACCGGATTGACAACCCCGATAAATTCTACAGGGAATGGGCTTCCCTGGTGGGCAAATTGGAAGAAAGAGTGTTGAGCATTGGTTCCCGGTTCTCCAAAAATAATGACTCCTGTTTGATGCCCTATGGGATTTCCATCCATTGTTGTACTCTTTCCAAGGCTCTCCATATACAATTGCTGGATATGGGGAGCAAGTTTTGAAAGGGCTGAGCAATATGGGATAATGGCTTGGGCAGGGTAGTCCAGAAAATTGGAATTCCATATGCTAATAAGAGCTGAAATCAAAGGAATATTTTTGTCTTCCGGGGCATTCAAAGCATGCAGATCCATTCTATGGCAGCCTTTTAAAAATCGGATAAAAACATCATGGCCAAAGGCAAGGCTGAGGGGAACCCCGCCCACGGCAGAACTGACGGAATATCTCCCACCGATAAAATCAAACATATGAAAAGAGGCGAGCACCGGATTTGAAGGATCATCTCCCGGACTTCCCTTTGAGGTGACGGTGACCAGATGGTGGGCCGGATCAAGGTGATGATTTTTTAAAAACAAGAGGGCCTGCTCCAGATTGGCCATGGTTTCGGTTGTGGTATAGGATTTTGAAATCACGATCCAGAGACAGGTTTCAGGATCAATTTCCTTAATCACCTGGCCAAAATTATCAATATCCACATTGGGTAAAAAATGAAGCTTGATCTGAGGCGTTATGCTGTGTTTCAGTGCCGTGAAAACAAATTCACAACCCAAATAAGAACCGCCAATGCCAATGACGACGGCATCGGTAAATGCTTTTCCGGTGGTGCCTTTGATTTTCTTTGAATGGATCTTTAAAACAAATTCTTTGATTTGCTCATTCACCCGCTGGATCTCAGGCTTGACATCCGTCCCGTTCAAAAAAACAGGGGCAGGGCTGAAATCTCTGGTTGCCGTATGAAGAACGGCCCTGTTTTCCGTCATATTGATGATCTCTCCGGACATCATCCTTGAAAATTTATCTTTTGCCTTTGCTTCTCCTGCGAGGCGAATCAATTCATTAAGTATGGATCTATCAATTCTCTGCTTTGAAAAATCGTAAAAAAAACCGTCCTCACGGATTGACAATTCATTTAGCCTTTCAGGGTCTTGAATAAGGTTTTTTAAATGTTTATGGTCTTGATTCATTTTTTTCGAAAGTGTTTTTAATTCTTTGCATGCGGCGAAATTGCAGAATTCGGGCTGATTCATTTTTTCTCCTAAAGATATTAAATTTCAGAAAATATAACAAAGCATACGAAAACCTTTTTCACCGGTCAAGGCCTTCATGGAAAATACCTTGACAATTGAACCCGCAGGCCATTATTTATGATCTCATGAAAAAAATGATTGAAATACTGATCCAAAAAGGAGTCGCCCTGCCTAACCCTGAAACCGTCTATATTTCAGAGGATGTGAACCCTGATCGAATATCTGGTGAAAATGTCATCATCTATGGTGGCTGTAAAATCATCGGAGAAAAATCCCTGATCATGAAAAATTCTCAAATCGGATACGAGGCTCCGGTGACGCTTGAGAATACGTTGATCGGTGAAAATACAAAATTGATGGGTGGTTTTTTTAATGGGGCCGTTTTTGCAGGCGACAATACATTTGGTTCCGGAGCCCATGTCAGAAAAGGAACCATTCTTGAAGAAGAAGCCAGCGCAGCTCATACTGTTGGCTTGAAACAGACAATTCTATTTCCGTTTGTCACTCTAGGCAGCCTGATTAATTTCTGCGATTGTTTTATGGCCGGCGGTACAAGCCGGAAAGATCATTCCGAAGTCGGTTCGTCGTTTATCCATTTTAATTATACTCCCCATCAGGATAAAGCCACGCCTTCCATGATGGGGGATATCCATCACGGCGTCATGCTCAATTCCAAACCCATATTCTTAGGAGGGCAGGGCGGGATTGTGGGCCCGGTCAGAATCAATTATGGTTGTCTTTCGGCTGCGGGTTCCATTATCCGGAAAAATGAATTGAAACATGACCGGCTTTTGTTGGGGGGAGCGTATAAAGAGACTTCCCTGCCAAGAAGTTTTGATGGCTATAAAAATATCAGCCATATCTTCAATAATAATATTTTTTATATTTCAGGGCTTATCGCTTTGAAGTCCTGGTATAAATATATCCGCCCCCTTTTTATTTATGATGATTTTTCAGGACACCTGGTCAAAGGGATGCAGGAGACGCTTGACGAATGCATCATGGAACGAATATCCAGGCTCAAGCAATTTTGCAGTCAATTAAAAACATTTCAAGACAAGGGTCTCAGTAAAGATAAGGATAAAGAGGCCTCATCTGATCAAAATTATAAGAACGCATTGATAAAAATGAATTTGGCTGAAAAAATTTTTGACCTGGAATTTAAAAATAATGTATTAAAAAACGATGGCGAAGCCTTTGTTAGAACCATGGAAAAAAAAATCAATAAAAAAGGGAAAAGATATGTTAGCGTGATCAAAGACCTGGGACCGGATGAACAAAATCAGGGAAGCTCCTGGTTGTTGCATATTGAACAGAGAATGCTTGAAAAACTCTTGATCGGACAGGAATAAAGAGATGGGAATACTTTTTGGAACAGACGGCATCAGAGGAAAAGCCAATCATTACCCCATGACATGTGAAATTGCCTTGAACACCGGAAAGGCTGTCGGCACCTTTGTCAAGGACAACGGATACACATCCGTTATCATTGGAAAAGATACCCGCATTTCCGGAGATATGCTGGAGGCAGCCCTTTCATCAGGAATTGCATCAACCGGGATAGATATCTTCCAAGCAGGCATTATTCCGACACCTGGAATAGCATTTTTGTGCTCTGATAGTCCCGAAGCAGGGGCAGGCGTCGTCATATCAGCTTCCCACAATCCTTTTTATGATAATGGGATTAAAATATTTAAACAGGATGGGACCAAACTCTCTGACGAAGAAGAACTCACAATGGAATCGTTGATTCTATCCAGGGAATTTGTTTCACAAAATGACATAGGCAGAATTAGCTTACTTTCAAATGGATTGGAAAACTATGCAAAATTTTTGGTATCAAAGTTTCCATTTAAGAAGCCCGAAAAAAAATTAAAAATAATTATTGATTGTTCAAACGGAGCAGCGTCAAAAATCGGTCACATGGTTTTTGTTAAACCCCTATTCGAACCCTGTTTTATTTATGATTCGCCAAATGGCACGAATATAAACGATAACTGCGGCTCCCAGAACACGATCCAGCTCAGGCAGCAAGTAGTGGCCCTAAAGGCCGACCTTGGTTTAGCCTTTGATGGAGATGCAGATCGGTTGATCGCTGTTGATGATACAGGGAAAGAAATTACCGGGGACTCAATACTGGCGATATGCGCAAATCATGCAAAACAGAAAAACAAGCTTAAAAATAATGTTGTTGTAAGCACAATTATGAGCAATGTTGGTTTAACCGAATTCTTGTCGCGCAATGGGATTATGCATATTCGGTCTGATGTCGGAGATCGAAAAGTGCTTGAAGAAATGCAAAAATGCGGTTCCATTCTGGGTGGAGAGGACTCGGGGCACATGATTTTTTTGGATCATCACACGACTGGAGACGGACTGCTTTCCGCCTTAAAACTTGCAGAAGTGCTCATTGAAACAGGCCGGCCATTGTCCAGCCTCGCTTCAGCCATGACGGTATATCCACAAACGTTGATGAATATTTCCGTTGATGAGTCAAGGCCGGATTTTTCGAAAAACAGTAGGATTGCAAATACAATTCAGAGCATCGAGGATAAGCTTGGCAATAAGGGAAGGGTATTGGTCCGATATTCAGGCACCCAACCCTTGCTTCGGGTAATGGTTGAAGGTCCGGATCAAAAAATTACCGACTATTTTTGCAATGAGATCTGTAATAGTATCAAAAAAAATCTATAATCCCCGACAGGGTATCAAAGAATTGAATCTGCCGGGGATTATTTTTATAATTTAAAACGTTGGTGCTAATCTCTGCTGCCGCCAAATATTCGAAGCATCATAATAAATAAATTAATAAAATCCAGATATAGAGTAAGTGCACCCATTATAGCTCCCTTACGAATCATTCCGCCTGTTGCATTGTCCGGAATGGTAACGGCCATGGTTTTCAATTTTTGAGTGTCATAGGCCGTGAGTCCTATAAAAACAACCACACCAATATAGGAAATGATCATCTGCATGCCTGAACTTTGTAAAAATAAATTGACAACTGAAGCAATAACAATACCGATCAATCCCATAAACATAAAACCACCAAGGGATGTCAGGTCTTTTTTGGTAACCATTCCGTAAATACTGCAGGCAAGAAAGGTTACGGCACAAATAAGAAATGTGGAAACAATGGAAGTGGCAGTATACGCGATAAAAATAAAAGAAAGGGTAATTCCATTTAAAATCGAATATACGACAAACAATGACGTTGCTGTTGTTGCTTGGATTTTTTGAATTCTTGCACTCAGAAAAAACACAAACCCAAGTTCAGCGATGATGAGTATCATGACAAGGCCGGGGGTACCGTATATCATTTGCATCATTGTTTCGTTATGGGCCACGTAATAGGAAGTAAAACCGGTCAGTGCAAGTCCGATGGCCATCCAATTGTAAACGCTTCTGATAAAAGAATTGGTTTTCACAATGACAGAACTTTGTGAAAAAGAAGAATATGAATTCATTTTTGATCCTCCATCTGGGTTGTTATTTGAGATCTAATATAACACGATAATAAGGTATTTCAAGATTACAATTTGATTAAGCATCCAGCCTGGTCCTTATTTGGGGGGATATTAAATTTAGTTTACATAATATATATTATCAGACATTAATCATCTTTGTTTCGAAATGAATAAATTATTGTGAAAATAATCCCATTGTTTTATATATATACCCTTTATTAAATGAGGGTTTGTTTGCGATTGAGAATGGCAGAAAAATCGACCGGATATATACACACCGTTTCCACACTCACAAGAGAAATCAAAACGCTCTTAGAAGAAACCTATCCGTTTATCTGGGTATGCGGTGAAATATCCAATTATTCGGTTCCTGCTTCAGGGCATTCCTATTTTACCTTGAAAGATCAACAAGCCACCATTCAAGCCGTGATGTTTAAAAATCAAAAGTTAAAACTGAGGTTTGACCTTGAAGGCGGCATGAAGGTTTATGGGATGGCCCGTTTGTCTATTTATGAACCTCGAGGAACATATCAACTAATTTTTGAACACTTAGAACCTGAAGGCACCGGATCTTTTCAAATCGCTTTTGAACAACTTAAACGAAAATTGTCTGACAAGGGCTATTTTGATCAAAAATTTAAAAAACCGATACCCTCTTTACCTTTGAACATCTGTATCATTACTTCAGGAACCGGAGCAGCACTAAGAGATATTATTCATATTTCTAAAAGAAGATTTTCAAATTGCCGACTTGAAATTTTACCGGTTAAGGTTCAAGGTGAAGGGGCTGACATTGAAATCATTAATGCCATTTATTTGGCCAACCAAAGACAACGGGCTGAAATCATAATCCTTGCACGCGGCGGCGGATCCCTTGAAGATCTTTCGGCGTTTAATTCTGAATCTGTCGCTGAGGCCATTTTTCAGTCCAAGATACCCATCATTTCAGGTATTGGTCATGAAACAGATTTTACCATTGCCGACTTTGTTGCCGATTTGAGGGCGCCCACACCTTCTGTTGCTGCCGAACTTGCCCTTCCGGATAAACGGACTCTGATGCAACGAGTCTTTGAATTACGAAAAAGAATGGATCAATCGATATTCTCCCTAATTTCCAATCTCCATCATAAACAGAACTCTTTAATTTCCAGGCTGAAAAGCCCGGAAATGGTCATTTATACCCATCGATTAAAACTGGAAGATCTTGAATTTAGATTAAACCATCAGATCAAGGCGTCTTTTAAATATCATAAAGAAAAAATTCGATGGTTGTCTGATTCGCTTTATTCAAAAACCATAAAGAAGCGGATTTCAGATCAGCAACAATATGTTAAAATGATTTGTGACACACTGACCCATCATTTTTATGTTCTTTTCCAAAAAAATAAAACAAAACTTATAGAATTAGCGTCTAAACTCGATGTTTTATCCCCATTATCTGTCCTGAACAGAGGGTATAGTATTTCAAGGTTTGTCTTGAACAAAAACATCATTACTGATTCTGCCCAGGTAAAACTGGAAGATAAAGTTGAAACAATTTTGTTAAAAGGGCGCTTAATTTCAACTGTGGAGAAAATTGATGATTAAAAAACAATCGTTTGAAGCTTCATTAAAAGAACTTGAAGAAATTGTCAGGGAAATGGAATCCGGTAACCTTTCTCTTGAAGACGCTCTAAAAAAATATGAAACCGGAATTAAACAGGCAAAATACTGCGATGATTTTTTAAATACTGCCGAACGAAAAATCATTATGTTGGCTAAAGATAATGACGGCAATATAAAAGAAGAAATTTTCAAAGATGACATTTGATCTCGCTTCATACCTTAAAGAAAGGCAAATTCTGACAAACAATTATCTATCTATGATTTTGCATTGCTTTGATCAAAAACGCGAGCTGATCATGGCCATGGAACATTCTCTCCTGTCAGGAGGCAAAAGGCTTCGCCCTATTCTCTCCTTGGCAGCCGCCGAGGCCTGTAAAGAAAATTCGGAACGAATTGCCCTGCCCGCCTGCTGTGCCATTGAAATGATTCATACCTATTCTCTCATTCATGATGATTTGCCTGCCATGGATAACGATGATTTAAGACGGGGATTGCCGACCTGCCATAAAAAATTTTCCGAAGCAACGGCCATCCTGGCAGGGGATGCTTTATTAACCCATGCCTTTTATATCCTCAGTCAACCTGAAACGATATTTGAGGTATATCCCGATAGTTCTATCCGGATGCAACTAATTTCCAAAATTTCCCAGGCAGCCGGAGTTATGGGCATGGTTGAAGGCCAGATGCTGGATATGCAATCGCCGAATTTTAAGTCAGGTGGCAACCTCGCCTATCTTAAAAACATGCATTCCCTGAAAACAGGGAAAATGATCACGGTCAGCATCGAATCCGGTGCGTTGAGTGTCGGGGCCGATCCTGACACCATCAGCCGATTAACTGTTTTTGGAGATAAAATAGGCCTCGCATTTCAGGTTGTGGATGATATTTTAAATGTGGAAGGTGACCCCACCCGGATGGGGAAATCTGCAGGATCTGATTTATTGAATGAAAAAATGACTTTTCCGTCCCTCATGGGAATGGCTGCATCAAAAAAGTTTGCAAAAGATCTCAGGACAGAAGCGATTGAATCTCTTTCCCTGTTTAATGAAAAAGGAATTCCGCTAAGGGCAATTGCCGACTATGTGATTAACAGGGACCACTGATAATAATGATAAAAGGTTAATGGATTTTGGCACTTCTTGAACAAATAAAGAATTCCCTGGATATTAAGCAGTTTAGCAGAAAAGAACTCCGGCTTTTAGCGAATGAAATTCGAAATCGTATTATTGATGTCGTTTCAAAAAACGGCGGACATCTTGCTTCAAGCCTGGGCGCAGTTGAATTGACGCTGGCCATCCATTATGTGTTTGATCTGCCCAAGGATACCTTAATCTGGGATGTCGGACATCAAGCCTATGCCCATAAGCTTCTCACCGGAAGAAATGAGCGCTTTGACACCCTTCGTCAATATAAGGGGCTTTCTGGATTCACAAAGATCAAGGAAAGCATCTATGACGGCTTCACTGTGGGACATTCTTCTACATCCATTTCAGCCGGACTGGGGGTCTGTTATGGCAAATACCTAAATGGAGATGAGTCTGATGTCATATCGGTCATAGGAGACGGGTCCCTGACTGCCGGTCTCGCATATGAAGGGTTGAACCAGGCCGGTGATCTGAAAAAACGCAATCTTATCGTGATTCTGAACGATAATGATATGTCGATTTCTCCCAATGTCGGCGCCCTGTCCTCTTTTTTAAGCCGGACATTTTCAGCCAAATATCTCCAGTCCATGAGAAACCAGTTTGGGGCCTTTTTGAAATCCTTACCCAAGATAGGAGATGAAATTTATCAGATTGCCAAGCGGTCCGAAGAATCCTTTAAAACCTTTGTTACGCCGGGGATGCTGTTTGAAGCCTTCAACTTTGACTATTTCGGCCCCATTGACGGCCATAATCTGGATCATTTGATTGATATTCTGACAAATATCAAGAACCCAAAAGATCCGGTTCTTTTGCATGTCACCACCATAAAAGGCAAAGGCTACGGGCCTGCTGAAAAAAATCCCGTGTATTTCCACGGGGTAGGCTCTTTTGCAGTTGATACGGGCAAAAGTAATGCCAAACCCAATGGAATCCCCTCCTATACCCAGGTATTCGGCAGCCAGATGGTGAATCTAGGGAAAACGAATTCAAAAATTGTTGCCGTGACCGCGGCCATGCCGGAAGGAACCGGGCTTATTGAATTTTCAAAGGCGTTTCCGGACCGGTTTTTTGATGTGGGGATTGCAGAACAGCATGCCGTGACCTTTTCGGCAGGACTTGCATCCAGGGGATTAAAACCCGTCGTTGCCATCTATTCCACCTTTTTGCAGCGGGCCTTTGATCAGATCCTTCATGATGTCTGCATTGACGCTCACCCTGTTGTCTTCGCCATTGACCGGGGGGGAATCGTCGGCGAAGACGGCCCTACCCATCACGGACTGTTTGATTATTCATATCTTCGGTGTCTGCCCCATATGACCATCATGGCCCCCAAAGATGAAAATGAACTTGCCCGGATGCTGGTAACGGCTATTCAGCACAACGGTCCCGTGGCATTAAGATATCCGAGAGGAACCGGAGCAGGGGTAAAAATCGACGAGAACCCCCTGCCCCTTGAAATTGGCAAAGGTGAAGTGATCTGCGAGGGAGATGATCTTCTCATCATTGCCGTTGGAAAATCCGTATGTGAGGCTGTAAAAGCAGATCAGCTTCTGAAGGAGAGGAATATCCATTCCACCGTCATTAATGCAAGGTTTGTAAAACCCCTTGATGCTGATCTCATCGGAAGTTATGCAGTTAAAATCAATAAGATTATTACTGTTGAGGAGCATGTTCTTGACGGCGGTTTTGGCTCAGCCGTGGTTGAAGCGCTTATCGACAGAGGAATCACCGGGTTTTCACTCAAAAGAATCGGAATCAGGGATTGCTTTGTGGAACATGGCCCCTCAGATGTTTTGAGGCGGGATTACGAAGTGGACAGCGCTGCCATTATGAAGGCTGCCTTTGAACTTTATGACGGAAAAGAAATCTAAAGAAGATAAAAATACTAAGACAAGACTTGATACGTTCATCGTGGACAAGGGCCTTGTCAAATCCCGGCACCGGGCCAGGGCCCTCATCATGGCAGGCAAAGTGTGGGTCAATGATGTACCGGTTGATAAACCCGGGGTATCGGTTTCCGTTCAAGCAAGGATACTGGTCAAAGAGGATGACAACCCCTTTGTCAGCCGGGGTGGCCTGAAACTGGAAAAGGCCCTGCTGACCCTTCCTGTTTCGGTAAAGGGACTAACCTGCCTTGATATCGGCGCTTCAACCGGAGGATTTACCGATTGCCTGCTTCATTATGGTGCCGCAAAGGTCTATGCCGTGGACGTGGGATACGGACAGTTGGACTGGACCTTGAGACAGGACCCAAGGGTGGTTGTGATTGAACGGACCAATATCCGGTATATGCCCTATGAGCGGGTCAATGAGAAAGTGGATCTGGTTGTTGCAGATACTTCCTTTATTTCTCTTAAGACAGTGATTCCGTCTGCTGAAAAATTCATGAGAGACGAGACTTTGATCCTGGCCTTGATCAAACCCCAGTTTGAAGCCGGCAAACAAAATATAGGCAAGGGCGGAGTGGTAAAAGACCAGGGGGTCAGAGAAAAAGTGATCCAGGATATAAAGGCGTTTTTTCAGGAGCGGGGATACCGGATCAACCTTGTCGTGCCCTCCCCTGTTTTAGGCCCAAAAGGAAATATGGAATATGTTCTATCCTTAAATTACAAAGAAAATTTAAAATAGGACTATGATTTTTATTTAAATTTGATTATTTAAATAAAATTATTTATTAATTGTTAATAAGGAGCAGTAATGAGCGAAGACATCAAAACCATGAGAAACATAGCTCTGGCTGGTCACGGAGGATCTGGAAAGACCACGCTTGCCGAGGCCATGCTGTTTAAAGCCGGGATTATCAGCCGTCTTGGAAAGGTTGAAGAAGGCAATACCGTTATGGATTTCCAGCCTGAAGAGACGCGGAAACAACAGAGCATCAATACTTCATTTATTAAATATACCCATAATAAACATACTATTACATTGATGGATACTCCTGGTGATCAGAACTTTTTTTCTGCTTCTAAAACATGTTTTCCTGTGGCAGACAGCCTGGCTTTTGTCATTGACGGAGTCGGCGGCCCTTCCGCCATGACGGAAGAAGCAGGCGCCAGTGCTCTTGAATACAACCTTCCCGGTTTTGTCATTGTGAATAAACTGGACAGGGAAAGAGCTGATTTTGCAACCTGCATCGAAGCCTGCAAAAAAGCACTTAAAAAGAAAATCCTTCCTGTTTGTTATCCCATTGGATCTGAAGCTAATTTTAAAGGTTTTGTCAATATCATCTCGGGCCAGGCCTTTGAATATGGCGCAGACGGAAAAGTAAGCAAGGTGGATATCCCGGCCGATATGGCCGATGATATGGAAATGGCAAAAGAAGAATTTATCGAGAATATTGCCGAACTCAATGATCAATTGCTTGAAAAATATCTTGAAGGTGAAAAAATAGCAGAAGCCGATTTGAAAGCAACATTTCGACAGGGTGTCCTGGATGCCAAATTCTATCCGGCCATCTGCTGTTCCGCCGTCAAGATGATCGGCGTGGAAACCATATCTGATTTTATCATTGATTACATGGCATCCCCCCTGGATCGGGGGGACTGGATTGCCAAGGATTCCAAAGAAGAAGACGTTATTGTTTCTCCGGACCCGGATGGCGAATTCTGCGGCTTTGTTTTCTGCACCATAGTTGATCCCTATGCAGGAAGACTGTCCCTTTTCAGGGTCATCTCCGGCAGCCTTGGCAAAGAAGGCAATGTGGTGAATACGACAAAAGACACCAAAGAAAGGTTTTCACAGCTTTTAGAAATTGCCGGTAAAGAACAGAAACCCATTACCTCAGCCATTCCGGGCTCCATTGTGGCTGTGGCGAAACTCAAGGAAACCTTGACCGGAGACACATTAACCGGTGGCAGGGCCATTCAGATTCCTGCGCCCAAACCCATGCCCTCGGTTATTTCCTTTGCCATCAAACCCAAGGCCAAAAATGATGAAGATAAAATTCATGAGGCCATCCGGAAGATTCTCGACGAAGACACAGGGCTTCAGCTCAGACGGGAAGAGGAAACCAGGCAGACCATTCTGTCCGGCAGAGGCCTGGTTCATATCGAGGTGACGGCTGAAAAAATCCAGAGAAAATTCAATGTGGGCATGGATATCGAAACCCCCAAGGTGGCTTACCGGGAAACCTTTAAGAAAAAGGTCCGTGTTCAGGGCCGGCACAAAAAACAGTCCGGCGGCCATGGCCAGTACGGAGACTGCTGGATTGTCCTGGAACCCCTTCCCAGCGGATCAGGGTTTGAATTCGTCGATAAAATCGTGGGCGGCGTCATTCCCAAAAACTATATCCCGGCTGTTGAAGCCGGTGTCAGGGAAGCTTCCAAAACAGGAATCCTTGCCGGATTCCCCTGTGTGGATTTCCGGGTGACCGTTGATTTTGGTTCCTATCATGCCGTGGACTCCTCTGAAATGGCGTTTAAGCTGGCCGGTACCATTGCCTTTAAAAATGCCGCCGCAGATGCCAAAGCCGTCTTGCTGGAACCCATCATGAGGGTTTCCGTAAAGGCTCCGGAAGACACCACCGGTGATATCATGGGGGATCTGAATTCCCGGCGCGGCAGGGTTATCGGCATGGATTCCGAGGGAGACAAGCAGATTATCAATGCCTTGGTCCCCATGGCGGAAATGCTGCGCTACGCCCCGGATCTAAGCTCCATGACCGCGGGCCGGGGAACCTTTTCCATGGAATTTGAGCAATACGATGAGGTTCCTGCCGATCTGGCCAAAAAAGTCATTGAAAGAGTGAATGCTGAAAAAGAATAAATAAGGACCTGAGCCGGGCAGATGACATCCTCATTTGCCCGGCTCTTTTTTTTGGCTTAGCCCGGATATGATATCAAAAAGATAATTTTTGAGTTCTTCTACCGAAAGATCCTTAACCACCTCAAAGGGGATGGGTTTGCCGATATTGACGGTGATCCTTCCCGGATTCAATAAAAAGCTTCCCTTGGGATTAAATTCAAATAATCCGCGGATTCCGAAGGGCAGGATGTCGGCCCCGGCCTCTCTGGCCAGATAAAAAGGCCCCTTTTTGAACGGCCCCATCTCCCCCGTCCTTGTCCTGTGCCCTTCAGGCAAAACCCCGATGCTCATCCCTTGGGCCAGGGTTTTCCTTGCCAGATCCAGGCTCAGAATAGCATTTATAAGGTTTTCCCGTTCTATGGGAATGCACCCCCATTTCCGGATCAGGTATCCCCACACCGGAAAGGAGAAATGATAGGCCGCCTCAATACCGACAAAGCAGATGGGAATGGCGGCAGGGATCACAAAAACATCAAACAGACTCTGGTGATTCCCCATGATCAGATAGGGCTGGTCTTTTTTAATATATTCCTTTCCATTGACGGACAGCCGTATGCCCATGATCCGGATCAGGATTTTAAATAGGGCCCGGGCCACCCTAAAGGTCCTTTCCCTGGGCAGGAGGACCAGGCAAACCGCCAGGATGCCGGCCGATAGGGCAAAAAACAACCCGCCCACCATCCATAAGCCCGCCGAGATCAGCTTTTTCATGCCAGATACCGGATCATTCGGGGATGAACGGTGATGGTTGCCGGGGTTGTTCCCAGGACCTCGCCATCGGCCAGCATGGCTTTTTCCGGCCGGGTTTTGATTTTTACCGTCTTTGCCTGGACATGGCTGACGGCCGGATGGCAAAGATGGCTGCCGGTGTATATTTTCGGCAGGGTGGACAAAAGACTGGCCCGGGACAGCTTTCCAGCGATAATAATATCCATGAGTCCGTCATCGATCCGGGCTTCCGGGGCCATGAGCATATTGCCTCCGGTGAACCGGGAATTGCAGAACACGACAAAACAGTTTTCCCCTGACACGGCCCGGCCGTCCAGTTCAAGCTCCATATGGTGAAAATGCAGGTCCAGGGTTCTATGGAAGACGCCGACGATATAGGAAAAATCCCCCAGCCATTTAAATTTCCGGGCGGTTTCGGCCACATCCGTAACAAAGCCGAAACCGGCGATATTAACAAAATAATATTTTTTTTCAGCCTGGGAAAAGGAGCAGACATCAATCCATCCGGGTTTGTTTTCAAAAATGGCCCGGAGCCCGTCATCCAAAGAAAAAATGTTCAGATCCCGGGCAAAGGAATTTCCTGATCCGATGGGAAGGATAGCGAGGGGCGGAAGGGTTTCAGGTTTGAAACGGGAAAGCAGCCCGTTGAGAACATGGAAATTGGTTCCGTCCCCGCCCACGGCGACAATGGCGTCATATCGGGCAATATCCAGCTCAGAGGCGATCTTTACCGTATGCTCATGGTATAAGGATAAATAGGTATGGTATTCAACCCCGGCCCGGGACAGCTTTTTTTCGATCACCGGCAACAGCTTGGCGCCTTTTTTCCCGCCGGCATGGGGATTGATTATCAGGGCGATTCTCATACCCTCCCCTTCATATGAGGGCCCTGTTCAGGTTGCAGCGCCCGGCGGCGCACTGGTCCAGCAGCCGGCCGAGTTCCCTTTCTTTCCCGGGAAAAAAACCCAGGCATTTTTCCCAGACTTCTTCATCCTCCATACAAAAATAGAGAAAAACATCCGGGGCATATGCTTTTAAACCGGCTATCATTTCTTTATAGATATGTATTCTCAAGGGTTTAAAATACCGCATCTTATTATCAAGTCCCTGAATGAATTCACCATAGCAGAGGGTGGACTCGGGAAATCTTTTTTCAATGACCGCTTTTAATCCCGGCATGAACCGGAAGGTGCCCAGACTGATCCAGACAATGGTTTCAGGACGGACATATTCAAAAATTTTTTGAATAACCTTCTTATACTGATCTTCACAGCCCGGATAAATCACAATGGGATCAAAATGAAAAGCAAGTCTGTATCCTTTTGATTCGGCCTGTTTGGCTGCTTCAAGGCGGGCCGTAAGGGATGCGGTGCCCTTTTCCTGTGAACGGATAATCTCCGGTGTGTTTAAGGACCAGGCCATAATGGTTTTTTCATTATGATCCAGGCTAATCAAGGATTCAATATTAACGGTTTTGGTTTTAAGTTCAAGCACGCTGTTTTTTTGCCCTGCAAAGGTCTTAACCAGAAATTCAGGCATAAGACTCACCTTTTCCCAGATCAAAGAATCCGTATATTCGCCGGTGCCGATTCTGAAAATTTTATTCTGACGAAAGACCGCCTGAAGTTCTTGGCCGATTTGATCCAGCCCTGCAAAATACTGGAGCACCGGGGGGTGGAAATAGGCCTGAAGAATGCAATAGGCGCAGTCCATGGTGCAGAAGGTCCCGGTATGGAGAATGGTATAATCGCAGCAGGTATAATGACAGGTTCCGGGACAGTTTCTGATAACAGCGCCTTTGTTTTGGGTGATATAGAGAGTCTTCTTGGCAAGGGAAACGGGATCATCGGCCTGATTGATAAAGTCATACACTTCTCCAGAGTCATGGATTTTTTGCGGTTTCAGGTGAATTCTTGATATCAGGTATTCTGTTTCATCATCCAGAGGCAGTAAATTATCCATAAAAAGCGTTTCTATTTTCATGAATCCAGAATTTCCCGGAGTGTCATGTTTTCTAATGCGTCTGTCAGATGCTGAATGTTTTTCTCGAATTCTTCATGGTTTTTTACGGTAAAGGATATGGAATATTTCCGGCTTTCAAAATTTTCAGGAGGGATAAGCTTTATGGTGCCTGGAAGCTTAACGGAAGCAATTTTGTCCTGAACCGCCTGACGGGTTCGGGAAAGTACCGGATACCGCTGTTCAAAGACCAGGGTTCTGAAATGATGGGTCCGTATGGCCATGTCAACGGTTTCACCATCAAGAGGATTTGGGAGGTTCAGTTCTTGAAAAAGCGACTTAGGGTGAACCCCTTCTCTTAGAGAGGTTTCCAGGATATTCTGAATGAGTTCAAGCTGAACGCTGGCCGATGCCCTGATCTTAGAAAAAATATCCAAAAAAAAGGAGATGGCGTCCAAATCCAGGCGAACTAGTTTTTTAGCTGATTTAAGCGACAACTGACCGGTATGGATCAATTTCAGGGCCGGGCTTGGTAATGATCCGATATTCATCAGATCGTCAATAAACTCCTGGGCCAATTGTGTATTGAAAACCGCAGAAGATATTTTTGTCATGTCTTCCCTGTCTAAATACCGGGAAAGCCGTTTAATGCTGATAATCAGTTCAACCTGGGTCAGTGGTCTTTTAAAGGCAAGCGTTGCAACGGCAAACAAAAGGCAGTGATAATCATCGATATGAGTGTCGGTTGAACGCACCCGAACTTTTGATTCATTATTCTGCTGAAGCGCTTTAATCCTGTTAAATCCGGAGATAAGAATAAACTTACCATCATCCATGGGCCTGACCACCGGTGGATTCATCAGGCCCATTTTTTTTATGGAATGGGACAAAAAAGAGATATTTTCCGATTCAGGTGAAATTCTATACCGTTCATCCCTGATATCAATATCCGAGATATGGATCTCCCTTAGGGTATCAAACATTTTCACCCGTCAGGCGGGTAAAGATTTCCTTATATGTTCCGGCTGTTCTGTCAATGACATCCTGGGGAAGTTTTGGTCCGGGGTGCTTTTTATCCCATCCCGATGCAATGAGCCAGTCTCTTACATATTGTTTGTCAAAACTATTTTGGCCCCGGCCGGGCGAATAATCTTCTAAGGGCCAGAATCTGGAGGAATCCGGGGTAAGGATTTCATCTATCAGAATGATCTCGCCGTCCAAAAGACCGAATTCAAATTTGGTGTCTGCAATAATGATTCCTTTTGAAAGTGCATATTCCGCCCCCTTTTGATAGACTTCAAGACTCAACCGCCGAAGCTCATGGGCTCTTTCTCGACCGATGAGGTTAACGGTTTCATCAAAACTGATATTGATATCATGATCCCCCACCGCTGCTTTGGTTGAAGGGGTGAAGAGCGGCTCCATCAGTTTGTCGGATTCTTTCAGGCCTTCCGGTAACCGGATACCGCATACCTGACCCTCTTTTTTGTAGGAAGTCCAACCAGAGCCCGAGATATATCCCCTGACAATACATTCAACCGGAAGAGGCTCGGCCTTTTTAACCAGCATACTCCTTTTATCCAGAGCCTCCTTATAGGGTTTAAATCGATCCGGGTATTCATTTACATTTGTTGTAATGATATGATTTTTTACGATGGCCTCCATTTTTTTAAACCAGAATACGGAAATCTGATTTAAAACCTTTCCCTTGTCCGGGATAAGGTCCGGCAGGACCACGTCAAAGGCGGAAAGTCTGTCTGTTGTGACCATCAGAAGGGCATCTCCTGTGTCAAATATATCCCTGACTTTACCTTGGCGGACCAGTGAAAGATCATCAAATTGAGTTTTCGGAATATGGGCCATCTTGATCTCCTTGATATGTATAAATTTTTCAATAAATAGGATGATCCTATATCATAAAAAATGAAATTTATCTATTGTCGTCATTAAAATTGTTATGCAATGTCATATTCCAAGATTCAACAGTATTTTAGCCTCATTCAAATTTAATCTTTTGAAATCTTGACGCAGAAGCCTTAATGGTAATATTGTTGGTTAATTTTGTTTTTCAAATACTATGAGGCTCAGACTATGAATAAACCGTCAAATCTATTATTGCTTACCATCCTTATTTTTCTGTCTGTTCAGGGGAATGCCCATTGCAGAACAGATTATTCCCTTCATGATCTTATCAAACTTGCCAATACCCACAGTGAAACCATCAAAATCGCTGAAGATGATGTGGATATTGCCCGGCAGGAGGAAAAAAGGGCTTTGTCGGTCTTAATCCCACGGGCCACCACCTATGGTAGCATTACCGAATATAAAGAAGAAACCCTCAACTCTCCGGATAGCCAAACCGTGGGAATCAAGCTGACACAGTCATTTACCCTTAACGGAAAAGAACTGATCGCCCTTGATGTCACGCGAAGGTCCATCGAAAGCAAGGAATTCAGCCTTGAAAGCATTCGTTCCCAATATATATTACAGGTTGCCCAAGCCTATTACAATATCCTGAGTGCACGAAAATTTTTTGAAATCGCCCAATCCGATGTAGAACGCCTTACCACCCACCGGAATGCCGTCAAAGAAAAATTAAGCGTGGGCAATGTGACCAAGACCGATTTATTCCGGGCAGAAGCTGAACTTTCCAAGGCATTGACCGAGCAGAAAAAGGCGGAGAATGCAATCCTTCAAAGCAAAGCCGCTTTACATAATCTTGTGGAAATTGATCCGGACTTTGATCTTCAAAAACAGGATATCGCTGAAATCGAAAACTACCAGTGCAATCTTGAAGAACTTCTGGCCTACGCTCTAAAAAACCGGACTGAAATCAAAGAAGCAAAAAAGAATCTTGAGATTGCTGAAAAAACCGTAAAATTCAAAAAAAGCGATTATTGGCCAACTGTCGAACTTGAGGGAGGGTATAAAGAAACCGATATCCAATATGATACAGCTTTGACCGCAATGAAATATGATACTGAAGAGACCTATGTAACCGGGAGCCTTGTCTTCACCCTCTATGACGGTGGGTTGAGACGGGCCACCATAAGACAGGCCCTTCTGGATCAAAAAAAAGCTGAAAAAGCACTGATTCTTCAGGAAAAAAAGATCAGCCTAGATTCAAAAACTTCATTTCTGGACTATGAGACTGCAAAAAGCACCTTGGATAATCTGCAGGACGAACTTAAATATGCCGAGGAAACCTTTAGCGCCGTGCAGATGCAGTATAATTACGGCATGGCCGACAGTATCGATATCATGGATGCCAATACACTTCTTGTCTCCGCCCAGAGAAGAATATCCGATGCCCGCTACAAATATTATCTTTCAGTGTTGAGAATCATGTATACCAAAGGAGATTTACTGGCCTTCTTCTTAGGCCATGCCTGATATTGAATAAAGCCTCACCCCTGCCGTATTTTTTTTAATTCCCCGGCATCTTTGAAATACCAGGCAGGTGGATAAAAATTTTGTTTTATCCACCTGCCAAATCACTGAAACTCATATGAATCCTTAATGTTTCTGCCACCCAGACCTTGACTTAACCATTGCCTTAAAATATTCTTGTAATGTGGTCTTGAGGATTCATATGAACTGGTTTTAAAAGGAGACTCCTATGTACGAAATCATTGCAAACCCGGAAGATTATCAGATTGATCATCTCATCAACGGTACAGGTAATGCAAATATTGAAATTTCAAAAGAAGAAAGACAAAAATGGGCCTTGGAAATTGTCAATTTCAGTGAAAAACTAACGGAATTTGCAAAAAAATCCAAAGAACTGGCCAGGGTCTTTTCCAGTCAAGAAAAAATTTCAACTACCCCTGCTTCATTAAAAACGCTAAAGATTCAATTATTTATGATTAATGATGCCTTAACAACAGCCATTGGCATTGCAGACAAACTTGAATCCGATATTGTAAAAAAATAATCACCTTACCATTTTTTGCCGCAATACATGGTCTGCGAGGGTTATGGCCATCATGGCTTCGCAGACCATGTTAATCCTTGGAATCGCGCAGATATCGTGCCTTCCCTTTGTTGATATCTCTGCTTTGTTACCATCTTCGTCAATGGTTTGCTGAACTTTTAAAATGGATGGGATGGGTTTGACATGAACTCTGGCAATAATATCTTCCCCATTTGAAATCCCGGCCAGGATCCCTCCGGCATGATTGGTCCGGAACCCCTCGGGAAATATCTCGTCGTTATTTTCAAACCCCGTCATTTTGGGGGCGCTGATCCCTGCCCCGATTTCAACGGCTTTGACGGCGCCAATGCTCATCAGGGCCTTGGCAATATCGGCATCCAGTTTATCAAAAACCGGCTCTCCAAGGCCTGCAGGAACATTGGAAGCAATGATTTCCACAATCCCCCCGAGAGAATCCCCCTGGGCTTTGACTGCTTTAATTCTTGCTTCCATTTTTTTTGCAGCATCCATATCCGGGCATTGGAGATCATTTTGATCCTTAAAAGACAGATCCCCTGTCAAAGCAGCCCTGACATTACCAAGTTCAAGAGTATAGCTCTGAATGCGGATTCCCTGCTGATCCAGAATAACCTGGGCAACAGCTCCTGCGGCCACCCTTGCAGCCGTTTCCCTTGCCGAGGCCCTTCCTCCGCCCCGGTAATCTCGGATACCGTATTTTTTATGATAGGTATAATCTCCATGGCCCGGCCGGAAAAGGCCGGCAATTGAATCATAGGACCTGGATCTGGCATCCTTGTTTTCAATCAGAATCATGATAGGCGTTCCGGTTGTCTTCCCTTTAAATACGCCAGATATCAGGATGGGACAATCCGGTTCCTTTCTGGTAGTGCCGGATACCCCCTGCCCTGGTTTTCTTCGGTCAAGAGGAGCCTGCAGGACCTTTTCATCCAGATCAAGCCCTGGGGGGCAGCCTTGAATAACAACACCGATTCCATTTCCATGGGATTCTCCAAAGGTCGTGATATTGAATGCCTTACCAAAACTGGAGCCTGGCATCAGGGCAACCTCCTTTCAATGAGGGCTATAATTTCTTCTGGAGTATGCAAACCGGTTTCTATTTTTAAATGGGCGGCTTTTGCATACAAAGGCCTTCTCAGGTTCAGGAATTCTTCTGTTTCGTCTATCAGGTTTTTATCTGTCAGGGACGGCCGTGAAGAAAAGGTTACGGGATCTGAATTCAGCCTGGACAGGATGGTCCGGATATCCGCATCCAGCCAAATGGTGTATCCGGCGGTAGTCAGAAAATCCAGGTTTTCCGGGTCCGTTACAATACCGCCGCCGGTGGACACCACCGTATCATTTATTTCACGAGTCTTTAAAAGGATTTCTTTCTCAATCCGTCGAAAATACTCCCATCCATGGGTTTGGACAAGATCGGAAATGCTTGACCCGGTTTGCTGTTCAATGACCTGGTCCACATCCAGGTAATCATGATGGAGATAGTCGGCAAGGATTTTACCAATGGTTGTTTTTCCGGTGCACCGATATCCGATTAAATAAATGTTCATGGTTTACAAGGCATCAAATATTTCCCAGTAATTGGGGAAGGATTTTTCAACACAGGTTTCATTTTCAATTTCCATGCCTGGGATCAAAAGTCCCGGCATGGAAAAGGCCATGGCAATCCGGTGGTCGTTAAAGGTTTCGATCCTGGCCCCTTTGGGCGCCCCCCCGGTAATTTCCATGAAATCATCTCCCTGTTTCACCATGATGCCCATTTTTAAAAGCTGGGAAGAAACAGCATCTATCCGGTCACATTCTTTTTCCCGAAGATGCCTGATATTATGAATCCGGGTTCTTCCCTTGGCAAAACCGGCCACAACGGCAATGGCCGGAACGGCATCCGGCGTATCCGACATATCCACATCAATCCCGGTCAATTCTGACCCGCAAACCCCTATTTCATTTTCTTGGACCTTAACCGTACATCCCATCTGCTCCAATATTTTGACCTGCTTTAGATCGCCCTGAAGAGAATTTTGACTGATATTTTTTACCGAAATCATCCGTCCGGTAATGGCCCCCAGGGCCCAGAAATAACCGGCATTGGAAAGATCAGGTTCCACAAAGAAATCACCCGGAGAATAGGATTGTTGTCCCGGCACCTGATACAGGCAGGGGTGAATGCGGTGGGCCTCAACCTTAAATTTTTTCATGATATCCAGAGTTAAATCAATATACGGGGAGGACACCGGCAAAGACTCAAGACTGATGTCAAGTCCTTTAGCCATAAACGTCCCCATCATTAAAAGGGAAGACAGATACTGGCTGCTTTTCGAACAATCCAGGGTGACCCTGCCCCCCTGGCGGTTTTTGCCGCAGATATGGACCGGCGGAGTTCCCTGTCTGTTTTTGGATGCGGCATGGATACCGAGAAGCTTCAATGCATTCAGCAATTCAACCATGGGCCGTTCGCACATCCTCTCGTCACCTGTCAGGACATATTCGGTTGTTCCCAAGGCTGCTATTCCTGCCAGAAGGCGCATGGATGTTCCTGAATTGCCAAGATAGATTTCTTTTTCACAGGGTTTTGGGGACCCTCCAAATCCATTAATCCGGAACTGCCCCCTGCTTATCTTGTCAATTGCAGCGCCAAAACAGGTCAGGGCATTCATGGTCCATTTGATGTCTTCGCTCTCAAGAAGATTTTCGATGGTGGATATACCGGTGCAAAGAGAGGCACATATGAGCATCCGATGAGAAATGCTCTTGGAACCGGGGACCACGACCTTCTGGTCTTTAATCGTTTTGGGAATGATTGTTTTCATTTATAAGGCCTCATCCTTTAACATGATTTTTCGCATCAATTCAATGTCGGGGCTGATTCCCGTCCATAGCTTGAATTGATGAGCTCCCTGGTTCAAAAACATGGTCAGACCATCAATAATTCGGCAGCCTTTTGATTGGGCTCCATGCAGGAGCCTTGTTTTCAAAGGGGTATAAATAATATCCATCACCAGGGTTTCTGGGCTTAGCGGCTCCAAAGGAAAGGACAGATCTGAAATATTGGGGCTCATGCCGACGGGTGTAGTATTAATGAGAATATCAGGCTGGATTTTCAGGAGACTGTCGGTATCGTCCAAAGAAAAAAAATCAGCCTTGTATTTTTCAGCCAGGGTTTTCCCCTTTTTTTTGTTCCGATTTATGATCGCGAGCCTGCCTTTTTCCTTGTAAATTCCATATGCCACAGCCTGGGCCGCTCCCCCCGCACCGATAATACAGACTTTTTTCCCCTGGATGCCAAAGGGCTTTAAAGGTTCAACCGCGGCCTTGTAGTCTGTGTTGAATCCGTGGAGCATTCCCTCTTTATTCACAATGGTATTCACAGCACCGATGGCCCCGGCATCTTCATCGATCCAATCAAGATAATCCATTGAAGATTGTTTAAACGGCAGTGTGATGGAAGCCCCTTTAATATTTAAAGCCTTCATGGCTTCCAGGCTTTTGCCTATTCCATCCGGTTCAAAGGCAAGATATACGGCATTGATATGATAATACTGGAAGGCAAAATTATGGATGACCGGGCTTTTGGAGTGCCGGACAGGATTTCCGAAAACGCCGTAAATTTGTGTGAAAGAGTCGATCATGTGTCATAGTCTTCTTTTATAAATACGGGATAGGACCCGAGAATTCTCAGCAACAGGGAGTATTTTCTGATTTCCGTTATGGTTTCAACCACTCTTTGGTCCTGTTGATGGCCTTCAATATCCAGAAAAAAATAATAGCTCCAGTTTTCATGTCGTGTCGGCCTGGACTCAAGCTTCAACATATTGAGCCCTGCCCTGTCAATGGGCGCCAGCGCTTTAAACAATGCCCCTGGAACATGGGAAACGGCAAACATGATGGAAGTCTTATCTTTTCCTGTTGGTTCCGGAAGGTCTTTGCCGATAATCAGAAACCTTGTGATATTTCCTGAAACATCTTCGATTTTGGATTCTACGGTTTGAAGAGCATAAATATGGGCTGCCTGTCGACTGGCAATGGCGGCAATGGTTTTATCTTCACTTGCCATGAGAGCGGCTTTTGCAGTACTGCTGGTTTCAATAATCCGGGCCCGACTGAATTTTTTTTTGACCCATGATCGACACTGGGCAATCGCTTGCGGATGGGAACAAATTTTTTGAACATCCTTTGGTTCACCGGTTATGGATAGTAAATCATGGGAAACGGGTTCATACTGTTCCGCACAGATGTTCAGGTCAAAATGGCTGAAAAGATCCAGGGTGTGACTCACGGCGCCTTCAATGGAATTTTCAACCGGAACGACGCCGAAATGGCTCTCGTTTTTCTCCACATCCCTGAATATTTCATAGAGATTGGGCTGTTCTACAAAATTTCCGGAATGCCTGAAATGGGTCAGGGCGGCAATATGCGAAAAGCTTGCTTCAGGACCGAGGAATGAAATTGTCTTGGGTTTTTGGATGTCACGGGTGGCTGTGATGATCACATTGAAAAAATATCTTAATAATTGTTTATCAGCAGGACCTTGATTTATTTTCGATAATTTTTCAATGACATTTCGCTCCCTGGTCCGGTCAAGAATCCGGCTGCCGGTTTCCCGTTTGATCAGACCAACTTTTTTTCCGATTTCAAGGCGTTGGTTAATCAAATTTAGGATTTTAAGATCAATAGTATCAATTTGATCTCTCAAATTTTTCAAATCATCTTCAGGCATTTTTATCTTTCTCTATGGAATCAGGAGGGTTCCTTTTTCAAAATAAAACTTTGGATTCGATTGCCGTCCATATCCTTAACCGTTGCCGTCCATTTATCGACCACAATGGATTCCCCAGGCTGAGGGATTCTGCCGATCTGTTCCAGGAAAAAGCCGGAAAAGGTATCATAGGTATTGGATTCGGGTATTCCAATGTCAATCTCTTCATTTAAATCATAGATATTGATTCTTCCGGCAATCAGCCATTTATTGTCTTTAAGCCGGATAATATCGGGCGTCATTCTGTCTGTTTCATCAATAATTTCACCGACTATCTCTTCCAGGACATCTTCAAGGGAAACAATTCCGGCCACACCGCCATGCTCATCCACAACAACAGCCAAATGATTTTTATTCCGCTTAAAATCCTGCAACAGGGAATCCAGCTTTTTAGATTCAGGTATAAAATAAGGCTTTTTTAAAATCGGTTTGATATCCAATGATGTCTCAAAATTTGATGTGCAGGCTTTCTGGAAACTGGCAAACAGGTCCTTGACATGCAATATCCCGATAACATTGTCGATACTGTCCTCAATAACAGGGATCCTAGAAAACCCGGTCTGAAGAATTTTTGAAATATCTACATTTTCCGATATATCGATCACAAACATATCCGCCCTGGGGGTCATGATTTCTGAACATGAGGTATCATCAAATTCAAATATTTTCGTGATAAACTGCTTTTCCGCTTCATTGATTTCACCCTCTTCTTCAACCACTTCAACCATGGTCATGAGTTCGTCTTCGGTAACAGCGCCGTGGCGGGGATCTTTTTTTCCATGAAGCATGGGTATCACATTCAAAATGAAAATCAACGGAAAAAACAGCCGTGAAAACCAGTAAAGAGGATAAATAACAATCCTTGCGATAAAAATATTGTTTTGATTGGCAAAGGATTTTGGGAAAATTTCACCAAAAACCAGAATCAGTAATGTCATAACTCCGGTGGCAATGCCGACGGCATTGGACTGGAATTGTGAAATGGCAAGGGAGGTGGCAATGGATGAGGCCCCGATATTCACAAGATTATTCCCTATCAGGATGGTCGTTAAAAGCCGATGGGAATCTTTCTTCATACGCAGAATCAGCCTGCCGCTCCCGGAGCCGTCCTTTGCCATGTGGAGGGCTTTGACTCTGCTGATGGTAAAAAGAGCTGTTTCGGAAGCTGAAAAAAACCCGGATAAAAAAAGGCTTATAACCAAAAGAATAATTTCAAAAGTCATCTAATTAAAAATTTTTCCTGTTTCTGAAAAAAATCAGTATATTTAATTTTAACAAGCCACTCTAATAAAATTCCGATATTTTTGTCAAATTGATTATCAGAAATGAGATTCTCTGAGAAGGTTCATTGCAATACCGGCTGCATTTTTTGCAGCTCCCTTTTTCCCGAGTTTTTTTCTGACCCGTTCCAGACGGCTTTCGTAATACTGCTCATGGGTGAGCATATGAAGGACTTTGATACATATTTTTTCAGGGGTTGCCTCACCCTGGAGCAGCTCGGGCATGATTTCCTCATCTACAATCAAATTCGCAAGACCGGCATATTTTACTCGGACGAGTAGTTTTGCCGCCCAAAAGCTTAACCTTGCCATTTTGTAAATCAGGAGGGTTGGAATACCAAAAAGCGCAGCTTCAAGCGTTACCGTGCCCGAGGCTGCGATGACCAGGTTTGATCGCCTCAGGATTTCCCGGACAGGCCCCTCAACAATATCAAATAATTGAGGTTTCCCTGATGCAATGATACACTCTTCAATCCATTCCCTTTTTATTGATGCGGCCTTAGACACAAGAAACCGGGTCTGATTATGTTCTTGGTGAATACGGCAGGCAGACTGAATCATGATATCCAGAAGATTTTGAATTTCAGCCTTTCTTGAGCCTGGAAGGAGCCCGATGATGATAGGGCCATTTAAACCGGTAACTAACCCCTTGGATGGTAAAAAAGATTTGGAAAGGTGTTCCGGATACTCGTCCATCAGGGGATTCCCTACATAGGTGGATGAAACCCCGGCCTTTTTATACAGTTTTTCCTCAAAAGGGAAAATCAGTGCGGCATGATCCACATATTTTTTAATCTTGAACAGTCTGGATCTTTTCCAGGCCCATACCTTGGGGGTAATATAATATAAGATTCTGACATTATAATGGTCCTTTGCATATTTGGCAGCTCTCAGATTAAATCCCGGATAATCCACGAGAATGATCATGTCCGGTGTATGATAAATCAGTTTTTCTCTGAAAATATCAAAGGCTTTTTTAATATGCCCAAACTGCATCAACACTTCGGTAATACCCATGGCTGAAAGATTTTCAATATCATAAAAAAGATCAACCCCTTGCTGTCTGAGAAGGGGTCCACCCATACCGGAAAAATAAATCCGGCCGTTCTTCCGCCTGATTTCCTCTATAAGGCGGCCTGCATGGAAATCACCGGAGGGTTCTCCGGTCAGAACCATGATGTGCTTTAAGCTTACGGGAAGATTCATTGTATGTCTTCATCCGTATATCCAAGAATGGATATATGATATTTATCTGCAAGGGCGATCATTTCTTCGCGGTCAAAGCTGATGGATTTTCCGGCTTCAAGAACAAGAATTCCGGCTCCGGCTTCGTGCATGGTCATAATGGTCTGACAGCCCGATGAAGGAAGGTCAAATCTTAAGTCCTGGGCGGGTTTGGAGAGCTTGATCACAATACAGCCCTTATTTCGGGACAAAAGGCCGCCTCTTTTTATGGCAGCGTCCGTTCCCTCAATGGCTTCTACAGCCAGAACAGATCCATTGCCCATCACAAGGCATTGGCCGATATCCAGTTTACCGATTTCCTTTGCAAGCCGCCATCCCTCCATAATCTCTTTATGTTCAGCCTTGTTTGGTTTTCTTTTTGTCCAGCACCCTCTGGGGCAGATGAGCTCCGGCAAAAGAAAGGTGGATGGTAAAATTTCAATGCCTTCTTTTAAGAGCAGGTCTGCAAAAGAAGTTAAAACGGAATCATCGTGGGTTCGAGCTGTTGTTGCAATAAAGGTGAGGGCCTTAAAATCCGGGCGGATATCTTTAAATATATTTGTCTTTTTGATACTTCCGAGCATAACGGCCTGTGAAATACCCTGTTGCTTGAAATACCGGATGAGTTTGGTCACCTGACCCAGATAAACCCATTTAAATTCCTGGACATAATCGGCAAGCAAAGGATCTGTTTCTGAATTGAATCCTGCTGCAAAAACCGAATAGCCTTTTTCAAGGGCCTTTTTTGAAAATAACAGGGGAAACTGTCCGCCTCCGGCAATCAGGCCGATTTTCATTATTTTATCTTGTTACGCCCCTGTTGGATTCGATGATAAAATTCATAAATTTTTTGACTTCAGGAATCATATCCACTTCTGCCTTGACTCTTTCAGATGCTTGTTTCACCGTCAATCCGATCCTGAAAAAAATCCGGTATGCTTTTTTAAGTTGAGAAATGGTTGCTTTTGAAAATTTGTATCGCTGCAATCCTACATTATTAAGGCCATGCAGGGTGGCCCGATCTCCTGCGGCAATCACATAGGGAGGAATATCCTTTACCACGGCTGATTTTCCGCCAATATAGGCGAAATCTCCGATCTGAACAAATTGATGGATGGCCACCAATCCACCGACACTAACGTTGTCTCCAATCGTGATATGGCCTCCAAGAGTTGAATTATTGGCCAGTATAACCCGTTTTCCGGTTTTACAATCATGGGCGATATGGGTATAGGCCATGAGATAATTTTCTTCCCCCACTTCAGTGATACCTCCGCCGTTTTCAGTGCCCCGGTTAATGGTCACAAATTCCCGGATAATGGATCCTCGGCCTATTTTCAAATATGTTTTTTCTCCATGAAATTTCAAATCCTGAGGGGCCCCTCCAATGGATGCATACTGGAAGATCTGACAATTTTCCCCGACGGTTACATATTGGTCAATGGTGGTATAGGGGCCGATGGTGGTGCCCGACCCGATCACGGTATCTGATTTGATAATGGCGTAAGGACCTATGGTAACATGACTGTCAATTTCCGCAGAAGGGTCGATAATCGCAGTGGGGTGAATCATCGTTTTTGCTCCGTTTGCTCGTTCATATTTTCAATCTTTTTTAATCTTTTTTCATAAGAAATCAGGGTTTTTCTCATTTCGGGCAACCTTACCATGATGCTGACAACCTTCCGCCATAGGGTATGCGGCATATGAGGAACACCAGATACAATCTCTTTTTCGCCCACATTGCTGTGCACTCCCGAATATGGGCCTATGATGGCACCATCCCCTATTTTTATATGGCCCGTAATACCGGCTTTCCCGGCAATGATGACATTCCGGCCGACGGTGGTGCTTCCGGCAATCCCGACCTGGGCAACAATCAGGGTATTATCCCCAACCTTGACATTGTGGGCAATGTGAACAAGATTATCGGTTTTGACCCCATTGCCGATAATGGTGGTGCCTAAGGTTCCCCTGTCAATGGTGTTGCAGGCACCTATTTCAGCATCATCACCAATGGATACATGTCCGGTGTGAAGGAGTTTCCGGTGCTCGTTAATATCCTGTGCGAATCCGAATCCATCGGAACCGATAACAGTTCCGGAATGGATAATAACCCTTTTGCCGATTCTGGTTCCATCCAATATGGTGACATTTGGTTTGATAAGCGTCTCGTCTCCGATGCACACATTGTCCCCGATATAAACACCGGGCATCAGGCGGACATTTTCCCCGATGTGGACATGATTGCCTATATATACGTTGGCCTCAATGACGGGATCTTTGCCGATTTCGCCCAATTGTCCGATATGGGCACTGGGATGGATAAAAGGCAGCATCATTTTTTCGGGGTGGAAGAGAGACACCAGTTTAAAAAAGGATAATTTCGGATTGGCGGTTTTCAGCAAAACAGGGCCATTGTCCCGTTTTGCGTCTGGAACATAACTATCAGGAATAATGACAACTCCCGCCTTTGTCAAGCAAAGACGGCTCAAATATCTTGAGTCACAAGCAAAAGTAAGGTCATGGGCGCCTGCTTCATCAAATGAAGACACGCCCATGACCATAGCATTCACATCACCGATGATTTTGGCATCAATGATTCCGGCAATTTTATTTACCGTAAATTCCATACAAAGGCTTTTAATTGGTCTTTGCAGCTTTTAAATTATATTTTTTAATGATCTCGTCTGTAATATCAAGCTTTTCCGGAGAATAAAGAACCCCACCTGCTTTTTTTTCAAGAATCAGGGTGTATCCTCCTTCTTTGCCGATATCGTTAATGATCAGGACCACTTCATCCTGTATCTTATTCAGGGATTGAACTTCTAATTGTTTAAATTCCCTTGCAAAATCATCCTGCATCTTTTTAAAATCATTTACACGGCCACGAAACTCCTTTTCTTTTTCACCCTGTTTTTCCGGGCTTAAAACCAATTTTTCCCTTTCGTAGGCCGTATTCATTTCATCTAATTTCTCTTTTTCAGTTTTCAATTTACCTTGAAGCTCGTTGCCCTTCTCGGTCAGTTGCTTCTGGGTAAGCTTGCCGGTACTGGATTCCGACAATATTTTCTGAAAATCAAAAATCCCTATTTTGGTCGTATCTGCACTGAATGCAGTCGGAACAAAAGCAAGAAAAAGATAAAGCACGGATACGGTGAATACAATTTTTTTCATTTAAACCTCCAAACGTAAATAATTTAAAAAGAAGCGCCGACGGAAAAAGCGAATTCTCCATCACCCGACTCTTTTATGTTTTTCCCATCAATAACCCAGCCATATTCTATTCGTAAGGGTCCCAGAGGAGAATTCCACCGGATACCAGTTCCAATACTGGAAAACTGATCTCCAAAATCGAAATCTTCACTGGTTCTGTATACATCTCCACGATCATAAAAGAATACGCCTGCAAGTTTGTATTTATCCGTCAGCGGAAAGGTTATTTCCGCATTAAACTGAACATATTTCTCACCACCTCTTTCTTTGGTATCTCCGGCGCGCATCCCGCTGATATCAAATTTATCAAATCCCCTTAGGGAATTCATTCCCCCCAGATAAAACATGGCATAATCGATATTGATAGTGTCGCCGCTCCGGTCATCCAGATATCCGCCTTCCGCATGCAGAGCGCCTGTAAATTTCCAGAAAAGGGGAAAATAAGCAGTGGTTTCGGCAAGATATTTTGTATAATCAATTTCTCCCCCCAGAAATTCTCCTGCATATTCGACAGAAAATGAATGTTTGAACCCCTCGGTGGGAAGAAAGATATCATTTCTGGAATCATATACTATATAGGGTTTGATGCTGCTGGTCAGAAATGAGCCGGGCGTCATATTGGTATAGGCGGATTCTACATCTGCAATGGTAAAATCCTCAATATTATAATTAACCCCGATCTTTGTATAATCAAAAAGCTTATAGCCCAACATCAAGGTCATACCAATCGCTTCTTTATCATAGTACTCATATTCCTTATCTTCCTTATAAAGGCTGAATCCCCCTGAAACAGGGGTATCCATGATATAGGGTTCAAAAAAGCTGATGTCGTAAAGAGCTGAAGAACCTGACACTTTAGCTGAAATCTTCCCGGTCTGGCCCCTTCCAAACAGATTCCTCTCCTGAAGCGACACCATTCCGAATGGCCCGTCTTCACTGCTGAACCCACCTCCGAATGAAAAAGTCCCGGTGTCTTTATCGGCTACTTTCACATTCAGATCCATTAAATTTTCTTCTTCGGTTTTAACAGGGATTATCTCGAGTTCAGAAAAATAATCCAGACGGTTTAGATTTTTAAAACTTTTCTCAATGTTTTCCTTATTGTATAAATCCTGTTCGACGACTTTTAATTCCCTCCTGATTACCTTATCCCGCGTTTTTGAATTACCGCTGATATTCACATTCCTGAAATATACAGGAGCGCCTTTATTGATGGAATAGTCCACTGTCATCAGGTGTTCGTTCTCAATTTTATCAATCAGAGGATTGATTTGAACATTTGCAAATCCTTGTTGTGAATAAAGATCGGCTATATAATTCATGTCGTTTCTGATTTCTTCCCGGTTATAGAGCTCGCCTTCTTTGGATTTGATTTTTTTTAATATTTCTTCTTTGGTAAGGATGAGATCTCCTGAAAAATCAATCTTCTTGATTTTATACTGGGCACCTTCTTCTATCTTGAAATGAATGGAAATATATTCTTTACCGATTTCAATATCAGGATCAGAGACTTTTGCGTCGATGAATCCATTATTTTTATATAAGGATTCTATTTTTACGACATCATTTTTTACCTCGGTTTCATTTAAATCTCCCGAAGAGGTAAAAAAGGAAAATATCCCTTTCTCAGAAGTATTCATGGCTTTTTTCAGTTTTTTATCAGAAAAATACGTATTGCCTTCAAAACTGATTTTTTCGACCCTGATCTTTTCCCCTTCTTCGATGATGAAAAGAATATCTGCCTGGGAATGTTCAAGGGGAATAATTTCATAGGTGATTGAACAGTTATGGTAATTTTTCTCCGTATACAGCAGTCTGAGCCGGTCCACATTGGAATTTAAGGTATGAACGTTTAAAATGGATCCTGTTTTGATATTAATACTTTCCATCAGTTCTTCGGTTTCATACACTTTATTTTTTTTGAACCTGATTTCCCGGATACTGGGTTTTTCCACGACCTTAAAAACTATTTTCACCCCCTTGTCATGGGATTCTTTTTCAACCAGAACATCATCAAAATATCCCATGTCATATATTTTTTTAAGATCCTTTGATACATTTTCCGGTTTGAATATGTCCCCGGTATGAGTATCGAGTATTCTCAGGACGGCATCTTTTTCTATCCGTTTGTTTCCTGCAACGGCAATATCCGTTATGATCTGTTTCTGGTATAATTCACCGATAATTTCTTTGCTGAATTGTGAAACCGATGAAAAAAGATTTTCAAAACTATTTGCTTCGGTAAAGAAAGGAATAGCCCCATTCTGTTCATAGATATGAATCAGTCTTGAATCAATACTGATAGCTTCTCCTGCAACAAATAAGGAACCGGTTAAAATATAATCCACGCCTGCTTGGATACCATAGGTTTTAAACCGGGTAATGCCCCAGTCGTTTATATCCGGCTGACCTTCGGGGAAGATGACAGTCGCTCCCTCCTTCTCAAGATTTTCAGCAATCATCTGTTTTATTTTTTCCTGGATCTGCTGATTGGGTTTGTTGGCTGAAATTGAAAAGGGGAAAATGGCAATTTTCACATTTGTGTCTGCAAAAAGATCACAGGCAAACAGTAAAAAAAATAAAACAGAGTATGTGAAAGCCTTTTTTAAAAAAGATGTCTTCATATTTTTTCCTAGGTCTCTTGTTTTAGTTTGCAGGAATTATTTTTCCATCCCTTATGGTCACACTTCTTTTCATTACCCGGGCAAGTTCGTTGTTATGGGTTACAACAATCACTGTCATACCAAGCTCCTTATTCAACTCTTGAATCAAAACATGAACACTGCGTCCGTTCTTCTGATCCAGATTCCCCGTAGGCTCATCAGCCAGAAGTATCTCAGGACTCATCACCAGGGCTCTTGCAAGCGCCACCCGCTGCTGTTCTCCCCCTGAGAGATCTTCAACTCTATGCCTGAGTCTCAAAGAAAGTCCTACTCTTTCAAGCATATTTATGGCCAGATGTTCAATAGTTTTTTTATTTTTATTCGCAATTAAACCGGGTATCATCACATTTTCCAATGCTGAAAACCCTTGCAAGAGATAATGAAACTGGAATACAAACCCAATTTTCAAATTCCTGAAACCGGCAAGCTTCTCATCATTATACATAGACAGATCACTGCCGTTGAACACTATCTTTCCCGAATCCGGTTTATCAATGGTGCCGATAATATTCAGGAGGGTTGATTTTCCAATGCCGGATGAACCGACAATAGCGATTGTTTCCCCCTTATAAATATCGAAAACAGCCTCATTCAAGATTTCAATATCCGACGATGCCGAGCGGAAATGTTTGGAAATCGATTGAAGCGATATTAAAGGCAGGTTTGAATTATCCATATCTTAATGCCTCAACCGGATCCATTTTTGATGCTTTGTGGGAGGGATAAAGGGTTGATAAAAAACAGATAAACAAGGCACTGCCGGCGATGGTCAAAACGTCCGCATATTCAAGCTGCACGGGAAGGGTGGAAAACGGATAGGCATCTGGCAGTTGAATAAAATCATATTTTTTCAGAAAATAACAGACAATAACGCCTGATATTGTTCCGATAAATGTGCCGAAGGCTCCGACAATCATGCCTTGAATCATAAAGATTCTCCGGATGATTTTATGAGTTGCTCCCATGGTTTTCAGGACGGCGATGTCCTTGGTTTTTTCCATTACCATCATGATCAGGGCGCTTGCAATATTAAAGGCGGCCACAAGGATAATCAAGGTCAGAATAATGAACATGGCTGTTTTTTCAAGCTTGAGAGCTGAAAAAAGGCTTTTGTTGATCTCCATCCAGTCCCTCATATAAAAAGGGTAGCGAAAAATATCTGCCAGACCGTTTTTAACGGTTTTGACATCAAACACATCATCGACCCAGATGCCGATGGCCGATATCTGGTCCTTTAAACCGGAGAGCTGTTGCGCCTCTTTCAAATCAACATAGGCAAGGGCGCTGTCATATTCATACATCCCGGAATCAAAGGTATCGGTGACAACAAACCGTTTCATGGAGGGGATATTCCCCACGGGTGATATGATCCCATTGGGCGACATGAGGATAATTTTATCTCCTGGAACGACACCGATGGAATTTGCAAGGTCCCTGCCGAGGATAATACCGGGGTAATCGGTATTGGCCTCATTTTTTGCCAATAGTTTTTTTAACTGATCCGGGCCAAATCCTTTGATCAGACTAAAATTATTGCCAGGGTCAATTCCCCTGACCATGATACCTGAAAAAGAATGGTTTGACCGGATCATGGCCTGGGCAAACAGAATGGGTGAGGCGTCTATGATTTTTTCCGTTTGGGTCAAATCCGTAACAATGTCGGCATAACCATCGAATTTACCGGAATAATTCATCACCAGGATATGGGGCTCCAATCCGAGAATCCGTTTTCTAAAATCCGTCTCGGCGCCGCTCATGACGGCAATAACCACTACCAGAGCCATCACTCCGACAGCAACTCCGGCAATGGATAAGAGAGTGATAAGCGATATAAATCCTTCTTTTCGTTTTGCCTTAAGATATTTTCCGGCTATGAATAATTCAAAGGCCATTTATTCGGATATTTTTTTCATATGGGGGAAAAGGATGACCTCTCTTATGGAGGGAGAGTCTGTCAGGAGCATGACAAGTCTGTCAATACCAATACCTTCTCCGGCTGTGGGCGGCATTCCGTATTCAAGCGCTTCCACATATTCGGAGTCCATGATATGGGCCTCGGAATTACCTTCATCCCTTTGCCTGACCTGCATCAGGAAACGCTGATACTGATCTTCGGGATCATTTATTTCCGAAAAGCCATTGGCGATTTCCCTGCCCGCAATAAACAATTCAAACCGATCTGTTAATTCATTTTTGAGATCATTTTTCCGGGAAAGGGGAGACACTTCCACAGGATATCCAGTGATGAATGTGGGCTGAATCAGCTTGGGTTCAACCAGAGCGTCAAACAGTTTTGTAAGGATTTTTCCATGACGATCTTTTTTTGAGACCTGAATAATATTTTTCTGTGCCAGTTCCAGAAGCGCTTCGGTATTGTTCAAAAGAGCGGCATCAACACCGCCGATGCGCTCAAGAGAATCCATCATTGAAATCCGCTGCCATCCTTTATTCAAATGAATGGTGTGACCCTGATATTCAATAGTTGTGGATCCGGATATTTTTTCAGCGATAATTCCAAACATTTCTTCAGTCAGATCCATGAGCGTTTCATAGTCGGCATAGGCCTGGTAGAATTCAACCATGGTGAATTCAGGGTTATGCCGGGCTGAAACCCCCTCATTTCTGAAATTACGATTAATCTCAAATACTTTTTCAAATCCGCCCACAACCAGTCTTTTAAGATACAATTCAGGGGCAATCCTTAAAAAAAGCTCCATCCCCAGTGCATTGTGCCATGTTTTAAAGGGAGTGGCCTCGGCACCGCCGGGGAGCGGCTGCATCATCGGCGTTTCGACTTCCATGAAGCCTTTTTCTTCAAAAAAATGCCTCATGGCCGAAATAATTGCACTTCGTTTGATAAAAATATTTCGAGCATCCTCATTCATGATCAGATCAAGATACCTCTGCCGATATCGTTTTTCAGGATCTTTAATGCCATGAAATTTTTCAGGAAGCGGCCTTACCGCCTTTGATAATAACCTGAATTCTTTTGCCTGCAGGGTCCACTCTCCTGTCTTGGTTTGAAACAAGGGGCCCTTGACGCCAATGAAATCACCGATATCAAGCTTTTTAAATAAAGCATAGGTATCCTCTCCAATCATATTTTTCTGCAAATAAACCTGAAGCTGTTCAGACCCTTCCTTAAATCTTATAAAAGAGGATTTCCCCATTATATTAACGGCCATCATTCTTCCGGCCATGGAAAACTCAATGCCGTTTTCGCCTAAAGTTTCTGGATTTTCATCAATGGTTTTTTTAAGCATTCTTATCGAACATGAAGGTTTAAAATCATTTGGATAAAGATTAATTCCACTGGTTTTAAGTTCTTTTATTTTTTCTTTTCTAAGCTGTATCAGATTGCTTTCCTTATCCATTTATCCTTGCCTTCATATTCTGACTGCATCATGCAGGTTGGTTGATCTTCATGTTTATAAAAAAGGAATAAATAGCCTAGTTCCCATGAAAAAGTCAAGATTTTGATTTTCCCCGCACCGGCATTCTATTGAAAACAACGGTAAAAATAGTCCCCCTTCCGGGTATGGATTCAAAATCAATCATACCGTTGTTTGCGTCAATCAAGCGGTGGAGAATGGAAAGTCCGAGGCCGGTTCCCTCGGGTTTGGTGGTGAAAAAAGGATCAAAAATATGATGGTGGTCTTTTGGAGGGATACCCACACCCGTGTCCTTGACGGTGAGATAAACCTTATCCGTCCTCGAAGGTTTAAGATCAATGGTTATCTCACCTGTATCTTGAATGGCTTGAACTGCATTTTTTAAAAGATTCCACAAAATCTGGGTGAAATGGGTGGGATCAAACAGGATGGTAACCTCTTTGTCAAGGTTCATCTGAAGCTGGATAGACGGCTTCCATTCAGGGTCATTCAAAAACAACCGGACGGTTTCCTCGATCATGTCTGCCATTATAATTTCAACGGCGTTGCCTGTATGGGGTTTTGAAAACAACCGGATATCGTTCACTATATTTTTCAGCCGGTCCGTTTCCCTGAGAATGATCTGCATCAGCTTGTCTTCATAGGAGCCTGACCGGGTATCCTCCCGCAGCAATTGAATGGACCCGGAAAGGGAGGCCAGGGGGTTTTTGATTTCATGGGCAATACCGGAAATCATTTCATCCATGGCAGCCATTTTTTCAACTCGTTTCAAATGCTGCTGGGTAATTTTCAGATCTTTTTGCGCCGCTTTCAATTGAAGGGAAAGTATGCCGCTGAGGATGGCCACGGCAAAACAGGCTACGATAAAAATAATAATTCTATAAATAATATGGTTCTCGTCCAGGTTGCCGGAAAACCCGATCCGGCTATGAAAAGGTGAAATAAACCCATAAAATTCCAGTTCAATCAAAATACCATACTGAAGGCAGGAAATGGTGGCAACAATCAGGCTTCCCTTTTGAAGAAGAAGCATTGCAGAATAGATAATGACAACAAGATACAGAAAATTAAAGACGCTATCATAACTTCCTGTAATAAATACGATGGCCGTTACCATAAACGTATCGGCAATGGTTTGAAAATAGGCAAGAAAAAGCTTTTTGTCAAACCGGGTCAGATGAAAAAGGTAGGCAATGGAAAGGATAAGGATACAGGCGGCGATTTTGTAAAGTGACAGAACTGGCTGTGAAAAGAAGGACAAATTCTCTTTTAAGGAAAAAACAAGGGTTGAAATAATAAGCAATATGCCGAAAACAGCCCTTGAGAGAATCAGCCACCTGATCTGGGCGGAAAAATCAGTCTGTTCTTTCATTGAGCCGATTCTCATCAATTAAGAAATCGCGCCGGCCATCTTGAATATGGGTAGATACATGGAAATGACCAGACCGCCGACCACAACTCCAAGAAAGACCAGCATAAAAGGTTCGATCATATCCGTCAGATTTTTCACTGCCTGGTCAACCTCATCATCGTAAAAATCGGCAATTTTGCTCATCATGGTATCCAATGCCCCTGTAGACTCCCCAACCGCAATCATGGAGCAGACCATGGAGGGAAACACACCGCTTTCAAGGAGGGGATCTGCCATGGATCTACCTTCCGAGATGCCTGATTTCACATCCTGGATGGCAAATTCAACAATCTTATTGCCTGAAGTCTTGGCCACAATATCCAGGACCTCAAGGATGGATACACCGCTGGACAGCATGGTGCTGGCCGTCCGGGTGAATTTGGCAACGGCCACTTTTCGAATCAGAAGACCGATAACGGGCAGCCTTAAGAATAATTCATCCATAAAAATCCTGCCCTTGGGATTTGCATAAACTCTTCGCAAAAGAAAGGCAATGGCAATAATCCCCCCAATGATATATCCGATATTGTGGATGGTAAAATTACTCATGGCCACCACGACAAGAGTAGGCGTCGGCAAAGAAGAGCCAAAATCGGCAAACATTTCGGAAAAAACCGGAATAACGAATACAAGAATAATGGCCACGACGATGACGGCCACAATCATGGTGATGATGGGATAGGTCATGGCTCCTTTAACCTGGCGCTTCAGCTTGGCCATTTTTTCCATATATGCGGAAAGCCGGTTTAGAATCACATCCAGGATACCGCCCGCTTCTCCCGCCGCAACCATATTAATGAAAAGCTCATTAAAAATTTTGGGGAATTTTTTTAAGGCATCGGCAAAGGTTTCGCCGGATTCAACGGATTCTTTGATTTTTTTCAAATTTTTCTTAAAGGTCGGATTGTCTTGCTGAGACTGAAGAATATCAAGACATTGGAGCAGGGGTAAGCCTGCATCGATCATGGTTGAAAACTGCCTTGCGAATATAATGACATCCGTTTCTTTGACTCTGGGCTGCAAAAATTTGACATTCTCAAAAAGGTCCTTTGGCTTTTTTCGAACCAGGGTCGGCGTTATTTTCCGTCTCTGGAGACTCTGCTTAATCTGGTCAGAAGTCTCTGCCTCCATTTCCCCCTTTACTTTTCTTCCTTTGGGATTTTTCCCTTTCCATTGAAAAACTGTCGGCATGATCAATCCTTATGTTAAAATCAGTCGGATCAAGAAGGCTCAGATGATATTTGCATATATCAAAGCCAGATCGTTTGTAAATTTTAGACAGATATACTATATAAATTTTATTAATTGAATACAACAGGAGTTATTTTTTGAGCAAAAAATGCCCCACCAAAAATCCTGATACAATCATAACCAGCCATATCAATGCAGATTTTGATGCCATTGCCTCCATGCTTGCAGCCCAGAAGCTCTATCCGGATTCCGTCATCATTTTTCCAGGATCCCAGGAAAAAAACCTTCGGGATTTTTTCATCAACTCCATGAGTTATCTTCTGAACATGGCCGATGTTGGTACCACGGATTTTTCACAGACAAAACGGCTCGTCCTCGTGGATACACGGCAGAAAAACAGACTGCCTCATGTCTCTTTTCTGATTGATCAAAAAGAGATGGAAATTCATATTTATGACCATCATCCGGCCATGGAAGAAGATTTGAGAGGCAGTCTGGAAATAATCCGGCCTACGGGTGCGACGGCTACCATTCTCAGTTCAGTTCTTCAGGAAAAAAAAATCGTCCCCACACCGGACGAGGCCACCATCATGGCCTTGGGAATATACGAGGATACAGGGTTATTCACCTATTCCTCCACTAGCCGGGAAGACCTTGAGCAGGCAGCTTTTCTGTTGGGTTGCGGAGCAAGCCTGAACACCATAGCAGGTTTTGTGGTAAAAGAAATCAAATCCGAGCAGGTCACCTGGCTCCATGAGCTTTTAAATGAAATGAAGGTTCATAAGATTAACGGAATCGATGTTTCTATTTCCGTAATTTCTTCACCTTCCTATATTACAGACCTCGCAACCATTGTGCAGAAGGTTGTCCGGATGGAGAACCTTGATGTCTTTTTTGCCATTGTTCTCATGGATAATAAAATTAATATAATCGCCAGAAACCGTCTTCCAGAGGTCGATGCCGGGAAAATCCTGTCTGCATTCGGAGGCGGCGGCCATGCCTATGCCGCCTCTGCAAAAATCGACAATCAGACCCTGGCCCAGATTGAAATGAGGCTTTTAGAACAACTTCAAAAAGAAATCAAGCGGATTCAAATCGCAAAAAATCTGATGACATCTCCTGCCATTACCATTGAGCCCCATGTGACCTGCAAAGAAGCAGGCAATCTCATGACCCAGTATAATATCAATACCTTGCTGGTGGTGGACAAGGGAAAAAACACCTATGAAGGCTATATCACCCGGCAGGTGATCGAGAAAACACTTTACCACAAATTATCCGGCCAGCCGGTTAAAGAATATATGAATTCAGAAATCCGGTTCGTTTCTTCAGATGCAGATATTTCCCAGATTGAAAGCATTATCATTGAGTCAAAACACAGGATATTGCCTGTAATTGACGATGGCTGGATCAGGGGCGTGATTACCCGGACCAATCTGTTAAACTACCTTGTTCAGCACAATAAGGAAATCACCAATTCTGAAACCGAAATTGGTATCAAACGAAATATAAAAAACCGGCAGATTGAAAATATTCTGTATCAGCGACTCGACAACCGTATGATCCGGCTTCTTGAAAATATAGGGAAAACAGGCAATGAAATGGGTTATCATATGTTTGTGGTGGGGGGCTTTGTCAGAGATCTGTTGTTAAACCGCCCCAACGAGGATATTGATATTGTAGTTGAAGGAGATGGCATTGAATTTGCCAAGGTATTTGCAGCAAAGGAAGGCTGCAGGGTCAATCCCCACAAAAAATTCGGCACTGCCGTCATTATTTTCCCGGATAATTTTAAGATAGACGTGGCCTCCTCCCGGCTCGAATATTACAAAATGCCTGCCGCTCTTCCCATTGTTGAAAAAAGCTCCATCAAACTGGACCTTGCCAGAAGGGATTTTACCATCAACACCCTTGCCGTAAGCCTGAACCCGGAAAATTTCGGAATGCTCATCGATTTTTTTGGCGCCACCCGGGACCTGAAGGACAAGACCATCCGTACCATCCACAATTTAAGTTTTGTTGAAGACCCGACCCGTATTTTCCGGGCCATTAAATTTTCCAACCGCTTTGGCTTCAAGATTGGAAAGGTCACCTCCAATTTGATTAAAAACGCCATCACCATTAATTGTTTTAAAAATTTAAGCGGGCTCCGGGTTTTGTCGGAAATCAAACAGATCTTTGAAGAGGAAAATCCGATTCCGGCCATACGGACCATGGAGGAATACGGACTTGAAAAAGTCCTCCATAAAAAATTGGATATTGATCCCAAAACCTATCAATTGCTTGAATCCGTGAATAAAATCCTGGTCTGGCATGACCTTCTGTATACGGATGAAGAATATCCCAGATGGTCGGTATATTTTATGGCGCTTTTGAACCGCACGTCACGCAAAGTCTGCGAGCAGATCTGCGACAGGCTGAATATGCCCTTAAAAGAGCGCGGTATCCTGTTGGAAAAAAGATATAGGGCGGAAAAACAATTAATTCTCATTGAGCAGGCTTCTTCATACACAATTCAGGACCTGTACTGGGCTTTGATCGATTTTAAAACAGAATACCTTCTGTATATGATGGCCCTTGCAACCCATGAAGAAACCAAAAAAGCCATCTCAAATTTCTATACCCATCAAAAAACGGTCAGACCTTATATCCGCGGCAGAGATCTCATGACCCTGGGGCTAAAACCCAGCCCGGTTTTTACTGCTATTTTCAACCGGATCTTAAATGAAAAACTTGAAGGCAGGCTTAAAACCAAAAAAGAGGAACTGGCCTTTGCAGCAGAATATGCCAGGAACAATAAACTGATTGATTAAATCCAAAGTTTTTGATAATCCCCTTCATTCACTTTGGATGATTTATAACAGGACTGATGACCATGAAAAATGCAGACTTTTTAACCGGAATTACCACCAGCGGAACCCCCCATCTCGGAAATTATGTCGGCGCCATACGGCCGGCAGTTGAAACCAGCAGGGATAAACAGCTTAACTCCTATTATTTCCTTGCCGATTATCATTCCCTGATCAAAAACCATGACCCGAAGCTGAGACAGCAATCCGCCCTTGAAATAGCCGCTGCTTGGATAGCACTGGGGCTGGATTATGAGAATTGCGTATTTTACCGGCAATCCGATATTCCGGAAATTCCGGAACTGACCTGGATTCTGACCTGCCTGACGGCCAAAGGCTTGATGAACCGGGCCCATGCGTATAAAGCAGCCGTTGCCGACAATGAACAGGAACAGGACAATGATCCGGATAAAGGCATTACCATGGGGCTTTTTTCCTACCCCATCCTCATGGCTGCGGACATCCTCATGTTTAATGCCAAAAAAGTGCCCGTGGGTAAAGACCAGGTCCAGCACCTGGAAATGACAAGGGATATTGCCGCAAGATTCAACCATATGTATCAGAACCTCTTTGTTCTCCCGGAAGTGGTGGTGGATGAAACCTCTGCCGTCTTATCCGGTCTGGACGGACGGAAAATGAGCAAAAGCTATCATAAT
This sequence comes from Desulfobacula sp., assembly GCA_023701135.1. Classification (GTDB taxonomy): domain Bacteria; phylum Desulfobacterota; class Desulfobacteria; order Desulfobacterales; family Desulfobacteraceae; genus Desulfobacula. The sequence goes on along the minus strand of JAMPXP010000003.1, from coordinate 143,689 downwards.
TATATTCCCTTGTTTGACACTGAAAAAAACCTTCGTAAATTGATCATGAAAATCCAGACCAATTCACTGGGGCCGGAGGAACCCAAGGACCCGGATACCTGCACCCTGTTTTCCATTTACCAGGCCTTTGCCACACCGAAACAAACCAAGGAGATGGCTGCCCGCTACAGACAGGGAATCTCCTGGGGAACCATGAAAAATGAACTATTCGAATACATCAATGAGATTCTGAAGGAACCCAGAAAGAGATATGATGAATTGATCAAAGCACCGTCGGATATTGATGCTATCCTGAAAAAAGGCGCCGCAAAGGCAAGGGAGTTTTCAGTTCCTTTTCTGGAACAGATCAGAAAGGCCATTGGTATCAGTTCCCTGGGTTAATTGCCGGATTTCTGCTTGGGTCAGGTGGCGCCAGGTCCCTTCTTTCAATTTGCCGAGGTGGATATCGGCTATTCTGATTCTCAGCAAGGTATCCACCTCGTTGCCGGTTTGTTGAACCATTTTCCGGATCTGCCGGTTTCTTCCTTCTTTTAACACAATACGGAACTGCTTGTCGGACATCCGTTGGACCCTGGCCCTTCTCGTCTTGACCTCGTCAATCACCACCCCCTCGGCCATGTGCCTCAGGGCGTCATCGGTAACCGGGTCAACCGTGGTCACAATATATTCTTTTTCATGATCAAAGGAGGGATGGGAAAGTTTATTGTGAAGTTCTCCGTCATTGGTCAGCAGGATAAGGCCCTTTGAGTCCTTATCCAGCCTTCCCACAGGATATATTCTTTCATTAATATCAATCAGGTCCATGACGATTTTTGTCTTTTTCTGGGAGCAGGAGGTGACATAGCCTGCGGGCTTGTTCAAGGCCAGGTAGATTTTGGGCTGTTCCCGGCTGAACAGAACGGGTTTGCCATCAAAAAAAACAGAATCCGATGGATCGACTTTGGTGCCCAGTTCGGATATGGTTATCCCATTTATTTTGATTCGGCCCGCTAAGATATATTCTTCGGCTTTTCTTCTGGAGCAGAGCCCTGCATGGGCCAGATATTTCTGGAGCCGCATGCCTAGGACCTGTATTCGGCATTGATCTTTACATAGTTTTCACTGAAATCGCAGAACCAGAAACCGTCTGTTTCCTGCCCGAGATTAAGATCCAGGGTAATGAAAATTTCCTCTTTTTTCATGAGCCGGGCGATTTCTTTTTCTACATCGGGCCCAAGCCATTGCCCCTTCAGAACCAGGGGCTGATCATCAAAATAAAGGTCCATTTTCTCGGTGACCACCCGGGCGCCGGACCTTCCGGCCGCAGCCGTAATCCTTCCCCAGTTTGGATCTTCACCATAGATGGCCGTCTTGACAAGATTGGAATGGGCAATGGCCTCACTGGCCTTGAATGCATCCTCTTTTGTTTTAGCCCCTTTCACAATGATCTGAACAAGCTTGGTGGCGCCCTCCCCGTCTCTGACTATCATTTTTGAAAGCTGCTGACATACTTTTTCCAGTACCGTTTGAAAAACAGCCTTGGATTCAGGGTCATGGATGAGGGCTCCGGATTTTCCATTGGCCAGGGCCAGGAGGGTATCATTGGTGCTGGTATCGCCATCCACAGTGATCCGGTTAAAGGTCCTTTCATTGACTGCCGTCAGAATGGCCGTAAGATCTTCTTTTTCAATTTTTGCATCGGTCAGGACAAAGGCCAGCATGGTGGCCATATCCGGCCGGATCATACCTGATCCTTTGGCTATCCCGGTGATGGAAAAGGCTTTTCCCTGGATTGAACCGGTTTCAGTCACCATTTTTCGGCGGGTATCAGTGGTCAGAATGGCCTCGGCAAAATCATCCATATGATTTTCCGAAAGGGCTTGAATCAGTTCCGGAATTCCGGCATCGAATTTTTCCATGGGCAAATAGGCGCCGATCACCCCTGTAGAAGACACCAGAACCTGGTCTTCTGGAATATCGAGGCCTTTGGCAACCAGACCCGAACAGGCCCTGGCGTCTTCAATACCCCTCTCTCCCGTGAAGCAGTTGGCGTTTCCGCTGTTGACAAGGACGGCCCGGCACAGTCCCTTTTTAATCTTTTCTCTTCCCAGGATAACCGGCGCCGCAACCACTTTATTCCGTGTAAAAAGAGCTGCTGCAACAGCCGGTGAATCACTATAGATAAGAGCCAGGTCTTTTTGATCTTTTTTTTTGATGCCGGCTCGGATACCGGCAAATTGAAACCCTTTCATAAATTATTCTCCCCCAGCCATTGGCATTATAAAATAGGAGCGTATTATACTTTTCCCATTGATCCGTGTAAATGTTTTATATCCTATTCAACCGATCTTTCTTTTAAAATTCAGTTCATAAACAATGAAATGGCACCTTTTTATATCCATTCCAGCTTGACATATGATGCTGCTCATAATAATTGTATATGCAATTTTTTATATCGAGGTAAATATGAACACCCATGATAATTTCCTTGAAGGCTGCCTTTTTTTTAACATCAACGCCCTTTCAAGAAACTTGTTGAAGCTTGCGGAAAAAGAATTTAAACCCCTGAAACTTTCCCCTGCCCATGCATCTTTGTTATTACTGGTCTATGATACCCCGGGTATCAGTCCCAAACACCTGAGCCGGCTACTCAACCTGACCCCTTCGACCATTACGCGATTTGTTGATTCACTGGAAAAAAAGAAATTATTAACCCGGGAGACACAGGGGAAATCCTCTCATATCTCACCAACGGAAAAAGGCCTTGGAATCAAAAGCGATGTGGCTCTTGCCTATAAACAATTCATCCTGAAATACAATGATCTTCTCGGAACTCATTCTGCCCGTCAGTTATCCTTCAGTATCCTGACAGCGAATAAACGAATATCGGAATTTTCAGATCAGAATGACTAAAAATTTTAAAATCATTGTTGAATATGATGGTACTCATTTTTCTGGCTGGCAGAGGCAAACGGACAAAAGAACCATCCAGGGCGAATTGGAAAAAACCCTCTCCCGGATCATGAACCAAGATATCCGCATCACGGGGTCAGGACGAACCGACTCGGGCGTACACGCCTTCGGTCAGATCGCAAATTTCCATGCCGAAACCGGCATGGATGCGTATATGATCAAAAAAGCGGTCAACAGCATGATCAAAGATCCCATTGTCATCAGAGAATGCCATGTGGTTGATGATGCTTTTCATGCTCAATACGGCGCTGTTTCAAAGGAATACCATTATTATATTCTCAACCGGGAAGATCCATCGGCCATCGGGGCCTTATTTCAATGGCATATACGGCAGCCTCTCGACATCGGATTAATGAATCAGTGCTGTCAGACGATTATGGGTGTTCATGATTTCCGGTCCTTTGAAAATACCGGAAGCCCAAGATCAACAACCATCCGGGAAGTTATTTTTTCAGAAATCCGTCAGTTGGAAGAGAACCGGCTTGTTTTCATCATCCGCGCCAATGGCTTTCTCAAATATATGGTCAGGAATCTCATGGGTACAATCGTCCTTGCAGGCCAAAAAAAAATATCGATTCAGAAATTTAAAGACATCCTTGAAGCAAGAGACAGAACAAAAGCAGGCCCAACCGCCCCTCCCCATGGTCTGTTTTTAAAACAGGTCCATTATTTTTGATCTTTGATTTTTTTAATATAATGGTTGTAATAGGCAATTATATCCCGCCTGTAAATCAAACCGATCAGAAGCTCGGGATCATCTTCATGCAAAACAGGAAGGGCATCAATATTTTTTTGGGTCAGCTTTAGTAGAACCGTGTTAAGGTCTTCGGACAAGGTAGTGGAAATCATATCCGAAATCATGATATCTTTCATCACCACCAGATCTTCAATATGGTGTGTAAAAATGACTTCCCTGATATCTGTTGAAGAAAAAATCCCGGAAAATTTTCCTTCCCGATTGATAACCGGAAAATAATGTTGCTTGGTATGAGTGAATATCTTATTTTTAAATTCACTGAACGGCATGTCCTCATTGACACGCAGAACGTCCTTGACCAAGTGCTCCAGATCCCTGACCTTTATGGTCTCAAGAATATCCATCATAAATTCACCGGCATGGGCGGGTGAATCGATTCTGGATTTGACCTGGCTTTTAAAAATCGTCCATTTCCGGGTTAACAGATAGCAAAGGGAGCAGACCAGAAGACTGGGCAATAGTAAATGATAGGAATTGGTGATCTCACTGATAAAAATTATGGTGGAGATGGGGGTATTGGAAACGGCTGCAAAAAAACCAGCCATGCCCACAATCACAAAGGAGCCTGGATGGGTGACAATGGACGGTATAAACAGGTGGAACAGTCTTCCGACAGCCCCTCCCATGGCCCCTCCGATAACGATGGAAGGACCGAAAACCCCTCCGCTGCCTCCGGACCCGATGGAAAAAGAGGTGGTGAATATTTTTCCAATGGCCAGAAGAATCAAGGTTGAAAAGGCAAGTTCATTGAAAATGGCTTTCTGGATATAGCCATATCCAAAGGCAAGGGTATAGGGAAGGAAAAACCCGATTATTCCTGTGATAAGACCACCCAGAGCAGGTTTTAAAAATTTCGGGATATTAAATTTTTTAAATAATCCCGAAACCCCGTAAAAAATTTTTATATAAAAAATTGCCGTTAGAACCAAGACGCCGGACAGAACAATATAGGGCCCCAATTCCAAAGGGTTTTGAAATTTTAAAGCTGGGGAGTCAAACAAGGTCCCCCACCCGAATACCAGGCAGAAAATACAATAGGCGACCACGGAGGAAATGCCTGCCGGTATGATGACCTCGGATTCAAAATCAGGATCCCGGTAAAGCACTTCGGCCGCAAAAAGGGCCCCGGCCAAAGGAGCCCTGAAAATGCTGGCGACTCCGGCACCAATACCGGCTGCCATCATGATTCTTCTTTCTCTGGGTGACAGTTTGAATTTACCCGCCAGAAAAGATCCGAATCCTGCACCGATCTGGGCGATGGGACCTTCCCGGCCTCCGGAACCGCCGGTTGTCAAGGTGATGGTGGAGGCAATGGTTTTTACAAAGGGTATCCGTCCCCGAATACGCCCTTCTTTATTATGATAGGCATCGATGGCGGCATCAGTTCCGTGGCCTTCGGCCTCGGGGGCAAAGGTATACACAATCCATCCGCTGACGATGCCTCCCAAGGCCGGCAGGATCAGCAATATCCACCGATTAAACGGGGTATGGGTATGGGGCAAAAGAAGATGTTCACCAGCAGGAGAGTCGGGCCTGTAGCCTGCCATCATATCCAGAAAATAATGCATGCCAAGGCCACAGAGGTAATGGAAAATAACAGCTCCCAAACCTGCCACAATACCTATTAACACAAAACGAAACAGCCATTTGCCGGCAAGCTGCATGTCCCGTGATGCGGTTTTACCCCCGAAGCTCACGAGGTATAGCCTCTTTTCAAATCATTAATGCCATTTAATACAATATCAAATAAAGGCTCCACATCATTTAATTCAAGACAGGAAAAGGCGATTCTGATATTTTTTTCACCCATGGAAATCAAACCGGTCCCATAATGATCCAGAAGATGAAGCCGCAATTTTTCGGCATTCACATCCTTTAACCGGATACACATGAAATATCCTGAATTAAACGGGTATACATCAAAAGCATCATTATATTTCGGATTTTTTAAAACCGCTTTTATTTTTTGAGCGCGGTTCTGCAGAAGCATAAATTTTTCGTTTTTATATCTTTCATAATTTTCATCTGCCATGGATTTTAAAAGCAGGGTCTGGGACAGATGGGACGCATTGGAGACATTCCCCCGGATACATCCGGCGGTTTTCTTTTCCAGGGCCTCAAAAACATCATCGCTGTCACAATGAACGCCGTAGGTAACAAACCCGATTCTTAATCCCCATACATAATCTTCTTTTGTAGCACCATCTATTTTCAAGGCTACAATTCGCTTGTCAGCTCCAGCAAGTCTTGAAAAAATGGATTCCTTTCCGGTTTCCTCCTCAAAAAACAATCCAAAGTATGCATCATCACATCCAACAACCACCTTTGTCCCCTTTTGGGCCACATCAATTATAATATCAGCAACTTGTTTTGCCTCTGATATGCTTAAAGAATACCCTGTCGGGTTATGGGGAAAATTCAGGATTATGATAATTTTATCATTTAATCGGGCCTGTTCCCGGATAACGGTTTCGAAGGATTCAATATTAAAGCAGGTCAGCTTCTCATCATAGGCTTTATAATGAATGATCCGGGCGCTGTTTCTGACGCAAAAGGTCAGGCTGTAATTCCCCCAGAACATATCCGGCAGGAGAATAACATCGTTTTTATCAACCCACATATCCGAGAGGATGCTGATACCATGGGTGATCCCGGATGTCACAACCGGAAGGCTTAATTTTTTGTTTTCCAATGACGGATTTTTTTTAAAAAGCGCTGCCTTCCATTTCTTCCGAAGCTCGGGAAGCCCATAGGATGGTGCATATGGAAGGTATTCATCCGGATCAATTCCCTGAATATATTGGGTGATTGAAGAAAGACTTAAGACATGCCCCCCTTCTTTTGCAATACCGATGGTGGCATTGAGTCTTCCGGCTTTTTGTTTTGCTTCGGCGCTCTGGGTTAATATCCCCTTTGGGAAAAACAATGCTTTTCCCATATCGGAGAGCATTTCATAAATAAACGGATTGGATGCCTTGATAATATCATTAAGCTCCTGGGCAATGGGATTCATACATCACTCTGTCAATTATGGTTGATGATTTAATGGCTAAAGCATAACACAGTTTATTAAAAAAAAACTCTGCAGTTTCATCATTCTAAAACCACAGAGTTTTAATAAAATAAAAATATGAAAATTATCGTCTTTTTGAGGCTTTGATTGGGTTAAGTTTCTGTTTTTTAACCGCTTCAACTGCTTTGACATGGGTCGCCATATTACAGATCCCGTTTTTCCATTTCAGGGATGGGTCGGGAGCGGCCGTGCAATACATCCCGGTTTCAAACTGTGAACCCCTCTGGCAGCCACTGCATTCCTCAATAATCGGAAGGCAGGTGCCTTCGTTGTAGCTGCATCCTTTTGCAGTCATGAAAACGCAATTGTCACCTTTTCTTACTGTTGTACAAATCATAATTATTCGTCCTATTGTTTAAATTTATGCAATCTCGATAAATTGATGCTTATTTGTTCATTTTTTATTCCATCTATGTTTCGATGGAATTAAACCTCACTCTGATATCACAGCATCAGATCATTGTCAATATTTGGCTTTTATCCGCTTTATAATATTTTTATATGAAAAATGAATTGAGTCATGTATATAGATTCAATGTTCACCCCTTTTCAAGATATAGAATAAACAACGGTCCATCATGATAATCGATCAAGCAAAAGAAGTATTGAAAATTGAAGCCGACAGTATTTTAAGACTGACCCAAACCATTAATGCATCATTTGAAGAACTTGTAAACAGCATATTAAATTCTTCAGGCCGGGTAATCATATCCGGTATCGGTAAATCAGGGCTCATTGGAAAAAAAATCGCTTCAACCCTCATCAGCACTGGAACCAATTCTATTTTCCTTCATCCGGTCGAAGCCCTTCACGGAGATCTTGGAATGGTCAATCGGGATGATGTTTTCATTGCCATTTCCAACAGTGGAGAAACCTTAGAACTCAATCAACTCCTGCCCTTGATACGGGACATCGGGTGCAGAATTGCCGGATTTACCGGCAATCCAGGCTCAACCATGGCAAAACTCTGTGAGATGGTGATTGATACCGGTGTGGAAAAGGAGGCCTGCCCCTTAAATATGGCACCGACCTCCAGTACGACAGCCCAGCTTGCCATGGGAGATGCCTTGGCGGTTGTATTGATCACCAAGAAAAAATTCAAAAAAAGCGATTTTATGAAATCCCATCCCGGTGGTGCTTTAGGACAACGCCTTGCCTGCAAAGTGAAAGAGATTATGTTCAACGCTTCGGCCGCGCCCTGGGTACCGGAAGGTTCTTCCATGGACAAGGCCATACAGGAAATGGACAAATTCAGATTGGGGGCGGTGATTGTTCTGGATACGGAAAAAAAACTGAAGGGAATCATTACGGATGGGGATATCCGGCATTGTATTGCCGAAAATCAAATGGATTTTACCCGGCAGCCCGTTGACAGGATCATGACACCAAAGCCCCATTTCTTATACGCAGACTCTTTTTTATACGAGGCTTTGAATTTAATGGAAAAATATGAAATTACCGTCCTTCCCGTTGTTGATAAACAAAACAGGCTTGACGGACTTTTGCATCTGCACGATATCCTGGGAAAAGGATCTTTCCAATTTAACGGAGGAAACCAATGAATGAATTTGACTTTAATACGGATATCCCGACCCTTGGCGAGGCTAAGATCCTTTCCCCGTTAAAACGCCGGATCAAGCCCGGAGAGCGTGAAAAACTATTTGTTTCGGATAAAGAAAGGATTGTTGTGGATGTTCAGTTGGATCACCTTGAGGAGAGCTATCAAAACGGGAAAAAAATTGTCAGTTTTGATCAGGCTGGCCCCAGGGAAAAAATATATTTTGACCCCAGTAAACTCAAATGCGCCATTGCCACCTGTGGCGGATTATGCCCGGGGCTGAACGATATTATCCGGTCCATTGTTTTGGAATTGTTCCATATCTATAATGTTAAAACCATTTACGGCATCAAGCACGGGCTCCAGGGATTCGTTCCCGAATTTGAGCACGACGTCATGGATTTAAACCCCGAAACAATAGCCGGAATCCAGAATACCGGCGGGTCCATGCTGGGGTCATCAAGGGGCACCCAGGATATCGGCATCATTGTGGACTGCCTTGAGCGGCTGAATATCGGTATCCTGTTCATGGTGGGAGGTGACGGAACCCTGATGGCATCCAAGAGAATTGCCGAAGAAATCGAAAAAAGAAATCTTAAAATATCCGTCATAGGGATTCCAAAAACCATTGACAATGATATTCATCTGGTATCCAGATCCTTTGGATTTGATACGGCCGTGGACGTTGCCACCCTTGCCATCAAAGGAGCCCACAATGAAGCAGAAGCCTATCCCTATGGCATCGGACTGATAAAGCTCATGGGAAGGCATTCCGGATTCCTGGCCGCCACCGCTGCCCTTGCCCAGCAGGATGCCAATTTTGTTCTTATCCCGGAAGTGGATATCTTTCTGTATGGAAAAAACGGATTTTTACAAGCCCTGGAAAACAGGCTTCTGCATCGGAAGCACGCCGTTGTGATCGTGGCGGAAGGGGCCGGCCAGAATCTTTTTGAGGATCAGGAAAAACAATATGATCCTTCGGGAAATGTGGTTCTGATGGATATCGGTCTTTTTCTCAAGGATAAAATATCTCAATGGTTTAAAGCCAAAGATATTCCCATCTCCTTAAAATATATTGATCCGAGTTATATTATCCGAAGTCTTCCGGCCAATGCCAATGACAGTGTGTTTTGCGGTTTTCTCGGCCGGGAAGCCGTCCATGCCGGAATGGCCGGAAAAACAAAACTTCTGGTCAGTTTCTGGAATAATCATTATGTCCATGTTCCCATGGATGCCTCCGCTGGAAAGAGAAAACATCTGGACCCCAATGGACGGCTCTGGCAATCCGTTCTGGAAGCCACTGGTCAGGATGCTTATTTTACCGAATGATTTCGACAAATTCTCCATTTTTAACCGTCATTAGAAAAAGGGGCCTGTGAGCCACACCCTGTTCATCAAACACAGTATGGCCGGTAACCCCTTCATACACGCGCTTCCCCTTAAGGGCATTTTTCAAGGCTTCCCGTGAATCCACGGTTTCGTCCATGGCGGTTATAAAAAGAATGGAGGCTGTATCGTAGGCGATGGCTTCCAGAAACTGTGGTTTATGATGAAACAGGTCTTCAAATTTTTGTGAAAATTCTTCTGTCACCGGGTTCTGGCTGCCTTCCAGAAAACCGTCCGGGATAATGACTTTTTTGTTATACCCTTTTATACCCTTTAAGAGGCTTTCATCATGCCAAAGGTTTGTTCCGACCAGATACATGCCTCCTGAATTATTGAATGCAAGCTGAGGCAGGATCAGATTAATCCTGGAGGGAGAATCCGGAATAAACAGGGCTTGAAAATCAAAGCTTGCTTTAGTGCCAGATGTTTTTCTCGTTGGCAATGGGGCTTCCTCTCCAGCATTGACAGACAGTTCTTCATCCGGATCACTAACCTCATCTGAAGTCGAAACCATTGGTGTTTCAGATTCCGAGGCAAAGAGAAACTCTTTCGTAATTTTCCGGATTGGCAGTGTAAAATCTGTTTTTTTCCCATCATAAGATTCAATTCCCACAATCTCCGCCTCATATTCCAGTGCAATATCCCGGAAAAGTTCCATATATCGAATCCCATATTTCTCATCCGGATAAAGAATGGCGACTTTTTTAATTCCCAGATCGGCAAAAAGATAATTGCCCAATGATTGGACCTGCATCTCCGGGGTTATGAAATTGGCAAACAGATACTCTCCCTGTAGAGAAAAATCACTCTTTTGACTAAATGCGATCAAGGGAATTTTAAATTTTTCAGCTTCTTTGCCGGCTTCAGCTTCCATCAGAAAAGGGCCCATGATACCGGCCACATTTTTTTCGTGCAACGTTTTGACGCCTTGAGCCGTCATTTCAGGATCTGCCTGGGTGTCCATGAGAATTACCTTGAATTCCCGGGAATATTTTTTTGATAATTCCTGGACGGCAAGCTGTATGCCCGTTAATGCCCTCTGGCCGAAAACAGCATATTTGCCGGTTAAAGGTAATAAACAGCCAATGGTATCACGATTGAAAAGAGATTTTCTTACCGTTTCCAAAAGGTCTAATGCTTCGTAGTAATGATAGTGGTCAGGATATTCAGATATGAATAATTCAAGGGTTTTTAATGATTTTTCAGGGCTGTTTCCCAAGGCATGGTTCAAACCAAGATAGTATAATAACAGAGGCTTGGGAATAAGAGTCTCTTTGTTTTCAAGCCATCCTTCCAAATCCCTTGCCGGGGTTTTTGCAAGGACGGATTCGATTTTGGAGATCATTTCAAGTTTTTGATCTTCTTTGAGCTTTGGAAGCAATTGGTCATAAATGGACAACGCATCTTTAAAATTCCCCTGCAAAAAAAAATTTTCAGCCTCGTCCGACAATACTTGAACTATGGCGGATGTCGGCAATGATGGTTCTTTTTTTTCAATGGGTTCCAAAGACTTTAACACTGTTTTGTCTTTATCAGGAAGCGGCCTGGGAGGACTTGCACAAGATATGATAAAAAGGAGACAGAGGGCCGAAAAAAGGCAAATCATACTGAGATAATATCGATATTCAGTTTTCATCTATTCAATCGTTTTTAAATTTTATGTTAACAATTATGATAAGGCATTCGAAAGATGGACTATATGTAAAATTTTCCTTTATGTCAAAAACTCTTTTATCAGCTTTTTACATGCATCCATCTCTGAGGGATTAAGCCAGGTAATATCCTTGTCTTTACGAAACCAGGTAAACTGTCTCTTGGCATATCTTCGGGTGTCTCTTTTTAAAAGGCGGACGGCCTCAGCCAGATCTGCTTGTTTTCGAATGAACAGTGCCATATGTTTATATCCTATGGATTGCATGGATTTCAGATCAAATGAATACCCTCTTTTACCTAAGGAAACAACTTCATTTAAAAGCCCCTTATCCAGCATGGTATCCACCCGATGATTGATTCGGCCATATAATTCTTCCCGTTCCATGTACAAACCGATTTTAAGCCCTGTATACCTCCGGCTATGAAAACCATGGTTCTCTTGATGATCTGAAAGCCTTTTTCCCGTGGTTTGAAATACCTCCAGAGCCCTGATAACCCTGAAAGAATCATGGGGGTGAATTTTACCGGCAGCCTTTGGATCGCATACCGCCAGTTTTTCATGAAGGGCATGGGCGCCCTTCTCTTCAAGCTCTGCTGTTAATCTGGAAAGGGTTTTGATGCAAACGGATTCAGAGCGGAACAATCCGTTCAAAAGGGCCTTGAGATAAAGCCCGGTACCGCCGGTGATGATGGGGACCTTTCCCCGGGACAGGATATCTTCAATGGCGTCATCTGCCAGTTTGACATAGCGGCCGGCATCAAATTCTTCATCGGGGTCAATCACATCAATCATATGATGACGGATCAGATTCATTTCCTCGGCATCGGGTTTTGCCGTTCCGATATTCATATGTCTGTATATCTGCATGGAGTCGGCGCCCACAATCTCACCATTAAAAAACTGCGCAACCTGAATGGCAAACGAGGTCTTGCCGACTCCGGTGGGTCCGCAGATAATGATAATTCTCTTCATAAACAATATCTTCTTTAGTTTGATAATTGTTGACAACTTTTATTTGATGGCTTTATAACATAGTTTTTTAGTTAAGGAAATCCAAGCTTTTTAAGCCATACTGGATTCATAACGGCCAAACAGTAAGGATGTCATAAAACAGGAGAACTCATATGAACAATAAATTGACCGGATCTGTAGTGGTGATCGGCGGCGGTATTTCCGGCATGCTGTCGGCACTGGATCTTGCAAATTCCGGGTACTATGTTTATCTGGTAGAAAAAGGGCCTTCCATCGGCGGTGTTATGGCGCAGTTGGACAAGACCTTTCCAACCAATGACTGCGCAATGTGAATTATCTCTCCCACACTGGTCGAGGTCGGCCGGCACTTAAATATTGAACTTTTAACACTTTCGGAAGTTCTGGATGTCAAAGGGGAAAAAGGTAATTTCCAAGTTGAAATTTTAAAAAAACCAAGGTATGTGGACGTTAACCTTTGCGTAGGATGCGGCGCCTGCGCAGAAAAATGTCCGGGAAAATTTGATGACGGTTACAATGCGAATCTAAAGCAGCGCACAGCCATTTATGTCGAATATCCCCAGGCGGTTCCGCTGAAATATGCCATCAACCCCAAAGTCTGTTTAAAACTGACAAAGGATAAATGCGGCCTCTGCGAGGAGATCTGCCCGGCAAAAGCCATTGATTATACCCAGAAAGAAGAAAGAATCACCCTGGACGCCGGGTCCATCATCTTCTCGCCCGGATTCAAACCCTTTGACCCGTCACGGTTTGATAATTATCAGTATACCAATTTTGCCAATGTGGTGACATCCATGGAATTTGAAAGAATTCTGTCTGCCACGGGACCCACCATGGGCCATGTCGTCACCTTCCCCAAACTGCCGCTGAATCCGAAGAAGAAACAGGATAAGCTCCTGGTGGAAAAGCGGAAAGACCCGAAAAAAATTGCCTGGTTTCAATGCGTGGGGTCCAGGGATATCAATAAATGCGACAATGCCTACTGCTCTTCGGTCTGCTGCATGTATGCCGTCAAGGAAGCCATGATCGCCAAGGAGCATGCCGGCGGAGACCTGGATTGCTCCATTTTCTTCATGGATATGAGGACACCGGGCAAGGAATTTGAAAAATATTACGAGAACGCCAAGGAAAAACACGGCATCAAATTTATCCGGTCCAGGGTCCATTCCGTGACCGAAGACGCCGAGACCCATGATCTGAATATCCGGTACGTGGATGAAAAAGGTGGGATCATTGATGATACCTTTGATATGATCGTGCTGTCCGTGGGTCTTGAAATATCCAAAGAAACCAGGGAGCTGGCGGGAAAACTCGGCATTGAGCTGACCCCTTCCGGTTTCTGCAAAACCAGTTCCTTTGAACCGGTGACCAGTTCCAGGGACGGGATCTACGTGTCCGGTGTGTTTAACAGCCCCAAAGATATTCCCGAATCCGTTCTGGATGCCAATGCAGCCGCTTCTGCTGCAGGGGACGCCTTAAGCGCAGCCCGGAATACCCTGACCAAGGCCGTTGAAAAAATCCCCGAGATCAATGTCGTGGGGGATCGGCCGAAGATCGGGGTCTTTATCTGTGACTGCGGGTCCAATATCAAAGGGGTTGTGGATTGCGCCGGGGTTACCGAATATGCACGGTCCCTTCCCTATGTCGAGTTTGCCGATGAGGCCATGTATGCCTGCAGCCAGGATGCCCAGAATAAAATGGTTGAATATATTAAAGAAAAAAATCTCAACCGGATTGTTGTGGCCGCCTGTACGCCCAAGACCCATGAGCCTCTATTCCAGGAAACCCTTACCAATGCGGGGTTGAATAAATACCTGTTCGAAATGACCAATATCCGGAATCACAATTCCTGGGTACATAAGAACAATCCAGACATCGCGACCCAGAAGGCCAAGGACCTGGTCCGGATGGCCGTTGCCAAAGCAGCCCTTTCCGAGCCTTTAAAAGAAGAAAAAATAAACGTCAATGATACGGTCATGGTCATCGGCGGAGGGCTTGCGGGCATGACTGCTGCAAAGAGCCTTGCGTCCCAGGGGTATAAAACCCATCTCATCGAGAAAAAGGACAAGCTGGGGGGGGAAGCCCACAAATTGTACAAGACCGCCCAGGGGGAGGATGTTCAGACCCATCTGGATCAATTGATCCGAGAGATTGAGACCAACGAAAACATCACGGTGCATTGCAATACCACCCTTGAGGCGGTGGACGGCTTTGTCGGCAATTTCAAATCCACCCTGAAAACCAAGGATACGGCCTTTGAACTGGATTACGGGATCGCCGTTCTTGCCACCGGTGCCAAAGCCCTGGTCCCGGTGGAATATGAATACGGCAAAGATCCGCGGATCATCACCTCCCTTGATCTGGATAAGAGGTTCAAGGAAAAGGATGCCGGCCTTGCCAAACTGAATTCAGCGGTTTTCATCCAGTGCGTGGGATCAAGGCAGCCGGATCGCCCCTACTGTTCAAGGGTTTGCTGCACCCATTCCGTGGATAATGCCATTGAATTGAAAAAACGCAACCCGGAGATGGATGTTTTCATTCTTTACCGGGATATCCGGACCTATGGGGAAAGAGAACTGTTGTATAAAAAGGCCAGAGAACTGGGGGTCATTTTCATCCGCTATGACCGGGAACATAAACCCGAGGTCAAGCTCCTGAACGGCAAAGTTCTCATCGCATTGAATGACCATGTCCTGAACCAGCCCGTTGAGATTGAAGCCGATCTTTTAACCCTGGCAACGGCCATTATCCCCAGAAGAGATGAGCGGCTGGCCAATTTCTTCAAGGTCCCCTTGAACGACGAAGGCTTCTTTGTTGAAAAGCATGCCAAACTCGGACCTGCCGAATTTGCCACAAGCGGGGTCTTTGTCTGTGGTTCCGGCCATTATCCGAAACCCGTAAATGAAGCCATTACCCAGGGAAGGGCCGCTGCATCCAGGGCTTTGACTCTGTTGGCCAAAAAAGACAATTTGTTTACCAGCGGCACCATTGCCAGCGTCGATGTCATGAAATGCAGCCAATGCGGCGTGTGTGTGGCCATCTGCCCCTATTCCGCTCCCCGGTTTGCGACGGAAGGAAGGTTTGCCGGAAAAGCGGAAATCAATGCCGTCCTCTGCAAAGGATGCGGACTCTGCGTGGCCTCGTGCCGGTCCGGAGCCATTCATCTCAGAGGGTTTGACACCAACCAGATTTTTTCACAAATATTTGCCCTGGGTGAAGTTGTTTAAAGGAGAACCATCACTATGAATGATAATACTATTAAAATCGTCAGTTTTCTGTGCAACTGGTGCAGCTACGGGGCGGCAGATCTTGCAGGGGTCAGCAGGATGGAATACCCTGCGGATATCCGGGTGATCCGGATCCCTTGCTCCGGTCGAATGAGCCCTAAATTTATTCTATCCGCCTTTAGAGAGGGCGCCGATGCCGTGTGGGTATCCGGGTGACATCCGGGTGAATGCCATTACCTGGACGGTAATTATTATGCACGAAGAAAATTTGCACTCATGGGGAATCTTCTGGAGCACATGGGCATCGAAAGAGACAGAATCCATTTTTCATGGATTTCCTCGGCCGAAGCCACCAAATTTGTGGATGTGGTCAAAGAAATTTCCAATAAGGTTCGGGCGCTTGGGCCCAATACAAAACTTGTAAAGGACTATAATTAATAAAGGTTGGTTTATGGATACCTGTATACAGAAAATCAGGGAAATCGCTTTCCAGCTTCTGGATAAAAAAGAAGTTGAACGAGTGATCGGTTTTTCAAACGGAACCATTCCCATGGCAACAAGTCCTATTACCATAGCATCCAAACAGGATACGGAAAAACTTGTTTTTAATTCGACCTGCGGACTTAATCTTGCCAATTATATCAGACAGCAGAAGGGTAAAATTGCCGTCATCGCTAAGGGCTGTGACTCACGGAACATTGTCACCCATATCATTGAAAACCAGGTGAAAAGAGATCAAATTTATATAATCGGCGTGCCCTGCAAGGGGATGATCAATAAATCCAAAATCAAGGCCCTGTTTGAAGATGAGATCCTGAAATTTACTGAGGATGGTGAAACCCTGACCGTGGAATCCTCATTAAAGAAAGAAAAATTAAATAAAAAAGACTATCTAAGGGACAATTGCAGGCTCTGTCAGCACAGAAACCCTGTGATTTACGATGTCTTGGCGGGTGAACCGGTTGAAGAACAGGTTCTTGACACGCCCTACCCGGATGTCGAAAAAATAGCAGCCTTGGATGCAGATGCAAGATGGCTCCATTTCCAGGAGCTGACAAAGAACTGCATCCGCTGCTATGCCTGCCGGAATGCCTGCCCCCTCTGTTATTGCCCCACCTGCTTTGTGGATGAATCCGGTCCCCAGTGGGTGGGTAAGGGCCAGGACAAAACCGATGTCAACACCTTCCATTTTTTGAGGGCCTTTCATTGCGCCGGGCGTTGCACGGATTGCGGGGCCTGCGCCGAAGCCTGCCCCATGGACATTAATGTCAGGGATTTCACCAGAAAACTGAACAAGGATGCCTTTGACATGTTTGGCTGGGAAGCAGGGTTGGACCAAACCAAACGCCCTCCCCTGGACGCCTACAGTCCGGATGATCCCAATGATTTTATCAAATAAATTAAAAAAGGGTAAATAATGAAATTTATAACCATTGATAAAAAGAACTGGGCCAAGGGGATTGAAAAATCCAGGGAAACCTACCGGCTTTTCGGCCCGGTCAAGGATAAGAACGGGTCCTTTATCAGGGACCTTGAGAACGATATGCTGCCGGACATGAGCTGCAATGATTCCGTCCTGTCCGCCAAATCCGTTTTATTCCCCCAGACAGAAAAGATTCTTTTCACGACACTGGATGAGTCACAGAAAGACCACCACATCATGAAAAGAGTTCCGGGCGATTCGGCAAAAAGAGCGGTGCTGGGAATCCGGCCCTATGACGCCAAGGCCATCCAACTGGTAAAGCTGAATTTCGATACGGATGATTACCGGGACCCCTACTGGTGCGATGCCTATGAGGCCACCACCTTTGTGGGTGTGGGAATCAATAAGCCGGGACCTTTTGATTTTTCAACCGCCGCCGGGACCGGACCCTTTTCCGAAACCGGCCTGGATGTGCTCATGGCGGACCTGGATAATGCCTATCTGGCAAAGGTCCTGACGGATAAAGGCGGGGCGTTTATGACATCCTGCGGATTTGATACGGCTGCCGATGAAAAAGAGAGCCAGGCCCTGTTTGACATTTTAAGAAAAGAAGCAGAGAAGAATATCAGCTCCCGGATTGATACCGACAAACTGAAAGATAAAACCGTGCTGGAACTCCATGAAGCGCCCTTCTGGGATGATATTGCTTTTTCCTGCATCAATTGCGGCACCTGCACCTTTGTCTGCCCGACCTGTTGGTGTTTTGATATCCAGGACGAGGCCAAACAAAAATCCGCCTCCCGGTTCAGAAACTGGGATACCTGCATGTCTCCCCTGTTTACAAAGCATGCCACCGGGCACAACCCCCGGGACAGTAAAACCCAGAGGGTCAGGCAACGGTTCATGCATAAACTCAAATATTTTCTGGATAAATATGATCAGGGAATCATGTGTGTCGGATGTGGCCGGTGTGTTAAAAGCTGCCCGGTCAATATCGATATCCGTGAGGTGTGCAAGATAATGAATTCATATGAAAAAAAAGAATAGCGAACAAAGGAGGAAACATGGAAAATCCCTATCTGCCTTATCCGGTTCGCATTGATGATATTGAAATTGCAACTGAAGATAAGTCTTTAAAGACCTTTAAATTTGTTTTTCTCGACCCTGAAGATGAAAAGAAATTTTCATACCGGGCCGGTCAGTTCGCCGAACTCTCCATCCCCGGCGTAGGAGAAATCCCCATCGGGATTGCCTCCTCCCCTGTGGAGAAAGGCTTTGTCAAATTTACGGTATTCCGGACCGGTGTGGTGACCTCCCATCTGCACAACATGAAGGTCGGCGATATCATGGGTATCCGGGGCCCCCTGGGCAACTGGTATCCCTGGGATAAACTGGAAAATAAAAATGTGGTCATCATCGGCGGCGGGTTTGCCTTTACCACCCTGAGATCATCCATTATTTATATGCTGGACCCGGCCAACCGGAAAAAATTTAAAAATATTGATGTGGTCTATGGGGCAAGATCGCCGGGCATGCTTCTCTACAGAGAAGAACTGTATGAATGGGAAAAAAGGGATGATATCCGCATGCATATTACCGTTGACGGCACCAATGACCCGACCTGGAAGTATCACAAGGGATTTGTCCCCCAGATCGTAGAACAGAATGCACCTAAGGCCGATGCCGACACCTATGCCATTATCTGCGGACCACCCATTATGATCAAATTTACCCAGCCTGCCCTGACGGCCCTGGGATATAAAGAGCACCAGATCATCATGTCCCTTGAAAACAGGATGAAATGCGGTATCGGTATGTGCGGCAGGTGCAATATCGGAAAGGAATTGGTGTGCAAAGACGGCCCGGTCTTCACTCTGGCGCAGTTGAACAAGACACCGAAAGAATATTGATTCAGGCTTATTTTATATTGACAAGCAACTATTGCTTAAGATATGTTATGTCTTTAATTATTGAAGCTAAGACAGTATGTCTTAAAAATGATAGAAATTAATTACTTACAGGAGGAAATTTTAAATGGCAACAATCGAGTTTAATGGGAAATCTTTTGAAATAGATGAGGATGGATTCCTTCTTGATTACAATACATATTGTGACGAGTGGGTTGATTATGTCAAAACTCAGGAAGGAATTGATGAGCTGACAGAGGAACATTGGACACTGATCAAAGTTCTTCAGGATTATTATGAAAAAAATGGTATCGCCCCCATGGTTCGTGTTCTTTCCAAGCTCACAAAATTCAAACTGAAACACATCTATGAATTGTTTCCGTCAGGACCGGGAAAAGGCGCCTGCAAAATGGCCGGTCTTCCCAAGCCAACCGGATGTGTATAGATAATCCCGCATTCGACATTGTTCATTGAATTTAAAGGCTCTGCATCTTTGGTGCAGGGCCTTTATTGTTAATGTGCCAGGACGAATGCCCGTCCAAAAGCTCAGGAGTTTCGATAAATGCCCGGCATCGATAATATCAACAAAACCCTTTTAAATAATATCCAGATGGATTTCCCCATTGATCCCCGGCCCTATGATATCATTGCTCAAAAACTGGGCCTTACGGAAGCAGAAGTGATCAGGCGAATTCGACAGATGAAAAAAGATATGCTGATTCGTCGTATTGGCGGTAATTTCAGTCCTGATAAACTGGGTTATTATTCCACTCTCTGCACTGCACGGGTACCGGAAGAAAAAATCGATCTTTTTACACAAACCGTTAATTCCTATGCAGGCGTAACCCATAATTATCAAAGAGGCCACGATTTCAATATCTGGTTTACCTTTATTGCCCCTTCGGTTGAAATCATTCAAAAAAGCCTGAAGGAAATCAGTGAAAAAACCCAGGTTAAACCCATATTGAACCTGCCGGCTACAACAGTTTTTAAAATCAGCGCCAATTTCAAGGTATGAATACCATAAAAACAGCCTTGGTGGTTCAAAACTGCACGGCTGGTAATTATGAAAAAAATCTTGAATCCACCCTGAATTTCATAACCATTGCCCTGAAAAAAGGGGCCAGCCTCATCGTTTTTCCTGAAATGAATTTAACCGGGTATGTGGTCAATGATGATATCCATACCATCGCACGACCTGTTGCAGAAGAGATGCTGACCTTGTTTAAACGCATGGCTCAGACATCAAACGTCACCCTGCTGGTCGGGTTGGCAGAGAAAGCACCGGATAAACGCATATATTCTTCTCATTTAATTTTCAAGCCAGATGGCTCCTCAGATGTTTACAGGAAAATACATATTTCCCCCTTTGAAAAAAAATATTATTCCGCAGGAAATACAATCTCCGTATTCAAGTCCAGTGGTCTGATGTTTGGAATTCAACTGTGTTACGATGCCCATTTTCCGGAACTTTCCCTGGCCATGGCCTTGAAACAGGCCGATGTGATTTTTATCCCCCATGCATCACCCCGGGGCAGCTCTCAGGAAAAATATGATTCATGGGTCCGGCATCTTCGGGCCCGGGCATTTGACAACGGGGTTTATATTGTCGCCTTAAACCAAACCGGAGATAACGGAAAAGGACTTTTGTTCCCTGGCCTATGTCTCTTTATCGGCCCGGATGGACATGTGGCTTACAAATCCATTGATAATGCTGAAGGGGTTCATCTCATCAGCATTGAAAAAACGCTTCTCATCAATGTTCGATCCCATCCCATGAAATATTTTCTGCCCAACAGAAGGACGGATCTGTTTGAATAATCCTATTCTTTGATCTTCTTTTCCCGGTTTTGAATATATGCATTCCGGATGGCAATATAGGGTTCGACGGCAGCAGCTTTTAATGCTTCATAATCCCCTAACCGAAATGACAATGAATTAATCGTATCATATGATTTAATGCCCATGGAAAGTTCCCAGGGGTCAACATAATTGACCGGGGTTAAAAAAGAATCTCCGGCAAGCCCCACAGCATCCCTTAAAGTTGACGGTCCAAGTACCGGGAGAACAAGATAGAACCCATTTCCAATGGCATAGGAGCCAAAGGTCTGACCCAGATCTTCATCACAGGTCTTAAGCCCGAATTCATTCTGGGCAACCTGACCGAAGCCTAAAACGCCTATGGTGGAATTGATAAGAAAAATTTCAATTTCCGTTCCGGCATCTTTGATCCGTCCTTGCAGGAGGTTATTGACAAACCGGACAGGGAAAAGAAGATTATGAAAAAAATGACTCACCCCTTTTCGAAACAAGGGGGGAGTGAGGGCCTTATAGCTTGAGGAAATGGGTTGAAGCACGGCAAAATAGAGAACGTCATTAAACGTATACATGGCATAATTGAAATAATAAAGCGGATCGGAGACAGGCTGGATTTTTCCTGAGTTCTGGTAGTCTTCAAATATCTCATCTTCGGAAGAATCTTGCTCGGGTTTGATCTGAGTGCCCTGGGCAAGAAAAAATGCAGTGTTGTTAATGGGATTGTTTGAACTTAGAGAAAGGGAATCTTCTGATAATAAAGGGGCAACGGGGTTGACCTCCTGCGCGAAAAGATCCATTCTCAGGATAAAAACAGATACGATAACTGCCATGATTGAAAAAGAATATGTTTTCCCCATTGTTTTTCCTTTATTTTTAACCGGTTATTATCATAATGAAACATGGAAAGAAGATGTTTCATTTTTAAAGGCAATGAAAACTAATTTTTATCCTTGTTGAATATCAATTTTCTGACAAGGGATTCAATGTCCAGCGATGACTCTGTATTATATATTTCCTGACCCGGTTCAAGCATGGTGTCGGAGCCGCCGGGGGCAATGTCAATATATTTTTGTCCTATTATACCAGATGTTTTTACAGAGGCAATCACATCTTCCGTAAGTGTTATATTTTTATCAATGCTCAATTCTACCTTGGCCAGCAGTCGTTCTTTATCAATCGTGACATTTGAAACAATCCCGATTTCAACCCCGGCCATTTCAACCCGGGCACCTTTTTTAAGCCCTGAAACAGAAGTAAAAAACCCATATACCGGATACCTTGTATCCCTTAGGAACCCGATTTCGCCTAGAACTACAACAAGATAAATGCTGCATATCAACCCTAGGACCACAAACAGGCCCACATAGAATTCAATTTTTCTTTTGTTCATGCCCTTCCTTTTCGAACTCCCATATTTTTATGCTTAAGCTTCTTCGCCTCTGATAAAGGCGTTTACAATTGTGCTGTGAGAATCAAGGACCTCTTGCTTTGATCCTTCAAATTGAATAAGGCCCTCATCCAGCATGGCAATCCGTTGAGAAATATTGAAAATATCAGGAATATCATGACTGACAATGACGGCTGTGAATTCGAATTTTTTCTGATGCTCCTTGATCATGGTGTGGACGTTTTTTTTTCGTATGGGATCAAGGCCGGTGGTCGGCTCATCAAAAAGAACGACCTCCGGATCAATAACAAGCGCCCTGGCCAAAGCAGCTCTTTTTCTCATACCGCCTGAAAGCTGGGCAGGAAATTTTTCTTCCGAGCCCAATAACCCCAGCTCAGTGATCTGGTTCATGACTTTTTCCCGTATCCGGTTTCTAGGATAATCTCTGTTTTCCGCCAGGGGCAGAGCAATATTCTCGTATATGGTCATGGAGTCAAACAAGGCGTTATCCTGGAACATATAACTCAATTTTTTTTGAAATGCCTTTATTTTTTCACGGGACAACAGATGGACAGGTTCGCCATTGATCAGAATATGCCCTGAATCCGGATGCATCAAGCCGATAATATGTTTCAGCAATACGGATTTTCCGGTCCCGCTTTTTCCTATGATGGTCGTAATCTCTCCGCGATGGATCGATAGATGAACCCCTTTTAAAACTTCCTGGGTTTTAAAGCGTTTTTTTACATCAACAAATTGGATGAAAGGAACCACCATTTTTTATACCAAAAAATATGTAATGATATAGTCGGAAATCAAGATAAAAATACAGGATTGAACAACGGCATTGGTTGTTGACAGGCTTACGCTCCTGGCACCGAACCCGCTGAACAAATGCGTATAATATCCCCGATAGCAGCAGAGGGTTGTGACAATAAGGGAAAAAACAAGAGATTTTAAAAAACCGCCGTTAATATCCGCCATATCCACATTCTTAATAACCGTATCCATATAGTCATATTGGTTGATGCCGATAAGGATGGAACCGGATAAATATCCCCCCAGAATTCCAATGACATTAAACAGGGAGGTTAATAAGGGGAAGCTGATGACGGATGCAATCAGCCTCGGTGTAAAAAGGAATCTGATAGGGTTGATATGCATGGTTTTAAGCGCATCAATCTGCTCTGAAATCCTCATCACTCCGATTTCGGCAGCCATTGCAGATCCGGCCCTGGCCGTAACCATAATGGCCGTCAGAACAGGGCCGAGTTCGCGAACCAGGGTTAGGGCGACAGCAGCCCCCAGTCCTGCCTCTGAACCGAATTTAACCAGGGAATAATATCCTTGAAGGCCCAGTACCATTCCGGTGAAAATGCCTGTCAAAACAATTACAAAAAATGATTTAACCCCAATAAACCAGGTATGGTCGATTATCTTGGAAAACTGAACCGGCAGGATAAAAACATTGATCCCCCCTGTTGCAAAAAAAATCAACAGCCTGCCGCAGGATTCCAGCAATCGGATGGTTGTCTCACCTGTTTTTTCAACGGATTTAATGAACATGACTGTCGAGTATAGCCTCAAATAAGAGATTATTCAAGTTTATAGCGGACCTCCAAAAAAAAATATGAGAAATGATCGGTTTGCTTTCATCTTTTTATTGACACGTATTCTATTAGGCGATACGTATAAAGAAATTCAAATGAGTATTTTGCGAAAGGATGTCAGGATGACTCAAAAAATAACACTCAGCATGCCGGATTTTCTTTATGAGAAATTGGAAGAATGGCGGGCTTCCTTTAATCTTTCAAAACTCTTTCAGGATGCATTGGCCGAAGCCATTCAAAGGAAAGAAGAATTTCAGAAGCGGATATCTGAAGATTTTGATATGGCGGATATCATCAAACGACTCAAAGAGGAAAAGCAGAACTGGGAAAAAAAATATTATACCCTGGGAAAAACAGAGGGCCTTCAGTGGGCCAAGATTGCCCATTATGGAGATCTTTTATACGTATTAAAATTTCAGGACACGTACAAACTGATTTCCGACTCTAAAATGAGCAGCTATTTTAAAAAAATTTATGAAGCGACCAACCTGACCGAAAACCGGGAATCAATACCTGCAGACGATGAGCAGATGTTTATGGACGGTTGGTTTAAAGGGGTATTGGAATTTTGGAACCATATTAAGGAAAAGCTATAATGACAACGGATCCCTCGTATATTCTCGGAATTGATATCGGCTCTGTTTCCATTCATATCGTACTGTTGAGCCTTGACGGGGATATTATCCATTCTGCATCTGCAATACATCATGGTGACGTCAGGCAGTGTTTTTCAAAATTGACCGAAAAGATTGATTTACTCCGGATCGCCTATGTCGGCGCCACCGATGCCACGCCTTTGTTTATTCGAGCCCATCGGTTTTATGACGACCAACTGAGTCTGATCCGTGCAGCAAAATATTTTCACACGGATTTCGATGCGATTCTGCACATTGGCGGGGAAAGATTTTCTCTCAGCCGCTTTGGTGAAACCCGGCACTATATCGGTGCCAAACATAACACTTCCTGTGCTGCCGGTACAGGCAGTTTTCTAGACCAGCAGGCCAGAAGATTAAGCCTTCCCCAAGGGTCTGAAGAACTCAGTAAAAAAGCGCTGGTGAATACAAAAAAAATCCCGGATATTGCCACCCGTTGTGCTGTTTTTGCAAAAACCGACTTGATTCATGCCCAGCAGGAAGGTTACGGCATTGAACAGATTTGTGATGGCCTTTGCCATGGCCTGGCAAAAAATATTGCCAATACCCTTTTTAAATTCAGCCATGCCGGGGAAAGAATTGTATTTTGCGGTGGGGTGGCCCATAACAACGCCGTTAAAAAACATCTTGAAAAAACGACGGGGTGCCGATTCATCACCGATTCATATTCAAAAGTCTATGGTGCGGCAGGTGCGGCACTTTGCCTGATGGATGATCTTTCAAACCATAAAAAACTTCAACCAGCTTCGTTTTCCTCGTCAAAAGATATCTTTATCAATTCCCCGAAAAAACCTCATCTTTCATACCCGGCACTGGATCTCAAGCTGTCCCATTATCCGGACTTTAAATGCTTTTCGTCCTATGTCGAGGATGATGTCGAGGTTGATATTTATCAGGATCCCGGATTGATGACTCTAAAGAAAGGCTATCTGGGTTTGGATGTGGGATCCACAAGCACGAAAAGCATTCTCATCAATCATGAGGGCTTTCCAATGGCAGGATTTTACACCAAAACGGCATCAAGGCCCGTCACTGCCGTACAAAAAATATTTAAAGCCTGTGAAACCTTTTTTGGCACCCATGGGATCGAGCTTGAGATAAAAGGTTGCGGGACAACAGGGTCCGGACGGAGAATAGCCGGCAAAATCATAGGCGCGGACATCGAACCCGATGAGATAACCGCCCATGCAACGGCGGCCTGCAATTTAAACAACAATGTGGACACCATCATTGAGATCGGGGGACAGGATGCCAAATTCACTCTTTTAAAGGATGGGATGGTAACCTCCTCGGTCATGAATACGGTATGCGCTGCCGGTACCGGAAGCTTTATTGAAGAACAGGCCGTCAAACTCGGATGCCCTCTGTCCAAGTATTCGAAGCTTACAGAAGGCGTTTCATCTCCTGTCACCAGTGACCGATGCACTGTTTTCATGGAAAGGGATATCAATTATTATCTGGCCCAGGGATATCAACGAAATGAAATTCTGGCCTCGGTTCTCCATTCTGTCAGAGACAATTATCTGACAAAGGTCGCCAGTATCGGCAAAATCGGAAACTGTATCCTTTTTCAGGGGGCCACGGCCAGGAATAAAGCGCTTGTTGCCGCCTTTGAGCAAAAATTACAAAAACCCATCCATGTATCCCGCTATTGCCATTTGACGGGAGCCCTGGGAGCGGCCTTGCTGGTAAAGGAAAAACAGTTGCACAGATCCGGATTCAGAGGATTCGGGCTATGGAAATATGAGATTCCCGTTCGCCGGGAAACCTGCCATATCTGCACCAATTATTGCAAGCTCACCATTGCCGAGGTGAACGGTGAAAGCCTTGCCTATGGATTTTTATGCGGCAGGGATTACCAGACCCAAAAAATGATTCCCCGGAAAACCGGATACAGCCTTTTGGCATATAGAAACCGTGCTGTTCCGAAGATCGAAGCCCCTATCATCAAACACCAGTTCACCATGGGCATTCCAAAAGCCCTTCACCTGTTTGAAGATATAGATTTCTGGGTTTATTTTTTTTCAAAGCTGGGCATTAAAACCGTTACCAGCGCCGAATTGAAAACCCCTGTAAAACTTGGAAAAAATTCTGCAAAAGCTGAATTTTGCGCCCCGGTCACGGCGCTGCACGGACATATTGAGTATTTAATGGGTATTGCGGATTATGTGTTTCTGCCCTTTTATTTTGAAGACAACACCGGTGATAAAGACCGGCGCAGGCAGCATTGTTATTATACCCAGTTCTCTCCATCGGTGGTGTCCTGCCTGTCGGAATATGATCGAAACAGGTTGATTTCCCCTATTATCAAATATCTTTATACTAATTTCCATACCAAACTGGAATTGTATAAGGTCTTAAAAACCATATCATCGGATTTTCTCTTTTCCTTTTTTGACATTTCAACCGCCTATGACAGTGCTGTTGAATTCCATGAAACCTGTCAGGTAAAAAACCGGGAATTATTTGAAAAACACCGGGTAAGCGGCCCGGATATCAATGTGGTATTGGTCGGCAGACCCTATACGATTTTGACAGATACCATGAACAGCAATATTCCCCGGCTTTTTGAAAACCTGGGAGTAAAAACCTTTTTCCAGGATATGGTGAATCCGGAAAATTTTGATTTTTCAGAAATAGATCCCCTGTTAAAAGAAATCCATTGGAAATATGTGGCCCAGATTCTTAAGACCGCCTTTATTGCAGCAAAAACCGAGCATTTGTACCCGGTTTATATCAGCTCGTTTAAATGCGCTCCCGATGCTTTTGGTATTGATTATTTCAAACAGATCATGGAAACCTATCACAAGCCCTATCTGATACTGGAGCTGGACGAGCATGACTCCAGTGTCGGATATGAGACACGGGTGGAAGCCGCTGTAAGGTCATTTTTAAACCATCATGCCTCAGTCCCAAAGAAAAAGGATAAAAAGATCGCCTCTCTTCACCCCCGATTCTTACCCAAAATCGGAAATAAAACCATCCTCTTTCCGAATTGGGACAGACTGACCGGAAGCCTTATTGTATCGATTATGAAAAACGAGGGCTATAAGGCCCTTCTCATGGAAGAAACCCCTGATACCCTGAAAAAAAGCATTCTGACCAATACGGGTCAATGCATTCCTTTAAATGCAGTGGCGGCTGCATTTATTCATACGGTGGAAAAGCATCATCTTGATCCATCCGATTGTGCCCTGTGGCTCAATCCTTCGGAAATCGCCTGCAATATTAAAATGTATCCCTACCATATTAAAAAGATACTGGAGAAAAACGGCAACGGATTTGAGAAGGCCGAAATCTATAAAGGGGAGCTTTCTTTGTTTGATATTTCTTTTAAAGCCTCCACCAACGCCTATTTTGCCTATATGTTCGGCGGGCTTTTAAGAAGTGTGGGCTGCAAAATCAGACCCTATGAGATTCGTAAAGGAGAAACGGATCAGACCCTCATGACAGCCTTATCCCTTTTATGTGACACCTTTGAAAACGGCAGAGACAAGGAAGCGTCCATAAAAACCATCATGGATATGTTTTTACGTATTCAAACCCGGCCTGAACAGCGGCCCAAAATAGGGATTTTCGGTGACCTTTACGTCCGGGACAATGATATTATGAATCAGGATCTGGTTCATTTCATTGAAGATAACGGAGGGGAAGTCATTACCACTCCCTATTATAAATATCTGAAAATCATCGCAAATTCATATTTCAGAAAATGGTTTAAGGAAGGAAAATACGTCAGCCTGATGTCAAACAAAACACTGCTGGTTGTCATGCAGGCCATGGAAAAACGATATTATAAATATTTTGAACCCGTCCTGGGCCGGTCCATATTTACGGTTACCGGTTCCTATGAAGCCATTCTTCCGGACTATGGAATACTTCAGGAACATACCGGCGAATCCATGGATAATATCTTAAAAATTCATCATATCATAAGCGAACACCCGGATTTGAAACTGCTGGTCCAGACCAACCCCGCTTTCTGCTGTCCCGGCCTGATTACTGAATCCATGGCCCACAAGCTTGAGGCAAAATTGAATGTCCCCATCGTTTCAATTACCTATGATATTTCAGGAGGCAATAAAAATAAAGTGATTATCCCTTTCTTGAAGGATTCGGGAGAAGACCGCTATCCCCACAATTTAAAAGCTTCGGTCTGACGCTCGCCTGGAAGATAGGGCCGGATATCGGGATATTGTTTCAGATAGGAATTCTGCAGTTCAATCCGCCGGACGTTAAATTTATTATGGGTGTCAACAGCCCTGCGATAGCGAAAATAATATTCATCATAATTTTTTAAATGTTCTTGACTCTTCACCTCGGTGATGTTTTGAAAATTTTGATAGGTATATTCCAGCAGATCCTGAAAACTGGATAAATAATTTTCAAGGCTGTTATAATGCTGAATAACCGTCCTATCATGATAAAAATCATGGATATGGACCACCCACTCCAGGTCTTTGCCTGAAAAAAACTGCTTATAATCTTCTGTGAATTTTTCAAGACGCTGAATGGCGTCCTTATTTTCAACCATAATAATTTTCATCTCTTCGATAAATTCAATGGTTTTTTTGATCTCGTGGACCCTGGATTCCACCTTGCTCAAAGATTCAAGCTTTACCAAGGCCGTATCGAGTTTCAAGGTACTCTGCTTCAGGTCTTCACTGAGCCGAATCATTTGAACCGCCAATGGAGAAAGATGGGCGTATTTATTTTTTTCCATATCACGTGAAAAAAGAAAAAATTCAGTGGCACTGACTGCCGAAAAGGTGGATAAAAATACCAAAAAAATGACCATGCCCGATTCTTTCCGGGATTTGAAAATAAAATAGGGAGAGGTGACCGGGGCCATCAATACCATGAGGGCCCACCATCTTGGATGGTTTTTTTGATAGCATTCATGCAGCATGAATAAGGCAAGAACGACAACATAAGGAAAATAGATATAATACAAATTTATCCGCCTTTATGGGTTTTAATACCATAATCCAGGCCGTCACTGGATATAAAAACTGCTCCATCCTTATCCGTTCTGAAGGTATGGATTCCCATATTCTTATACCTTTTTAACACGTCCGGATGCGGGAATTTATAGCGATTGTTACGGCCGCAGGATATTATTACACTTTTGGGCATGACTTTATCAAGAAAAATTTCAGTGCTGGACGAAGAACTGCCGTGATGTGGAGAAAGCAGAACTTTTGACTGAAGATTCAAACCGTTTCCTTTGGCAAGGTGTTTTTCACGAGCTGAAAGAATATCTCCCGGAAACAGCATTGAAAATCTTTTGTATGAAATCCTGAAAACAAGGGAATTGTTGTTCAGATCATCGGAAACAGAATGATCGGCCTTTTCTGAAAATAGTATAGCTGTTTCCCCGAGATACATGGCTTCCCCTCTCCCTGAGGGTTCCCATATCCGGATATTCTTTTTTTTGCAGATTTCCATCAGTTTTTTATACGCTTCGGTTTTAGTCATATCTGAATTTTTGATAAGGGTGTGAATCCTGAAATTCTCCACAATATAAATCAAACCGTTTAAATGGTCTGATTCAGGATGGCTTAAGATAATATAATTCAAGGTGTCTATCTTATTTTTCCATAAAAAAGGGGCTATAATATATTTGCCTGTATCAAAGTCGGACAAGTCAGGAAATCCCCCGCCATCCACTAAAATATGATGGCCCTGAGGCGTCTGAATCAAAGAACTGTTCCCCTGCCCTACATCCATGATGGTAATGGCTAATACAGGCCCTGTTTTTTTTACGGAATGGCCATTTAAAAGATTATAAATGACCAAGATTCCCATCACCACAAGGATGGTCGCTGATATTGTTCTTTTTTGTTTGACCAGTGTGTAGAAAAATACAAACATCAGATAGATCAAGATGATTTCAGGCCCATCCAAGCTCATCGTTCTCACCCATGAAAAGGGTATTGAAACAAACGCCTTGGAAGATAGAATTGAAAATGAAATCAAAAAATGGCAAAGATGGATGATCCAGCCTGAAAAAACCGGAATAAAGGAAAAACCCAATAAAGAAACTATCCCCAGGGGCAGAATAACAAATCCGACAACAGGGATGAAAACAAGATTTGAAATGAGCTGAACCATGGATATGGTATGGAAATAGTGGGCCGTCAAAGGAAATGTGCCCAGGGATGCAAACAAAGACACGCACAAGAGCAAGGCGGTTTTTCCCAAAAAATTGTCTTTGTAAGGGAAGGCCCCTTTTTTAACCAGTGAAAGCCCGGCCATGATAAACCCCACAGCAATGAAGGATAATTGAAAGGATATGGAAAAAAGGGCTGCGGAATCAATGATCAGAATCAGAATACCCGCCATGGAAATACTGGACGGGAAATCTTTTTCTTTTTCTGAAATCAATGAAAAAAGAACGGCCAGGGTCATGATAAATGCGCGCTGGGTTGAAGGGGAAAAGCCTGAAAATATGCAATATAACATGAGCGGAACAACTGTTATGGCTCCGGCCAGTTTTTTAGACCGGCCGGTTATCAAAAATTTCGGGAAAATCGACAGAAAATAAAAAATACCATTAAAAAATAAATACCCGATGATGGATAGATGAAGTCCGGAAATGGCAAAAAGATGACTGATACCGGCTTTGGAAAATAATTCCCTCAAATCCGGTGAAATAAGTTCTGTTTTTCCCGTAATCAATGCAGCCAGGGCCTTTGTGCTTTCCGAGGGGCCTGCATGGTCAAAAATGAAACGATAAAAATCAAGCCGGATCTTTTCTATGGCCCGGATGCATTTTAAAAATATGTTTTTCGGTTTTTTTTCATGAATTATCCTGATATTTTTCTGGTCACAGTATGCTGCGCCGTCCAATCCCTTTAGCTTGAAATATCTGACATAATCAAAGGCTCCCGGATTTTCAAAATTCTGAACAGGGCGGAGGGTGGATTCAAACTCGATGGTATCCCCATATTGAGGAATTGGGCCTGATGACAGGTATATACTCAGTTCAATCCTGCCGCTGACCTGTTCTGAAGGCTGATCCGGCAACACAGCATTTTTGCATTCGAGTGTGACTTTTATTTTTTTGTCATAATGGCGGGAGAATGAAACAATTTTTCCTTTAACGCAGGTCTTTTTAAGATCAAAAAACCGGCGGATATGATCCTCCGGGTAATCGGGATAAAGCTTGGTTTGGATGGACAGCATCCCTAATCCACAGATCAGAAAAAGAAAAAGGGGGAAAAAGGCTTGTTTATGGAAACAAGCGGCAAGGATCGACAGCCCGGACAAAACGGCAAGAACGAGCCATATATAGGTCTTGAAATCCGGAAGACGATCTCCCAGTGCTATTCCGGCCATCAATGAGAAAAAAATAAATAATGAGGGCGGTTTTAAATGGGCAAGAATGGTTTTCACATCATCTCACCTCATATCAGGGATTTTATTTGATTCGAACGATATCGGCGTCCAGTTGTGAGAATTTTTTTTCAATGGCTTCATATCCTCTGTCCATATGATATACCCTTGAAATAACGGTTGTTCCTTCGGCCACCAATCCGGCAATCACAAGGGAGGCGCTGGCTCTCAAATCTGAAGCCATGACCGGTGCGCCCTGGAGTTTTTTAACCCCCCTGACCATGGCAAGATTGCCGCTGGAAATGGAGATATCCGCCCCCAGACGAAGCAATTCATTGGCATGAATAAACCGGTTTTCAAAAATGGACTCATGAATCACGCTGTTGCCGTCGGCAATGGTCATCAATGCCATGAACTGGGCCTGCATATCCGTGGGGAAACCAGGATAGGGAACTGTTTTGATATCCACACTGTGGATCGGGCCCTTGCCCATCACCCGGATACTGTCGGGATGGGTTCGGATCTCAGCGCCCGTGGCCTTGAGTTTGCTGATGATACTGCCCAGGTGCTCAGGCTCACAGGATTGGATAAGCACATCCCCGCCGGTAGCCGCCGCCGCAACCATAAAGGTGCCGGCTTCAATTCTATCGGGAATGACGGCAATCTCTGAAGAAGAAAGGCTCTCAACCCCCTCAACCGTAATAATGGCGGTTCCGGCCCCATTTATCCGAGCTCCCATCCGGTTTAGAGCCTCGGCCAGGGCGACAATCTCCGGCTCCCGGGCCGCATTCCGCAAGACACTGGTTCCCTTTGCAAGACTTGCCGCCATCATCAGATTCTCAGTACCCGTAACCGTGGGGGTATCAAAATAAATTTCATTGCCGATGAGTCTGTTGGCCCTGGCTTCAATATAGCCATGATCCATCGTGATTTCCGCCCCAAGGGCCTCAAGCCCTGAAAGATGCATATTCACGGGTCTTGCCCCAATGGCGCAGCCTCCCGGCATGGACACTTTTGCATGGCCGAACCGGGCCACAAGGGGCCCCAGGACCAGAATGGAGGCTCTCATCTTCCGGACCAGATCATATTCTGCTTCAATTTTATGAATATGGGCGCCGTCGATCTCCAGATATCCTTCAGAGGATCTGCAAACCGCTCCCAGGTCTTCCAGAAGCAGTTTGATGCTTTTAATGTCCATGAGATCCGGGACATTGGTGAAGCTGGTTTTGCCGTTAACCAGGATGGCCGAGGCAATCAGAGGAAGGGCGGCATTTTTTGCCCCGCTGATACGGACTTCGCCGTAAAGTTTCCGGCCGCCGTTAATTTGAATTTTATCCATAATTGAAAATTATTTCTCTTTATACAAAAAAGGGTTTCGGAGAACTGCGAAACCCTTTTTTCATATCAATCTGTTATTTATTCAGAAGTTCCGATTTTTAGTTTAGTCCTGTGATGAAGATATTTACGCTTCTCGGTCAAAAAACTCAAGGGGTATTTGAGCCAACCCCAACATTGATTTCTCAAAATGCTATGGAGGGGCTTCAATCATAAGACCATTCACGTCCAATCAGATCAGAAAGTTTCACTTGGAAGCGGTTCTTATTGATGGGAACAACAGCGTAAAGACAGTCCCTTCTCCAGGCCTGCTGTCAACGGCAATGTCCCCTTTGTGATTTTTCACGATTGCTTGAACAATGGCCAGCCCCATACCCGATGCATTGGCGAGTCCACGGGTGGTAAAATAGGGATCAAAGATCTGATGGATGATTTCCGGATGAATCCCGGGTCCCGTGTCTTTGATGGTTATTTTAACATATTCCCCCGGACTCAGATCGACATAGTTGACCATGTCAGCCTCTATTAAATGCACTGTTTCAACCGCTATTTCAAGGATGCCGTTCCTGTTGCCTTCCATGGCTTGTAAGGCATTGGTGAAAAGATTCATGAACATCTGATGGATTTGATTTTGATCGGCAAGGATACTCACTTCCTGAGCCGGAAAATGGGATCTGATGTCTATGGTGCTTGAAATTAAAGGGCTTAAACATTTGAGCACCTCTTGAATGGTTGCCGCAATCCTTGTCGGCCTCAGTTCAGGTTCGATTCTAAAGCTGATATGGAGGAGATGTGCGACAATCCCTGCGGCTCTAAGAATTGTATCCTTGGCTTTTTTAAGGTTTTTTTGGGTCCGGCTCCGTCCCGGGAGATTATCAAGCTCCATTTCCACCGTCCCCAGGAGAATTTGAAAAATATTGTTAAAATCATGGGCAATTCCTCCGGTGATCCCCCGGATGGATTCCATTTTATCTGCCTGATGACGTTTTTCCTGCTCTTTTTCCAGTCTTTTGTGCTCACTGATGTCAATAACAGCCGTGCGGTATCGTTCGGGTTTTTTGTGGTCATCAGAAACGACCGCCGTCTTCAGCATGACATCAAAAGCTGTTCCATTTTTTCGTTGCATGTGCAGCTCGCAGCTCTGTTCCGTCTTTAAAGCCTTCAGATCTTTCAGATGCCTGCAGTAAATCTCATGATCCCGGGGAACAATATAATCCATCAGCCTTTGGTTCAAAAGGGACGGCCTTTCCGCGCACACCATGGCTGCAAAGGTCAGATTGGCATTCAGCAAAACTCCGTTTGAATCCAGGGTGATATAACCCATGGGCAAGGTATCATAGAGCTCCGTATAGTATATTTTCGATTTCATGAACTCCTGTTGGGATCGCAGAAGCACCATATTCTGACGGGTCAGTTCATTCTGAAACCTCTGGAGTTCCCGGAGCAATTTCAGTTGATCTGAAATAGCGGCAGGTGTGCTTCCAAACTCAGGATGAATTGTCAAAAACCCCGTTTGCGGGTCAAATGGAAAAAATCGTTCCTGACCGGATATCTTTTGTTTCATTGAGTCTCCTTTCTTAATATCAATATCCGCATCCGAAAGGCACGGAAGGGTTCTATTTTAAATTTTGGGCTGTTTAAGCCTTCGAGCCCTGAGGGGTGATTTTTGGGGAAGACTGTCCCACCAGGTAAACAACTGGGGTTCGGTCCTGTCATCCCAGCCTTTTCTCCGGTCTCTTTTCACCCTTCGGTCCCGGTCCGGATACTCTGGCCCGAAATTCATGATACGCCTGTCCAGGAATGACCTTCTATCGGTTTTTGATCGTTTGATATATTCTTTTTTCCACATGAATTTGTCCTTTAAATGCGTAGAATCATATATTTTAAAATCTTCCGGGCAGCCGTCTTCCCAGGCAGAATTTCTATCAATGATGATTTTTGTCATGGCACACCTCCTTTTTTTTACGTATTCCCAGCCTTTTCTGAAGAAAGAGCTTAATGGCTTTTTTGCCGCTGACATGATTTTTCTCATTGCAGTTTTTGATGAGAGCGGTATTGGTTTCAGGCAAACGGGATGCTTCCGGGGAATTCAGAAGCCTTGCCGATGTCAACCGAGTCTGAATCATCGGGTTTTCATGGTTGTTAAACAGGGTCCGATAATCCGGGAAGGTTACATTGAACATCTCCGCCCCCTTTTCGCATAGGGCAGAGATGAGGGAGGCGGAGAAATCTCCCAGTTCTCCCGCCCTGGCCCGGAGGCTATCCGGTATGGCGCACAGCTTTGCGGGAAGATGGGACACTTCCGGTGCTACAAATAAAATTCTTGGCCTTTTAAAAGCACGAGGCATGGTATGCCTCCCTAAAAAAAATTAGGTGATCACCACCGAATTGTCGCAATTTCCGTAAGGGCAGTGAACATGCATATCTGCATCCTGATCACTGATCCAGTCCGACCCGTCTGCCAGGTACCGGAACTGGTATGTTCTGTTTGGGTCAAGATCAACCGTAACCGCAAAGGTGCCGTTTTTTTGACATTTCATGGGCGTAGCACCCTTGTCCCATTGGTTGAATTCACCCACCACATACATTTGTCTTGCTCCGTTTCCCATTTCCTTTTGAACTTGAAAGGTAACCTTGCATCGGGATTTGTTTTTAACATATTGCTTTTTGATACTCATGTTGGCCTCCTTTGTGATTGACGGTTTTTTAGGTTCCATATGAATAGCAGGAAGATTGGCTCATAGGCATCTGAGATTCTGTTAAGCGTTATTATAGCGGGCAATTGCATTCCAGATCAACCGATCAAAGCACCAAAAGAAACCATATGAATTGCATAGAAATGATATGCACTATTGGAGGGATGAGAGAAACGCCCTGAGGTTGATTTTTTTATGGGTGAGGTTGATTTTTTTTCTGATATTTTCCCGATGGCGGGCTATGGTGCCGATGGAGCTGCCCAGAAGTTCGGATATTTCCTTGTTGGATTTGCCGAAGCGAATGAGTTCTGCAATGTGTATTTCAGTGGATGTCAGATTCAGGAAAGGATTGGACAATTTTTTTAAAAACGGGGAAAGGATATTATTTAATCTGGATTCAAGAATGTCGATCAAATCCTCCTGTTTTTTTTGTGTCGCTGCTTTTTTCAGATTATCAATTACAGGAGATAAAAAGAGCTTATAATTGACAGATATGGCATCCTCCATATCCTTTTTTTCTTGTTCTAAATTATTCAGCACCGCTTTCAGGGCGATATTTTTTTCATTCAGCAAAGCGGTTCTTTCTTTTACCGTATCCTCCAGAAGGTCGTTCACGGTTTTTTGCTGCTGTTCCAATTCTTTGCGCCGGCTGATGTCCACAGCGATTTCCAGGCGCACCAGACCACCCTCTATCCAGGGAATTGCCACATCGTGCAGTTCAAACCATCGATTCAAATCCTGCTTGTAAAAATCCCATACATAGATCCCTGTCGAATTGCCTTCGGCATCCACCAATCTATGATTGGTGCAGAAATCACAGGGGCCCTCCGTCTTATGTTGAAATCTTTGCCAGCATAGACTGCCGATGAGGTCCTTTCCATATAAGTCTTCCATTGCCTTATTGACAAACAGGATCTTATTGGTTTTCATGTCGGTAATATAGATATATGCATCCAGACTGTTAAGGATCATTTCCAATTGGAGCCGGCTGTATTTGAGAATTGCTTCTATTTTTCTGCGATAACTGATATCCGAAACGATGATGCGATAGAGTTCGGCGGCGCCATCATCGGCAGCAATCATGATGCTTTCAAGCTGCACATCCATCAAGGAGCCGTCTTTTCTTTTCAGGTGCAGTTCACAACTGTGGTTTTTATCCGGATCGGGAACATTCAATAGATGCTGATAACAGATATCCTTATCTTCAAATGCAATATATTGTGAGAACCGCTGATGGATTAACGCAGCTCTTTCCATGGACAGCATTTCAGCGAATTTCAGATTGGCCTTCTGGATAATGCCTTTTTTATCGAGGGTGATATACCCCACCGGCGAATGATCATAGAGATCGGTATATAGCATCTGGGATCTCATAAGGGCCTGATGGGTCCGGGCCAGCTCTTCATTCTGAATTTCCAGTTCGATCTGAAATGTATGGAGTTCATGAATGAGTTTTAAGAGATCCCCGCCGAAAGGGTTTTCCGATGGATCTCCCTGAAGGCTTAAGAGTTCTTCAGCCTTTTTGCGAAGCGTGTCAAATTTTTCCCGGGATAATTCCTTCCCAACCATGGTTTTTCTCCTCATATGTCCATCCTGCAAAAATCTGGAAACATGTATTTAAAAAACAGCGGTCAGCAATTTCTCTCAATAAACCCAGCAAATTGTATGCCTTGGCCTGACAAAATGGAAAAATTACCACATGGATTTACCTCGGCTTTTTTGTTTATAACGCACCGGACCTTTGTTCTGATGCTCTTTTATCCGGCAACCCCGGTCAGGTCATTCTTTCGTTTAACGCACAGATGGAACTTCCCTAGGCTTTTATATTGTTTACCATATGATAAAAATCCTGACTAGTCAGGACAATTATCGGAAAAGGGTTGTGTTTTTCTCAATCCCTGAGATTTTTGGTTTTTGCCATGGTTTGCCGGATTAGGCTTCCGGCGGTCTGTAATGTCTTCCATGGCCAGCAGGATTAAATTGGTTGTACCGCTTGTGCCCAGGATGCGGCGGGCATTCAGCAGTATGGTTCGCGGACCGATATGCTCAAAATTGTGGGTCAATTCATAATCATTGAACACTGAATTTTGAGGCAGGATTTTATTTAACAGGGTGAGCAGGGATGGAATATTCCATTGACCGTTTCCAAGATCATTCAACAACCGTCCGATGGCGTCCCCGGGGGTTACCTGGAAGACGCTGCAAAAGGATTGGTTGGCTGAAACCACCCGCAAATTTTCATCCAGAACCAACATGGGTTCCCGCACCGTGTCAACGATTGCCGCGGCCATCCGGCCCTTAATCTCTCTCTCCTTGGATTCCTGAAGGGCTTCTTCCGCCTTTTTTCGATCGCTGATATCCACAAAGGTAAGGACGGCGCCTTCGATATCATTTTCCAGGGTTCGATAGGGAAGAATGCGCATGATATACCATTCCCCGGCTTTTGTTTTTACTTCCGATTCTTTGGGAGACAGGGTGTTCAGTACCGATTGAATGTCTGCCGTCAGATCGGTGACCCCTTCCAGGTTGGAAACCGTATGGCCTACGGGGCGGCCGATATCTCCATGAATCAGGTTTATGATCCGGGTGGCCGCCGGGGTAAACCGGAGAATACAAAGGTTGCAATCTACAAAAACAGTGGCTATGCCCGTACCGGCCAAAAGGTTGTTCATATCGTTGTTGCTTCTCGACAGATCAATGACCTTGGCCTGCAACTCGGCATTGACCGTGGACAATTCCTCGTTGACCGACTGCAATTCCTCCTTGGAGGTTTCCAGTTCTTCGTTGGTGGATTGCAATTCCTCATTGACGGATTGCATCTCCTCATTTGAGGATTTGAGTTCTTCGTTGGAGGTCTCCAGTTCTTCATGGGTGGCCTGGAGATACTCTTCTTTCATCTTCAGTTCCTGCTGCAGCGCTTTGATGAGCGCCTGATCCTGAGTTTCATCCCTTACAACAACATCCATACCGGTTTCTATGGAGAAATCTTTGGACAAGACAGGTTCTGTTGCCGGAGGGGTCTCCTCCTTCGTAAAAATGACAAGATATAAGGGCGGAACTACAGCTTCGCCTCGACGGGGGGTCACGGATCGGACCGTTAAATTGACAATACTAAAATCACCATTGGTTTTGACATGCAGACGGGGATAGCTCGCCATTTTTTGACCTGCCGCAGCCTTTTGCAGGGCTTTTGTCAAATGTTGCTGCAATCCTTCCCGGGCCATTTTTAAAATATTGTTGACGCCGGCCTCTCCCGGAGACAACTCCAGGTACATCCCGGTGCGGCCGTGAAGATACAGGATGTCGCCATGAGTGTTTACCATGGCTGCGGCCGGGGCCATCTGCAGCAGTGTCTGTTCCGTTAACTCACGGACAGATAGCTTTACAGGACCCGTTGTTTTTTTCCCGGCATGGGGGAGTATGTCTTTATCTGTCATGGGGGGTAAAAATTTACTCATGGCGCTTTGTTGTGTACCGTAAAGATTTTCCTTGCGCTGATAAATTTTTTGTTTTCGGTCTTTGGTCGAAAACTGTTCGCCCAATTCACCCACTGTTTCGGAAGTCCCAAGAAAGAGAAACCCGCCCGGATTCAGGGCATAGTGGAAAAGCGCGATGAGTTTTTTCTGCAGATCCCCTCCCATATAAATCATCAGGTTGCGGCAACTGATCAGATCGATCCTTGAAAAAGGCGGATCTTTAATCACATCCTGCTCTGAAAAAATCAGCAGATCGCGAAGGGTTTTGTGAATCCGGAGGACATTGCCGGGTTCGATGGAAAAAAATCTTGCCAGCCGTGACGGCGATATGTCTTCGGCAATACTGGCCGGATAACGTCCGTTACGGGCTGTGGCGATGGCATGGCTGTCAATATCTGTGGCAAAAATCTGGACCTTGACGCCGCATTTAAGCGCTTCCTGCTGTTCGGCCAGTAAAATAGCCAGGGAATAGGCTTCTTCTCCGGTGGAACAGCCCGCTACCCATACGCGGATCAAACCGTCCATGGGTTTGTCTGCAAAGAGCTGGGGAATAATTTTAGTCTCAAGGGAGTTAAAGGCTTCCGGGTCCCTGAAAAACCGGGTAACCCCGATCAATAGATCACGAAAAAGATGTTCCAATTCAACCGGGGTTTTCTGGGCATAGGTGACATAACCGGCCAGGGTGTCGATCTGATGCATGGCCATGCGGCGTAAAATGCGCCGATGGATAGTGCTGGGCTTATATCCGGAAAAATCGTGGCCGGTCTGGGCCCGCAGCAGGATGAAAATTTTTTTCAATGCATTGTCCATCCTGGAAGACCCGGAGCTGACAGTATGGGCCGGAAGCTTGAACGCATGGGCCACATAAGCCATGATTTGAGCCGGCATTTCAGCAGGCGCAAGTTCATAGTCC
The DNA here is from genome assembly GCA_023701135.1 of Desulfobacula sp. Lineage (GTDB taxonomy): Bacteria > Desulfobacterota > Desulfobacteria > Desulfobacterales > Desulfobacteraceae > Desulfobacula. The sequence continues at coordinate 103,536 of JAMPXP010000003.1, read as the reverse complement.
ACCAGACCGGTGGCAATGGCGCTTAAAGGCATGCTGTCGTATTCCGCGGAATAGGGATTCTGGGCCATGACCATACCGCCCTCTCCCTTGATGGCCCGCACACCGGCAGTCCCGTCACTGCCGGTTCCGGAGAGCACGATCCCGATGGCCCGATCATGTTGATCCTGGGCCAGGGATCGGAAAAAAAAGTCGATGGGCATGCGCAGGCCCCTCGGCGCAAAAGGTTCCAGAAGATGCAGCGTTCCGCCGAGGAATGCCATGTCACGGCCCGGTGGAATGATGTAAGCGCAATTGGGACAGACTTTCATTCCGTCTTCAACTTCAAAAACCTTCATGCTGGTGTAACGACGAATCAGATCCGTAAGGATGCTTTTGTGGTTCGGAGCCAGATGCTGAACCAGAACAAAGGCCATGCCTGTGTCAATGTCGGCGGGTATGCCCGAAAAAAATGCCTCGAAAGCCGCCAGTCCCCCGGCCGATGCGCCAATCCCGACAACGGGAAATTTTTTATCCGGCCCGGGTCGGGCCTCTGAAGCAACCTCAACTGCTGTTTGAGGGTCACAGGTTGATATATCAGAGGAGTCGCCCGGCTTATCCATGATTTTCTTCTTTCTGGCCATATGGTTTCTCCTGCTTGACTAACCCTTTGTCAAACCATATCGGATATTATGAGCTGAAAAAAACTGTTATGCTGACCTTAATTTTCCTAAAGTTTTATGATAAATTCAGATAAGAGTAAACCATATAAAATTTTTTTTTAAATAGGAAAAAGTATTGGTCGACAAAAAAAGGGTTTGCCAAACCCGGCTAAACCCTTAATTTTATCTGGTACCTGGGACGAGAATTGAACTCGTACAGTGATAATCACCGAGGGATTTTAAGTCCCTTGCGTCTACCAGTTCCGCCACCCAGGCATAATCCATGGTTTTCTATAATATTTTTATGAAATATGCAAGCCTAAAACCCATTGGTCTATCCCGGGATTGTTTCCTTGACGGATTTCTGATAATAAAATCCTATGAAACCGATCAATCTGGAAACATTATTATTGGCCTCCCAGTCCCCCCGGAGACGAGAACTTCTTGAACAGACAGGGATCGAACTTGAAATTGTCCCTTCCGATATTGATGAAGAGGACATCTCCATAAAAAATCCGGTGGAATATGTAAAATCACTCTCTTTTATGAAGGCGGAAAAAATTGCCAAGGCCTATCCTGATCTCTGGATTCTGGGGGCCGATACCATTGTGGTCCTCCAGGATCAAATCCTGGGAAAACCGGAATCAGAACATCATGCCATGGAAATGCTCAGGCTGTTGAGTGACCGGGAACATCTGGTATTCACCGGCTTTTGTATCATGAACAAGCATAAACAGACCGTCATAAAAACTGCCGTAAAAACCAGGGTCTGGTTTAAATCTTTATCGGATCAGGAAATAAAATGGTATGTGAACACAAAAGAACCCTTTGACAAGGCAGGGGCCTATGGCATCCAGGGCCTGGGTGCATTTCTGGTCAGAAAAATTTCCGGGTCCTATTCAAATGTTGTGGGGTTGCCGGTCTGCGAAGTCATTGAGGCCCTGATGGAATTAAAGATCATTGAAATGAGGATATAAACCCGACATGTCATCCATTAAAAAAAACCTTGAAACGATAAATGGACTTATTGCGGAGACGGCAAAATCCTGTGGCCGGAACCCTGAAGATATCCTTCTCGTCGCCGTGACCAAGAAAAAAAATGCAGAAACGGTAATGGAGGCCCTCCAATGTGGCGCCGTGCATTTTGGAGAAAATTATATCCAGGAAGCCGTGGCAAAAATTGAGACCATCGGGACGGAAAAAGCCTGCTGGCATTTTATCGGACACCTCCAATCCAATAAGGCGGCCATTGCCGTAAAATATTTTGAATATATCCACACCGTGGATTCTGTTAAGCTTGCTAAAGCGATAGACAGACAGGCAAGGGCCATTCATAAAATTCAAAAAATACTGCTCCAGGTCAATATCGGCAAGGAAAAGACCAAATCCGGTACCGATGCTGAAAAGGCAGTGGAACTGGCAAGACAGATCCATGGGTTTGAAAATATTGCCATACAGGGATTGATGTGCATGCCGCCCTATTTTGATGATCCTGAACAGGCAAGAGGTTATTTCAGAGCACTTTTACACATCAGGGACAATATCTTGGCCCATCAATTTCCGAATGTGTCCATGAATCATCTGTCCATGGGAATGAGCAATGATTTCCGGGTGGCCATTGAAGAAGGGGCTACCATGGTCAGGATTGGAACCTCCTTATTCGGAGAAAGAAATTGAAGCTTTTATTGCATACCTGTTGTGCGCCCTGCTCCATCTACCCTGTTCAAATCTTAAGACAGATGGACATGGATATCATGGGTTTTTTCTACCGGCATAATATTCATCCCTTTCAGGAATGTTTGAAAAGGGAAGATACTTTAAAAGAATACGCCCGGTCCATCAATCTCAAGGTCATTTATCAGCAGGATTATCAAATAGAAGCGTTTATTCAATCCGTTGCTTTCAGGGAAGCAGACCGGTGCAGGATCTGTTACCATGACAGGCTGCTGCAAACCGCCCTGGTTGCTAAAAAAGGAAATTTTGAAGCTTTTTCAACCACGCTTTTATACAGCAAATTCCAGAACCATGACCGGATCCGGGAAACAGGGGAAGCCATTGCCGTAAAATACGGTATCGATTTTTTTTATTATGATTTCAGAGAGGGCTGGAAATCCGGTATTGAAGCATCTAAACGCCTGAATCTCTACCGGCAGCAGTATTGTGGCTGTATATACAGCGAAAAGGACCGGTATTATAAGAAATGATTCAATTCTTGGGTGCCGGTGCCTTGGTAAACTGATTGAGCATATTGACAAATCGTTTATCCGTGCTGTCGAGTCTTGCCGCCAGAACACTGAATAAATGTTTGGCCACATCCGGATATTTTTCAATCACCTCGGCCAGTTTATTGCCCGGGAACCGCTTGACCATGGACCTGCCTTTGGAAATGATGGATGCAGATCTGGGTTCACCCGTAATGGCAGACATCTCCCCGAAATATTCCCCGGGCTGGACAATCTCGGCAATTTTCTTACCCCCTTTGACCACATAGACCCCACCCTGGACAAGGGTAAAAAAATCAATATCGGTATTGCCTTCCCGGATAATCACATCCTTATCCTCATAGCGTTCAACATCGGGGTTGATCAGGTAGGCGGGCAAGGATTCTTTGGTAACAACGGTTTTTTTCAAAACCTCTTCATAGGAGGTTTCTCCGGCCCGGATTTTCCTGAGGCCGGCTTCTCTCAAGGTTACCATTCCCTCCTGGACGGCCACCTTTCTGAGCTGGTCTTCCGATACCTGGGCGCTGATGGCCTTGGCCACATCATCGGTGACTTCCATTAATTCATAAAGCCCGACCCGGCCCTTATGTCCGGTTCCGTTGCAATGGCTGCATCCCTTGGGGCCATACATCTTGAGATCCTGGATTTCATCCTTGGCGAAACCCTGGAATTCAAGATCCTTGGGATTATAGCCGGTTACGATCTGTTTGCATTCGGGACAGAGTCTCCGGGCAAGGCGCTGGGACAAGACCAGGGTCACGGCGGAGGCCAGCATATAGGGCGGAATGCCGATATCAATCAAACGCCCGATGGTTGAGGGACAATCATTGGTATGAAGGGTTGCGAAGACCAGATGGCCGGTCATGGCGGCTTTAATGGCGATTTCAGCGGTTTCAAAATCCCGGATCTCACCCACCATGATGATGTCCGGGTCCTGGCGCAGGAAGGCTTTCAATGCCGCAGCAAAGGTCATGCCGATTTCCTGTTTTACCGGCACCTGGTTGATGCCCTTGAAATTGAATTCCACCGGGTCTTCGGCTGTCAGTATCTTGATGTCATCTTTATTCAACCGGTTCAATATGGAATACAGGGTAGTGGTTTTCCCGCTGCCTGTGGGCCCGGTCACCAGAATCAGTCCATAGGGCCTGGAAATACATCGTTTAAGGCTTTCAAAGGTGGCAGGTTCAAATCCCAGCTTGGTCAGATCAATGCTCAGGGCGCTTTGATCCAGGATACGCATGACGATGCTCTCGCCAAAAAGCGTCGGCAGGGTGGACACCCTGAAATCGATGGATTTTTTCTTTCCCAGTCTCAGTTTTATCCTGCCGTCCTGGGGAACTCTTCTTTCGGCAATATCGAGCTGGGCCAGGATTTTGATACGGGAAATGACGGCATTTTTGATGCTGAGCGGAAGATTCATGGCCTTATACATGGATCCGTCAAGCCGGTATCTGACCTGGAAGGTTTTTTCAAAGGGTTCGATATGGATATCACTGACCCCGTCATTAATGGCTTTGGTCAGGATACCGTTCACAAGTTTGATAATCGGGGCATCGGAAGCCATGAACTCGTCACGGCCCATGTCTGCGTCTGCCGCGCCGACCTCAAGTTCTTCGGCCGCCTCAGACACCAGGCTGCCGAAATCCTCCACCGAAGTGACGGGTTCATTGCTGTCGGCGTCTTCCTCAAACCGAAGAAAGCTCTTATACTCATCATCACTGATTTTATAAAAATCACGAAAGGCCTGAATCAAATCATGTTCCGTTGAGACAAAAACCTTGACCGTCTTTCCGGTTTTCTTTTGAAGTTCCTCTACGATCGTTGTATCGGTGGGCTCCACCATGGCAATGGTCAACTCATTCCCATTTAATTCGAGGGGGAAAGCCATGGCGGGCTTGGCCGTTTCATAGGGAAAAAGTTTTAACAATTTGGGATCAGGTCTGATATCCGAACGTTTAATGACCTGATAATTATAAAGACGGCCCAGCACATTGACGATGGTATCCGGATCAATATAGCCTCTGCTCAGAAGAATTCCACTGAGTCTTTCATTGGTCTTTTTCTGGATTGATAGGGCTTCATCCAATTGCATGCTTGTAATCTGGCCCTCTTTGGACAGGATCTCACCGATTTTGGTTTTTCCTGCCCCGGATTGATCTTTGATGGTGGATTTCAAGCTGGATGTCTTTTGCATTTCTATTCCTTAATTGTCTTTCCGGGTTCTGTATATCCTGATGCCGCCGGCTAAAATCAAAAACACCCCGAGGATATAAAAACACAGCTTGACCAGTACCAATTTCTGCCTGAAAAATTCAATGGTTTCAATTTGCGGCATGACCTGGGGAATCCTGTAAAAGACCCCGAGACCGACGGCAATCAGAACAATACCATAATAAAAACGAAATTTTTTTTTGTCCATCTTAAAATATTACCTTTCAACCTCTTCAATCTGGTGATTATAATCGGTTTCCATTCTTTCAAACAACTCCATCTGGATTTCAAGTTCTTCAAATAGGGTTTCATTCAGGGTTTGAAGTCCTGCCAATTCTTTTGCAAGAATTTGTATTTTCTGACTGTCCTTTTTTTCTGAAGCTTCGAGAAGAAGTGCATTGGTTTTGGAAATGGCATCCTCGTTTTTCTCGATATCGGATTCAAGACGCTGGATTTTCTGTTTAACAGGCTTGATGTCCCTGGATTTCCGGGCAATGATATCGGATTTTTTCTGGCGAAGTTCTTTCTTGGACAGACCGGGCGCTTTTATTTTTTTTTCAATCAGAATACCTTCCTCGTCCCATCCCTCTTTTTCCAGAAATTCCTGATAAGTTCCTTCAAAGACATGGACACTGTCGTTCTTAAATACGATCAGCCTGTTTGCCAGGGAATGGAGGAACATTTCATTATGGGTCACAAGGATCAATGCTCCCTCAAAATGGTCAAGGGCCGAAACAAACGCATCACAGGCTTCAATATCCAGATGGTTGCTGGGTTCATCCAGCAACAGCAGATTCAAAGGGGTCATGAGCATTTTTCCAAGCATCACCCTTGATTTCTCTCCACCGGACAGGATGGCTATCTTTTTGAGTGCCAGATCTTTTTCAAACATCATGGCCCCACAAATATTCCTGGCCGTCTGACGGTCTGAATCAGGTGAAGACCGGATCAATTCATCTTCAACCGTAAATTCATCATTCAAAGATTGCACATTGGTCTGTTCAAAATACCCCAATTCCACACCCGGGTTGATTTTAATACGGCCTTGGATCGGGGTAAGGTTGCCGCTGATGAGTTTTAAAAAAGTGGTTTTACCCTTTCCGTTTTTACCGATAACGGCAATACGGTCCTCCGGATAAACGGTCAAGGAAAAATTATCCACCAGAAGATTCTCTTTGCTCCAGCCAAAAGACAGGTTTTGGATCTGCATGACCTGTTTCCCGGGAAAGGGCAGGTAATTAAAACCGAATTCAAGATTTTTCAATTTCTGGAGTTTTTCTTTTGATCCGGTTTTCTCAAGGGTTTTGATCCGTGACTGGACCATATTGGCAAGCCTGGCCTTTGCACGGAATCTTGAGATGAAGAGTTCGATCTCTTTTTTTTTCTTCTCTTCATTCAGCCTTGTTTTTTCATAGACTTCTTCGTCCTGGGCAATCTGAAGATAATATTTGGAGGTATCCCCTTTGATTTTTTTTATTTTCTGCCGGTGGATACCGGCAATATGGGTGACCACATTGTCCATAAAACTTCGGTCGTGGGTCACCAGCAGGACTTCCCTTGGCCATGCGATCAGAAATTGGGATATCCACCGGATGGAGGTGATATCCAGATAGTTGGTGGGCTCATCCAAAATTAGAAGATCCGGCTCTGAAACCAATACTTTGGTCAGATTCAATCTGACTTGGAATCCTCCGGAAAATTCATTGGGATTCCTGGAAAAATCCGTCTCAGTAAATCCGAGCCCGGCAAGAATTTTTTCCGCTTTCCAGTGGTTGTCTTTCTCATGCTCCAGGAGCCCCAATATGGCTTCGTCAAGAACACGGGATTTTGAAAAGCTTATTTTCTGGGATAAAATTCCGATGCGATACCCGGATGGACATGAAATGGCTCCTTCATCGGCATGGTCCTTTCCGGATATGATATTGAGCAATGTGGTTTTACCGTGACCATTCCGGCCGACAAGCCCTACCCTTTCTCCCGGGTTTATCTGGAATCCTGTGTTGTCCAGAAGGGTCTGGTCACCAAAACTTTTTGAAATGCCCTCAATATTCAGCATCTTTTTATTCTACCGGTTATCCCTGGTCTCTGTATTTTTTCGGCATCATATCATTGTCCCAAAATTTTTTAAACCTAAGAATACCGGAAGATAGATTTTTTAAAACCGATGGTCAGGCTTGGAAAAATAAATTGATCAAAAACCGGCAGGGCAAGCGATAAATTTGAAATTCAGTCAATATCAACCCAGTACTGAGACCATTTGCATCTTTCTTTGTAAGGAAACCGGAAAAGTTCTGTGGCAAGAATGGAAAAATCTTTATCCCGGACGGTATAATAGGACACCTGTTCTTTTTCAAGAATTTTTGTAATGCCCACGGCGACATAAAGGGTCAAGGATTGGCCATCGACAAAACACTGAACCGCTCCTGTAACAATTTGGACATCAGATTCCCGTTGAACATCAAACAGGTCGATCATTGTTATTTTAAACGGTTTCCCGTTAAAGTGATTCGTTGCCTCGGTTCTTGTCAGTTCACAGGTGATAAAATTTTTAAAACACATTTCCATTTCGTTGTACCCTGAATCGTCCGCATGTGAATTCCAGGGTAAAAAAACAATTGTAAAAATCAGAAAGAACATTGCTGATATGGGATTATGGGGTTTAAGCATTCTTTTTTATTAAAGTTTCAATGGTTTTCTGCAAATCCCTCAATATGACGGGCTTGATATGGATAGAACCATACCCTGAGAATTTCTTAATAAGGGAATTTGCTGCGGATTCATTGTTGTAACCGGTATCCAGAAGAACCGGGATGGATGGGTTAAATTTGACCACCTGCTCGACAAACAGGTCCGGAGACATTCCTATGGTATCAAAATGGATGATCACCAATTTGAATTTTTGGGGTTGTAATTTAAACACCTCAAGGGCAGAAGTCGCGTCTTTAAAAACATCGGCCTGGTAGGTCATTTTTTCTACAATGGATTGAACAAGCTGTATCCTTCTCTGGTCCGGATCAACGACCAGTATATGGTTATCTCCTTCCATGGTGACCCCCAAGGGAGAAATCCCATTTTCCATCCATTTGTCTCCATTAAAGGGATGGATTGCTTTTATATCTATTTCATAGGCCTTAGCTGTGATAAATTCATCTATATTTTCATCTGAAATTTTTATAATGAATTTTTTATCTTGGGAAATATACTGCCGCAGCCATTTCCGATAATTGTAATCCTCTCCTTTGAGAATCAGCAATTTGGGCCCCACACTGGAATTGACCTGAAAAGATTGATAGATTAAGGGTTCATATGAAAATTCCACCTGGGTTTCCCTGTAATTTTCTTCAATAACATCAACTTGAAAATCCCTTGCAAAACAAGGTGCGATAATAATGAGCAGCCAAAGCAAGGGGACAAGGATTATTTTCATCGATCATCTCATATTAAATTCATTATTCTAAACAAGCCTATCGACAGATTATATAAAACCTTAATACATCAAAGCACATTGATTGCAAGCAAAAGCAAAGCCAAAGAAATGATACCGGTAATAATCAATGCCTTTTTATGGTCATCTTCCCTTCTTCCACGGAATTTTCTGAGAAAAAGTCCTCCGAGACAGGTAAAAATTCCAATGCTGACACTATAAATGAGATAATAGAGATATTCAAGATCCCATGTTGTTCTCAGGTTTAATTTGTAGAATCGGTCAAACAGGGTTTCAAACTCCGGCCGGGCCCGATGAAAAATCAGCAGGATCCCCAGCAGTAAAATTCCTGCCAGGATATTCAGATAAAACAGCAAGCTTGCCCAGAAATCATTTTTTTTTCGTCTATCCAAACAAAACTCCGAATAATATATTTGTTTTTTGTTGTTTATATATTATGCTTTTACCATGGATGCCATAGCCCTTACAAAAAAAGAATTCAATGATCTGACAAGTCTTGTTTATGAGGTGTCGGGAATAAATCTCCACGAGGGAAAAGCCGAGCTTTTGAAATCCAAAATAGCCAAACGTATGAGGATGACCAACAAATCTTTAAAGGATTATCTCTCCCTTCTCTATGCCAATGAAAATGAAATGATTGATTTTATAGACACCGTCACCACAAATCATTCTTTTTTTTTCAGGGAAAACAGGAGCATCGAATACATCATCCAGCAATTCAGCCTGAACCCGGAAAAAGAAAAAAAAGAATTTAAAATCTGGTGCGCCGCATGTTCAACAGGAGATGAGCCCTATTCCGTAGCTGTCCAGCTCAAGGATCTGGGGCTTTCTTTTTCCATCCTTGCAACGGATATCTCCCATTCTGTTCTTGAAACGGCAGAAAGGGGAATATACCGGATGGACAAGCTGCAAAATGTTCCTCTTCCCCTCCTGCACCGTTTTTTTCAAAAAGGAACCGGAAAATACAAAGGCCAAATCAAAGTCAAAAATGAAATCTCCAAACATATTATATTCAAGAAATTTAACCTCATTTCAGATTCAGCGCCCCAAATCGTGTTTGATGCCATCTTATGCAGGAACGTCATGATTTATTTTGATTTCCAGACCAGTGAAAAAGTCATTCACAAGCTATACCATGCACTGGCACCCAGGGGATATTTTGCCATAGGCAATGCAGAAAGTCTGATGAATATGAAGCACGATTATACACCCGTAAAAAAAATACCAAGCCTCTATACAAAATAAATTAAGGAGACCGCCATGGGACATCAGGATAAAGGACATTTTGCAGCAAAGCATGAGGGCCATAAAATGAATAAAACCATTGCCGATAGGATAAGGGCAACGGCCGTCAATGATGCCGTCACCTGTGCAGCGGCCCATAGAATTTCAAAGGAATTGAACCTTCCCCCGTCTGACATCGGTATCCAGATTGATCTATTGGAATTCAAGATAACAGAATGTCAACTGGGATTATTCGGCCATGGAAATGGGAAAAAAAAGATCAATCCGGAAATAGAAATTTCTTCCGATTTAGATGACAAACTGAAAAAGGCTGCTGTCGACGGAAGGATTTCCTGCCTCTCATGCTGGGACATTGCAGACCAACTGAAAATGAAAAGGATTGACCTGGGGTCGGCTTGTGAAAAAAGGAGCATCCGGATAAAACCCTGTCAACTGGGCTCTTTTTAGATTTTTTCCTGACCATGGTTGTGGGCACTGGAAAAATAAAATTCAGGTTATTTGATACAAATTCCCTGAAGGGGAAACGGAAAATTGTTAAATCGATCATTCAGCGGATAAGGAACAATTTTAATATTTCCGTTGCCGAGACAGATTTAAATGATAGTCATGATTGGCTGGAAATCGGGTTTTCAATGACCGGCAATGATTCACGGGTAATGAACTCAAAGCTGGATAAAGTGATTTCTTTTGCTGATGAATTAGGGCTTGCCGTGATTGTGGACAGCCAGATTGAAATCATTCACGTATAAGAAGTTTCTTCTTTGCCTTTGCTTTTCTTCTTTGCTTTTGTTTTTTTACCTTATTTATTTTTTCAAACTCTTTGTCGTTATTTCCGATCATCGCCGCCTCAATCAAGTCGATCAGTCTTCTTAACGCCAAAAACCGGTTTAAAGCCTGGGATCTTGCTTTTCCGCATTTCACGGACAATTGGCTTATTTTATGCTTGAGGAAGACGGCAGATGAGGTTTTATTGATTTTTTGCCCTCCCCTGCCCGAGGATTTGATGAATTTTTCCTCAATATCTTCTTTTTTAATGCCCAGTTCCGACATCCGCTTTTCCAGCTCTGAAATTTTTTCTCTGCTTGGACCCATATTTTAAATTTAGTATTGATGTATTTTTATTCTTAAATAAATACGGCTGATGGTAAATTATATCCCAGTTATACAATTAGGACAACCTCCTCTATATTTGACTGACTTTGATCGGATTTCATTTGTATTTTTATTGCTATTGTTGTTAAGTAGCCAAATAATCTGGAGGGGATGCAATGCAAAATCTTGAAAAAAGAAAAATTTTGATCGTTGATGATGTTCCTACCAATATTACTGTGCTGACCGAAATCCTGATGTCGGATTATAAAATGGTTTGCGCCACCAATGGAAGAGACGCCTTGAAATTGGCTGTATCTTCAGTTCCGGATCTCATCCTTCTTGATATTATGATGCCTGAAATGGATGGGTATGAAGTTTGCCGGCAATTAAAATCCGATGACAGGACACAAAATATCCCGGTTATTTTTCTGACGGCAAAAAAAGAAGAAGAGGATGAAGTCAAAGGCCTTGAACTCGGTGCTGTGGATTATATTTCAAAACCCTTCAGCTCCGTCATATTAAAACATAAAGTAAGAATCCATATGGAGCTGAAACTTCATAGAGATAATCTTGAAGATATGATCCGGGAGAGAACCATTGAAATATCAAAATCCCATCACAAACTCCACCAGGAAATTACAGAGCGAATTCAGATCCAGAAGGCTTTGATCGAACAGCGTGCCTATTTTTTACAGCTTTTTCAAAATTCTCCCCAGGCCATAATGATTGTAGAACCAGACGGAAAAGTGGTTGAAGTCAACAAAGGGTTCGAAACTATCTTTGGATATGCTGTAACCGAAATCAAAGGCCAATATTGTAAAAACCTTATTGTCCCTGAAGACATGGCGGCAGAGGACGAAACATTTCATCAGAATATTCTCTCAGGAAAGGTCATCAATAAAGAAACCTTTCGCTTGCGTAAAAACGGAGAATTAATACCGGTGGCATTCCTCGGGTATCCGGCAATTGTCAAGGACCGGATCGAAGGCCTTTTTATCTTATACAAAGATATTTCCGAAAGAAAAAGATTTGAGGCCCAAATGCTTCACCAGTCATTTCATGACTCACTTACCGGCATTCCAAACAGAGCGTTGCTGATGGAACGTCTGGGCCGCTCTCTGGAACGTGCCAAAAGGCGAAATGAATATCGGTTTGCCGTTCTTATGATCGACCTTGACAATTTCAAGTCCATTAATGACAGCCTTGGACATCTGGCCGGCGACAAATTTCTGATTCAATTTTCCAATCAGATAAAGCAGTGCATTCGATCCACAGATACCATAGCACGCATGGGCGGAGATGAATTTGCCGTACTGCTGGAAGAATTCAAGCACCCCCGCGAAATTTTTAAAATTGCCAGGCGTATTTATAATATAGGAAAATCCAGTTTTTTTATTGAAAGAAACGAAATTAAAATCAGTGCCAGTATCGGTATGGTAATAGAAACAAAATCCTATAACCATGCGGAAGATATTTTGCGGGATGCCGATATCGCCATGTATCGGCTCAAGGAAACCGGAAAATCCAGTTTCAGAATTTTTAAAAAAGAAATGTATAAGATGACCCTAGAGTCTTTAAAGATGCAAAATGATTTGAGTCATGCCATCTCTAACAATGAACTGGTCCTGTACTATCAACCGATCATGTCTGCGGCCAAGGAAGAACTGATCGGCTTTGAGGCCCTTGTCAGATGGCAGCATCCGGTGAGGGGAATGGTCGGACCCAATCTTTTCATTCCCCTTGCCGAAGAAACAGACCTTATCCTGCCCATGGGCCGGTTTGTCATTAACGAGGCGTGTCGACAGTTAAAAGACTGGCATGACCACATTCCAGGGGCAGACAGACTGACAATGAATGTGAATATCTCGACCAAACAATTCATGGATGGCGAGTTAACCGATTTTATTATCAATACCCTTGAAAAGACGGGATTGGACCCGAAATACCTGAATCTTGAAATCACGGAAAGCCTTATCATTAAAAATGCAAAATCCGTGATCTCAAAATTATCTTTTTTAAAAAGCCATGGAATCAAGGTGGTATTAGATGATTTCGGAACCGGTTATTCTTCCTTATCCTATATCCAGGATTTTCAGATCGACAGCATTAAAATTGACCGTTCATTCATCAATGATATGGATCGTGAAGGCGGCAGTGTTGAAATTGTTAAAATGATCCTTGCACTATGCCGGAATCTAGGCCTTGGAGTGGTGGCCGAGGGTGTCGAGAGGGATACACAGCTCAATATCCTCAAAGAGCTTAAATGCGAAAAAATACAAGGTTTTTATTTCTCAAAGCCTGTTGATCAAAATAAAGCTGCCGATCTTATAAAAATCGGATTTATGAATTCCGACCAAAGGATTTGATAATCTGTCTGGCTTTGTCAAACTGATATACGGTTATTTCCTTTTCAAGCTTCTGGGATAAAGAGGTTATTGTTATATCCTGGGGATAGTCGTTTATATATTCCTTGAATTGATCAAATTTTATTTTTGATAATGCAGGATCATATTCTTCAAGGCTTTTATCCAGTTCATCCAGCAGGTTTCTCAATTTTTCAGGGTCAAGGTCTTGATCTGTTTGGTGGCAGGGGCCGGATTCTTTGGCAGAGACTCTTGTTTTGAGACTTTCCAAACCCTCCCGGGCCATTAAAAAATGCTCTTCAACCGTTAAAAGATGTCTGGTCATCTCTTCCTCATTATTGCTATCAATGGCTTTTTCAAGACACAAAGAAGCATTATAAAGATCCGTTATACAGAGGTTTCCAGCAGATCCCTTTAATGAATGATTGGCTGCCTTTGCTTCGATTGGATTATTCTGTTGGACACATTTTTTTAATGTGTTCAGCACAGGATCAAGGTCCACAAAAAACCGGGAAAGGATGGTGATATATCTTTCGAAACTGCATCCCATCCGGTCCATCCCATTAGCGACATCAATACTTGGAATGCTAATGATATCGGGCCGATCTTTTTTCTCCTCTTGCAAAGGCCCTTTGGGCGGGTCAAAACTTAACCTGCCATTGGGAATATGTTTGCTTAAGACCTTATAGAGTTTGAGCCTGTCAATGGGCTTTGAGATATAATCATTCATGCCTGCGGCAATACATTTTTCGCGATCCCCCCTCATGGCATGGGCCGTCATGGCAATGATAGGCAGATCCTTTTCCCCAAGATCCCTTCGGATCCGCATAGTTGCCTCCAAACCGTCCATTTCCGGCATCTGAACATCCATCAAGACCACATCAAATCTCTCATTTTTAATTTTCTCAATGGCCTCCAGGCCATTCACAGCCTTGTGAACTGTCATCCCGGCAAGGGTAAGAATTTCAACAGCCACCATCTGGTTAACCGGGTTATCCTCTGCCAGCAGTACCTTTGCCGTAGCGGTATACCCTTGGATACCTTTTAAATCCGGTTGAGACGAAAAGCTTGCCTGACGTCCGAATGCTTCCATGATCGCATCGAACAAATATGAAGGGATAACGGGTTTTTGCAGAAAATAATAGGCAGGCCCCTGTTTTAACATGGAACTTTTTTCAAGGGCATTGATGGTGTCCATAATAATGACCGGCATATTATTTGATGAAGCCCTTTTCCTGATTTCTTGAAAAAGCTTTTCCACACTCATGTCCGGAAGAGTTGTATCGGCAATCAAAAGATGAAAGGGATGCGCTTCTGAAGACTGATCATATAGCGCAATGGCTTCGCCGCCTGTTTTTGCCATGACTGGATGAAAATCAAAGGAAATCAGCATCTCGTTTAGAACATGCTGGACGGAAAGGTTGTCTTCCACCACCAGAATCTTCATCCCTTGCATCTCATATGGGAATTGAAACGCATTCCCAATAGATAGGCCTATTTTTTTAAAATTGACGGTAAAACTGAATAGACTGCCTTGTCCTGGTGTGCTGTCAACATTCATCTCACCGTTCATTGCGGAGATGATTTTCTCGCAGATGGCCAGCCCGAGGCCTGTTCCCCCATATTTTCGGGTTGTCGAACTATCGGCCTGGGCAAAGGCATTAAAAAGTTTTTGTTGAATAGCAGGTTCGATTCCAATACCGGAATCCTGGATGCCAAAATTCAATGTGACGTGGTCTGATGTCTCTTCAAGGACTTGAACCCGGATAATTATTTCCCCTTTTTCAGTAAATTTGACGGCATTGGAAGTCAAATTTACAATTACCTGCTGAAGCCGTAAAGGATCTCCAATCATTTCAATGGGGATATCAGGCGCCATATCAATGATCATTTCAAGATTTTTTTTCCTCAGATCATCAACAAACAGATCAGCCACATACTTGATGATATCCCGGATTTGAAAAGGAATTTTTTCAATCTCAAGCTTTCCAGCCTCTATTTTGGAAAAATCCAGAATTTCATTAATGATTCCCAAAAGGGATTTTGCGGAAGAATTGATGATGGAAATATATTCCAACCGTTTTTGGGGTTTCAGGTCCGGATTAATTGCCAGATCGGACATACCGATAATTGCGTTCATGGGTGTCCGGATCTCGTGACTCATATTTGCAAGAAAACTGCTTTTGGCTTGAGTTGATTCATCTGCGACCTCTTTTGCTTTCTGAAGTTCAATATTGGCCTTTTTTAATTCCTGGGTTCGATCTTCCACCCGGAGTTCGAGTTCGCCATGAATTTTCCGCAATTCCTGTTCAACCCGTTTTCGTTCAATGATTTCCAGTTTAAGATCTTTGTTGGTGGCGGCCAGCATCTCGGTTCTTTCTTTAACCCTGTCTTCTAAAAATTGGTTCGCCTCATGGGTCTTTTGGCGTTCTTCCTCCAGAAGCCTGGCAAGGAAAAAATCTCTTCTGGCGGCATATTCGATATAGTAACAAGAGAACATTCCGATGACATTGGCACTGATAAAGAAAAAATTATTATTGATCAGTATGGGCAGCGGCGTATTGCTGATGACCGTGGCGCCGATTTCATAACAGAAGACAATAAACCATCCTGCCACAGTGGCCCAGACAATCCTGGCCCGTATGAATGAATAACCGAAAATAAAAATCAGCATCAACCCGGCATAGTATGAATAATTTACAGGCGGCGGTGCAATGACAATCATGGCGATGATGCCGAGCCCGGCCAGGACAACCGTAAATGCCAGTGAAAACTGCATATATTTTTTATAAAAAGGGGTAAATGAACCCAGGAGAATCAGAGCGGTTACAGGGCAAAAAACGGCATATCTTATAAACCACAATTGGTTGCGCATCTGGGGCATCAACTGGGCATCCAGGATACCGAAAATAGAATAAAAAATGATGGCGATAAAAAGAGAAATTCTGACCTGGTTTATGAATTTGAGATAATAATCGTCTAAGAATTCTTTCTCAAGTTTCCCGGATTCAGCCGTAAAGGATAAGGTCAGCCAGTTAAGCTGCATTTCAGCAGGGTTAAAGGCAGCACCTGAAGAATTCCCTTTTGAATTGAATTCCAAATTGTCATATCCTTGCTATTGATTGATAAAAGCTTTTCCGCGTTTCATATGGAGAAATAAATTCACTCCCTCCGGCTCCTGCCCAATACAGATATCTTCATCTTTGAAATTACAGGATTTCGCCAGAGAAAACAATTGTTCCCGCGTCCGGTGTCTTAATCTCCAGTCACCGACAATTTCCATATAGGGCAAGGTCGGATTTTTAGGTGAAAAATTGCCGACCACGAGCTCTCCATCATCTTCCAGCAAAGGGAGGACATGATTTAAAAGAAAGATAAATTTTTTGTCATTCAGGTAGTCGAACAGGCCGGCTGACCATATCAGCCGGTATTTTTTGGTTGTTGAGAAATCAAAGGCATTTGTATGAAGAAAATGAATATGTTCAATAAACTCCTTACACAAATTTTTTGCATAGGAAATGGCAAGGGGATCAAATTCCACATTGTCAAAGACAAGGGTCCTGCCCTTTCCCTGAGAAAAAAATTCAAAAAGATCTCTGGCAGGCCCGCTTGCAATATTTAACACCCGTTTTCCGGAATTGCCGGTATCTGTCTTCTCAAGGCTGTTTAAAAGATCAAGAAAATATTGTTTCCTGTTTCTTACCGCCAGGGGAGCTTTCTGAAGCTGAAAATAAAGATCCCATTTTCTCAACTCCGGGTCATTTGATGTGTGTTCAAGATAAATTTTTTCGATAATTTCATAATCACCGGGATATCCATGGGGTTTATGATACACAAATCCTTGAAGGGTCAGGATAGATAAGGCTTCACCCATCTCATCCCGCAGCAATTGGAGATCCTTTTCACTTATTATACCGGTTTTGAATTCAGCATGGATGGTTTCAAGCCAGCTTGTCAGCTCATGATATTCCGATGAGTCCGGCCCCCCCTTTTTAACAAGTTCTCTGAGAAAAGCAAGATGATGTTCCATAGCCAATGATCTCCACCTGAATCAAAATGTCTGTAAAATTTACATTCCTTATCGCTAACCGTCTCTTAATTTTAGAAAATACCTTTAAAAGGCCATTTCAATAAAATTATAGACCTAATTACATAAATCAATATCCATTGTCAAATATTATAAAGCCTTCGGATTCACAAACAAAAAATACCTCAATATTCATGTGTTCTATTGCAATAGCAGAATCGCCGATGATTTATTTGACAAATTTCTTTTTTTAGGAGATATCTACATAATAAAGTATTGATAAAATGCTCTCAATTTCTAGTATTAATGGAAATGGGGTGGGATATGGTAAAAAAGAAAGAAAAACGGATAGAAAAAGATCGTCGGGATTCAAACGATAAACGATCAGAAGACTTTGTTAAATATTTTATTCCAAAGGAAGAAGATAAACGAAGCGGCATAGACCGGAGGAAATCAAAGTCTGACAAATAATCCGGCTTGTGTCAAAAAAACCATGCAAATTCATCGTCCAGCCTTTTTCAGATATATTTTCCCGGCCTCATAAAAAACAGCCTGAAACCATAATGGTTTCAGGCTTAATAATTGGTGGAGGCGGCGGGAGTTGAACCCGCGTCCGAAAACAATCAACCTGGGCTTCTACATACTTATCTCAAAATTTATGATTCGTTGCCCTGTCTCCTATGAGATGGATACATGACAATATATCCTGAAAAGTTTAGCTTTTAAAGTTCAGGTGCCCTTAATAAGCGATCCTGCAAAGTCGACGCCCTGGCCTGAAATCTGCAGGAAGGATTTCAGCAGGACGGAAGCTGCCTTAAGCAGCTACAGCGTAGTTATAATCGTCTGCGATTATATTTATGTTTTGCCAGGTTTTACGAGCTGACAAAAAGCTCGGTATGCTACCTCAGGCCTCAAAATCTCCGTCGAAGCCATTACGCCCCCAAATTTTAAAAGATCAGATTTTCCGATAATATAATCTTAAGTGCTTGAAAAGTCAATATTGACAAGCTAATTAGATTTTTTTTTGTAGTCTCTGTCCATTTCCCGTTTTATGTCTTTCTGCTTTATGGATTCCCGCTTATCGTATAGTTTTTTCCCCCTGCAAAGCCCGATTAACACCTTGATCTTGTCATTTCTAAAATAAATTTTTAAAGGCACCAGCGTGTAACCCCTTTCTTTTATCTTTGCCAGAAGCTTTTTAATCTCATAGTGATGAAAAAGAAGCTTCCGGGTCCTCAAGGCTTCATGATTACTGTAATAGGCATATTTATAAGGCGAAATATGAAGCTGCCTCAGGAAAATTTCCCCGTTCTTAATTTCGGCATAGGCGTCCTGGAAGCTGACCCCTCCTTTGCGGATAGATTTCACTTCAGTCCCGGCAAGAACAATTCCTGCTTCATATTCCGACTCAATGGTATAATTGTGCCAGGCTTTTTTATTGGTTGCTATTAGTTTTACAAAATCTGAATTCATAAGCTTTCGTTTGTTCCCTGAAAAGGGAGTATGTCTTTATATTCATTGATGATATAGTCCGTGATCTCTTTCACGGTCTTCAACCCCATGATTTTTTCCATGCTGCTTTCAGCCGTCCTGCTGTCAATATTGCGTATCATATTTTTAACCAAAGGAATGGATGCGGAATTCATGGAAAGATGGGTCAGGCCCAATCCGATAAGAATCGGAATATTAATGGGATCCCCTGCCATCTCCCCACACATGACGATATCTATTCCTTGTTTTTTTGCCGCATCACAGGTCATCTTTATCATTCTCAGCACTGCCGGGTTTAATGCCTGATAAAGATGGGCAACCTGAGGGTTCCGCCTGTCAATGGCCAAGGCATACTGGATGAGGTCATTGGTGCCGATGCTGAAAAAATCTACATGTTCGGCAAGATGATCGGCCATAATGGCTGCTGACGGCACTTCGATCATGACACCGAGAGGGATATCCTTATTAAAAAATTTCTTTTCCTGCTCAAGTTCATGGATGGCTTTTCCCAGGGCCTGTTTCACCTGAATAATTTCTTCAACACATGAAATCATGGGGATGAGCAACTTAATATTCCCAATGGCAGCAGCCCTTAAAATCGCCTTCAATTGCGTGACAAACACGGGTTCATTTTCAAGACAAAAGCGAACAGCCCTTAATCCCAGAGAGGGGTTGGCTTCTTCAACAATGGACAGATAGGGATTCACCTTGTCCCCGTTAATGTCAAGGGTCCGGATGGTGACGCTGTGAGGCGACATGAGTTCCACCAGTTCTTTATATTTACAGAAAAGTTCATCCTCGGTTGGAAACCGTCTGAGGTCAAGATATAAGAACTCCGTCCTGAAAAGCCCGATATCTTTGGCACCATAGTCTTTTGCGGCAACGACTTCTTCCACAAGCTCTATATTGGCCATGAGATTTAAAACAACCCCGTCTTTTGTCACGGCGGGCAGATGAGATTCTCTTTCCAGGCCGGCCCTGTAAGCTTCAAATTTTGTCAGACGTTCTTCATACTGGAAAAGCGTATCTTCATCCGGATTGATGATCAAAAGGCCGTCTGATCCGTCAACGATAAGAATATCATCATTTTTAACACTTACCATGGCCTTGCCCAGCCCCAGAACGGAAGGGATTTTCAAAGACTTTGCAACAATACTGGTATGGGAATCTTTTCCTCCCCTATCGGTCACAAACCCTTTAATCCTTTCGAGCTGGATCTGACTTGCCTCTGCTGGAGATAGATCCTGGGCCACAAGAATAACCCGTTTGTTGATATCCGAGATCTTTTTGTCTTCAGCACCAAAAAGGCTGGACATGATTTTATCCGTTACCTGGTCAATGTCATTCACCCTGGCCTTCAGATATGGATCATCAATCTGTTGAAACATGTCCTTGGCTCTCCGGGAGACTTTTCTCAATGCCCATTCCGCATTAATCTTATCGGTTGAAATGGCTTCGATGGTTCTTCCGTAAAGCATCTTATCCTCAAAAAGCGCCATATGGGTCTCAAGGATATCCAGATTATCTTCTATGGTTTTGTCAATGGATTCGATAATTCTTGCATAATCATTTTTGGCCTTTGATACAGCCTGTTTGAATCTGTCTATTTCTTTGGAAATCTGGGCATCACTGATCGGATATCGTTTGATCAGATTAACCCCTTCCTTATCAACAAGATAGGCCTTTCCAATGCAAATACCGGGTGAGCCGCTGATTCCTCTGATGCTGATCTGTCCGGAAACTGATACGTTCATTTCTGTGATTCTCCGAAACCGGTTTCAAAAAAATCAATGATCTGATTTAAAACATCCATATCCTTCTGATTTTCAATTTCAACCGCTATCTGTGTTCCTTTAACCGCGCAAAGCATTAGTATATCAAGGGTGCTGGTTGCATCCACCCGTGTTGAATTTGCATGAATCCAGATGCAAGACCGGGCTAATCCGGCCATCTGTGCGATTCTGGATGCAGGTCTTGCATGCATTCCCAACTCATTTTTTACCGATGTTGTGCGGGTAATTGTACTGCTGTCTCTCAATATCATTCTTTCTTAAGAAAAAAAATTAATTTTGTTTATCTCTTTCCGGTGAAAAAGTCAATGTCAGGATGAGCGCAGGTTGACTGTTCTTCTTTTGTATGATAGGGATCATCATCTAATGATAAGTCCATCTCATGCGGGTTTCCTTATCATGCGTTACTATCGAATCATTAATAAACAGGTCAGCGGAAAAAATGGAACTGGAAAAACAAAATACGAATGGGAAATATCCTATCAACGATTTTAAATCCGGCGAGTCGTGGCGATTGTTTAAAATTATGGGAGAATTTGTTGAAGGAATTGACGGGCTGCGACATCTTGGACCCGCTGTATCAATCTTCGGATCAGCCCGAACAAACCCGGATCATCCGTATTATAAAAAAGCGGAAGACCTGGCCAGGGTATTCGCAAAAAATGGGTATGCCGTCATTACCGGTGGCGGTGGCGGCATCATGGAAGCTGCCAACAAAGGCGCATCCGAGGAAAATTCAGATTCCATAGGGTTGAACATTATGCTTCCCTTTGAACAAAAACCCAATTCCTATGCTACGACCCAACTGGAATTTAAATATTTTTTTGTTCGTAAGGTCATGTTTATAAAATATGCTCAAGCCTATATTATCATGCCCGGGGGCTTTGGAACCCTGGATGAACTCTTTGAGACCATAACGCTTATTCAAACCCGCCGTATCCGGAAAACGCCTGTGATTCTTGTGGGAAAAGATTACTGGAGAGGTCTGATTCATTGGGTTAAAGAAAAACTTTTGGCGGAAAAAATGATCTCTGAAAAAGACCTGAATCTTTTTTATCTCAGTGATGATCCCGATGAAATAGTCAGACGGGTGGTGGATTTCAATTCCTGTTCATAAAAGATTATCGTGCAACTCCTTTTGAAAAATAATACGCTGTATGTAAAGGAAATTTTTTAATACCTATTCTTTGCAAAATATCCTCTTGGGTTTCTTCAAGGGAAGTGAACCCCTTTTCCGAATAAAAGGAGCTGCAAAACATCTCCCCCCATGAATTCATGTGAACAGCCGTATATTCGGTAATATGATGCTGTTGTCGGGGCGCATAAAAATTGATGGAAATAAACAACGAAACGACCCTGCTTTTCAAGAGCAATTGATCAAAACCGATCTCTTTCCCCAGACCAGGGCTGAAAAACTCATACATGGATTTAAATAATTTACGGATGTCGTCAAAGGTCACATAGGTGGGATTTGGGACCAGATGCACTACAGCGTCTTTGTTATAGAGGCCATTGTTCATCAGCCAAGCACCGATTTCTTCAATGGTATGAGCTTTGACCAGAGATTCCTCCTGGGTTTGATGGGATTTGGTATTTCTGTTAATAAGTTCCCAGGTACCTGTTTTTACAATATCTTTCACATATTTTAATTGTAATCCCTGGAAATGCCTGTCGCTTCTTGATATGAGAAGAACCTTGCCTACCTTGCCGGGTTGTTTTGAGAATTCGATAAAGATTTTCCGGCCCAGAACAGTCCTATCTTCCGAACTGATCCTGAACCTTTCCTTGAAATTCTGCTCAAAGCTGATATTAATCTGTTTGTATTTCCGGATCATGAATTTTTCTATAAAGGAGGAGAGCTTAGCAATATCAGGGTATTGCCAGGTTTTAAACCCGCCTATGTCAAATATCCTTGTTTTATCCCACCCCCATTTGAGCATGCATTGCTCAAAGAGAATCTTCCGCAGGCCAAAGACGGTTTTGTCAATTTCGGAATCCTTTGAAATACCAAGTTTAAGAAAAAAGCAGGTTAACAGAAGTGAAACCGTGTCCCTATCTTCTGCATTCTCAAAATACCGGATCAAATTATTCAGCAAAATATAATAGGAATCATTCTGGGCAAGTTGCAGCCGGGTTCCGGAGTTCATCCATTCATCTTTGTATTTATTGCATAAAAGGGATTCTTTGCCATATTCATAACTGTATTTTTCAAGCAGCGCCATTTTGATAACGGATTTAAACGGGCTTTTCAACCATTTGAACATCTGCCAGATGGAAGCCCCATAATATTCGCTGGTCGGTATGGCATGGATATCCCCAAGATCAAGATACCGCATAAAGATTGGAACCTCAGAAATACTTGCTAAAATAGTATTATAATAATGAAGGCTGATACTGGTCGGAAGAACCGACCAGAGGGGTATTTTTCCTGCCACATGAATCATTGTCCTGTAAAATTCTTCTTTTAAAAGTCTGGATTGAGCCGAACCCGAACTTTCCAATGTGGAATCTCCAAACTCATTGTTTTTGGCTTTAACAATATCGACTAGAAAAAAGGTGACCTTGGTCCTAAACCATTTCCATGCCATATGTTCTATCATTTCAAGTTTTTTCTGGAAAAGCTTAACAGTGTCGGGATTGAATTGTTGCTCATTGATGCAGACCCAATAATCGATGTCCGAATCAGAGGTCTGGGCAATGGACCCGGTGCTTCCTATGGTAAAGACACCTTCAATCAAAGGATTCAGGGACCATCGGGCAAGAATTTGTTCTTTTTTGATATAGCGTCTGATTACTTCCTGGGTCTCAGGGCTCGGCAGGTAATCATAAATACCGGCAGGTGTTTTCATATCAATAGAATCGATCCCCGGGAACGCTATGTTTTCATGCAGCAGAAAAGGGATAATTTGAAATAGATCGGCCTGTCTGTCCTGGAATATGTCAAAGGCGGTCAAGAGGCTGAATTGATTCTGTTTTAAAAATTTTAATTCCCCATAATGAATAAATTCGGAAAAAATCAATGTATTGATTTGTTTTAGGATTTCTTCATTGATCTGGGGTATATCTTCCCATGAAAGCTGAAATTGCCTTGCGTTATAGTCTATATTCTCGGTTCGGATGACGGCTTTTGAACTGGAGGGAAACCTGCAGAATCTTGAAGCCACCTCTGAGAAATCGGCTTGATTGATATTTGAGCCGACAAAGGATAACGCCGATATTTTTGAAAAGGCAAAACAGGCCCCTGAAAGATTGGTCTGGTTAAAAGAGGTTTTTGAAATTACGGCATTTAGAAACAATGCATCCTGTAATTGCGCATGATTAAAACTGCAGTTGAAAACAGATGCGTTTTGAAAACTGCAGTTTTTGAATACGGCCCCTTCTGCATTAACATTAATAAAAATTGCATCGTCAAACCGAGCAGAATCGAATTGGGCCTGCCGCATATCCGTATTATAAAAAATTGATTTTTTAAAATCAGGTTTGGTGAAAACTGATCTTGAAAGATCACAACGATCAAAAACACAAGAATGAAAAAAATAGTGGGACACCATAAACTCGCAGGAAGACAGGTTGGTATTTTTGATGGTTTCCCCATCAAAATGAAGTATCTCACCGGGAATGTTTTTTTTCAGCTTTTCAATTTTTTTATCGATGGGTTCTTTGAACAATGCCCTGATAATGCCGGTATCTTTTATTGATTCCTGGCTAATCTTTTGAACAATGGGTTCGAATTCGGTTTCAATGCTGTCCTTTTCTTTTGATAAAAGGTCTTTTGTTTTTTCAATGAACCGTGTGATCCCCTCCCTGATTCCATCTTTGGTAATATTATCATATTTTTTTAAAATTCTGACGACCCGTTCAGGCCTTTTTTGGATCATTCCGAGAACACAGGCAAGGTTTACATCAACATTGGCATTCAGATATTTTTCTTTATTGAGGGCGATATCTTGAATAAAGAAAAATGAAATCCTGGAGAAATTTGAAATCTCGTTATAGATCATGGGCATCAACGAGGGATATCCCTTTCTCACCATTTCCAGCAAGGTGTACAAAGGATGTTTTCCTGAAACGACAAGCGCTTTAAACGCTTTAACGGCCTCCTTTTTGTCACATTTATACAAAATTCCCCATACAGGATCGAACAGGTCGGCGTAAGTGCCCATGGATGAATTTTCAATGATTTCAAAAATAGTGAACCTGACCTTGGGAACATTTTCCGTGGTGAGAATGTCAACAAGCAGATCAGAGGAAACCTTTGCAGATAGCATGGCAAGGGCTTTCAGGCTTCTGATCTTTACTTCGGGAGAATGAGACTGTAACTCAATGGCCTGGATTTTACCCGGATCCCTCAGATCCGAAGATATATTATTTAAAAATGGGTCTGCGTCCTGTTGACGGTCAAACAGACCGGCATAGAATTGGATAACGGCCTCCCTTTGTTTGATGGATCTTAAAATCCGGACAAATGGAAACCCGAACTTTAACCTGATGCCGGGACTCGCCTGAAGATACTGGTTCACCAGGGCCAGACGTCTGAAGTCTGAAACCCCATTCATGGTTTGCTCCAAGGCGTCGAGGCGCAGAATGCCTTTATAAAGAACCATATAGGCGAAATAAGGACCTTTCCCCTGGAATTCCAAGAGCAGCTTAAAAAAATACCCTATCTCATTTTGGGGCATATCAGGCCTTATCGCTGTATAAATTCGATAACAGACCGATGCAGAAGCCTTCATTCCTTTAAGATAGTGTTCTTTATTCTCAACATCAGTCAAAAGACTATTGATTTGCAATCGAATCCGTTCCAGCGCTTTTTTTGCTTCATTTCTTAAAGCAAAATGATAGGATGTGATTCCGGAAAAAGCAGGGTTTATAGCCATTTCAGGATCTAATTCAGCACTATCCCGGATTGCCATTATTTTTTCTTCCTCGGAAAAATGATTCCATTTGATCATAATATCCGGATCATTGTGCTTGTTTTTGCCCGTTTCCATAGTGAATGCATTTCCCGTTTTTACATTTGAAAATAAAAATGATATAGGAGTAGTTTTATTTATTCCAATGTTAATTAACCCTATATATCACACTACGATGATTTATGAAATTATTTGAACTGAATACAGACCCCAAGCCCTTAACAAACGCCTATACTGCAGAATCCATTGAGATTTTAAAAGGCCTGGACCCGGTTAAAAGAAGGCCGGGCATGTATACGGATACTTCAAGCCCGGATCATCTGGCCTTTGAAGTCATCGATAATAGTGTGGACGAAGCCATTGCCGGTTACGCTGATCGGATTGATGTGGTTTTAAAGACGGACAATTCCGTTATGGTGACGGATAACGGCCGTGGAATGCCTGTGGATATTCATCCTGAAGAAAAAGTATCCGGAGTGGAACTCATCATGTCCACCCTTCATGCCGGCGCAAAATTTTCAAACAAAGATTACAGCTATTCAGGAGGTCTTCACGGAGTCGGCGTTTCCGTTGTCAACGCCTTATCTTCTTATCTGTCAATCCGAATAAAGCGCAACGGCCGGGAATATCATATCGGATTTCAAAACGGACTGAAAACAGAAGAGCTATCTATTGCGCATCAAACCGATGGCCCAGAGACCGGGACGTCTCTACATTTTTATCCGAATGCATCCTATTTTGATCGGCCCCTGTTTTCAAAAACTGCCCTGCAAACTGCTTTGAAATCAAAAGCCATTCTCTGCAAGGGGCTTGTCACAACCTTTTATGATGAAGCATCCGGTGAACAGAATGTATGGAAATATGACCAGGGAATCGATGAATATCTGAATGAATATTTTAAAGACAGCAGATGTATTTTAACCTCACCTTTTTCAGAAGATCTGAAAGGCGATGATATCCAGATCTCCTTTGCCGTGAACTGGGCTCTGGAATCGGGCCAGAACCCACAGGAGAGTTATGTAAATCTCATTCCCACAAAACTTGGGGGAACCCATGTGAACGGATTCCGATCCGGACTTCTGGAATCGGTCAGAGATTTCTGCAAATTTAGAAATCTTTTGCCCAAAGGTCTTTATCTTGCCCCGGAAGATATCTGGGACAATATCGCCTATATCCTTTCCGTAAAGCTTTCCGATGCCCAGTTTTCAGGCCAGACCAAAGAAAGGCTATCCTCCCGCCATTGTGCCAACCTCGTCAATATACAAATCAGGGACGCGTTCACCCTATGGCTCAATCGCAATATTGAAGAAGGTGAAAAACTTGCCGGTCTTGCCCTTGAAAATGCAAAAAACCGAATCAAAAAAGCAGCCCGGATCACAAAGAAAAAAACGTACAACGGCATTACCCTTCCTGCCAAATTGTCCGACTGCACCAGCATGGACCAGGGCCGGCGGGAATTGTTCTTTGTTGAAGGCGATTCCGCCGGCGGGTCGGCTAAACAGGCACGAGACAGGCGTTTTCAGGCCATCATGCCCCTTCGGGGAAAAATCCTGAACACCTGGGATATGGATTCGTCGGAAATCACGGAGTCCAGGGAAATCAGGGATATCTCACAGGTCCTTGGGGTGTCCCCAGGGTCTGAGGATATCTCAAACTTAAGGTATCATAAAATCTGCATTCTTGCCGATGCCGATTCCGATGGGCTGCACATTGCAACTCTGATATGCGCCCTTTTTCTAAAGCATTTTTCTCCCATCGTCAAACAGGGGCATGTGTTTGTTGCCATGCCGCCCCTGTTTCGGATCGATGCCGGAAAAGAAGTCTTTTATGCTTTGGACGAATCCGAGAAGAACAATATCGTGAAGCGTATTACCCGTAACAAGAAATATGGAAAAATCCATATTCAACGGTTTAAAGGCTTAGGAGAGATGAACCCGGCTCAGCTTAAGGAAACAACCCTTTCCCCGGATTCGAGAAGACTTGTCCAACTGTCCGTAAACGCTGATCCGGAAGATGGACTAAAGGATGTAATGGATATCATGGACATGCTGCTTGGAAAAAAACGGATAAAAGACAGAAAGGCCTGGATAGAAACCAACGGTAATATCAAAGAGATTGAATAAATGATGAAAGAGCTTTTGCCCTCAGCAATTGAAGATTATGAAAAAATACCCTTTCAGGACTTTGCCACCAAAGCGTATCTGAATTATTCCATGTATGTTATTCTGGATCGTGCTTTGCCCCATATCGGAGACGGTCTAAAACCGGTTCAGCGAAGAATTATATTCTCCATGAGCCAATTGGGGCTATTGTCCACAGCCAAGCACAAAAAATCCGCCAGAACCGTGGGCGATGTTCTGGGTAAATTTCACCCCCATGGTGATTCGGCCTGTTATGAAGCCATGGTCCTCATGGCCCAGCCCTTTTCTCTGAGATATCCCCTGGTGGACGGACAGGGAAATTTTGGAGATCCGAATGACCCCAAATCATTTGCTGCCATGAGATATACGGAATCCAAGCTCTCGAAATACGCTGATATTTTCCTTCAGGAACTGGATCAGGGGACCACGGACTGGGTTCCCAACTTTGATGGAACCCTTGAAGAGCCTTCCCTTCTTCCGGCCCGACTCCCCAATCTCCTGTTAAACGGTTCCACCGGGATTGCCGTGGGCATGGCCACCAGCATCCCCCCCCATAATCTGCGCGAAGTGGCCAACGCCTTGATTCATCTGATTGACAATGAAGACTCAAGTGTTGAAAAGCTCTGCCGATTCATCAAAGGACCTGATTTCCCAACCGAGGCGGAAATCATAACCCCGACTCAGGAAATTCTGGACATGTATCAGTCCGGGATGGGCAGGATAAAAATGAGGGCCCGATACCATGTGGAAAATTCCGAGCTCATTTTCACTGCCCTTCCCCACCATGCTTCGACGGAAAAAATTTATGAACAGATTGCCGCCCAGATGGAAGATAAAAAGCTTCCCATGATCAGTGATATCAGGGATGAATCCGATCACGAAGAATCCACCCGCCTTGTTATTATTCCAAAGTCCGGCCGCGTCGATCTGAACGCTTTGACCGACCATTTGTTTGCCACCACAGACCTGGAAAAATCATTTCCCGTCAACATGAACATGATCGGGGTCAACGGCAAACCCCAGGTGAAAAATCTATTGACTTTTTTGACCGAATGGCTTGAATTCAGAGCCGGTACGGTCAGAAAAAAATTAAATTTCAAGCTTAATAAAATCAATGAACGCCTTCATATTTTAGACGGCCTTCTCATTGCTTTTCTCAATATTGATGAAGTGATCCGAATTATCCGGACCTCGGATCATCCAAAAAAAGATTTGATCAAGGCTTTCTCCCTTTCCGAGGCCCAGGCCCAGTCCATTCTTGACATACGGCTCCGTCAGCTTGCCCGGCTTGAAGAAATCAGGCTGAAAGCCGAGAAAAAAGATCTTGAATCCCAAAAAGACTCCCTTGAAATCATCCTCGGCAATGAAACCTTTTTCAAAGACTATATTAAAGAAGAAATCCGGTCTGATGCCAAGGAATATGGAGATAAAAGGAGATCCCCTCTCAAGGAACGAAAGGAAGCAGAAAAATTTTCATTGATGGATGTCATGGATGTAGAGCCTGTATCTGTTATTCTTTCCAAAAAAGGATGGATCAGATCCGCAAAAGGTCATGATATCAATCCCATGTCGGTTAAATTTCTTTCAGGAGATTCGCTTCTGGAATGCCTGCGGACAAAGAATGACAAACCTGTTGTTTTTTTAGACAATATGGGCAGGGCCTATATGCTTTATCCCCATTCACTCCCGTCTGCAAGGGGGAATGGGGAACCCTTGACCGGACATCTGTCCATCCAGCCCAATGCCCATATCCAATATATGCTGTCTGCTGAAAACGATCAGTATTTTCTGATGGGATCAAACAATGGCTATGGATTTATTGTAAAGTTTGAAGACCTGCTCACTCATTTTAAAAATGGTAAGGCCGTTGTGAGTTTGAAAAACGATCATGAATTATTGGCTCCCGATGGTATCTATGACCTTGAAAAAGACAATATCCTTGCACTTACAAACAAGGGCCGGCTTTTGATTTTTTCCCTCAATCAATTGCCGTATCTGAAAAAAGGACAAGGCAATAAGATTATTTCCATACCGGAAAAGGAAAAGCTTTCACCAACTCCGGAGCTGCTGAAATTCCTCAGAGTATTACCGGAACATGCCCATATCATCATCCATTCAGGAAAGCATTTGCTCAAATTAAGCCCGGGGAATCAGCAAGACTATTCCGGCATGAGGGGGCAACGAGGGAAAAAGCTGCCCCGGCCTTATATGAATGTCGACCGGGTGGAACTTATCAAGGTTGAAAACGCAGACAGGTAAAGATGAAGCGATTCTATCAGACATATTTTATTCCACTGATCCTTATTCTTCTTTTATTTCTTTTTACGGTTTTTTCCATTCTGATCCACAACAGGAACCTTGGGTCTGAGGTAACCGCTCTTGAAAGAATCAAGCAGACTGGGGTTCTCAGGCTGATAACGGACAATTCAATTCATACGTATTATTACTACAACGGCCGACCCACAGGGTTTGAATATGAACTTGCCGTTGCATTTGCTGATTTTCTCCATGTTGATCTGGATGTTGTGGCCCCGGGCTGGAATAATATGTTCACTGCCCTGGAACAGGGAAAAGGGGATTTTATTGCCTCGGGCCTTGTCATTACCCGGGAAGGGCTTGAAAAAGTCAATTACTCAATCCCTTATATGACCATCCAGCAGCATGTGATCTATCATCATCTGGATACCGGGCCCGAAAAAATTGAAGACCTTGCTTCCCTCACCCTGCATGTCAACCGAGAAACCACCTATCATCATCGGCTCAATGAAATTAAGGCGTCGGGCGTCCCTTTGAATTATATTCTGTATCATAATATACCCGCGGAAGAGCTGATCCGAATGGTCCATGATAAAGAGATCAGATACACCATAGCGGCCAATACCATTGCCGTGATGAGCCAAAAATACTATCCTGATATCCGGATCGGAATCCCCATACGGGAAAAGGAGGCTCTTGCCTGGGCCGTCAGTAAAAAAGATCCGGAGATGCTGGAACAGATAAATAAATTCTTTTTATATGCCGCTCAAATCGGACTCATCCAAAGAATTACCGATAAATATTTTTCCAATATTCAGAATTCAGATCCTTTTGACCTTAAAAAATTTCATCAGCGAATTGAAACAAGACTGCCTGAATATCTATCTTTAATCCATAAAGAAGCTGAAAAATACGGGCTTGACTGGAAACTGATAGCTGCCATTGTTTATCAGGAATCACAATTTGATGCCAAAGCCGTCAGTTTAAACAATGTCAAGGGACTGATGCAGGTAACCTCAATTGCGGCTGAAGAAATGGGTCTTTCCAATTTGGTTAATCCTAGTGAAAGCATAAAAGCCGGTATCCAGTATTTTGATAAAATGATCAAAAAATTTGAACACATTGATGACGACCATGAAAGGATTCCCTTTGCATTGGCCAGCTATAATGTTGGTTACGGCCATGTGTCCGATGCCGTCAGAATTGCGGAAGAAATGGGGCTTGACTCCGGCAAATGGCAAAATTTAAAAAAGACACTGCCCTTATTATCAAAACCAGGCTATTATACCAGGGTCAGATATGGATATGCACGGGGGTTGGAGTCGGTGCAATATGTAGAGCGCATTCTCATTTATTATGATATCCTAAAACAAAAAGAAATGGATTAAGATGAGATTGCCCTTAAAAAATATCTTGAAAGGAAAATAAAAAATTTGACTTGATTCATCCAATTTACTACTTAAAAATTCAATATTTTTACAAAGCAGGTAATATAAACAAATTAAATTAAGACTTAAGAGCGGGATTAATGACAACGAAAATACTGATCAATGCTTTAGATTCTGATGAAAACCGGATTGTTGCGCTGGTCGATAACAAGCTGGAACAATTTCACATTGAAACAACTGCCAAAGAGGTAACCCAGGGAAATATCTACAAAGGGATTGTTACACGGGTCGAGCCCAGCCTTCAGGCTGTTTTTGTCGATTATGGCGCTGCAAAAAACGGTTTTCTTCAAAAAAACGAAATCCATAAAGATTATTTCCAGGATGTGGAAAAAGGTGAAAAGGCCTTGTTTAACCTTATCCGGAAAGGTCAGGAACTGATTGTTCAGGTCACAAAAGACCCTATCAATCAGAAAGGGGCCATGTTGACGACCTTTATATCCCTTCCCGGAAGATTATCGGTTCTGATGCCGGGAACTGACACAAAAGGAGTGTCCCGGAAAATCACGGACGAAACAGAAAGAAAAAGGCTAGTTGGCATCATCAAAAAAATGGAAATTCCCACAGGATTCGGAATGATCGTGCGGACCGCCGGAAAAAACACCACCAAAACCATGCTTATGGCAGATTTAAAATACCTGATGCGGGTCTGGAAAAATATTGACAAGGAAGCCATCAACAATGTCGCCCCTTCCCTTCTTTACAGAGAACAAACGCTAGCGGTCAGATCCCTTCGGGATTATTTCACATCCGATGTCAATGAAATCCTGGTTGACAGCCCTGAGGTTTATAAAGAAGTCCTGGACTTTATGGATGTCATTGCCCCGAAACAAAAAAGAATCGTCAAGCTTTTCACCGGTGAAAAACCCATCTTTACCAAATACCAGCTTGAAGATCAGATTGCCTCTATTTACAGGAAAGACGTTGCGCTCAAATCCGGGGGATTCATTGTGATAGAACAAACCGAAGCCCTTGTCTCCATTGATGTGAATTCAGGGAAATCCACAAAAAAGAAGAATATTGAAGAAACCGCTTTTCATACCAATTTCGAAGCCTGCGAGGAAGTCGCCAGACAACTGAGACTCAGGGATTTAGGAGGCTTAATTATCATTGATTTCATTGACATGAAAGATTCCCGCCATAAAGCTGAAATTACCAAGACCCTGAAAAAACATCTGAAATCCGATAAAGCCAAAACAAAGGTCGGGGGTATTACTTCCTTTGGCCTGCTTGAGATGTCCAGGCAGCGCATCCGGCATTCCATTACATTCGGTAGTTATGAACCCTGCCGCCATTGTAGCGGCAGAGGCCAGATTCCGTCGGTGGAAACCCAGGGCCTGGCCTTTTTGAGGCAACTCAATCTGAAAACATTAAAACCGGAAATCAGGGATGTCACAGGACAGGTACCCGTTGAAGTTGCCGCTTATCTGCTAAACCGGAAAAGACATGAACTGTCTGAAATAGAAGAAAAAAGAAAGGTGTCCATTACCATAGAAGGGGACCAGACCATGGTGTCGGGAGAAAACAGAATCGTCATCATCCCCCAAAAACCGAATGAAGACCTTTCTTGACATAAGCCTTTCGATTGTGTATCTGAAACAATTTCAATCGTCATACGAAAGGAGACCCTTATGCTCCTGAAAAAAAATGAAACAAAAAAGAAAAGATGGTCCCTTGCATTTGTTTTGGTCGGAATCATCATCCTGGGATTTCTGATTTTTGGGACGCCGTTGAGAATGGATCATCCAGATGAACAGAAGAATACCGAAACAAAGGAGAAACAGGATGAAATTCAGAAAGTAAGCCCTTCTGCCGGAGATGGAACAGTTCAAAAGGAAATCATTTCTTCACCGGCCATAGATTACCAAAATCTTGAAAAGGACATAGAATTAAAGAATCTCATGGAATCACGCAAGGACAGCCTCGGTATTAAAAAAAGCCTTGATATGATTGTCCATTCCGATGAGGATATGAAAATCGGAGATGTTAAGGTATCCATGAGAGATATCCTCGAAAAAGCCTTTTTAAACGAAGGGGCTGTTTTTGAAGAAAAAATTGATACTTCTGGGGCTGTTATCCCTCCCCGGATCAAGGCATACGGCATCTATGTGGTCCAGCCTGGAGATAATATCTGGAATATTCATTTTAATATTTTAAAAGATTATTATGCTTCCCAGGGAATCACGGTCTCCCCCAGGGCAGATGAACCCAAGGACAAGGGTCAGAGTTCCGGTGTCGGAAAAATTTTAAAATTTTCCGAAACCATGGTGATTATCTATAATCTTCTTGAAAAAAAACTGGATGTGGATATCAATCTTCTGAGCCCCTTGAGCAAAATCATTGTATACAATATGGAAGAGGTTTTTTCCCTTCTCCGTGATATTAATTTTGATACCATAGACAGAATCCAGTTTGATGGGAAGACCATCTGGGTTCCCGCTAAAAAATCATAAACTTTGTTTTAATACATATTTAAGGAGGATATATTTTGATGAGTGTCGCATATGCAATGGGCCAAACAGGCGGTCAGGCAGGTCAGGCAGGCGGACTTGCGGGGTTTTTGCCGATCATTATTCTATTTGCCATTTTTTATTTTCTTTTGATCAGACCCCAGCAAAAAAAAGCCAAAGAACACAGAGAAATGATTGCCAATTTACAAAAGGGCGCCAGGATTCTGACTTCAGGTGGTATTTATGGAACCATCCAATCCCTTGATGAGACCAGCATTGGCCTTGAAATTGCCGAGAAGGTAAAAATCAAGATTTCCAGGGCCAGCGTTGCTGCTGTGGTTTCAGAAAATGATACAATTCAGAAGGATGATAAAAAGAAAAAATAAATCCATTAGGAGTTAAGAGATTGAAACCATTTACCTTTAAAATTCTTTTAAGCATCGGGGTGATCCTGGCTTCCATTGTCTGGATGATGCCGACATTTTATAACATCTGGCCCCATAAAAAAATCAATCTGGGATTGGATCTTCAGGGAGGGATGCATCTTGTCCTTGAAGTCCAGAGCATCAAAGCCGTTGAAACCGAGGTGGAAAGAATCATTCAGGAAATTAAAAGGCAGCTCCGGGAAGATGAGGTCAAGCATTCCGGTATCTCACGCCAAAATGACAATTCCATCCTGGCAAAATTTGAGGGGGAAAATGACAAATCAGGATTTGAAACCCTTCTTTCCAAATATTATAAAAACATAGAGATTGATTCATCCCGTACCGAAAATAATATCTTCACCTATACCTTAAAATTGTCGGCGAATGAAATTGATGAAATCAAGAAAATGGCCTCCCGCCAGGCGTTGGAAACCATCCGAAATCGGATTGATGAATTCGGTGTAAGTGAGCCGGATATCAGAATTCAAGGTGAAAACAGAATCCTTTTACAATTACCCGGGATCAAGGACCCGGAGAGGGCCAAGGGCCTCATCGGAAAAACCGCCCAACTGACCTTCCAGCTTGTGGATGATGATGCCGACATGGCAGCAGCCATGAATGGTTCTATTCCTGCCGGGGATGAGATTCTGTACCAGGAAAAGCAGGATTCAGCCTCGGGCTCAACAACAAAAACTCCCTTTTTAATACAAAAAAGAGTTCTTCTGGATGGCAGTCTTTTGACCAATGCACGGGTTGAATTTGATCAGTTTCAACAACCCCAGGTCGGCATAGAATTTGACCGACAGGGAGCCAAAATTTTCGATCGCATCACAGGTGAAAATATTCATAAGCGACTGGCCATCATCCTCGATAAAACCGTCTATTCAGCCCCGGTCATTCAGGATCGGATTGCTGGAGGAAAGGCCGTGATAACCGGTAATTTTTCGCTTAATGAAGCCAAAGATCTGGCCATTGCCCTGCGGGCCGGTTCTTTGCCGGCACCGGTCACTATTATCGAGGAAAGAACGGTCGGACCAACGCTGGGAGCGGATTCCATCCGGATGGGCCTTCTTTCAACACTGGTCGGCGGCATCTTTGTTATATTGTTCATGGCAGTCTATTACAAAAAGGCCGGCCTGATTGCAGATTTCGGCCTTCTTGTCAATGTGCTTATGATCGGGGGAGGCCTGGCAGCTTTTCAGGCTACACTGACCCTTCCAGGTATTGCCGGAATAATACTTACCATTGGTATGGCGGTGGATGCCAATGTTTTGATTTATGAACGGATCAAAGAAGAAATAAAAACCGGAAAAACAGCACTGGCTGCAGTTAATGCCGGTTTTGAACGGGCAGCAGTCACCATTATCGATTCCAATCTGACAACCCTCATTGCCGCGGTTGTGCTTTATCAGTTCGGGACCGGCCCGATAAAGGGATTTGCAGTTACTTTAACCATCGGTATCCTCGCCAGCCTTTTCACGGCACTGATTCTTGCTAGAGTTCTGTTTGATATTACTCTTAAAAACAATCCAAAATTGAAATTAAGCATATAAAGGAATTACAAAATGCAACTGATTAAGCCTGATATCAATATAGACTTCATGGGTAAACAAAAATTTGCATTTATCCTGTCCGCCATTTTGCTCATCATCAGCATTAGCTCTTTGGTTGTTCATAGGGGGCCCAATTACGGCATCGATTTCATCGGGGGGACTTTGGTTCAAATTAAATTTTCAGAATCAGCTCCCATAGAAAAAATCCGAAACGCCCTTGCGAATATAGGTATAAAAGAAGCATCCGTTCAAAATGTCGGGCATGAGCAGGACAATGAATATTTAATTCGAACAACAGGTTCGGAAATGACAGATTCAGGCTTGTCTCAGTCTTTGATAAAGGCAATTCAGGCTTCAACCGGTGTCGTTCCTGAAATCCGCAGAATGGAAGTGGTCGGGCCCCAGGTGGGGGATGATCTGAAAAACAAAGCACTTCTGGCGCTTTTTTATTCAATTTTGTTCATGATGATTTATATTTCAGCCCGATTTGAAAATAAACTCCTTCTATCTGCCCTCACGGCCGGGGCCATCATGACAGTTGTGTATTTTCTTTCCGTTTTCAATGCCGGAATAGGTATTCTTATACTTGCTGCCCTGATTGTATCCCTGCTGGTTTTCTGGATTTTTAAACTGAAGTATGCCATTGGCGCTGTTATTGCTCTGATACATGACGTTATGATGATCATTGGGGTTTTCTCCGTTCTAAATCTTGAATTTTCCATCCAGGTAAATGCGGCTTTATTGACCATTATTGGGTTTTCTGTAAACGACACAATTGTCATCTTTGACAGGGCAAGAGAAAATATTAAAAAAGCAGACCCTTCGGAATCATTATCAAACATATTTAACAAAAGTATCAATGAGACTCTCTCAAGGACGATATTGACATCGGGAACTGTTTTGATTGTGGTTCTTGCATTGTTTTTTCTTGGCGGTGAAATTATCCATAACTTTGCCTTTGCCATGCTGATCGGTATTATTTCAGGAACCTATTCCACTGTCTATATAGCAAGCCCCATCGTGCTTGCAGTTGAAAAAAAATAGGATCGGGCATAAATTTCAAGAAACTCGGGGGAATTTGGGGATTTTAATCAATCCCCATTTTTAATATGCAGACTTTTTTTGACAAATATTTACCCTGGTTCATTTTAAGGGAAATTCCTTTTTTAGGGAATGCCCTGTATAAAAAACTGATGGACCGGTTTCAGTCTCCTGAAACCATATTAACAGCCTCTGAGGCTGAACTTAAATCAATCGGAAAAATATCAAACCAAACCTTATACGGCATTCTTCATCCTCAGTTGTTCAAGGAAAAGGCCAAAACTGAATTGGAGAAGATTTTCAGAAACCATATCCATATCGTCACCCTTACGGATCCTTTTTACCCTGACCTCTTACGACGGATTCAGGACCCTCCTCCGCTTCTGACCTATTATGGAACCCTTGACAATGAGTCTCCCTGCATATCCATTATCGGGTCCAGGACCGCGACATCCTATGGTCTCAGCACAGCAGAAAATCTATCCTTTAAGCTTGCTGCCAAGGGCTTTCAGATTGTCAGCGGACTTGCAAGGGGGATAGACGCCATGGCCCATAAAGGCGCCTTGAGGGCAAAGGGAAGAACCATTGCAGTGCTGGGGTCGGGTTTGAAAAAAATATATCCCAAAGAAAATGAATCCCTATTCAATGCCGTTGCCGAAACCGGAACCATTTTTTCTGAATTCAAGGTGGATGCCGACCCCATACCTGGTCATTTCCCTGTCCGGAACCGTATCATTGCAGGAATTTCATGCGGCAGCATTGTGGTTGAGGCTGCCAAAAGAAGCGGTTCCTTGATTACGGCAAGACTTGCTTCCGAATACAACCGGGAAGTCTTTGCCGTTCCAGGGAGCATCAAATCCAGGAAAAGCGAAGGAACCCATTCTCTTTTAAAACAGGGAGCAAAACTTGTTGAAACTGAAATGGACATTATTGACGAGCTGTATCATTTTATTCATGAAACAAAAAAACCGTTACCCCAAACCCCATTAGAAAATCCTGAATCCGGCGCCTATCCAAACATTTCCCAGAATCGTCCTTGGATTTTAAATTTTCTTGAGCCTTATCCCGTCCATATTGATATCATCATTGAAAAAAGCGGAATGAAGAGTTCCGAGGTTGCATCCCAGTTGCTTGACCTTGAACTGAAAGGCAGAGTGAACCGTCACCAGGGCAACTGCTATTCTATCGCGGAGGATTACCATTGAAAAAACCCCTGATCATTGTAGAGTCTCCAACTAAAATTAAAACCTTGAAAAAATATCTGGGCAATGAGTTTAATATTGCTGCCAGTGCTGGCCATATAAGAGACCTTCCAGTCAAAACCCTGGGCATTGATATTGAAAATAATTTTAAAGCCAGCTATGTAAACATCAAAGATAAATCCAAAATTATTGCCAACCTTAAAAAGCTTGCAGAAGATGCAGAAGATATTTATCTTGCGCCTGACCCTGACCGGGAGGGGGAAGCCATTGCCTTTCATATCATGGATATCCTTAAATCCAAAAACAGAACCTTTCACCGCGTGCTGATCCATGAATTAACTAAACGGGGCATTGAAGAAGCCCTTCAGAATACACAAAAGCCCGATGCCCATAAATATGACGCCCAGCAGGCCAGAAGAAAGCTGGACCGCCTGGTGGGCTATCAGATTTCTCCCCTTCTCTGGCAAAAGGTGCAAAGGGGGCTGAGTGCCGGCAGGGTCCAATCGGTTGCAGTCAAAATTATCTGTGACAGGGAAAGGGAAATCCGGAAGTTTATCCCGGAAGAATACTGGACCATTACGGCAGATTTATTGGCCAGTGTACCACCGGCATTTAAAGCCGAACTCATAAAAATCAACGGCAAAAAGGCAAAAATTTCCAATGAAGCCCAAGCACAGGATGCTTTTAAGGATCTTGAAAAGGCAGATTTTCTTGTCAGCGAAATAAAAGCCAAAACCGTAAAAAAAAATCCCCTTCCCCCTTTTATTACCAGCAAACTGCAACAGGATGCCATCAACCGCCTTAAATTTTCTGCAAAAAAAACCATGGTGGTTGCGCAGCAGCTCTATGAAGGCATTGAAATTGGTACTAGCGGTCCCGAAGGCCTGATTACCTATATGCGAACCGATTCCATCAGAATATCGGCGGATGCGGCTTTGGATGCCCAGACCTATCTTTCCCAAACCCTGGGGCACGAATATGCACTGGATTCTCCCCGGTTCTTTAAAAACAAAAACAAAGCCCAGGATGCCCATGAGGCCATCCGGCCCACATCGGTTTTCAATACTCCTGAAAAACTTAAAAATTTTCTGACACCGGACCAGTTCAGACTCTATGACCTGATTTGGAAACGGTTTGTCGCCTCCCAGGCGGCCCAGGCCATCATCGATCAAAAAACCATCCTGATCCAGGCAACGGAAAAATATCTTTTTTCAGTCAGCGGGTCGACCATCAAATTCCCTGGGTTTATGATACTGTATTCACAGGCGGAAGACGTAAAAGAACCGGACATCCAGACGCTTCCGGAAGTTGCGCCGGGATCGGCCTTAAAGGTATTGCAGATCCTTCCAAAACAGCATTTCACAAAGCCCTTGCCGCGATTTACAGAAGCATCACTGGTAAAAGAGCTGGAGAAAAACGGGATCGGTCGGCCCAGTACCTATGCATCCATTCTTACGGTGATCCGGGATAAAGGATATGTCGAGCTGATTAATAAATTTTTTGTCCCAAGTGAGCTTGGATTCATTGTCAATGATCTGCTCGTGTTATCTTTTCCCGGGGTTTTAAATATTTCTTTTACTGCCCTGATGGAAAACAACCTGGATGATGTTGAAAGCGGCAAAATGGAAGAAGTCCAGTTGTTAAAAGATTTTTATACCTCCTTTAAGAAAAATCTGGATATGGCCGGTAAGCAGATGGTCAGCGTTAAGGGGGTTGGAATAGATACACATCTTATGTGTCCGGTCTGCGGTAAACAATTAAATATCAAAATCGGCCGGAACGGACATTTCCTGGCCTGTACCGGATATCCCGACTGCTCTTTTACCAGTAATTATCTAAGGGATGAGAAAGGCAATATTTTCATTCAGGAAAAAATAATAGATCACACAAAGGTAAAAGATTGCATCAAATGCGGAAAACCCATGGTTCAAAAAGAAGGCCGGTTCGGCCCTTTCCTGGCCTGTACCGGATATCCCGACTGCAAACACACGGAATCCATCAATGGAGAACAGAGCCTTGTCGATACTGGGGTTAAATGTCCTGAAAAAGGATGTTCAGGACATATCGTTGAAAAAAAATCTAAGCGCGGGAAAACGTTTTATGGATGCTCAACCTATCCGGATTGTAAATTTGCTTCCTGGGATAAACCGGAGAATAAGGCCTGCCCTGAATGTGGTAACCCATATCTTATTGAAAAAGAAAGCAAAAA
Organism: Desulfobacula sp.; assembly: GCA_023701135.1. Lineage (GTDB taxonomy): Bacteria > Desulfobacterota > Desulfobacteria > Desulfobacterales > Desulfobacteraceae > Desulfobacula. The sequence goes on along the minus strand of JAMPXP010000003.1, from coordinate 63,377 downwards.
GGAAGGAAAATTCCTGAAATGCCCGAACCGGGAATGCGCCTTTAAAGAATATCAATAAAAGGAATCATTTTCTTTTTCCGGCCCATTGCTGAATGGCCTGAAAAACAAGCTCCCTTTTAATGGGTTTGGTGAGAAAGCCATCCATCCCTGCTTCATCACATTTAATCTTAAAATCATCCAAAACATTGGCTGTCAGCGCAAGGATGGGAATCTTTGGGAGATCCATATTTTTTTCTTCAAAGGAACGGATCAGCCGTGTTGCCTGAAATCCGTCCATGGCTGGCATATTGATATCCATAAAAATCAAATCATAGGCATCGGGTTGAGCTGTGTATTTATAAACTGCTTCCCTGCCGTCGGCGGCAATATCAATCCTATAACCGGCTTTGGACAGCATCAGATCCGTCATTTTCTGATTAACGGGATTATCTTCAACCAGCAGGATGGATGCCATATATTTTTTATTTTCAGACAGCCGGTGACTGGTCATAATTCCGGCAGAACAATCTAAATCAATCGCTTTTTCATTCTCCATTCCCAGGATATAAGCAAGCATTTGAAATAATTTATTTTTTGATACCGGGGTCGGCAGATAACCTTTGAAGCCGGCTTTACTGAAACTGTCGGCAATTCCCGGAACAGGTATGGAGCAGGCGATGAAATCAAATGGATACTCGCGGGGATGAAGGTTGGCAATCTTGCTGTTGAAATCATGAATTGAAACTTTTATAGTTTTACCGAAATCAATGATGGCAATATCAAATCTCTTCCCAGATTTTTTTTTCAACTCGGGTATAAGGTCTGGTAAATCGATATGGGTGACGTCCATACCTGCAAGCCCCAGTTCATGGTATAATATTTGATGAGTTTCATCCGAAGTCGTTGAAATCAGAACCTTTTTCCCATTCAACCGGGCAGTCCTGATCCGTTTTGCCTTTATATTTTCTGCAGCTCTGTAACAGGCTGTAAAATAAAAAGTCGAGCCTTTGTTGATTTTGCTTTCCGCCCAGACATCCCCCCCCATCTTTTGGGCAATATTCCGGCTGATGGCAAGCCCAAGGCCGGTTCCTCCATAACGGTGAGTAATGTCATTTTCAGATTGGATAAAGGGCCTGAATATTCTTTCCAGTTCATCTTTTGAAACACCGATTCCCGTATCAATCACAGTGACGATCAATTTGATGCCATCGTCATCCACCTGTTCGGAATCCAAACAGATTTTAATGTATCCTTTGCTAGTGAATTTAATGGCGTTGCTTAAAAGATTGAGCAATACCTGACGAAACCTGTGAGGATCTCCCATGACTTGGCCCGGGACACTGTCGGCAACCCTGCAGAGCAGTTCAACCTTTGATTCGTCAATCTTGGTTCGAACCGCATCAATAACATCAAAACACAACACCTCAGGATCAAACCCAATCTGCTCAAAACTCAGTTTGCCCGCCTCAACCTTAGAAAAATCAAGGATATCATTGACAACGGATAAAAGTGTTTCGCATGAAAATCTTGCATTTTTTAAAAAAGATTTTTGTTCTTCGTTCAAGGGTGTATCTAAAAGCATGTCAGTATAACCGACAATTCCGTTTAAGGGTGTCCGGATTTCATGACTCATGCTGGCAAGGAAAAAAGTCTTGGCCTTGGATGCCTCCTTTGCTTCTCTTGCAAGGATATTGGCCCTTTCTATGGCCATGCAAAGTTCCTGGTTCATTCTCCTGAGATTAATAATATTTTTTTTCTCTCTCCCAATCCTGTTGATTCTTGCCAAGGCGGAATTCATGCTAAAAGGCTTTGTCATATAGTCCGCAGCTCCGGCATCCATAATATCGACATAGGAATAATCCGAAGCATATCCGGTCATAATGATAAAATCCATTTCAGGATGAATGGACTTAACTTTTTTGAGAAGCTCTATACCATCCATTCCCGGCATGGAAATATCTGAAATCACAAGATCAAAGGGTTCAGCCTGAACCAGGGTCATTGCCGCTTCTCCGGTTTCAGCCTCCCGGCAGTAGAACCCGGTCTTTGTAAGCGCCTTGATCAAAATCATCCGAACGCTTATTTCATCATCCACGATAAGGATTCTCCTGATGGGGTTGTCCTTATCGTTCAGAAGAATATCAGGCATTGACCCTTTCGACATATTCACGGGTCCGGGTATCAATCTTTATCACCTGTCCTTTTTCAACAAAAGGGGGAACCTGGACTTCAAAACCTGTTTCAAGGACGGCAGGCTTTGTGCTGCCGGTTGCTGTATCTCCCTTTGCCCAGGGCTCCGATTCCACAATCTTCAAATTGATAAAATTCGGCAGGGTCACACCGATGGGAACACCATTAAATAATAAAATCGTGCAAACCGTATTATCCTTTAAAAGGTCAGTCACATCTCCCAATTGTTCTTTGGTCAGAAAATGTTGCTCATAATTGGACGAATTCATAAAACAATAGGTATCCTTGTCTTTGTAAAGATATTCCATATCCTGTTCTTCAAGATCAGCTTTTTTAAATTTCTCCCCGGACCGATAGGTTCGTTCGAACTGGGAACCGGTGATCATGTTTTTTAATTTACATTTATAAAGAGCCTGTCCTTTTCCCGGTTTTTTAAATTCAAAATCAACAATAACATGAGGTTCTCCATCTATTTCAAATTTCAAACCCTTTTTCAAATCACTTGATAAATACATGTAACACTCCTCGTTTAGCGGATAAAAACTACTGATAATGATATCATTCTCCTCTTTAATCATATTCATCATCAAATGGCAACTATCGGGTAAAAACAACTTGCTTTTTTATCAGGTTTATAGGAAATATTGTGGTTCAGAAAAAAAATCAAACAGGAATAATTTCATGATTATAATTATTGATTTCGGCTCTCAGTTCAATCAGCTTATTGCAAGAAGGGTCCGTGAACACAACGTCTATTGCCAGGTAGAACCCTCAAATATCAGCGTTTCCAAAATCAGAAGCCTTCAACCCCAGGGCATCATCCTTTCCGGCGGTCCTTCCAGCATATACGAAGACAACAGCCCTATTATAGATAAATCTCTTTTTGATCTGGGCGTTCCCATTCTGGGAATCTGTTATGGCATGCACTATATGGTTCATTCCCTTGGAGGGAAAATTAAAAAAGCGGAAAAAAAAGAATACGGTTTTGCCAATTTGGATATTATAGATGCCGAGCCCTTGTTCAAAGATATGGGCACCGGGTTCCAATGCTGGATGAGCCATGGTGACTCAGCCATGGAACTGCCTGAAAATTTTGTTGTTACCGCCTCCACAGAAAACACACCCATTGCCGCCATAGCCCATCATAAGCAAAAAATCTATGGCCTTCAATTCCATCCCGAAGTTGAACACTCCATAAACGGATCAGCCATGATCGGCCATTTTTTATTCGATGTTTGTCATTGCAGTAAAAGCTGGACCATGAAGTCCTTTTGCGATGGCGCCGTTTCTCAGATCAAAGATGCCGTGGGGGATAAAAAGGTGATTATGGGGTTATCCGGGGGGGTTGATTCTTCTGTTGCCGCATCCCTTATCCATAAAGCCATTGGAAAACATCTTTTTTGTATCTTTGTTGATAACGGCCTGTTGAGAAAAAATGAAAAAGAAGCTCTTGAAATAAGCCTGATTAAAAATCTTGATCTTAATATTCGATTTGTCGATGCAAAAGAAAAATTCTTATCCAAACTGCAAGGTGTAACCGATCCTGAAAAAAAACGAAAAATCATCGGCAGCCTTTTTATTGAGGTATTTGAAGCAGAAGCGGCTGAGATCGAGGGTGCGGAGTTTCTCGGCCAGGGAACCCTTTATCCGGATATTATCGAATCCAAATCTGCCTTTGGCGGTCCTAGTTCCATTATCAAATCCCATCATAATGTGGGCGGGCTTCCTGAAAAGATGAAGCTCAAACTCATAGAACCCTTGCAGCTTCTCTTCAAGGATGAGGTCAGAAAACTTGGGGCCGAACTGGGCCTTCACGATGATCTGATCTGGCGGCAACCTTTCCCAGGTCCCGGCCTTGCCATACGGATCATGGGTGAAATCACAGCCTTCCGTCTTGAAATATTGAGAGAGGCCGACGCCATATTGCTTGATGAAATACGGAAAGCCGGACTTTACAGGGAATTATGGCAGTCCTTTGCCGTTCTTCTCCCGGTGAAAAGCGTCGGTGTCATGGGAGACAAACGGACCTTTGCCAATTGCATTGCCATCCGGGCCGTCACCAGCAACGATGCAATGACGGCGGACTGGGCAAAATTGCCCCATGATCTTCTGGGCAAAATATCCAATAGAATCATCAATGAAGTGGATAATATCAACAGAGTTGTTTTTGATATCACATCCAAACCACCCGGCACCATTGAATGGGAATAAAAAATTAACAGAAAGAAAGTGAATTCAATGAATTTAAAAGATTTCAGACCCGGCTTACCCGATTTTAATGAGGATGGGGAGCAGCCCGAAAATAAATATACCGAAATGGGAACCGAGGCACCGGACTATCATCCGGACATCAACCATATCAAGCTTGAAACACTATCCAAGCGGATTACCCTGATTTCAGTCCTTCTGCCCTGTCTTATGGGTATCATTATTTTCTTTGCTTATCTGGACATGAGGGGAAAACTGACATCTGCAAATTTGAACAAACAGACCGAGGTCGAAAAAATTTCACAGCAATTTCAAGAGCAGCTCAGTGCCTTGGATGTGAAAGCTGAAAAAAACAGGTTTGATCTGGAATCCATGGACAAAAAAACTGTAGGGATCGAGGGTCAGATTGCAAAATTGACGACCTCAAAGGCTGACAGCGCCGCCATCAAAGATCAGTTAGCAAAACTGGATACTCAGGTTTCCAACAATTCAAACCAAAATAAACTGACCCTTCAAAGCATTGAAAGGGTTAATAAGGAACTCCTTTCTTCTCAGACCAAGATTCAAACAGAGTTGAATCAAGACATCAAACAGATGAAAGAGGAATTTTCGAGCTTTAAAAAAGGCTTTGACTCAAAACTTGCAGCACTCGGGAATTACGATCAACAGATTGGGGAGCTGCAGAAAGATGCGAGCCTGATGGATAAAAAGCTTAAAAAAATGGAACAGGAGAGCCTCTCTCAAGCCAAATTGGATGAAAAAATTAAATTTTTAAGGGAAGAGCTGAACTCTCATATCACAAAACTGGACAAACAGGTTCAAAATCTTGATCTAAAATTAACCACCAATTTATCAAGGCTCCAAAAAGACTTGGACAACTCAAATACTACCCCGTCGCAGGTCTCTCCCAAAACACCGGCATCCGAACCGCTAAAGCCGAAACCTCAGGTTAATATTGATTCGTCTAATCCCTCAACGATCAAAGAAAAATCATTAACAGATTAATATATCTACATGACATACCTTGACAGTTTTTTCAGAAACCAATAGCAGCCGGATTCATACAGAACTTCAGCTATTAAATAACACTATCGATTTTTCAGCAACCTATCTGGCGGTCCAGTATCTTTTTTCCCATATTAAAAAAGCTGTGGATACGATCAGGGATCAAACCCTTGAAGCGCTTTTCTCGGTTCTTCAATCACCTCGTCACGATTCTCAAAGACAGGCTTTTTTTCTATATAAGGAAGCGGCTGACGCGCTGATTCATATATCAACGGATATCAGCCACCCTTTATTGCATTCAGTTCTTTCCCGCCTCCAGAGCCTTCTGATTTCAACCAAGGGCAAAAAGCATCGCGCTGTCTCTGAAGCGCTGGGTTCTTTGCCTTTGAATATTGCCGGGCCGGATATGAATGAACAAAATCACCTGGATTTTTATTTACTGCCTTTTGAGTCATGCCTCTCCACCCAAGGCATTACTGATATCAATACATTCCGATGGCAGGGAAGGACACTGATATATCCATTACACAGCGGGAAAATGGCCTGTATCAAATTTGCCAGAACAAAAAAAAATGCAATTGAACTGATACGGGAAGCAAACTGGCTTTCATTTTTGAATACCCATCCCGCCTGCCGCGAATTGAATTTTTTAGCCCCTGCTCCGCTCTGTATTCACCATCACTTTCTTTTCAAATTAAATCAGGTGCCGGATTTTATCCTGAAAAACCGGGAAGTCCACCCGGATTTTCTTGCGATTATGTTTATTGCAGATAAAGACTATTTTAAATATGCAAACGAGCCTTGGCATTTTCAGGATCAAAAAAAAGAAATAGTAGAAATTTATCGACGAAATGCATGGCTCCTCGGTAAACTGACCTCAATGGGGATCATCCATACGGCTATCATCCCTTTGTTTCACAACCGGGCGCAGCAAATCCGGCGTCAGGATCAGGGCCTTTATATCTGGGAGCAGGGTGGAAGGCTTGATAGATGGCTCGAATCATGCCGCTACCCCAATTTTGCCAAATCCGGATTAAGAGATTTTGAGCATCTGACTCTCCTCAAAAATTCGAAAGAACTGCGGCATTTCATCGGAGAACATATTCTTGGATTTATTCTCGTCATGGGAAGTTTTTTCAGAAATAGGGCTCCTGAACAAAAAGGATTTGATGAAAAAGGGAACCCATTGGATTTAAGGACTCTTTTTGATCGAAATCTGTTTATCGAAATGGTCACTGAGGCTGTCCGAAATTATTACCATGGGGTAACAGGCCTTTTGCCGAAAAACCTTCCGCTCTTTTTAAAGGAAAGCCTGATTGATAGACTCATAGATAATATGGGAAAGGATCATCATATGGAAGAAATCCTCCGTATTCAGGATCAGATAAATATGAGTGACATAGAATTTGAAACTTTCCTGATATCCCGAGGATATGAAGGATCAGTTGTGAAAACCATTCACAAAGGCGAAAAGGATATCATTCTGAATACCGGTCCCCATCTTGGCGGATTTAACCAGCCCATATCGGTTCCGGAATTGATTGAATTTCTCTTCTGTCTGTCATCTCTGTGCATCTCGGACAGATTTATCACGGAAAATGGGTTGAAAGCATGCTGGAATTAAGGTATAAGTTACACATTCTTTGGGGACATCATATAAAGGAATCAAAATGTCTAAACAATACCCGGAATGCCCTCTCTATAATCATGCCACCTGCAAAGAATTACACAATCACAAATTATGTGCCATAATAAGAGAAGACAAACTCTGTTTTAAAAAACAACAGAAACCGAAAAAAGAAATTTCTACTGATACCCCCTCCGCTGCCTGACTTCAAATTTTAACCGTTCATATGTGGGAACCATCCTGTTTTGGAAAATTCCATGGCGATAAAACCAACTCCGGCTTCTTTGGATATTTACCTTTGAAAAAAAAAAGCTTATATGGCATAGTTCATATATTAATCCTCATATTGAATTAGGGGTATGATTGATAGAATTTCTAAGGAATCTCATTCAAAAAGCCGGCGCCATCTGTAAAACCGAGCAAAGGCGGCTCTTACCATCTGATGTGAGTTTTAAAAACAGAAAAGACCTGGTCACAACAATCGATAAAAGAATTGAAGATTTCATTATTGAAAACATCAGAACAAAATATCCAAGCCACGATATTCTGGGTGAAGAAACCGGGAGAAGCGGATTTTCTTCCGATTATCTATGGATCATTGATCCCATCGACGGAACGACTTCCTTTCTGCACCAGCAACCGTTTTACTCCATCAGCATTGCTGTGCAGCTTGAGGGTCGCCCCATTTGCGCTGCCGTATTTGCCCCCCGCCTGGATGAATTGTTCTATGCAGATCAAGACCTCGGTGCTTTTCTAAACGGCACTCCAATTCATGTTTCAACGACCGATACCCTTATCAACAGCGTTATGGCAACAGGGTTTGCTTGTTTGAGAGCAGAGGCAAAACATAACAATCTTCCCTATTTTACCAAAATCGTCCCCCAGTTAAGAGATATTCGACGATTCGGATCAGCCGCCATTGATCTATGTTATGTGGCCTGTGGAAAACTAGACGGTTTCTGGGAAATGAACCTTAACCTTTATGATATTGCAGCCGGTGCATTTATCGTTGAAAAAGCCGGGGGAAAGGTCTGTGATTTTAACGGAGATGTGTATTTTCCTGAAAAAGGCATCGTTTCCGCCAATTCAAACCTGATAAAGCAATTACTTGAAAATTTCAAATAGATTCATAGGTTGTTCGAATAGAGCAGTTTAACTCAGAATAGAGACGTATCAAAAATGACCATCCAATGGTTTCCCGGCCATATGCTGGAAACAGAAAACCTTTTGACAAAGGAAATTTCCAGGGTTGATGCCATCCTGGAAATTCTAGATGCAAGGCTACCCATGGCAAGCTCAAACCCTTTTGTGGGAAAGCTCTGCAAACATAAATTCAGGCTCAAAGTATTAAATAAAGCCGATTTGGCCGACCCGGAAATAACACCTCTATGGCTTGAATATTTTAAAAATAACCAGATTCCTGCTTTATCAACCTGTGGGACCCATCCTTCCCAGGTGCTTTACGCTTTAAACGACTGCGTTGAAAAGACCATCAGAAATAAAGCCAGAAAACTGAAAATCATGGTTTTGGGCATCCCGAATACCGGAAAATCCACTATTTTAAATACCCTTTCCGGAAAAAAAATTGCCAAAACCGGAAATTCACCCGCCATTACCAAACACCAACAGAGAACCAGCCTGCCCAATAATATTGATATCTATGACACACCCGGGATATTATCACCGGTCATAGAACCCAAGGAAAAAGCATATCTTCTGGCGGTCAGCGGCGCCATATCCGATACGGCCTTTGACTATACTGATATTGCATTTTTTGCCGCTGCTATGCTGATCAAACGATATCCATACTGCTTGAAGGAAAGATACCCTTTCCTGGAAACCATTCCAGATGATCCGGCGGTGCTTATTGAGCATATCGGGATGAAACGGGGCTATTTGAAAAAAGGAGGCCTTGTCGATTTTCAAAAAGCCTCAGAAACATTGATCCGAGAGCTCAGAGCTGGTAAGATAGGAAACATTAGTTTTGAAACCCCAAGGGAATATGAAAATGACATTCAACTGTTATAAACCCAATCGATTTGATATTTCTATTCTTATTAAATTTATTTTTTCCATCGTCGTAATTGCATGCCTGTCTTCGTCCCTATGGGCAGCACCCCCTGATATCATTTCTCCCAAGCCTGAATATTCTTCACAATGTATCGATATCATACACTCTCTGGAGCGAAATCATTTTTCCGAAAAAACCTTGGACAATGAAATGTCCTCCATTATTCTGAACCGGTATATCAAACAGTTGGACCCCATGAAGCAATTATTCACCCTTTCCGACATCAACCGGTTTAACCAGTATCAATTTCGTTTTGATAATGAACTGAAAAAAGGCAATCTGGATATGGGGTTTGAAATTTTTAATTTATATCTGGCCAGATCTGCGGAAAAACTGGAATATATTTTATCATTGATTAAAACCTGGAAAAAAGATCTTGATTTTACTCAGAATGATTCCCTTGTTGTTGATGATGATCTTTTGCAGTGGCGCATAGATGAGCAATCCCTTTATTCCTTGTGGAAGAGTGATCTGAAAAACCATATTATTTCACTAATACTGGACAATCAGGATGAGGCCTCCATAGCCGATACCCTTGAGAAGACCTATTCAAATCGTCTAAAGCATCTTTTGCAAACCAACAGCGGTGATGTTTTTCAGATTTTCATGAACAGCGTCACAACGAGTTTTGATCCCCATACTCAATATTTCCCACCCAATGCTTCAGAGGATTTCGATATTCATATGAGCCTGTCTCTCGAGGGTATCGGTGCTGTTCTTCAAAACGAGTACGAATTTACCAAGGTTGTCCGATTAATACCCAAAGGGCCTGCCGACAAATCAAACCTGCTCATGCCGGGTGATAAAATTATAGGCGTGGGGCAAGGAGAAAATGGAGAGATAAAAGATGCCATTGGGCAACGGATAGACACCGTGGTAAAAATGATCCGAGGTCCCCAGAATACCTTTGTTCGTTTAAAAATCATTCCTTCGGAAAAAACCGATACCACAAAAACCATTCAGATCAAAAGGGAAAAGGTTAAACTAGAGGAACAGGCTGCCCGAAAAGATATCGTCACCTTATCCCACCCGAACCCGCCCTTAAAAATAGGAATTATTGAAATTCCGACCTTTTATCTGGATTTTAATGCATACAATAAAGGAGATCCGGAATATAAAAGCACAACCAAAGATGTTCAGAAACTGCTTTTCGAACTGAAACAAGAAAATATTGACGGTTTGATCGTTGACTTAAGGGATAATGGCGGCGGTTCCCTTAAAGAGGCCAATGACCTCACCGGACTTTTTTTAAAATCAGGCCCCACCGTCCAGATCAAAACAAAAAACAGAATTTCACGGCTCTATGACGAAGACCCGTCCATTGAATACTCAGGACCACTGATTGTCTTGATTAACCGGATGAGCGCGTCTGCTTCGGAAATTTTCGCAGGAGCCATTAAAGATTATCACAGGGGTATCCTTGTCGGGGCAAGGAGCTTTGGGAAAGGCACAGTCCAGGAGCTGCAACCGCTTGGCGAAGGCAAGCTAAAAATTACCAGTGCAAAATTTTATCGGGTGTCTGGAGAAAGCACTCAGAATCTCGGGGTTGTTCCGGATCTGCAATACCCCCAGCTATACAAAATCGAAGATACTGGAGAAAGCTCTCTGGATGGTGCTCTCCCCTGGGATCGGACCATGAAAACAAATTACAGTGCATATAAGCCTCTTGATGAAATTTATAAAAACCTCGCAGACGGTTATGAAGAAAGGGCGATTAAAGATCCAGGCTTGAATTATCTTAAAAAAAGAATTGAAATCAGTGCTGAATTGAATTCAAAGGCATCACTGTCATTAAACCTTGAATCCCGGAAATTAAGAAAAAAGCAATATGAGCAGGATGAGTTTGTTATTAAAAATGAATATCTCGGGGCCATTGGTAAAGATCCCATTGAAAAGCCCAGCCAGGAAAATACAGGAATAGAAGACGCAAAAACCATCCTGATGAACCAGACCCATCTTGTGATGGCGGATTTTATAAAATTTTCAAAAAGTCTTGGGTTTTCATGGTAAACTAAAACAGACAATTAGACTATGATTCCATATTTTTTAAACGAGGCCTTAACTGATATCTTGTTTTAAAACAAAAAAAAGAAAAATCCTTTTGTCCTTCTTCTTGTTGGCAGTTCTTATTATTTTTTCTTTTTCGTATGTATTTCATTTTGCCATCAATACCCCTTATGTAAAAAATCAAATTGTTTCAGTGATCCTTGAGAGAATCGGCCTCCAGGTGAATCCGACAGAGATTTCGGTAAACTTCTTTCCAAAACCGGAAATTATTCTGAAAAATTTCGTTTTCGCTTTTGACGAAAAAATCATTCTTAACATCGGTCAATTAAAATTTGATTTGGATCTTAAGAGCCTTTTGAAAGGCAGAATAATCCTATGGCAAATTCTTATCCAGAACCCGACTGTAAATTTCCCTGCCAAAAATTCACAACAGCCTATTCCCCATTTTGAATTCAAACCGGTTGAATTCAAAAACACGGTTAATAAACTATTTCAATTTTTACCTGAGGATCAAGAAACATTAGAAATAAAAATTACAAATCTTGTTTCGCCCTATTTTAACCGTATGGATGGATCAATAGTCCTGATAAAAGCCAAAAAAGACCTCGCAATTCATGCCATCGTCAAAAAACTTGACTTGCATGCTTCTGATCTGTCTCAAATTTCTTTGAATCAATCCCTTAACCTGGATTCCATTGGCCTTGATCAATTGGAATTAAGGGCTTCGATCCAGTCTGATGGTGAGATCCGGGCCGATGTGAACGGTCATGGCATTATGTTCAAGGATAAAAACAAAGACCTTCTTCTTGATACCGATCGCATCCATGCTGTTTTAAATCTATCTGACACAAGGTATCGCCTGGATATCGACCCTTTTAAAATTAATTATCCCGAAGGTGTGGTGGAAGTCCATTTTTTTTCTGATCCACCTCAAAAAAAATCGGAAATTCAGTTTATCGGAAACAATATCCATATTGGCCAGGCAAAAAAGATGTCTTTGGCAGTTTTCAAAAACAACGGCTTGGTGAATCATTTGTTTGACATCTTGCATGATGGAGTTTCTCCGGACATCAATGTGTCCTTTAAATCGGATGATCCGGCTCTTATTTTTCAAGCAGTTAATCTCGAACTAAAGGGAAGAATCGAGAACGGGCTGGTCAAAATCCCGGGAACCGATTTGCTTGTGTCTAACATCCACGGAAGCGCCGGGATTCAAAAGGGTATTTTGGATATCAATGCCACCCATGCCACGGTCGGATCATCGGTCCTCAAACAGGGACAATTGACCATTCATCTCTTAGGATTCAACCATGTACCTTTTAATGGAGAATTTTCTTTGGATACTGATCTTTCAATGGTTCCAAAAACCTTAGAATCCCTTTTGCCCGGAACTCTTTTGGCAGAAGAATTAGCCAAGACCCGCAATATCACAGGCCGGTCCAATGTCCGATTAAATCTTTCCATTCCCAATGACACAAGAGAGCTTGATGTGAAGATTGAGTCCGATGATTTCTCGGTAAAAGGGAATTACGATAGGATACCAGGACCTGTTTCCCTTGAAAAAATAAATTTCCAATATAATTCAGACATGGTTCGTCTAAGGCATATTCAGGGGGCAATAGCAGATATTATCATTAAAGACCTGGATGCTGCCATTCATTTTAAAGAGAATCCGAACATTTCCATTCACTCCGGTTCAGGCCGAATTCCCCTTGATTCTACAATACGCTTTCTTATGGCCAACAAAAAAATGGAAGCCTTCTTGTCACCCCTTAAAAAAGGGACAGGTAAAATTGATGTGAACACTCTCCAATTATCCGGCCCACTGCTGATGCCCAGAGAATGGGTCTACGATATAGCCGGAACCGGTTCGCAACTCTCTTTGACAACCCAATCGAACCAAAAGGAAATTGAAGATCTTTCATGTCAATATCATTTTTCAAGCAAAGGTTTTTCTTTGGAATCAATTTCTGCAAGGATTGAAAATCTTTCATGGCTGGGAGCTTTTGTCGATAAAAAATACTATGAAAGTTTTCGGACGCCTTTGATTATAAGAAATGGAAAATTGCAAACCAATGAAAAAAAAACATGGTTTAATACTGACCTTTCTTTTCCAGATGGACAAAACCTTCAAATTGAATTTGATGGAAACAGCCTTACCTCCCTGATTTTAAAAAACATAACGCTCCTGGACCCTGGATTTTCAGATGCAAAGATTAACCTGTCTTCTGATACAAATAAAACCATTTTCCACTTTAATGGGATTCTGAATACGCAAACAATCCATAAAATACTGCTTCCGGGCAGCGATCTGGAAAAAAAAATGACAGCATTTACAGAAGGTGAGACAGTACTAATCCATACGGATAAAGATTCAATCATTCATATTCTCACAAAAAAGATGAACCTGACTTCTTTTTTTTCATCTCAAAAACCTTTCTCCACAAAAAATAACCTGCTGTTAGATAAAACCATCAAATTTAAAACCGAAAACCTCACGATAAAAAACTGGATTATAAAAGATATTGACGCCGAGGTCTCCTTTCAACAAGATGATGCTCATATCCTGTTGAATAGAGCTGTTTTGTGCGACATTGAAACAAAGGGATATATTAACCTTAAAAATGACCGGGTTGATGCCAAAATCCCATTCAACGCCGATAACAAAGATAATATCCAAAACCTTCTGACCTGCCTTTTTAATAAAACTGAGTTTATGGACGGCCGCTATTCTTTTAAAGGGGAAATTATATCCGATGCCGGTAAACAGAATTTTTTAAATACGTTAAACGGTTCGTTTCTTTTTCAGGCTGAAGAAGGGCGGGTCTATAAATTGACCCTTCTTTCAAGGATACTCTCAGTGCTGAATGTCTCCAGTTTTTTTAGAGGCAATATCCCTGACATCACCCAAAAAGGGTTTGCTTATAAAACGATTTCCATTGAAGCAAATATAAAGGACAGCAATATCCATATCAAAAAAGCAATCATTGATGGTAATGATATGACCCTCATTTTTATAGGTTGGATTGATCTAATACATGATGATATGGATTTAACCTGTCTGGTAGCCCCCTTCAAAACCATTGATTTAATAATTGAAAAGATACCGATTGTCAGTACGCTGCTGGGTGGAAATCTTGTCTCTGTTCCTGTTAAAGCCAGCGGTAAAGTCTCTGATCCTTCGGTTGTTCCGCTGCACCCTTCAGCAGTGGGAGAGGGACTCATAAATATGATGGCCAATATTTTAAAAACACCTGTAAGATTATTGGATAAGCTGTCTGACAATGAAAAAGACGAATCTGTTTTCAAAAAAAAATGACCAAGATCTGTTGAATTCAGCTCTCAGGTATTTAGCTCATCAACATAGGTCAATCCGGCAAATGAATGAATATCTTGTAAAAAAGGGGTTTGATGAAGATATGATCAACAAAACCATAGAAAAGCTTCTGGAACAAAAATATCTTGATGATGAAATTTTTACCAGAACCTTTGTTGAAAGCAGAATCAATCATAAGCCCAAATCAAAGTTTGCCCTTGCTTATGAACTCAAGAAAAAAGGAATTAAATCCGCTTTCATTGAAAATATTTTAAAGAACTATGATGATCAAGACTTAGCTTTAAAAGCAATCGAACCAAAGATTAAATTATGGCGCAATCTTGATTTTGAAAAAATTAAAAAAAAAACGTTGAATTTTCTTCAATATAGAGGCTTTACTTATGAAATAGCGATATCAATATTAACTAAACTGACGACATTAGATGAATACCTTGAATTAAAGGATAAAAATGAAAATTAAATTTTTTTCTGTGGGCGGAACCATTGATAAGGTCTATTTTGATGCCCTCAGCAGATATGAGATCGGTGATCCAAATATCAAAGATATCCTGCAAATTGCCAAGGTTAATTTTGATTATGAAATAGAATCTTTGTTTAAAAAAGATTCTCTTGATATGACCGAGCAGGACCGATTGATTGTTTTAAAGGCTGTGCAGGATGAATTAGCTGATAAGATTATTATTACGCACGGTACGGACACAATGATTGAAACCGCAGCAATCCTTAGCTCCATTAAAGACAAGGTTATTGTGCTGACAGGAGCAATGGAGCCGGCCAAATTCAAATCCAGTGATGCTGTTTTCAACCTGGGATCAGCCGTTGCTGCAGTTCAGATATTACCATTCGGCGTATATCTTGTCATTAGTGGTAAAATTTTTACACCTGATAATGTTCAAAAAAACAGGGATCGAAAACAGTTTGAGGAAAAAATGTAATCTTTTGGGAAAATAACTGCCTAATATTATAACCAATTTTTCCATAAATCTGTCAAAACTTAAAAGCTAAGAACTTAAATACGTCATAATTTTGGCGTTTAGTAGGAAATAGCAGATTACAATAAAACAAAATTTGTTTTATCTATTTGATATTATATGTTTTTTATGTTACACAAAACTATCAAAAAAAAAATGGCATATTTCGTGCATAAAATTCAGAAATTAAACAACTTTTTATTTTGATAAGGAAATTACTTTCATGGTAGGCAGAAAAAGAACTATCGAAAGAAGAAAGCATAAACGGTACAAAGCCGTGGAAGGTGCCTATGCAGCCATAAGCCCAAATTCCCACAAGCTTGGTCAGGTTATTGATATCAGCATGGGAGGACTGTCATTCAAATATATTGATACAACCAGTGATGATGCAGATTTTGAACAGTCACCGGAAGAATCGATCTTTCTAAGCAGCATGGGATATTATGTTGGGGATCTGCCATTCAAAACCATTTCGGATTATGAGATAACAAATGCCCCCTCTTTCAGTTCCATGAAAATCAGAAAACGACACGTTCAATTCACAGATCTAAGCTTTAAACAACTTTTTGATCTAGATTATTATCTTCGAAACAATGTATCGGAGCAGGTCGAAACCCTTACATAAAAAACCTTTCTTAAATAGTATTGTCTTTTTTTCTGCTATTAAAATGGAATATACTTAAATCAGTTTCTTATTTCTCTCAAAGCGATTCATCGCATAGGACCTTCCTTATCCAATTAGCAATACCTTCCCAAAAACCTCACAAACATTATTTTTAACCGGTTTACCCTAATGTTCCACTTTCTTGATGTCAGGCTGACAAATAGAGCGGAAATGTGTTACTATGCAAAGAAACAATTTTCTTGACAACAAATAAAAACTTAGATAGTTTATCAAAACTTTTTAGCATGAAATTGATATGAAAAATTTGATAACAAAAAATAAAGGTCGGTTTAACTGGTGGTGGCAAAGCTGGATATGGTCTTTGCTGCCACAGGGATTCTTTTTCAGATAGAACATGTCAAAACAGAAAGCTGCGGCAGCGAACAGAACGCCGCAGCTTTTATATTCAAAAAGGCTGCCCATGAATGATCAGAGCAAGCCTTTTTTTAAGGAAAAAACATGATTTTAAAACAGTTCCCTGATAAACAAAGATACGTAGAACTTTCCCGGACATCCAATGTCATCCCAGTCTGTACAGAGATCCTTGCAGATATGGAAACCCCGGTTTCCATTTTGCAAAAATTCTATTCCCGGGAGAAGGAAAGCTTTTTATTGGAAAGTGTCGAAGGCGGCGAAAGATGGGCAAGATACAGTTTCCTTGGGGTTTCAGCCTTCGGCAGCATCAAAGTCTTTTCAAAAACGGTGGAAATAAAAACCTTAAATGAAACAAGGGCCATCAATCATCACAATGAACCCCTGAATGTGATCCGTGAATTTTCCAAGGGATTCAAACCGGCACAGATCAGTGAATTGCCGAGATTCTGGAGTGGATTTACCGGATATTTCTGTTATGAAATGGTCTCCTTTTTTGAAGCCATCCCCGTATCACTGCCTGAGGGGATACCCTATGCCCATTTTATCATTCCGGATGAAATGATTATTTTTGATAATATGAAGCAGACCCTAACCTGTCTAAAAATATGTTATTTGAAAAATGGATCAGATCCTGAGATAATTTTTCATCAAGCCGGAGATAGCCTTGAAAAAATGATAGATACTCTCCATGTGCCTTTTATTTCTTCAAAACAGATTCAGACGGATGATGTCCGGTTTGAATCCGAAGTCCAGGCCAAAGATTATATCCGGGGGGTTGAAACCATCAAAGCGCATATTGTAGACGGTGATATTTTCCAAGCCGTCTATTCCCAGCCCTTTTCCTGCAAAACTTCTGTTGATCCTATCCTCATCTACCGGGCCCAGCGGTATATCAATCCTTCACCCTATATGTTTTTCATGAATTTCATAGATTTTGTCATTGCCGGGTCTTCACCGGAAACCATGGTAAGGCTTGAAAACGGCATTGCCACACTTCGGCCCATTGCCGGGACAAAACCAAGAGGAAAAACCGAACAGGAAGATCAGAAACTGGCCGATGAACTCTTAAATGATGAAAAGGAAAAAGCCGAGCATGTCATGCTCATAGACCTGGGCCGAAATGATCTGGGGCGCGTTGCGGAGCCCGGCACCGTCCAAGTCACCGATACCATGGTCATTGAGCGCTATTCCCATGTTATGCATCTGGTTTCCAATATCGCCTGTGATCTGAAAAAAGACCTGGATGCCTATGACCTTTTTAAAGCCACTTTCCCGGCCGGGACCTTGTCCGGGGCTCCCAAAATCAGGGCCATGGAAATTATTTCCGAGCTTGAGAATACTTCCCGAAGGGTTTATGGTGGGGCGGCAGGTTATATTTCCTTTACCGGAAACATGGATTTTGCCATCACCATCAGAACTGCGGTAATGGCAAATGATACTCTGACCGTACAGGCCGGAGCCGGGATTGTACATGATTCCAACCCTCAAAAAGAATTGATGGAATGTATTAATAAGGCAAAAAGTGTAGAAACGGCACTACGACTCGCCCTTGGCAGTCTGAATGGAGGCAGATAACATGTTGGTTGCAATGATTGATAATTATGATTCATTTACCTTTAATCTTGTGCATTATATTCTCCATGCCGGTGCAACTGTGGAGGTTTTCAGGAATGACAAAATTTCCATTGCCGATCTGAAAGCTTTGAACCCGGGTGCCATTGTCATCTCCCCGGGGCCGGGCCGTCCTGAAGATGCGGGCATTTCACTGGATATCGTCAAGCATTTTTCCGGCGTCGTCCCCATCCTGGGGGTATGCCTGGGTCACCAGGTCATTGCCCAAAGCTTTGGCGGTACCATTGTTCATGCAAAAAGGATCATGCATGGAAAAACCTCCATGGTCACGGCCGATGAACGCTGCATTTATACAGGCATCAACAGGCCATTCAATGTCATGCGCTACCATTCCCTGGCTGTTTTGGAAAAAGACCTACCGCCCTGCCTTTTGGTAACGGCAAAATCCGAAGATGGGGAAATTATGGGAATCCGGCATAGGGAGCATCCTACCGAAGGTGTTCAATTTCATCCGGAATCCTTTATGACAATGGTAGGCAAAAGACTGATCCGAAATTTTATCTCCGGAGCATAATACTATGGACTTTACAAAAAATTTAAAAACAATCATTTCAGGACAGGATTTGGATGAAGAAGGCAGTGCCTCCATGCTCATGGATATTTTTTCAGGTAAAATCTCAGAAGCTCAGATCGGTGCTTTCATGGCGGCCCTGGCCACCAAGGGAGAAACCTTTGAAGAGCTGGCCGGGGCAGCTAAGGCCATGAGACGAAAAGCTAGACGAATCCAGACCGTTTCCAAAAAAGTAATTGACACCTGCGGCACAGGTGGGGATGCCTCCGGGTCTTTTAATATCTCCACGACCACGGCCTTTGTGGTGGCAGGTGCCGGTGTGACGGTGGCCAAGCATGGCAACCGGAGCATCTCAAGTCAATGCGGCAGTGCCGATGTACTGGAAGAACTCGGCGTCAACCTGAATACTGATCCTGAAATCGTTGAAGAAGCCGTCAATGACATCGGCATCGGGTTTATGTTTGCCCCCATATACCACGGGTCCATGAAATTCGCCGGCAAGGCCAGGCAGGAATGCGGCATCCGGAGTATTTTCAATATGCTGGGTCCTCTGACCAACCCTGCGGCCTCGGCTTGCCAGCTTCTTGGGGTATATGCCCCGGAACTGACGGAAATGTTTGCAAAGGCCCTCAACCTTTTAGGCGTATCCAAAGCTTTTGTGGTTCACGGTCATGACGGTATGGATGAAATCACTACAACGACATTGACACGGGTTTCGGCGCTTCATCATGGGACCATCCGTACCTTTGATCTCAACCCACTGGATTTTCTAGAATATTTTTCAGATCCAAAGGACTTGAAAGGCGGTAATAAAAAAGAGAATGCTGCTATCACAAAGGCTGTGCTCCAAGGTGAAAAAGGACCCAGAAGGGATATTGTGCTTTTAAATTCAGGCGTAGCCCTGGTGGCCGCCGACATGGCCGATTCCATTCGAACCGGGATGGCCCTTGCAGAAGAATCCATTGATTCAGGGAAGGCATTTCAAAAACTTGAACTGCTTGTCCGGTTTACGCAGGAGAATGGCTGATATGGGAATAGACGGATTCTTAAAACAGGTGGTAAACATCAAATCCGGGGAACTTGCCAGGGCCGGATATGAGATCTCTTTAAAAACAATGCGGCGTGAAGCAGAAGAAGCCTCTCCAAAGGCGAGCTTTCTCGAAGCCATGAAAAAAAGCAGCCCCAATGATATCGGGATTATTGCGGAAATCAAAAAGGCTTCTCCTTCCAAAGGAGATATACGACTGGATCTTGACCCTGCCCTGTTTGCAGATCATTATACTAAAGCCGGGGCCAGGTCTATTTCGGTCCTGACCGAATCCGAATTTTTTAAAGGCTGCTTAAAAGATCTTGAAATTGTCTGCAACACCACGCCTCTCCCTGTTTTGAGAAAAGATTTTATCATCGACGCTTACCAGATTTATGAAGCAAAGAGAGCCGGTGCTTCTTCCGTCCTTCTGATTACCACCCTCCTTTCCAGAGATCAGTTGAAAGATTATATCCTTCTTGCAAGGGAACTCGGCATGGAACCGCTGGTCGAGATTACATCGGAAAAAGAATTTGAAACTGCCTATTACTCAGGTGCAAAGGTCGTGGATATCAACAACCGTAACCTTCAGACCCTTGAAACCGATCTCACGGTTTCAAAACGCATCGCGGCCATGCTGCCCGATGACATCATACCGGTTGAGGCAAGCGGGATTACATCCTTTAAAGATATACAAACAGGCCTGTCTTCTCGGATTTTTAATTTTCTAGTGGGTGAAAGCATAGTAACCGCCAAGGATACCATAGCGTTTATCAAGGAACTCCGGAATGCTGAATAAGCCATCCAGCCTGGCATCTGTAAAAAAAAGACCATGGATAAAAATCTGCGGCTTGACCGACCCGGATAATGCCCTTGCCTGTGCTAAACTTCTCCCCGATGCCATGGGCCTTGTGTTTTATGAAAAAAGCCCGCGATATGTAACCATTGATCAAGCCGCCCGGATCACAAAAATTCTGCCCCGGCACATAATGACCATTGGCGTGTTTGTAGACAATGATTTTAATGACATAATGGAAAAGGTTAAGGGATGTGCCTTGAAAGGCGTCCAGCTTCACGGGAAAGAATCTCCTGAACTTGTAGACCAATTAAAAAAAGAACATCTTTTCGTCATCAAGTCCCTTTTTGCTGCAAAAGAACCTTATCTGAGCCGTGCAAAGGAATATTCAGCCGCATCCGCCCTCCTGGTGGAATTTGGCAAAGGTATTCTCCCCGGCGGAAACGCAGAATCCTGGAATTATGAATTATCCCGTCAAATCAATATGAAAATCCCTCTTATTATTGCCGGCGGACTTTCACCCAATAATGTGACAAAGGCTGTGAAAACTGCCAGGCCTTTTGGGGTAGATGTGTCATCCGGGGTTGAACAAAGTCCGGGGTTGAAAGATATCCATAAGGTTGGCTCTTTCATCGCCCGGATAAACGTCCTATCAGATTCATCTCAAAAGGCCTGACAAAAAAGGATTAACCGCTTATCCGGTTCAGGATTTATTCATCCTTGTATTTAAAGGATAACCTGAGATTTGTCCTGAACATCATGGGTTTGCCGTCTTCGATTTTAATATCCAGCTTCTGAACCTCGGCAATCCTTAAATCCTTTAAGGTATTCGCTGCTTTTTTAATCGCTTTGGAAGCCGCATCTTCCCAGGATGTCTGGCTGGAACCCACAAGATCAATGATTTTGTAGACACTGTCACTCATAATACCCTCCTTGTATAAGATTTATAAAAAATTGAACCAGCAGGGATGCATCAGATCTTTTAATATAGCGCAGATATTAGGCTTGAGATGTGTTGATTATATCGAATTATGGCCGATTGTCAAAATATTTTATGAATCCGGATCACCACTTTAAAAAGGTGAATTTTCTGCCTGTGATCCAGATTCATTCATTGGGTTGTGTTGCCGGACCCCTGCGCAACGACTAATTCCTATTCCAGTTTTGTTTTTCCAGATATTTTGGCTTTCCGAATTGTTTATTCAAAAAAAAGCCTTATGATATTCGTGTATACGGAAGACGGATCGCATATCTGATGATACAGATGATAAACCAAGACAATCCCTGACATCCTTATGTTTAAGGAAGTAACGATAATGAAAAAATTAAACATTGAAAAAAGAAAATTAGCCGCTGAGCTATGTTCTTGTGTCGATGATGAAAAATCTTCCATTCACCTTGAGTTTACAATTCCAGGTGTACAAAAGGAACATATTGATCTTAAATTGAATAATGACGGCTTCAGCCTGAAGGCTGAAAAAAATGATGCGGAATATGTTTCCACGGGGTCCTTTTGTTGCCCGGTCGAGATAGAGAAAACAGAAGCCAATTATGAAAATGGGCTTCTCCTCATTGATATTCCTCTAAAGGACCCATGGGAAAATGCATTTAATGTAACCGTTCATTAAAAAATAGCGTCATAGGGCTTTGACAGCGTTGTCCTGAATTGCTTTTTGAAAAAATCAGGGCTGGAATTGTCAGGCAGGGATATCCGGAAGGATGGGAACAGCCGTGACAGGAACAGGAGAGTTCTTCAGAATCTTTTCGGTTACTGATCCAAAACGATATTTTCCTTTTTCACCATGACTGGCCATTACAACCATGTCTATTTTTTCAGTTTCAATCAGTTTTAAAATTTCTTCTGCAGGATCACCTATGGCAATATGCCTGATATATAGAGGACACCCCTCCAGATATTTATCACAGATTTGATTCAGCCTTTGTGTTGCAGATTTATGAGCCCATTCCATGAGTTCAGGAATATGGTTTTTTCCAAATTCCCCATACCATGATTCATGATGCGCAATATCCTGAATCACGTAAAGAACGTGTATTTCCGCATCATATTGCCGGGTCAGAGATTCAACATACGGAATCGCTTTTTCTGCATTTCCTGAAAAATCAGTGGGCCATAGTATCCGTTTGATTTCCATAATAGCTCCTTTCATATTGATATCATTCAATATATCCTTTGCCATGGCAGTCAGGACATTCAATATCCGGTTCACACCGGCAGTCGTTGAATCCGTTTTCGCCATCCATGCTTCGCCATTCAGCATTGCATTCGCAATTGCCTACAATTATTTTTTTACCCTTGCACATTGGGCAAACCTGTAGAGATTTCATTTTCTCTAATTCCTTTCATAATATGTAGATTTTATTTTTTCACATTCTATATTTTCCGGTACATATATAGCTTTCCCCTGAAGACGGCATTTTCCAACTTATGCTCGCATATCGCTGTAATATATCCTTTCAAAAAAGGTGTCGGTTTTCTTATCAAAAATTGCCTCATTTTCATGGATTATTTTAAAACAACCATCTGCCCAACCGCCGCAGGCAAGTACAACACTGTCTCCAAGGCTGAATTTTTCATTGCATGCCGCACATCCGGATGCATTATTTAGATTTAAAAGTTCAAGGTCCATGATAAATTGATTCTTATGTCGCCTTTGAAATTTCATGACCGCCTCCTGACTTTGTATTTTTTTTGCAGTAACCCTCAACGTAAAAAAAGCATACCTCATATTTCTATTAGACAAAGAATGCTGTTAGATTAAAAAAAGTCAATATAAATACTTAGGAAACGAACGAAAGAATAGAATTTGCTAAAATTGTTAGGCTTGACTCAATTTATCTTGATCTTTTACTTTTTCAACAAACCAAAAGCAAAATTCCCAGCTTGAATGTTTAATAACTAAGCGGTATTTATAATGAAGGTGGCCATAGAAAAGACGATTCTATTACGCTTTAATCATAGATTCAATCCCATGGTTTTGCTGTAAATGGCTTTGCCGTCTCCCGGCTCGTAAAAATCATCCAAAACCACATCACACCGGTACCCGCACCGTTCGTAAAAACTACGGGTAGACGCATATCTTGTTTGGGTGGAGGTTTCCACATAGGCTCGTTTTCCACCGGTTTCAAAAATCAGGCATTCCATTTCAGTCAGAATTATTTTTCCGAGTCCTTGGCCTTGAAATTCCGGAGAAACGGCAACCCAGTAAATATCATAACTGGTAAGGGTGCAGGGAATTGGTCCATAGCATCCATATCCGATCACCCGGCCGTTTTTTGAAGCAATGACAAAATAATAGCCGCTTTCTACCGGACCTTTTTCCAGATGTTCCTGAACCAGTTCTTCGGCAATCTTAATTTCGTCGGGCCTGAAAAACCCTGTGGCTTCCACAAGACCCCTGATCTGTTTCACGTCCTCCGGAACAGCCTCATACCGGATGCTCAACCCTTTGTGACCCAGGTCATAGAAAGACTTCCGGCCGGTTATCCTGAAGACCACCTCTGCCATGCCCTGGAAAAAATTCCGGACATTTCCCCCAAGGCTGCGGGTTCTGTAGCCGCCTTCCTGGACCACCAGGATGGGCAGCCCGGTTTCACCGATCATACGCCCGTTTATTTTGAAATCCTCAAGAGCCAGGGACCAGGTGCCCGTGGGGTCATGGTGGGCCGTATCCAACCCCAGGGCCACCACCAGGAAATCGGGTCTGAATTCAAAGATACGCCTGAGCGCCTTTGCCAGGGCTTTCTGGTATTCAGGGCCGGTGACGGATTCACCTAGGGGGATGTTGAGATTGAAGCCTTCTCCTTCATCCGCCCCGGTTTCATCTTCAAACCCGGTAAAATAGGGATAGGCAAAATGGGGATGCCCATGGATGGATACCGTCAGAATGTCGGACCGGTTGTAAAAAATATCCTGCTGTCCATTCCCGTGATGATAGTCAATGTCCAGAATCGCCACCCTCCCCTGTTCCCTCAGGTACTGGGCGGCCACCGCCGTGCTGTTCAGGTAGCAGAACCCGCCAAAGGACCGGCGTTCGGCGTGATGTCCCGGAGGCCGCACAAGGGCGTAGGCTATCCGCTTGCCGTCCAACAGGGCCTTTGCCGCGGTCAATGCGGCGTTAACGGCGCCCCTGGCCGCCGGATAGGCATTCCGGTGAATCGGGGTAAAGGTATCAATGCAATAATAACCCGGCAGCACGGAAGACTCACCCGGCGGGCGCATTCTGTTCCGGATGGGGAATACATAGGGATAAAGGGATTTTTTTTCGTCCACTTCCTCACAGGCCCGCATCAGAAAAGCAAGAAAATCCGCATCGTGGACACTGTAAATATGACTGTCGGGAAAAGACGCCGTCTCCATGCGTTCAAAAAGGCCGCTCTTCTCAAGGGATGAAAGAATGCTCCTGACCCTAACCGGTGATTCCACATAGCCGCGTTCATGGATATGATGAATGGTATGGCGTTCATTGATGACCAGAGCGATTTTTTCCGTAAATCCCTTATGATTAACCTTCTGATCAGTCCTTTTGGATTTGATATAACAAAAAGGCCGGATCTTGACCGGATTATCCCGGATGGAATCCACTACCTTTTCTACATATTCGGGAGAGCACAGGTGAGCATATTTTCGTTCCAGGATGGCACGGACCACCCTGCGGGCATGGTTGCGGCCGGGGGGTTTGTCCTTGTCCAGCCCGTCATATACCAGGACGGGCATGCAGGTATCTTCCGGATTCAACGGCATGTCATAGGCCGTCCCCACAATGGGTCGGGCGCCATAGCGTTCATAAAACCGGAACCGGGCTATATTTTCTTTGAGAACATCCGGAGAACAGGATCCTGGCATATCCGGCAGGCATTCAAAAAACAGCCCCTGAACCCCCAATGACGCGCACTCGCTACGGACACGTTCATACAAGGCGCTGCCAAGGCCTCCCCTGATGGTATCCTTGGAAGTGGCAATCCAGTCCAGGAAGCAGAAATTAATTTCCGGTTCATGAAGCACCATGGCAAACCCCAACACCTTGTTGCGTATGTTTTCAGCCACAAATAAAATAGGCCTGAACCTGAGTTTAAAAGGATTTCTGAGTTTCTCCCCGATCTCATGGATGTCATGTTCGGAAACTTCAGGGAACCGTTTTTTAAGAATATCCCTGACCTGGCGCAAGGTGTTTTTGTTCACCGGAATCACATCATCAAAAATACGCCTGATTCTGAACATCGGTTAATTTTTCCTAAAAGGTCTGCTTCTCTGATTTAAAATATTTTCTACGGCATGGGAATAGGACATCCCTGCCTGTTCAAGAGCTGCCGCAAAACCGGCATCCGGGGAAATACAGGGATTGGCATTGATTTCCAGTATAAAGGTCCGGCCTTGATCATCCACCCGAAAATCCACCCTGGCGTATCCTCTCAGACCAAAACTTTGCCAACACCGGAGAGCAAGGGTTTCAAGGGTTGACAATACATTCTGGTCAACGGCTGAAAACTCAAAGCACCGGGGAGTATTGTGATATTCAGGGGAATCCGGCATCCATTTGGCCCGGTAGCCGACTATTCTGGGCGTATCCGGTCCAAAACCCTGAAAAAGGATTTCCGCCGGAGGAAGAACCCGGACCCCGTCCTGGGTATCCAGAAGTGAAAGATTGAATTCCCTGCCCTCGATAAAGGCTTCGGCAAAACAGGCGCCCCCCATTTCCGGTTTACAGCCGGATAAAAGTTGATGAATATCCCGAACTGTTCCATGAACCAGGTTTTCTTTTTCCAGCCCCAGGGAAGCATGCTCCCAGAGGGATTTGATGATCCACAGCCTTTCATCCGGGTCTCCAAAACCGGTTGATCCCGCCCATGGCATGTCCTTGGGAACCGGATTGATCCAGTCCGGCGTCGGCAGCCCTGCCGCCTTCATTCTTTCCTTGGCCATGACTTTATGTGAGGTTGCAAAAATAGCCTCGGCCGGACACCCGGTATAGGGAATCCCCAGGGCATCAAGAAATGCCGGAACGACATGGATCAATCTCCCTTGACCGTCAAGGGACTCCACCAGGTTAAAGACGGCAAGGGGATCAAGGGCAATCAGTCTTGATTTCAAAGTTTCAAGATCAAGGTCGCAGGGTAAAGGTTCCGGTTTATAGCCCAGATTCATAAGGGCATTGGATATGGCTTCAACCTGAATCAGTACATCCTCTTCATCGGGAAGGCTGCTGTCTTTCACAGCATTGTGAACGACTGCAATGGTCCGGTTCACAACGCCCCGCGGGTTGGAACCCGCTTTGCCGCAGACTCCAGAATCAGCTCGATAAGTCGGACATAGGATGTCCCAAAAAATCCGCAAACCATTGGCAGGTCTGAATATTCAGGTCTAAGCCCGGCCAGGGGATTCACCTCGATGAACCCGGGCCTGCCCAGGCGGTCACAACGGATGTCAATACGCCCTCCGTCCCGGCATCCCAATACGTTCCAGGATGTTAAGGCCAGGGTTTCTACCTCCCCTATGAGGGATTCTTTTTCAGGACTGACCGGCCGGTATTCCACCCGACCTTCCCAGCCTTCCTTATTTTCAAGGGAATAGACCTCCTTTTCCGCCTCATCCAAAAGCAGGATTTCCATGGTTCCCAGGACCCTTGCCGCTTTTCCCGTGCCGGCAAGCCCCACGGTAAATTCTCTTCCCGGCAGGAACTCTTCAATCAGAACCGGCTGTTGAAATTGCTCAAGAAGATCCCGGCAGGCCTCCTTAAGCTCCCGGCGGGATCTCACCACGGATTTGGCCGTGATCCCCATGCCCGTTCCTTGGGCCACGGGTTTGACAAAAAACGGGGGCTCAAACGGGACCAGGTCTGCATCCTCAACAGCATGGGCCACCACAAAATCCGCCGTGACCAGACCTGCATCACGGACGATCTGCTTGGTCATCCCCTTATGGAGGCAAAGACTCATCACAAGGGGATCTGAAAAGGTATAGGGGATTTCATATAAATCCAGAATGGCGGGCACCTGAGCTTCTCTTCCAACCCCATGAAGGCCTTCTGCAATATTAAAGACAAGGTCCCAACGCTCCCCTTTCACAAGACGCTCGGTAAGCCTGCGGCCGTTGCCGATGCGAACGGTCTCGTGCCCCAGGGTTAAAAGCGCCCCTTCCAGGCCTTCAATGGTTTCGACGGTATCAAATTCCGCCGTTTCAAGATCGCTGTAGCCCATGTCCAGGTAATCTTGGCGCAGGTCATAGGTCAGTCCTATTTTCATTATCCTTCTCCCGGTAAAAAATCACATCCCGCGGTTTGCATCTTCAGAATACGGTTTCCCTAATCAGGGGATCAGGATATCTGAAATTTTTATTTTCATAATTGGTCAGGATCATCTCTTCAGCCGTATGTCCCTGGACGTAATCCGGCATTAAGGGTATTTTTCCGCCGCCGCCGGGGGCATCCACCACATAGGTGGGGACGGCATACCCGGTTGTAAATCCCCGAAGGCCGCGAATGATATCAAGCCCCTTTTCAATGGAAGTCCTGAAATGTCCGGACCCGGTGATGGGATCGCACTGGTAAAGATAATAGGGTCTGACCCTCATTTTCATCAGCCCCTGCATCAGGGATTTCATGGTGTCCACGGAATCATTGATATTCTTCAGAAGAACCGTCTGGGACCCCAGGGGAATACCGGCATCGGCAAGCATGGCGCAGGCTTTGGCGGTTTCAGGCGTGCATTCATCCGGATGAACAAAATGAAGACTCATCCATAGGGGATGATACCGCTTGAGCATCTTAACGAGCCTGGGAGTAATCCTCTGGGGCAAAACAGCCGGCACCTTGGTACCGATGCGGATAATTTCAACATGGGGGATCCGTCGCAGTCTGGACAACACCCATTCCAGCCGATCGTCGCTCAAGGTCAGAGGGTCCCCGCCGGACAACAACACATCCCGAACCGTCGGCGTTCCGGCGATATAATCAATGGCCTTTTCCCATCTCGTCCGCCCTGCATGGATATTCCCATGTCCCACAACCCTTGACCGGGTGCAATACCGGCAATAGGTTGAACAAAAATCCAGAAGCAGGAATAGGACCCTGTCCGGATAACGATGAACAAGTCCCGGCACCGGACTCTGGTGGTCCTCACCAAGGGGGTCATCGGATTCACAGGGCATTTTAACCCATTCACTGACACTGGGAACCACAGACCTGCGCAGAGGTTGATCAGGGTCATTTGCTGAGATAAGGCTGAGGTAATAGGGTGTAATGCTTAATGGGAGCTGGGTCCCGCTGTTAACCAATGTTTCATCAGGCGATAAGACCAGTATCCGACTGAGCTTTTCATAGGTTCTGATCCGGTGGCTGACCTGCCATTGCCAATCATTCCATTCTTTGTCAGTCACCAGAGGATAGAATCTGCGCCGGAAAGAGCGGGTCTCAGAACTGGTTTTGGGGCTGCGTCGACTGATCTGAATCTTTGCAGCCTGGATAAGATTGGTATTTTTAAAAATAATAGGGTAGGAAACGGCTGTTGAAGCCGAAGGGTGGGTTACTGCAACACGCCGACTACTGGGAGGCTCATCATCTTCCAGTGTGAGCGCTGTTGCCATGGGTGAGTATTGTCCCTCTTGCATTTGTTCTCCTTTTCAAATGACTTTAATGGGTTGAATCTTCCTTGTCCAACATGCAGGGCCATTGGCTGTCATATTATGATCTTAAGGATCACGCTCAAGCAAACATCATACCGTGTTTAAAAATTCATATATTTATTCGTTTTTTTTAGATAAATGGATTATTACAAGGGATCGCAAATTAGAGAGGCCTAAGTTCCTATCTATTCAGGGCCGACAAAGAGAAACAATACGTCCGATACCTTGAGATCATCCCGAGAATAAGGACATGGAATGTCTTGATTACAAATCCATCCCGAATTCTACCGGACCAGAATATTATTCCCTGGGAAAATAGCGGCATCATTGGAAAGATTGTTTATTTTTCTTAGGGTTTCAACGCTTGTATTATATTTTCGGCTGATACTGAAAAGTGTTTCTCCCTTTTGGACGGTATGAAAAATGGGGTCTTTTTTTTCTTTTTTTACTGTCTTTTTTTCAGGTGCCGGAGCAGCAGGCCCCGGCTTGGCATCGGGAACCTCGGAAGATATCTCCGACTTTACCGCCAATTGACTGATGTTTTTTTCAATTTTACCAATTCTTTCAACCATTGAATCCATCTTGACTGAAAAGGCGGTTTCAAGCCTTGCCACCCTCTCTTCCAGCGGATTTATCCCAGCCTTTTCCTTTAGTGCGCTCCCACCTTCGGATGATGCGGATGTCTCCCGAATCTGAAGGGCCTGCTCTATCTTTTCCATCCTGCTTTCAAGATCGGAAATCGGTAAAACGGATTGATTTTCAGGCACAGACGGGGGAACAGGATCAGAGGTCCTGAAAAAGAAAAAAAAGACAATAAGGGTCAACAACAGAGCTCCCATAAGAATCATTGCAAATTCATTCTTTTTGAGAAGAGACAGTTCCGTTCTTTTTTCACCCTCCGGGATTTCCGATAATTTCTTTTTATTGGTATTGGTTTTTGTTGTGGATATTTTTGCTTCAAGGGCTTCTTTTGGTTTCATGGCCGCTCTCCTTTGTTTGTCGAATAAGACCTTAATATCATCTCTACCTGATTTTTCAACTGATAAAGTCTTTTTTTACTGAATTTCACCATTGAACTTGGATTGAATAGTGTGATAGGGTTTTAGGAAAATTCGATTCACCAAACTATTGGGAAATCTTCATGAAAAATATAAGCTTTATTCCATCTTTTTTATTTTTATTTTTTTTTAATTCATACCTCTGGGCCGAACCTGAGATTTTCACCAATAAACTTGGTATGCGGTTTGTTCTTATCCCTGCCGGCAGCTTTATCATGGGAAGTCCCGAGTCTGAAGAAGGTCGCCAATGGAATGAAAACCAACACAAAGTGGTCATCTCAAAAAGTTTTTACATGGGAGAAACAGAGGTGACCCAGGGACAATGGGAAAAGCTTGTGGGATTTAACCCGTCCTCGTTCGCAGACTTGGGGAAACACCATCCGGTGGATTCGGTTTCCTGGAACCAATGCATTGAATTCATAAGGGTTCTGAATGAATGGGAAAAAACGGACAAATACCGGCTCCCGACTGAAGCGGAATGGGAATATGCCTGCCGGGCCGAATCCATAACGGCCTTTGCAGGGGGGTCATCGTCCACCTTTGCCTGTAATAAGCCGGAACCTGCCATTCTTGAGATGGCTTGGTACTGTTATAATTCTGGTGCTCAGAATCCTCCCGGAGATTTTAAACCCCATCCGGTAAAAACCAAATCCCCCAATAAATGGGGACTCTATGACATGCACGGCAATGCCCAGGAATGGGTTCAGGATGCATGCGAATGGCGCGACCCTCTGAGCCGTTATGTCGGTGCGATAACAGACACCTATCAAGATAATATTGTTGATCCTCTATGCAAAACCGGGAACCATAGAATTTTTCGGGGAGGGGGATGGCATCAGTCAAGCAAGTATCAGCGTTCTGCCTACCGGGGTTATTATAAACCCGCAGCAAAAAGAAACAGCCTGGGATTCAGAATAGTCAGAATGCAGTAGTTGGTACAGCATAAAATCTGATCCTGCCCCAACCTCAGTTTCAGAAAAGCCTCTTTCTAATTTTAATAAAATTGTCCAGCCGATGTCTTAATACCATCAGCATCAGCCATTTTTCAAAAAGAAAGAACACCCTTTCTTCAGAACGAAACCCTGCATCTTCAATCTTTTTATTCATGCGTTTTATCCCTGCCTGAATTTCAGTTCCGGTTTTTTGGCTGTGAAGGTGCAAATAGATCTCACGGGCATCTTGATAATATCCCTGCCGTTCATACAGCCTTGCCAGTTCAAGGGTCCCGATTTCCTGATTCATGGCGTATCCCCCTTATTGTCCGGTTTATCCTTAAACATCAGTTCATCTTCTTCGATCATATCATGTTCATGTTTTGCAAGATGCTTCAGGTATTCCATGTCTGTTTTCAACATATTGATTTCATACTCAAGTTTATGATTTTCCGATTCAACCATACGGGTCTGATCTTGAGCATTCTGTTCTTTTTGCGACAGGGCCCTGTGATCTAAGATACCGTTTTCGGAAAACACCATCAGGCATAAGAGAGCCGCAATAAAAAATACCGCCAAATATAAGCCTGATTTTTCAACCGTAGTCATGATGTCTTCTTTCTAATTCCTCTTTTTATGAGCTCCCATTCAGGGTTTGACAGGATCTGATGGATTCCGAGATATAAAATCATTCCAATGCAGATGCAGCCTATAATTCCTATTGAAAATCCGAGCCTCGATGTGGACAGGGGCAAAATCCGTTCCGCCGCCAGCCTGACAAGGAAAAACATTATAGCAGATACGAAAAAAGATCTGCAAGCAGAAACAATGATCTCATTTTTCCGAATATCCATTGTCCCGGGAATATTAAAAATTAAAAAAATAAATCCTGCAGCGGCCGATAGAGATACGGACAGGATAAGTCCCCTCACCCCCAATGGGTTCATCAAAACAGGGCAGAGAACCAGGTTCAGCCCCACGGCAATAAGACCGGAATAAAAAGGGATAGCGATGCGCATGAGTGAATAATAAAGTGTCACAAACAATCTCACCCCGGTAAACGCCCATAGGCCCAAGGCAAGAAAAAAAAGACAATCCGCGGTCTTTTCAACAGCCTCAGCATCAAAGGCCCCATGCCCGAATAAAATTTTGACAATGGGTTCATTGAGGGCCATAAGCCCTGCCATGGCCGGGATGGTGATAAAGAACACCAGCTTTACACCTCTTGAGAACAGTTCCCCAACTTCATCAAGCTGACCCAAGACCACCTTTTTTGAAATTTCCGGCAATAGAACCGTTGCAACGGAAACCGCAAAAAGGGCCAGGGGAAATTGAACCAGCCGGTCTGCATAATACACAAAGGTTACGCTGCCCTCATCAAACCCGGAGGTAAAAAACGAAGCCACCATAATATTGATCTGATAGGAAGCCGCTCCGATCATGGAAGGAATCATAATTTTTGCAACCCTTAAAACACCGGGGTGGAACATACAGAAAAAAGAAATTTTAACCAGTCCCAGACGTATCATCGACGGGATCTGGAGGGCAAGCTGAACTATTCCACCGATTGTTACTCCCACAGCCACTCCTATAATCGGAACATTAAATCGGCGTGACACAAAAAGGGTAAATGCGATGACGACCAGGTTGAACACGAGAGGAGCGACGGCCGGAACACTGAAATGACCGAAAGAATTCAGCACCCCCATGCAAACTGCCGTGATCAGAATAAAAAAAACGTAGGGCAGCATGATTTTCATTAATATCATCGTCAGTCCGTACTGATAGGAATGGTGAATGAATCCGGGGGCAATGAGTTTCATCACCAGGGGTGCAAAAAAAATCCCGGATACAACAGTTAACATGCCGATGATTGAAAAAAAGAAAAAAAATGAAAAAACCATAGCCGCGGCTCGTGGCAGCCCTTCTCTTTCAAGGGTTTCCGAAAAAACAGGAATAAAAGAGATGCTTAAGATGCCTTCGGAGAAAAGTTTTCGGGAAAGATCAAAGGGGCGAAATGCAATAAAAAAGGCATCGCTTTGAGAGGATGCCCCAAAATAAAGGGCAATGAGGGCATCCCTCACAACCCCGAGAATTCTGCTCCCAAAGGTTAATAGACTGATTAAAACGGTCTTTTTCAGCATTCTGCCCACAAGTTTTTCTTGACAAAATTCAACAAAGTCTATATGTTTCCGAATTTGAAATATGACCGAATATTAAATTTGTTTTACCCATTTATAAAGGAGAAAGATTAAGTTGGCAAACCATAAATCTGCAATCAAACGCGCAAAACAGAGCCAGGGAAGACGGCTTAGAAACAGATCCGCCAAAACCACACTCAAAACCCTGGAAAAAAAGCTTCGAGCCGTAAAAGAAGCCGGCGGTGAAAATTCGGATGAAATCCTGAGAAAAAATCAATCCGCCCTTCACAAAGCAGCCAAAAAAGGCATTATCCATAAAAAAACCGCTTCCAGAAAAATTTCCAGATTGTTCAAATTTATGAATGCATAAGCCTTCGCGTTTTGTTTCTTCAAATGACCCAGCCCAGGACAGGATTTATTATCCTTAATAAATCCTGTCTTCAGCATGATATTAAAAATTGCTTAACATCCTGCTGACAATTCTTTCAGCACTTCTTGCGGCAATTTTTTCCAAAGCCGTACCTTTGTTGCCTTCATCCGCAGCTTTATCCTGGGATGTTGTATAGCTTTCATTGGAGCTTAAATTTATGGCAGACCATATCACTTCTCCATCTTTGTTCACCA
This sequence comes from Desulfobacula sp., assembly GCA_023701135.1. Lineage (GTDB taxonomy): Bacteria > Desulfobacterota > Desulfobacteria > Desulfobacterales > Desulfobacteraceae > Desulfobacula. The sequence goes on along the minus strand of JAMPXP010000003.1, from coordinate 29,584 downwards.
TCTGAAGATCCATGGTAGCGGATATTCCTCTTTCGACAACAGATTCCGCAGATGCCCGTGACAGGGCAGCAAAGGTAACAGACTTGATGGTGCCTTCGATGACTGCCGTTGCACTGGCCTCATCCACAACTTTGGTATCTGTTTTCTGAAGAATCTCTCGGATGAGGGCATTTGTAAATATGACATCAGCCCCTGTTTCAGAGGTATTGTTCTCCAAAACCTTTACGGCTACCCGCATTACATCTTTATTAATATATCCGCCGCCTTCGAACTGATAGCCGCAGGACGCAATAGAGAAAAATAGGCAGGTCAATAACAATCTTTTCATATATCTCATATTAAATCACTATATTGACAAGGGTTTGTTTTTTTGTAATGACAATCACCTTTTTAGGTTTTTTATCTCCAATATATCGTTGGATTTTCTCATCGGAAAGTGCGGCTTCTCTAATTTTTGATTCATCGCTGTCAGCCTTGAGCAAAAATGTCGACCTGAGTTTTCCATTGACCTGAACCACAACCGTAATTTCGTCCGATTCAAGGGAATCTTCCCTGAATTCCGGCCATGACCGCAGAAGAATAGAACCCTTATTACCGAGTTTTTCAAATATTTCCTCACAAAAATGGGGGATAATAGGGGATAAAAGCAAAAGAATATTTTCAAGACTGAATGCGAGCACTCTTTTGAGTTCAGCATCGGCAGCTTCGAGATCAAGGGCATATATATCGTTTACAAGCTCCATGACGGCAGAGATGGCCGTATTAAAATGAAAGCTTTTATCAATGTCCTGGGTCACCTTTTGAATGGTCTGATTGGCCTTGATATAAAGCATTTTTGCCGAATCCGAGATAAGATCTGAAGCCGGACCTGAAAAGGGTTCGACTCCTTTTATCTTTTCCATCGAGTCCATGGCCAGCCGCCATACCCTGTTGACAAACCGGTTGCTTCCCTCGACCCCGTCCTCACTCCATTCAAGATCTCTTTCCGGCGGAGCGGCAAACAATGAAAACAACCGGGTGACGTCGGCCCCATATTTTTCGAGCAATTCGTTGGGGTCCACAACATTTTTCTTGGACTTGGACATTTTGATCACCCGCCCGATTTCAACATCTTTGCTGCATTTTGTGCAGATGATCCTGCCGTCGGATTGTTTCACCGCTTCTTCAGGGAAAAGATACCCATGGTCCGGACACATCATGGTTTCCTTGCAGACCATGCCCTGGGTCAAAAGCCGTGTAAAAGGCTCTTTAAAATCAATCATTCTCAGGGAATTCAATACCCGCATAAAATACCGGGAATACAACAGGTGAAGAACTGCATGCTCCACCCCGCCGATGTATTGATCCACCGGGGCCCAGTATTTTACGGCTTCGGGGTCAAACATGCCTTTGTCATAGCCGGGTGAACAATATCGTAAATAATACCAGGATGATTCAACAAAGGTGTCCATGGTATCCGTATCTCTTTTGGCGTCTTTTCTGCCGCATTGGGGACAGGTGGCGCAGGCAAAATAATCAAGGGCTGGCAACGGAGATCCGCCTTTTTCAAGGAGATTGGCCTCTTCAGGCAGCCTTATGGGAAGATCTTTTTCAGGAACCGGCACTACCCCGCAGTCGGGACAGTGAATCACCGGGATGGGAGCCCCCCAATAGCGTTGCCTGGATATTCCCCAATCCCTTAACCGGTAGGAAATGGTTTTTTTGGCCCGACCCTCTTTTTCCAGCCAAGCGGTTACCGACTCCATGGCGGTTTTATTGTCCATCCCGTTAAAGTCTCCCGAATTCACCAGGACTCCCTCACCGGCAAAGGCCTCGGTCATGGTAGCTCCATCCAGGTCTTGGCCTGGCGGTTGAATCACGACCCGGATGTCAAGCCCATATTTTCTTGCAAAATCAAAATCCCGTTGATCTCCGGCCGGAACTGACATGATGGCGCCGGTACCATAGCCCATCAATACAAAATTGGCCGTATATACCGGTATTTTTTCCCCGGTTGCCGGATTAATGCAGAAAGCGCCCGTAAAAACACCTTCTTTTTCATATTTTTCAAGACCTTCTGCAGACCTCTCCTGCCTGGAAACCTTCATGACAAAAGCAGCGACTTGTTCTTCCATCCGGGTTCCTTGGGAAAGGGTCTCAACCAGGGGGTGTTCCGGGGCAAGACACATGAAGGTCGCCCCAAAAACCGTATCCGGCCTTGTGGTAAAGACCTCGATATCCAGATCATGCCCATCCACTTTAAATTTGATTTCAGATCCAACGCTTTTCCCAATCCAGTTTTTCTGCATGACCGTTACTTTTTCCGGCCATCCAGGCAATAGATCACAGTGGATCAGAAGGTCTTCCGCATAATCCGTAATCCTGAAAAACCACTGCCAGAGTTTTTTCTGTTGGACCGGCTGGGAACATCGCCAGCATTTATCGTTTTCCACCTGCTCATTGGCCAGCACAGTCTGACACTTCTCGCACCAGTTCACATAGGATTCCTTTCGGTAGGCCATCCCTTTTTCCAGCATTTTTAAAAAAAGCAACTGCTCCCAGCGATAATACTCAGGCATACAGGTTGCAATTTCACGGTCCCAGTCATAGGAGAACCCCATTTTCTTAAGCTGGGCCCTCATGGTCCGAATATTGTTATAGGTCCAGGCTGCAGGGTGGGTATTGTTATCAATGGCCGCATTTTCAGCCGGCATGCCAAAAGCATCCCACCCCATGGGATGTAGAACATTAAATCCCTTCATCCTCTTATACCGGACCACGACATCTCCTATGGTATAATTTCGCACATGGCCGATATGAATTTTGCCTGAAGGATAAGGAAACATCTCCAAAAGATAATATTTTTCTTTTGACGGGTCTTCAGTGACTTTGAACAATTGGTTTTCTTTCCAGTATGCCTGCCATTTGGGTTCCACTGATTCAGGATGGTACCGTTCCTCCATTGTATCAACTCCTTGTTCACACTTCTTAAAATAATGAATAATAATACCGATATTTTAGGCCTCCATCAATGCCACAATCAGATGCAAATAGCAAGAAAATCGATGGAATTCTGTCCGTTGATTTTTCTTTTCTTGTGTCCTGTTTTTATTTTTGATATTTCAGTCTTTAAATGATGTAGAATCCTGTCCTAAAAAAATTAAGGATATGTATGCAGAGCATTGGAAAATTTTCTGAAAACTCCAGGATTAATATTGTCATTGAAAATATCCTTGATGAACTCTGCCCCTTTCTGGAGGAGCAGGCCAGGGAAATATCTGAATTGACGGCCATCGGCAAAGCCCTGGGCACGGGAAAAGACATCCGGGCTCTTTTGAAGATGATTCTCTCCATTGCAAGGCGGTTCTCAAAGGCCGACGGCGGAACCCTTTATCTGGTTGATCCCCAAAAAAAGAAACTGGATTTCCATGTTTTTCATAACGAGTCTCTCAATATTGATGGGGGAATTGAAGACATAGATCTTCCAGGCGTTCCGTTGTATCTGGAAGATAATCGGCCAAATCTCTCAAATGTATCCTCCTATGTATTTCACACTGGAGAAATCGTTAATCTGGAGGATGTCTACAAGACAAATCAATTTCAATTCAATGGAACCCGGAAATTTGATGAGGCCCTTCATTATAGGAGCAAATCCATGGTTGTCATTCCCATGAGAAATCATGAGGATGATATTATCGGGGTCCTCCAGCTGATCAATTCCAGGGACCCGTCTTCCCGAAAAATAATCCCTTTCAGCAAAGATATCCAGGAAAAAGCCGCTGCCCTGGCCAGCCAGGCTTCGGTCATTTTAACCCAGCAAAAGCTCATCATTGAGATGAAGGAATTGTTTGAGGCTTTTATCAAAGCCATTGCCGTCTCCATCGATGAGAAATCCAAGCATACCGGCGGCCATATCCAGCGGGTAACGGAACTGTGCATCCTGATTGCAGGAAAAATAAATGAAAATCATGCCCTTAGCCATATCCATCTTTCCGATGACCAGATGGATGAACTCAGAATAGCCGCCTTAATGCATGATACCGGGAAAATAACGACACCGGATCATATTATCAGCAAATCCACCAGGCTTGAGACGGTCTTTGACAGAATAGAACTCATCAGAATGCGCTGGGAATTCTTTAAAGCCAATCAAAAACTGGCTGCTACCCAAAAAAAGCTATCTTTATTAGATCAGACGGACAAACAAGATGAAATGTCACAGATAGATACGACCTGTAACCGGAAAATAGGAATCCTGGAAGCAGAAATGATGACCCTTTCCCATATTAATTCAGCCCGGGAGGCGCTTGACCCAAGGTTTATCGATGATCTTGAAAGGATCAATGAAAAATCCTGCGAAATCTCAAACCTGCCCTATCTCACAGAAGATGAATTTGAAAATTTATGTGTCGTAAAAGGGACGTTAACATCCAAGGAACGCGAGATCATCAATAGCCATGCCCGTTTAACCGAAAAAATATTGAATAAGCTCCCCTGGCCTAAAAATTTATCCCGCATTCCTTCCATTGCCGGGGCCCATCATGAAAAACTGGACGGCTCAGGATATCCCTTGCATCTGGACCGGGGAAATATTAATACCCAGGCAAGGATCCTGGCCATTGCCGATATTTTTGAAGCCCTGTGCGCCAAGGACAGGCCTTATAAAAAGCCCATGACCTTGACTGAGACGGTTACAGTGCTGAGACAGATGAGTGAAAACCAACTTATTGACAACGATATAGTGAAACTGTTCATCGACTCCGGGTGTCCTCTCGAATATGCAAAACGGCATCTGGCCCCGGACCAGATTGATATTTAACTCAGATTTTAGGACTGACCCTTGTCCGTGAAAGAAATGAGATGCTTATGTTCTTATTGAGTCAAAAGGAGACCCTATATGGCGACATTCCGCGATCTTCGAAAAACCGTCAGAGAAAGTTTGGATGCCCCGAGACTGGCTGTTGTATTTTTTGAAACAGATAATTCAAGCAGCTATCATTTTGCAAATGTCCTGAATCTGGGAATTCAAGGAGTTTTGATCGAATCCGACAAAAAATTTGAAAACGGGATCAAACCCAAGCTCATGATGAAAAATCCGGAATTGGATCAATGGGATACATTTTTCTGCAGAGTGGCCTGGGCGCAAACCATGGAAAGTGAAAAACAGTATAAAACCGGCCTTGAATTTCTTTTTCCTGTGGACAACGGCATTGAACCGGAACCAGGGATAAATGGAGACATCACACCCCAGGATATCGATTTTCTTTTAACCACAAGAGTATTTAAAGCCGCACCCAAAGGGGGGCTCTGCTCCCTGCTGAACTGCCTGTCCCGTAGATCAGTCGCACAGAACACAAGGTTCATGTCCAGGGAGAATCATCAGAATTGCCTTTATATTATCCATAAAGGGAGTTGCAGAATCGAATTCAAAAACAAAACCGGCCTTTTTGAGGATAGGGGCAAAAGAAGAGAAGGGGATATGATTGGGGATATGGCCTTCCTATCAAAAGAATCCCTTATATCCGATGCCGTTTCAGAATCTGAAATGGTTGTCTGGGAACTGCCGGCAGCCAAATTTGATCAGGCCTGCAGATTGCAGAAGGGATTGATTGATTTTCTAACCGGATTGTTGACAAACCGGTTTGATGATCCAACGGACCCGGAACTCAAAACCGTTGGCCGCCATATTATTACACAACGGACCGGAGAAGGACGAACCAGCTTTGTATATAAGGGCTTGCACGAACAATTAAAATTCCCGGTTGCCATTAAAATGATGAAACATCATCAGGTAGAGCAGAAAGACGTTTTCAACCTTTTTAAACAGAAAATCAGCCGTATTGCCGACCTAAACCATCCCAATATTGTCCAAATTTATGATATTGAAGAACAATACCGGACTTTTTTCATTATCATGGAGTATATTGAAGGGGAATCTTTAGATTCGCTTTTTGAAAAAAACATCCTTCTTTCATTGGATAAGGTGATGTTTTTTTTAGCACAGATCTGTTCTGCGCTCTCCCATGCTCATGATCAAAAAATAATCCATAAACATCTGACCCCTTCGAATATTTTTATTCTAAAAGACCGCCATATAGTGATCTCGGATTTCGGGTGGGCCGCCCCCATTCCGGAAGAGGGATTTATGGAGGATCGGAATATGTATTATTTGGCACCCGAACACGCCAAAGGAGAAAGAGTCGACCAAAGATCAGACATTTACAGCCTTGGCATCCTGACCTATGAAATGCTGACCGGCCGATTCCCTTTTTCCAGGGAAGACCAATGCACCGCCGCAATGAATATGCCTTCCGCTGGAAAAATAAATGGTTCTTTTGTCCGGTTACAGGAGCTGCCGGAATTCATCCAAAATTTTATCCTCAAAGCCTGTGCAAAATTACCGGAAAAAAGATATGGCTCAATTCATGACGTTATTCTGGAACTGTCCGGCAAAAGCGCCATATTTAAAAATGCCCTGCGCCTGAAACAAGATACGGGACAGGAAATTTCCGCCCTTTTGATTTCTCATAAAAGAAATCAGCGCCGGACCCTGTTCAGGCTCCTTGATGAATTCAGCCAAAAGGCCTTGGATCTAGGAATAAAAGCCAATATTTCAGGCAAAATCCAAACCCATGAAAACCACCAGCCTTAATTTTATCCCCAAAAGGGTCGTCCCTATCTGATTTGAGATGAATTTATTTTGGTCCGGGAATATTCATATTGACCCCAAGGGGCATAGATGATATAGAAAATAGTTTTTATGCAATACTTGATCGGCAGGTATTGCATTGTTATTAATCCTTGCTCCGGCTAATGGCCGAGGCTTTATATCCGTAAGGAGAAAAAATGAGGAAATACGAAACTGTTTTTATTTCCGACCCTGATCTTCAGGATCAAACACGGACGGACCTGTTTGATAAAGTCAGAAATATCATTGCAAAAGAAAATGGCTATTTAATCGATTTCGATGACTGGGGAAGCAAAAAGCTGTCCTATGAAATCAAGAAAAAACTACGGGGTCATTATGTCTGTGTTACATACGGCGGTTCAGGCGAATTGGTTAAGGAGTTAGAGAGAAATCTCCGCCTGAGTGATGATGTCATGAAATTCATGACCATTCTTCTCCTCGATCATGTAACCCTGGAACAGCTTGAAAAAGAAGCTGAAGAAGCAAAAAACAAACCAAAAAAATCCGATGAAACAGATGAAACGCCGGATAAGGACAGTGTGGTTGAGGAAAATGCTTCTGAGGAAGATGATGACGATACGGAAACTGACGAAGAACCAGAATAGTTAAAATCGGGAGAAAATAACCATGTATAATAGCAGCAGTAAAAAACCCCAAAAAGGCGCCGGTAAAAATAAATTTTATCAACGCCGTAAAATATGCAGATTCTGTGTGGATAAGGACCTTGATATTGATTACAAAAATCCCAAAGCGCTCCGCCTGTTTATTACGGAACGCGGCAAAATTATTCCCAGAAGGATCACAGGGACCTGCGCCAAACATCAACGAGAATTAACGGTTGCCATCAAACAGTCCCGCATGATCGCTTTGCTGCCCTTTGTCGGCAAACCCATGTATTGATCGGAGCCACCGAGGAATAATGCAGATGACAGGCATGCAGATACAATCAGCAGCAATCAAGGATATTTTAACCGGTATCCTTTTATATATGTTGATGATTGCCGGCATGTATATGATACCGCTGACCGGTGTTGCAACCTGGTTGTTCCTTCCTCTGCCCGTATTGTTTTACAGGTTGAAAACAGGAAGAAAAGGCGGAATCGTCATCATGCTGACAAGCCTTGCCATACTCATGCTGGTCACCCGTAATATGGCGGTGGTTACCTTTTATTTCGGCTCTCTTTTGATGACGGGGTTTGTTCTGGGTGAGTGCATTGAAAACCATTTTCCGGTTGGGAAAATCATGCTGGCCACCTGTCTTATCGTATTCGGGGCCTGTCTTGCCGGCGTCTTTCTGTATTCCGTGTCATCAGGGCAAGAAATCCAACAGATGATGTCCGGTTATATTTCAAATTATTATGCCATATCAGGAGAATTTTTTTCCGAATTAGAACATCTCTATCCTGAAATGAATCTTGACCGGCAGATGTTTGAAAAGGAAAATTCGCTTATTCTTCTGGCTGCTCCGGGCATCTTTATCAATTCATATCTGATGATGCTGTGGCTGAATATCCTTTTAATGAAGAAAATTTTATCTAAAAAAGGGATCATCGTTAAAACCATTGAAAATTTAAACCGCTGGAAGGCGCCTCATTCTCTTGTCTTTGGCCTGATCGCCGTATCGGTTTTAATTTTCCTCGCCTCGGGTGCATTAAAAATTATTTCTATTAACATTTTGATCATAGTATTGTTTGTTTATTTTTTTCAGGGAATTGCGGTTGTATCATTTTTTTTCCAAAAAAAGAGGGCCCCGTTTGCCGTCAGATTTTTTTTTTATTTGCTGATTGCAATCCTCCCTCAATTCCTGCTTCTTGTCATCGGATGCGGGTTATTTGATACCTGGATTAATTTTAGAAAACTGGATACCGCTATATCATAAAATAAAAGTCATCCCCTTGATAAAAAATCTTAAGGGCATGCTTTTTGGAGGTTTAAATGAGAGTGATACTAAAAGAAACCATTGACACACTTGGAATTGCCGGGACAGAATGCACGGTTGCCGAAGGTTATGGCCGCAACTATCTTCTCCCCCAGGGAAAAGCAATTATTGCAACCCCCCAGAACAGAACCGTCATGGCACAGGCAAAAGCAAAACTGGAGCTTCAGATTGCCAAAGAAAGAAAAACTGCCGAGGAACTGGCTGAAAAAATTAAGACTGTTGTCGTTACCATTAAGGCCAAAGTCCATGAAGATACCTTCCTTTATGGTTCAGTGACAACCCATGATATCAAGGAATCACTCAGTAACAGCAATATCGAAGTTGAGCGCCGTGCCATTCTTCTGGCCGAACCCATCAAAGAGATTGGGGAATACAAGGTTCCCATCCGTCTTTATAAGGATGTTGAACCGGAAATCACGGTAAACGTGATTCCTGAAGAACACCAGGACATTTAAGTTCTAAACCATATCCGGGACGGTATTCTTAACCTCTCCCGGATATGGTTGTTTATCATCCTATGGCCCCCAGAAAAACAAAAATATCGGAAGACCCGCTGCTCAATAGAACCCCGCCCCAGGATTTGGAGGCGGAACAATCCATTTTAAGCGCGATCTTCATCAATAACGACAGCCTTCATGATATTATTTCCATTTTATCGCCGGAAGACTTCTATAAAGGGTCCCATCAAAAAATCTACCAGGCAGTTATGGATCTTGCTTATAAAGGAGAGCCTGCAGACCTGATCACCATTGTCAACCGGCTTAAAGAAAAAGGAGAGCTGGAAAGCATTGGTGGGGCGTCCTATCTTGCCGCCATTGCAGATGCAGCCCCGGTTGCGGTCAATGCCGTTCATTACGCCAATATTATCAAAGGCAAATCCTCTCTTCGGCAATTGATCAGCGCTTCGTCCGGCATTATTGAAAAATGCATGAAAGATCAGGGTGATTTTGAAGATATTATGGATTTTGCCGAATCGTCGATTTTCAATATCTCTTCAAAAAAAACCGAGGGTGGCTTTAAGACCCTGGGAGAACTGATCAATCTGAATATTGATAAACTCGAAGATCAGCAAGGAAAAGCCGGCGGCCTTTCAGGGCTTTCTACCGGGTATCCGCGGCTCAATAAGATTACCTCTGGTTTACAGAAATCCGATTTAATCATTCTGGCAGCAAGGCCCAGCATGGGGAAAACCGCTTTTGCCCTGAACATTGCCCGGAATGTGGCCCTTCATGAACGCAAACCCGTTGCTGTTTTCTCCCTTGAAATGTCTAACGAGCAGCTTTCCATGAGGCTTTTAACCTCGGAAGCGCAGATTGATTCCAACCGGCTCAGAACCGGTTTCATCAGCCAGGAAGACTGGCAGAATGCCACTGATGCTGCCGGTATCTTAAATGACCTGCCGATTTTCATAGACGACACACCCAATATCACGGCCATGGAGATACGGGCAAAAGCGAGAAAGCTGTTTCAGAAACACAATGAACTGGGCCTCATTGTGATAGACTATCTCCAGCTCATGAAACCGCCGTTTAGGACGGATCGAAGAGACCTGGAAATTGCCGAAATATCAAGATCCTTAAAAGCACTGGCCAAAGAACTGCAAGTCCCCATCATGGCCCTGTCCCAGTTGAACCGGATGCTTGAACAGCGCTCGGACAAGCGCCCCATGTTGTCGGATCTCCGCGAGTCGGGGGCCTTGGAACAGGATGCCGATATTGTTGCCTTTATCTATCGGGATGAGGTCTATAATAAGGAACCGGATAATCCTAAAAAAGGCATGGCTGAAATCATCGTGGCCAAAAACAGAAACGGAGCTACAGGCATGGCCCTGATGCACTTTCGAGGTCAATTCACGCGTTTTGAAGAGCTTTCTCCGGACTCTTTTCAGGATCTTGAATGAAAAACCAGGTTTACGGCAATACCGAAGGCCTTCGACATACCCAGATCAAGCTCATAGAAACCCTCTACCAGCATCAGACAAGACCGGAATATATCGCTGATCCTGAACTTGTCCGGGCTCTTGTCCATTTTTCCCATGACATCCGGCGACAGATCGGAATTCTGGTTGACCGGAATGGAAAAATTGTCCATGTCATGGTCGGAGATTCCCAGGGTATTGTCATTCCGGTACTTCCCGATTATATGGCCCATCCGGGAAAATTAAAGGGCTTGAGACTGGTCCATACCCATCTAAGAGAAGAGCCCCTGACGCAAGATGATCTTACCGATCTTGCGCTTTTGAGGCTGGATTATATCACAGCCGCCGGTATCCGGCCCGACGGCGAACCGGGATTGGTTTATTCCGGTCACATCCTTCCGGATGAAGATGCTGAGCCTTACAAGGTTCTGAATCCGGTTACCATTGAAGATCTGAAAACCAATTGCCTTTCTCAAATCCTGGCCCTGGAATCTGAACTGACCCGGAAAAATTCCTTATACAAACCTGAATCCGGCAGAGAAAATGCCTTTCTCATCAATGTTGTGACCCTGGATCAGAAAAATGCCGCCGCTTCTCTGGATGAACTGAAAGAGCTCTGCAAAACAAGTGGGATCAATATCATTGGAACCGCAATCCAGAAGCGGAAACTCATTGATCCCAAATATGTCGTGGGCAAGGGCAAATTATCCGAGATCGTGATCCAGGCCATCCAGAAACATGCCACACTGCTGATATTTGACAGGGAATTATCCTCTTCTCAAATCCGTTCCATCACGGATGTCGTTGAAATGAAGGTCATTGACCGCTCTCAACTCATACTGGATATCTTTGCCAAACAGGCCAAATCCAGAGAAGGCAAATACCAGGTGGAGCTTGCTCAATTGGAATACCTTCTGCCGCGGTTGATCACCAAAAATACGGCCATGTCGCGGTTAACCGGTGGCATTGGCGGCCGGGGACCCGGCGAAACTAAGCTTGAACTCAACCGGCGCCGGGTCAGAGAAAGAATTGACCGGTTAAAAAATGAAATAAAGAAAATCAGAAAACAAAGGCAGCAGCAAAAATCCAGGAGAAACAAGAAAGAATTACCGGTCATCTCCATCGTAGGCTATACCAATGCCGGTAAATCCACGTTGCTCAATACCCTTACCCAAAGCAGCATTATTGCTGCCAACCGCCTTTTTGCCACCCTTGATCCCTCCAGCAGGCGGTTAAGATTCCCAAAGGATATTGAGGTTATCATTACCGATACCGTCGGGTTTATTCAAAACCTGCCCCAGGATCTTATGGAAGCCTTCCATGCCACCCTGGATGAACTCATGGATGCCGATGTGATCCTTCATGTCATTGATATCAGCAACCCGCGGTATCAACAGCAAAAACAAACCGTCGAACAGATTCTCAAGAATCTGAAACTCGATGCCATTCCGACAGTTCTCGTATTTAACAAAACAGACCGAATCGAGCTTGATGCCTTTGAGGATCAATGGCTGTTAACCCAGGGAGTTTCAATAACCGCAACACAAAAACAAACCTTGACTCCCCTGGTTGACAAAATAGAATCAATGGTCAAACTCATAAATAGGGGTTGACCAAAGGGTATTTTTGCCTTAAATATGACAAAATTAATCTAAATATGGAATGAATATGGAAATTAAAAAACTGGATCAGATTATTGTGACGCCTTCAATTAAAAAGGACTCCATAGACATGCCGGATTGTTTTGGTGAGTTTAATAAAAAAAACAAGCTCTGTATTAAATATTGTTCAATATCCATTCGATGTTGTGTCATGCGAAGCCGAAATCCAAAAATCGACATTTTGGAAAAGCTTCTGATACACAACCATTATGCCGTAAAAATGCATTGATCCTATCATCAGGATCTGAAAATCAAACACCATTTTAGGTTTACCGCCTATTCAAATATCTTATACGGATTTAAGATATTCAGGGGATCAAATACGGTTTTGATGCCTCTCATCAATTCAATCTGAGTTTCTCCGATTTCATCGGGCAGGAATCTTTTTTTGGTAATTCCGACCCCATGTTCCCCGGTGATGGTGCCCCCCAGACGCAGGGTTTCCCTGAAGAGCTCCTTAAGCGCTTTTTCCGCCCTGTATCGTTCATCCCCATTGGATTTGTCATACATGATATTGCAATGAATATTGCCATCTCCTGCATGACCGAAACTGACCACTTTTAATCCTGATGTCCTTTGAATTCTTTGGGTCGCCTCAACCATATCCGGTATTTTATTGATGGGGACCACAATATCTTCATTGATTTTGTGGGGTGCCAGTTTATATAGAACCGGGGATAAAGCTTTCCTGGCTTCCCAAAGGGACTGCGCTTCCGCCGGGGTTTTGGCCGTCATCACATCCAGGGCGTCCGAGGCAAAACAAAACGCTTTGATCCGCTCTGCGTCTTTTTCAACCGTATCGATGGCTCCATCCAGTTCAATAATCAAGAGCGCCTTAATATTTTTTGCCGGATCAAATTTCAAATGATCCCGAATCAGATGAAGGCAGGCTTCATCAAGATATTCGACACATCTGGGCACGACGGTATTTTTCATGATACCGGACACGGTGCGGGCAGCTTTTGCCATGCTGTCAAACAAGACTGCCATGGTTTTTACGGCTTCCGGTTTCGGCAAAAGCTTTAACGTGATTTCCGTCACCACGGCCAGGGTCCCTTCAGATCCCACGATCAGACGGGTCAGATCATACCCGGCAACCCCCTTTGCCGTGGACACACCGGTTTGGATCACCTTTCCTGAAGGCAGAACCGCCCTCAATCCAAGGACATAATCCCGGGTGACCCCGTATTTTACGGCCCTGGGACCTCCCGCACATTCTCCGACGTTCCCGCCAATGGTGCAAATGGATGAGCTTGACGGGTCCGGCGGATAAAACAATCCTTTTTCTTCCACGGCCTTATGGATATCTGAAACAATCACACCGGGTTGAACCCGAACGGTAAAATTTTCTTCATCAATATCGATAATTTTATTCATCCGGGTTAACACCATTATCAGGCCACCCTTAACCGGTACGGATCCACCCGTCATGCCGGACCCGGTTCCCCGGGGAACAACGATCAATTTCTCTTTGGAAGCCATTTGCAGGATCTTTGAGATCTCAATTTCCGAGCCGGGAAAAACAACCATATCCGGCAGATGGGAAATCCCTGTTGCATCATAGGAATAACAGAGCAATTCTTCTTTTTCTTTTGTTACATAGGGCTTTCCGGATATGGTTTGAAGCTCTCTGAAAATCGACCCCAACCGTCCCATCTATAGTTTCCCGGTTTCGATTTTCTTAGAAAGGTAATTGATCTGCTCAAAGAGAACGCTTTTTTGCTTTAATTCTTTTTCAACAGCATTAATGGCATATATGGCTGTTGCATGGTATCTGTTGAAACTGCTGCCGATGCTTTTAATCGGTTGATCCGTGTATTTCCTGGAAAGATAAATGGCTATTTGACGGGGCTTTACAATTCTTTGCTGTCTGGAAGCCGATACGATCTCTTTTTCCGACAGGGAAAATTCATCACATATCAATTTTTTAATGGATTCTATGGTGATCCGCTTTTTGATGTTCATAATATTGGCCAGAACACTTTTTGCAAGCTCAATGTCAATGTCATATCCCATGAGACGGCCCTTTGCCGCAACACCAAAAAGACCGCTTTCAAGCTGTCTGACATTATCACTCAATTCCTGGGCTATATATTCGGTCACCTCTTTTGGGATGGTATACCCCATCACCTTTGATTTCTTTTTTAAAATCCTGACCCGAGTCTCATAGTCCGGGGCCGATATTTCCGTCACAAGGCCAAGGGTAAGCCTTGATTTCAACTGGTCATTCAGCTTAGGAATATCATCGGGAAGCTCATAACCGGACAATATAATTTTTTTATCAGCCTCAAAAAGATAATCCAGTGTCATGGCAAGTTCTTTCTGGGTAGCATCCTTGCCTGCTAAAAAATGAATGTCTTCCAGAATAAGAACATCGCATTTTTTTCTGTATCTTTCTTTAAATTCATCTATTGTATTGGTTTTAATGGAATGGATCATTTCATTGGTAAAATCTTCAGCCGTGACATAGTAAACACTCTTGGACTGACTGTGGGTAATGATATGATGGCCCACCGCCTGGGAAAGGTGACTTTTCCCCAGGCCGGTTTTTGCCAGCAGATAAAGAATGTTGGAACCGTTCCGTTTCCCATGGGCAAGGGAAAGAGATGCTGAATATGCAAAATCGGAATTCTTGCCCACAACAAAATCATCAAAGGTAAAGCCTTTTTTCAGTAATCTTCCGTTATTGAATCTTACGTTCAGCCCGGGCAGGGTCATTTGCTTAGAATTTTTCGGTTTTAGGGCAAGGGCAGGATATGATCCCTGTTTTTTACCATTTTTCTTTAAGCCTCCCTTATCCTGGGAGGTCACTTTAAATTCAATATGGATATCCTTATGGCCCAGCTTTGAAAACTCCTCCATAAACATCGGCAGATAATTGTCTTTCAAGCGTTTGACGGAATATGAATTGGGACTTGACAGTCGGATATGATGTCCGTCATGCTCCAAAAATTCCACCGGATCAATCCACATTCTATAGCTGTGATCCGGCAGTGTTCTCTTAATTTGACATTTTACTTCTTCCCAGAACAATTCTAATTCTTTCAAAAAAACCTCTTTCTTCCAATTTCAAATTGAAACGCTGGTTATAAAGCAAATTTAATTAATTTAAGCGGAAAACAACTGATATTCAAAAAAGTATAGTTTTTTTATTTAAATATCTATCATCGGTCAAACCCGATCTTAAGGGTTGGGGAAATATAAAACCCATGACTGGCATATTTTTTTATTATGTTGATTTTATTATATTTTATTTGTGAAACAATCATTTTTTTTGAAATTCCAGCAAGTTCGGCAACTGCTTATTTTTCCAGGGTTTTTTAAAATTTTTCAAAAAATTCTTATCCATAAAAAAAAAATTTCCTTCGATTATTTTCGATTTTCTTTTAATATCTTCAAATTTAATAAAAATTAAATGAATTTTCTAATCTGAATTTAACAATAGTTTCACAATTCCATAACAGAAATGGTATTTACTCTTTATTTTTCCAATAGTATATTGCCCTTTTATATCATCTAACCCTAATGATAAGACAATAGTCATGAAACAGCCATCTCCCCTTCCGATTATCGGCATTACCCTAGGCGACCCTGCCGGAATCGGACCTGAGATCATTCTAAAACTCCTCAATGATCCTCAGCTCCACGGTATCTGCCGGCCTTTGATCATAGGCGACTCCCATATCCTGAAAAAAGCCCTGGACCTGCTTGGTTTGACACATCAAATTCATATCCTTGATGACCCGGAACAGGGATATTTCAAATTTAAAACAGTGGATATGATTGATATTCAGTTGCTGAATATCCGGGATTTCAAACCCTCCGTTCCCAGCTTTGAAACAGGAAGAGCCATGCAGGCATATGTTATCCGGGGTATTGATCTTGCGCTGAACCGAAAGATAGACGGCCTTGTCACCTGCCCCATTACCAAAACAGCCTTAAAACTCGCCGGCTCCGATTTCCACGGGCATACGGAATTACTGGCCCACAGAACCGGTGCAAAAGAATTTGCCATGATGCTGGCCGGTCGAACGCTGAGAGTTGTTCTGGTGACCATTCATATCCCATTGGCAGAGGTTCCGGCAAGCCTCACCCGGGCAGGCATCATCAAAAAAATCAGGCTCACCCATACTTCCCTAAAAGACCGTTTCAATATCAAGGAACCCAGGATAGCCGTGGCCGGATTAAATCCCCATTCAGGAGAAGACGCCATGTTCGGGCGTGAAGAAAAAGATATCATTCTTCCTGCGGTTCAGGCCTCAAAAGATGAGGGCATTCATGTTCAAGGCCCCCTGCCCCCGGATACGGTTTTTTACCATGCCGCCCAGGGACGGTATGATGCAGTAGTCTGCATGTACCATGATCAGGGATTGATTCCTTTTAAACTCATCCATTTCAAAGACGGCGTCAATACCACCCTGGGGCTTCCCATCATCAGAACATCGGTGGACCACGGAACAGCCTATGATATTGCCTGGAAAGGGATTGCCGATCCTTCAAGCCTCATGGAAGCCGTTAAAATGGCTGCATTTCAAGCTGATAACAGAAAAGACCGCTAAATGAATCCGGATCATATCAGTATTCAAGGCGCCCGGGAACACAATCTCAAAAATATTAATGTTGAGATCCCCAGAAACAGCTTTACGGTGATTACGGGGCTTTCCGGCTCGGGCAAATCCACCCTGGCCTTTGATACCTTATTTGCCGAGGGCCAAAGACGGTATGTGGAATCTCTTTCCACCTATGCCCGGCAATTCCTGGGACAGATGGACAAACCCGATGTGGATGCCATCATCGGACTGAGCCCGGCCATTTCCATAGAACAGAAATCCGCCGGCCATAACCCCAGGTCCACGGTGGGAACGGTAACGGAAATATACGACTATCTCAGGCTTTTATTTGCAAGAATCGGCAAATCCTATTGCTATCAGTGCGGCCTTCCCATCTCTTCCATGTCCATCGACCAGATGACGGACAGGGTCATGGGCCTGGAAGAAAATTCAAAAATAATGATCCTGTCTCCTCTGGTTACCAATCAGAAAGGCTCCCATGAAAAACTTTTTTTAAAAATAAAAAAAGACGGGTTCGCCAGGGTCAGGGTGGATCAAACCATTTATCCCATTGAAGATCTTCCCGGGCTTGAAAAAAATCAGAAACACTCCATTGATGCCGTCGTCGACCGGCTTGTGATAAAACCGGGAATCGAAAAACGGCTTTCCGACTCTCTGGAACTTGCCTTATCCTTATCCGAGGGACGGGCTTCCATTCTTGACCTGAGCCGTAAAACCGAAATCCTTTTCAGTGAATCAACCTCGTGTCTTCATTGCAGCATCAGTTATCCAGAATTTACCCCGGCCTCTTTTTCATTTAACTCCCCCCAGGGCGCCTGTCCCAAATGTGACGGACTCGGCACGGTAACGGAATTTGACCCGGACCTCATTGTTCCCGACAAAACCCTTTCACTGCGGCAAGGTGCGGTGCTTCCATGGAAAAACAGGGACTCGGTTCAGTTTATGGAATTTCTGGATGCCTTGGTCACCCATTATAAGGAAACCATATACAAACCCTTTCATGAGCTATCCCCCCGGTTCCGGGAAATCCTGCTGCATGGCTCGGGCAAAGAGGAAATCCCTTTTTACACCGAACGGATGGATAAAAAAATTGTCTATCAGAAATCTTTTGAAGGCATAATTCCCATCCTGAAAAGACGGTATCTTGAAACAGAGTCCGGTTCCATGAGGGATGATATTAAAAAATTCATGAATTTTAAAACCTGTTCTTCTTGCAACGGGACAAGGCTTAACAAGACATCCTCATCGGTCAGGGTCGGTAACAGGACCATTTCCGAAATCACATCTCTTTCCATCCAGCATTCTTTTCATTATATGTCATCCCTTGAACTGAACACCAAGGATCACCAGATTGCCGAAACCATCCTGAAGGAACTGAGAGAACGGTTGGGTTTCTTGCAGAATGTGGGGCTTGAATATCTGACCCTGAACCGTTCTGCCGCAACCCTTTCCGGCGGAGAAAGCCAGAGAATCCGGCTGGCCACACAGATCGGTTCCAAACTGACAGGGGTTCTCTATGTCCTTGACGAGCCCAGCATTGGTCTTCACCAGAAGGATAATGCCCGATTATTAACCACGCTCATGAATCTAAGAAACCTCGGCAATACCGTCCTGGTGGTGGAGCATGATGAAGACACCATTCTGTCGGCGGACCATGTCATTGATATGGGGCCCGGTGCCGGCATCCACGGGGGTGAAATCATGTTTTCAGGGTCTCCGGAAGCGCTTTTGAAAAGTGAAACCTCTTTAACCGGATTATACCTCTCCGGCAAAAAACAAATCCAGACCCCTGAAAAAAGAAGGACAGGTTCAGGTCAATGGCTGACCCTGTCCGGTGCCTGCTCCAATAACCTGAAGCACGTTGATGTTTCTTTTCCCCTGGGGTGTTTTATCTGTGTTACCGGTGTTTCAGGTTCCGGGAAATCCACCCTTGTGCTTTCCACCCTTTATCAAATCCTGGCAAACCGGATCAACCGATCACGAAAGGCAGCGGGGCTGCATAAAGAGCTAAAAGGCATTGAACACCTGGACAGGGTTGTCCACATTGACCAGTCTCCCATCGGCAAAACCCCGAGGAGCAATCCCGGCACCTATACCCAGGTGTTCAACCATATCCGGGAACTTTTCTCTCAAACCCGGGAGGCCAAGGCAAGGGGGTATGGTCCGGGACGATTCAGCTTTAATGTCAAGGGCGGCCGGTGTGAAGCCTGCACAGGGGACGGCATTATCAAAATCGAGATGCATTTCCTGCCCGATGTCTATGTGGCCTGTGATGTCTGCAAAGGAAAACGGTATAACCGGGAAACCCTTGATATCACCTATAAGGGGAAAAATATCGCCCAGGTCCTGGATATGACCATTCTTCAGGCCGCCCGTTTTTTTGAAAACATCTCTTTTATTGTGACCAAACTGACCACCCTGGTGGACGTGGGGTTGGGCTATATGAAACTGGGTCAGTCCGCAACAACCCTGTCCGGTGGAGAGGCCCAACGAATCAAGCTGTCAAAGGAACTGTCTAAAAAAGGAACCGGGAAAACCATTTATATCCTTGATGAACCGACAACAGGGCTTCATTTTGATGATATCCGACGGTTATTATCCGTCCTCAACCAACTGGTGGATTCGAAAAACACAGTGGTGGTCATTGAACACAATCTGGATGTGATCCGGTCTGCGGATTATATTATTGATCTTGGACCCGACGGAGGGGAAAAGGGAGGGGAAATCATTGCCCTCGGGACCCCGGAAGAAGTCTCAACAAATACAAAATCCTACACTGGGTATTATTTAAAAAAGGTTTTAGATAACCATTATCGATACAGAACGGCAAGGGAAAGCTCATATTCTAAACCGGTATGAACCCCGCAAACAGAAAGGAGCCATATGATCAAGGTAGGCATTGCAGGTGTGACTGGGTATACAGGGATTGAACTGGTAAAACTGATCTCCAATCATCCAAAAACAAAATTATGCAGCGTGAGTTCAAACAGTTATAAAGGCAAGGCATTGACCGAGGTTTTCCCCTCCATGAGGGGGTTTGAAACCCTGATTTGCGAAGATCTCGATGGTCCGCCCCTCTCCGGGAAACTGGATGTCATCTTTCTGGCATTACCCCACAAAATCTCCATGCAGCATGTGCCCGGGCTTCTTGGAAATCATATCAAAGTGATTGATTTATCAGCGGATTTCAGATTTTCAGACGCCTCTGCCTATGAATCCGCTTACCAGGAACATACGGCCAAGCATCTGCTCAAAAAAAGCGTCTATGGGCTCAGTGAAATATACAGGGATAAAATCAAAGCAGCCAAACTGATCGGGAATCCGGGCTGTTATCCGACAAGCATTCTCCTGCCGCTCATACCGCTTTTAAAAGAAAATCTGATCCAGCCCTCAGGCATTATTTCAGATTCTAAATCCGGTGTCAGCGGGGCCGGCCGGTCTTTATCCCTTTCTTCTCATTTTTGTGAAGTGAATGAATCCTTTGGCCCTTATAAAATCGGAAACCACCGGCATACCCCGGAGATCGACGAGATCCTGAGCATCCAGTCCGGGCAGAAGATTTCCATCACCTTTGTTCCGCATTTGCTGCCGATCACCCGGGGAATGTTATCTACCATTTATGTTCAAGCAAAGGAGCATACCACCGAATCCAGGATACGGGAAGTATATGCCGCCTATTATGAGAAGGAACCTTTTATCCGGATCCTTCAAAAAAATGCCTTTCCGGCCATTTCCCATGTCAAGGGAACCAATGCCTGTGATATCGGACTTCATTTCTGCGAAGAAACCCATCAGATCATCCTTGTATCGGCCATTGACAACCTCTTAAAAGGCGCGGCCGGTCAGGCTGTCCAAAACATGAACATCATGTTCGGCCTGAAGGAGGACCTGGGTCTGAATTCGGTTCAGGTGCCTTTATGATGAATATTATGCTTGACAGACAGGGAATATCTGAATAAAAAAAGAAACAATGAGAAATAGAGTTAAAATATATTATCATTCAGGCATGTCCTCTGATATCCGGGAATTGTCGATTCACAGGGCTCTATGGATCTCTTTGTTTATTTTTATGGGTTTTTCAATTCTCGGGGTTTCCTATATCGGATACGATTACGTCAAATTGAAGCGTTCATTATCCATAAATGGTGATTTTGATGATACGGTTCACTCGTTAACCGGCGAAATCAGAACCCAGAGAAAGCAGATCCAGCGTTTTGCCGAGGAAATAGAAGGATTAAAAAAACTGGTGGACAATCTCTCAAAATTTGAGGATAAGGTCAGGCTGATTGCAGATATCAAACAAACCAGCAATTCCAGCGGTTTGATCGGGATCGGCAGTATCCCCACCAATACCCTGGACCCGGATCTTCCTTTGGCACAACGACACAGCGGCCTAATCCGTGAAATGCATCAGCAGGTTGCCCAGACAAAGGTTGCCGTTGAAAAAAACGCCCTTGATTTTAAACAATTGATAAAGCAGCTAGAACAAAAAAGAAACCTTTTGGCGGCCACCCCCTCCATCAGGCCGGTGAACGGTTGGGTGACCTCAGGCTTCGGGAGCAGGGTATCCCCTTTCACAGGACAACAGGAATTCCATTCAGGAATAGATATCTCCAATGCTCCGGGCACAAAAATTATTGCACCGGCAAATGGCCGGGTCGCCACTGCTGCTGAAAAAGTCTATATCGGGAATCTTGTGATCATTGATCACGACCATGGGCGTTCAACCAAATACGGTCATTTAAAAGAAATCCTGGTGAATCCGGGGCAAGAGGTCAAAAGAGGGGATGTGATCGGACTTGTCGGCAATACCGGAAGAAGCACCGGACCCCATCTGCACTACGAAGTTTTAATCAATGGAACACCTGTTAATCCATTGAAATATATTCTAGACTAAATTCTCTTATCCTTATTTTTTCAAATCCATTTTATAATTTTTTATTTTGATTTATATGATTAATGCTTATATGTTTGTCTTGAATTATTAACCTTGTTTAAAAAAAAATAGGTGGCCCAACCCATGGTCTTGAATTTTCTCACTAAGATATTTGGTACCAGCAACGACCGGATTTTAAAAAAACTTCAGCCTATCGTCCAGGAAATCAATGCAGCAGAACCTCAGATAAAATTGTTATCAGATGAACAAATGCGGCAAAAAACATTGGAATTCAAGGAGCAATTGAGTAATGGTGAATCTCTTGATGGATTATTGCCTTCCGCCTTTGCCCTTGTCCGGGAAGCCTCGGTCAGAACCCTTGGACTGCGCCATTTTGACGTTCAACTGATCGGCGGCATTGCCCTTCATAACGGCACCATCGCTGAAATGAAGACCGGTGAAGGCAAGACCTTGATGTCCACCCTTCCCGCCTATCTGAATGCCTTAACAGGCAAAGGGGTCCATATCGTAACGGTCAACGATTACCTGGCCAAGCGAGATGCCGAATGGATGTCTAAGATCTATCATTTCCTTGGACTGGAAGTGGGTGTGATCCTCCATGATATGACGGATCAGGAAAGAAAAATAGCCTATGCCAGAGATATCACCTATGGCACAAACAATGAGTTCGGATTTGATTATTTAAGGGATAATATGAAATTTGATAAAGATTCCCTTGCCCAGAAAGAACTCAATTTTGCCATTGTCGACGAAGTGGACAGTATTTTGATCGATGAAGCCAGAACGCCTTTGATCATTTCAGGCCCTGCTGAAAAATCAACCCATCTTTACACCATGGTCAATACCATTATCCCGGCCTTTACAAAAGACACGGATTATACCCTTGATGAGGAATCCAAATCCGTGGCCTTAACAGAAGCCGGAGTGGCCAAGGGGGAAACCCTTTTAAACATTGAAAACCTCTATGACCCCGCCAATATCGAAATCCTGCATCATTTAAACCAGGCCTTAAAGGCCCACACGGTATTCAAACGGGACACGGATTATATTGTCCAGAACAACCAGGTGGTCATTGTGGATGAATTCACCGGCCGCCTCATGACCGGGAGACGATATAGCGAAGGGCTCCACCAGGCCCTTGAGGCAAAAGAAAACGTAAAAATTGAAAATGAAAATCAGACCCTTGCCACCATCACCTTCCAGAACTATTTCAGGATGTACGATAAATTGTCCGGCATGACCGGAACGGCCCTGACCGAGGCGCCTGAATTCAAGAAGATCTATAACCTTGATGTTCTTGCCATCCCTACCCATAAAAAAATGATCCGCATGGATTATCCGGATCTGATCTATAAGACGAAAAAAGAAAAATATGACGCCGCCATTCAGGAGATCATCCGCCTTCATAAAAAAGGACAGCCTGTTCTGGTGGGAACCATATCCATTGACGTGTCCGAAGATATGAGTGAGAAACTCAAGAAAAAAGGCATCCCCCACACCGTCTTAAATGCCAAGCACCATGAGGCGGAAGCTGAAATCGTCGCCAACGCTGGGCAAAAGGGTGCGGTGACCATCTCCACCAATATGGCTGGACGGGGGACGGATATCGTCCTGGGGGAAGGCGTCATCGAACTGGGCGGCCTTCATATCCTCGGGACCTCGCGGCATGAATCCAGGCGCATCGACAACCAGCTTAGGGGCCGCTCCGGCAGGCAGGGAGACCCGGGTTCTTCAAGATTCTATCTTTCCCTGGAAGACGATCTGTTGAGGATTTTCGGCGGGGACAGAATCCATGCCGTCATGGATAAACTGGGAATTGAAGAAGGGGAACATATTGAGCACCGGTTTATCAGCAAAGCCATAGAAAACGCCCAGTCAAAGGTTGAAGGCCACAATTTTGAAATCAGAAAACATCTGCTGGAATATGATGATGTCATGAACCAGCAAAGGGAGGTCATCTATCAGCAGCGGCGCAAGGCTTTGGTGGAAGAAAGCCTCAAACCTTTGGTCTTTGAAATGATGGAAGACAAAGTCTATGATCTGGTGGATGAATTTGCACCGGAAAAAACCCCCACCCCTCAATGGGACCTGGAGGGTCTTGGAAACAGATTCCGGCAGATCTTCAATTACAGCCCTGATTTTGAAAGCCCTTCCATACCCCGAGACTCTGCCCAAAAGCTGTCCGAATTCTTATTTGAAAACTTAAAAACCGTTTACGATCAAAGAGAAGCAGCCTTTGGTGAAGGCATCACAAGGGAAATCGAAAGACATATCGTTCTCCAGACGGTGGATACGAGGTGGAAGGAACATCTTTTATCCATGGACCATTTAAAAGAAGGGATCGGTCTGAGGGGATATGCTCAACAGGACCCTTTGCGGATTTACAGGAAAGAAGGGTTTGACATGTTTCAGGGACTTATGGAAAGAGTCAAGGATGAAATTGTTGAAATTTTGTTCAAAATTCAGATTTCAAGCCCGTCCCAGGTGGATAATCTGAAAAAGAAGGAGCAACAGAACCTGACCTTTTCCCATTCCGACGGGTCAAGCATTAAAAAGCCGATCAAGCGGTCATCCCAAAAAGTACAAAGAAATGATCCCTGCCCCTGTGGAAGTGGGAAAAAGTATAAGAAATGCTGTGGGGTTTAGGAATCCATGACATCAACAGATTCTAAAATAAAAACAGGCGATTCGATAAAATCAAAAAATGATCTGCCGCCCATGTATAAAGTCATTCTGCATAATGACGATTATACCACCATGGAGTTTGTGGTGGAGATTCTATTGACCGTTTTTGGAAAATCACTTGAAAAAGCAACTCAAATAATGCTTAATGTACATCATAAAGGAAAAGAAATCTGTGGGATTTATCCCCGGGAAATAGCGGAAACAAAAGTTGAGACAGTCCATCATCTGGCAAGCAGCAAAGGGTTTCCTTTAAAGAGCACAATGGAAAAGGAGTAAGGTATGATCAGCAAAGAACTTAGCACCGCTCTCGGTTTTGCCGTCAGAGAGGCAAAAAAGAGAAGGCATGAATATGTGTGTGTTGAACACGTTCTTTATGCAATCCTTAACCATGAGACCGGTGTTGAAACCATTGAAAAATGCGGGGGCAACCCGGAACAGATAAAAGAAGAGCTGGAAAAATTCTTTGAAGAAAAACTGACCAAGATAGATTCCAAAGAAGAATATGTCCTGCAGCAGACCATCGGTTTTCAGCGCATGATTCAACGGGCCATCAACCAGGCCAGATCGGCTGAAAAGACCGAGGTCAATCTTGGAGATATTCTTGCCTCCATCTTCCAGGAAAAAGACTCCCATGCGGCCTTTTATCTTGAGTCGGAAGGGATCACCCGCCTGGATGTATTAAAATACATTTCCCATGCGGCCGACCATGAAAAAAAAGACATGGAACCCCTGGACCCTTCCCAGAATATGTTCAGACAAGCGGACATGAAAACAAAACGGCTCAAAAAGAAAGATCCTCTGGAGGCCTTCACCACCAATCTTCTGCAAAAGGCGGAAGAAAACAAAATCGACCCGCTGATCGGAAGGCTCAATGAGCTGGACAGGGTCATGCAGGTCCTCTGCCGCAGACGAAAAAACAATCCCATCCTTGTGGGAGATCCGGGAGTGGGGAAAACCGCCATTGCTGAAGGCCTTGCCTTAAAAATAAAAAACAAACAAGTTCCGGACCTTCTGGAAAACTGTGAACTTTTTTCCCTTGATATGGGTGCCCTCCTGGCTGGAACAAAATACCGGGGGGATTTTGAACAGCGGCTGAAGGATGTCATCGTTGCCCTGGAATCCAAAGAAAACGCCCTGCTGGTAATTGATGAAATCCATACGGTGGTGGGTGCCGGCGCCACCACCAGCGGCTCCATGGATGCGTCCAATATATTAAAACCCGCCCTTTCTTCAGGGGATATCAAATGTATCGGCACAACCACCTATGAAGAATACAAAAATCATTTTGAAAAAGACCGGGCCTTTTCACGGCGGTTTGAAAAGATTGAAGTATCGGAACCCTCAGTGGAAGAAACCACTCAAATCCTGACCGGGCTCAAACCCTATTATGAAAAACACCACGGCCTGACCTACCCTGCCGAAATCATTGAAGCGGCAGCCTATCTTTCCGACAAATATATCAATGACCGCCTTTTGCCGGACAAGGCCATTGATGTGATTGATGAAACCGGTGCCTATCTCCGGCTAAAAGGCAACAAGAACCAGGAAGCCGTCACCCTTACCGATATTGAAGGAATTGTGGCAAAGATCGCCAAGGTTCCAGTCACCAATGTGACATCAACGGACAAGGCAAATCTGGAATCCCTGCCCAAGAAGCTGTTAAACGTCATCTTCGGCCAGGACAATGCCATTGACATGCTGACCACTTCCATCAAGCGATCAAGAGCCGGCCTCTCTGCTCCCGAACGGCCCATTGGGTCCTTTTTGTTCATGGGACCGACCGGGGTGGGGAAAACCGAGGTTGCAAAGCAACTGGCCCATCATATGGGAATTGAATTTTTAAGATTCGACATGAGCGAATACATGGAAAAGCATTCCGTCTCAAGGCTTATCGGAGCCCCGCCGGGATATGTGGGATTTGACCAGGGTGGAATTCTGACGGACAGCATCCGCAAACATCCCCACAGTGTACTTCTTTTGGATGAAATTGAAAAAGCCCATATGGACCTTTACAATATCCTGCTTCAGGTCATGGACTATGCCACCTTGACCGACAACAACGGCAAGTCCGCAGATTTTAGAAATGTCATCCTCATCATGACTTCCAATGCCGGGGCCAGGGAAATGAGCACGAACAGCATCGGATTCGGACCCCAGTCCGCCGATGTCGACTTTAAAGGCATGAAAGCCGTTGAAAAGGCCTTCAGCCCTGAATTTAGAAACCGGCTGGACGGTATTGTCCAGTTTAACCATTTATCCACCAAGGTCATGGGCATGATTGTGGATAAGAATATGAAAGAACTGGAATCCATGCTCAAGGCCAAAAACATCAAGCTGACCTATTCGGATAAGGTTCGATCCTATCTGGCAAAAGAAGGGTATGATCCGAAATTCGGGGCAAGACCCCTGGCAAGGATTATCCAGACCCGGATAAAAGACAGGCTCACGGACGAAATTCTCTTTGGCAGCCTGGAAAAAGGCGGGCAAGTTTCCATTGGCATGCGGAATCATAAATTGAGTTTTGTCTTTAAGAGCTGAATGCCCCTTTTCCGGTTATCAGAACGATTGGATTTTCCGCCTGCCTGGCTTGCAAGATCTGACGGACTTTTATGCTTCGGAGGGGATCTGTCTGCCCAGAGGATCCTGCTGGCCTATGAAAAGGGCATATTCCCCTGGTTTTCGGAAAATGAACCCATCCTGTGGTGGTCGCCGGACCCCAGACTGGTTCTTTTTCCCGAAAATATCAAGGTTTCAAGAAGCCTGAAAAAAACCATAAAAAAAAACACTTTTAACCTGACCATGGATCATGCCTTTGAAGAAACCATTCTTTCCTGTGCAAAACCAAGGCGGAAAGAATATGCCGGCACCTGGCTGGTGGAAGAAATGATCGAAGCCTATATTCAACTGCATAACCTCGGTTATGCCCATTCCATTGAAACCTGGAAAGACGGCCGCCTGGTGGGAGGCCTCTATGGCATCTGCCTGGGCGGAATTTTCTTTGGTGAATCCATGTTTTCCTTTGAAGATGATGCCTCAAAGACGGCCCTCACGGCCCTGGCCCGCCACCTGGAGCAACACCGGTTTGACCTCATTGACTGCCAGGTCACCACAAACCACCTTCTCAGCATGGGGGCCACGGAAATTTCCAGAAATACATATCTGGATATCATTCAGCGATCCATCAAACGAACGGATCTCCGGAACGTCTGGGGTCCGGGTATCCCTCTTGGTGTTTCATGATGCGTTTCTGGAATGAACTGCCCTATCACATCAGCCCCTTTCTGATAGAGTTCAACGGCTTTGGCATCCGCTATTACAGTCTCATGTACGTTCTGGCCTTTGTTACCTTTTATTTTCTCATAAAATTCCGGCTGAAGACTGAAGCGTTTTCCATTGATATCCGTCATCTGGATGATTTTCTCGTATGGGCTGCCGCAGGCGTTCTCCTGGGTGGCAGGCTCGGATATGTGGTCTTCTATGACCTTCACTATTATCTTGACCACCCTTTGCGTATTTTTCTCCCTTTCACCTTTACCAATGGATTTGCCTTTACTGGCATTGCAGGAATGTCCTATCATGGTGGACTCATCGGCGTGACGGCTGCTGTATATTATTTTGCCCGGAAAAACAAACTCCATCTCGGTGAATTCTCCGACCTCCTCTGCCCTGCCGTACCCCTTGGGTATACCTTTGGAAGATTGGGCAATTTTTTTAATTCAGAACTTTACGGCAGGGCCACTTCTCTTCCCTGGGGAATGTATTTCCCCTCGGACCCGACCCATACCCTGCGCCACCCGTCCCAACTGTATGAGGCTTTTTTTGAAGGGATTGTCCTGTTTTGTATCCTTTGGTGGGTTCGTCGGGCAAAGGCCTTACGGCACCGGATGGTGGGATTATACCTCATCGGCTATGGACTCATCCGGTTTTTGATTGAATTTTTCCGTGAGCCCGACGAGCATTTGCAGTTTGTAATCTATTTTATGACCATGGGCCAGGTTCTCTGCCTCATCATGGTTGGGGCCGGCAGCCTGATTCTGTTCATGAATAAAAGCAAAAATTGATTCAATTCGTTCCTTCAGAGGAGACCCTGGGCAAAACTTGACAAATCCGGTTCAGGCATAATAGTCTCTGTACTGTTAAAATTTTTAGGGAGCAGATCCATGCTGTTAAAATTATTTTTATGCTTTACCCTGATCCCTGTCGTTGAACTCTACCTGCTGATCAAGGTGGGGACTGTCCTGGGGGGAGTCAATACCATCCTGCTGGTCATCATTTCGGGCTTCTTAGGGGCCTGGCTTGCAAGGCTTGAAGGGATGAACACCCTTGTCAAACTCAGGGCCAACCTGCAACAGGGGCTTATGCCGGCTGAAGAATTGATAGATGCCGTCATCATCTTCATTGCCGGAGTGGTATTGATCACTCCCGGTTTCATCACCGACATCCTGGGCCTGCTCTTGCTCTGGCCTGTGACCCGCAACAGGTTAAAACGATTTCTCAGGAAAAAATTTGATGAATTGAATATGAAGGGCAATATCAATATTACCCGTTTTCATTAAGCTAAAAAGGGAACACCATGTTTTTAGATTTAATCTCAACCAGAAGAAGCATCAGAAAATTCAAAGATCAGCCCATTGAAAAAGAAAAAATAGATATCCTGATGGAGGCAGCCCTTCGATCCCCTTCGTCAAGGGGCTTGAACCCCTGGCAGTTCATCATCATAGATGACCGGGGCCTTCTTGAAAAACTTTCCAAAGCCAAACCCCATGGGGCTAGCTTTCTAAAGGACGCTCCCCTGGGGATTGTTGTCTGTGCAGATGCATCTAAAACTGATGTCTGGGTTGAGGATGCATCGATTGCTTCCATCTTCATTCATCTTGCCGCCCATGATATCGGCCTGGGCAGTTGCTGGATACAAATCCGGAAAAGGGACCATGACAGCAATATCTGTGCCGATACCTATGTTAAAGATCTGTTGAATATTCCCAATACTATAAAGATTGAATCCATAATAGCCCTGGGATACCCGGATGAAACCAAAAAATTCCATTCAAAAGATTCTTTGCCGTTTCATAAATTTTTTTTCAATGCATACCCTACTATTAACACGGCAAAATAATACGTGACATAAAAGTAGTAATTTGTTATAGTGGTTCATGGAAAAAACAGACGCACGCAAACTGGGCACAGATGCTCAACAGGAAATCAGGAATCAGGTTATCCGCCTAAGAGAACAGGGTTATAAGCGG
>JAMPXP010000022.1 GCA_023701135.1 Desulfobacula sp. | reverse complement strand
TTAGGGAGCCAAACACACTCGCTTGATTGGGAGTTGAATGACCATGACGGCAGATGGCTGGGTGTTCTGAAATCATTCTAAAGGAAGGGTCCCACCCAAAAAATATATGGAGGCCTGTAAATTAATGCTCGACCATGATGAGATCGAAAGACAGGGCTTACAGGCAATAACAAAGGTTCTTCTGGGTTTTGGGGGAACTGTTGTTTATTGGGGTTTTCTACGGGATGGAGAGTTCATTTCGATTGTCTGATGCTTGAGCAAGGAGAAGGAAGGAAAAATGACGAGAGTTTTGGGTGGGATATGGCGGAAATTTTGATCACCTATGGTATCCTCAAAAGGTATAAGCCCTTAAATTGTTTGAAATCGGATAATACTTGAGCGCTTAATTTGATTTTTTAAGGCGTAGCCTACCCAGAGCACAGACTTGTTCAAAAGGAAGTCAACGCCTTTTGGGAGAAGGTGTTCAGCAGTAGTTTTTCCAACCTAATTCCGTGAGGATTTTAAATTCCTGCAATCGGATTTTTTTAATCTGATTGTTTTGGAACACTTGCTGCAAGGAGTTCAGCATCCTTATCTCTCAACGTGGCGCCTTAATGACGTCTATCCCTGCTTGTGCGGCAAGATCCAGATTGGTATTGTCACATCCCTAAAAAAACAAACAAAATAAGCATATAATCATTCGGTTGATCATCTTTTTCCCTTACGGTATTTTAGAGCGGGTGGGAGCATTCATCACACCATGTAGACTTGCCGCACCTTGTCTTCGTAATGTTATTCTTAGAATCTGTCCGGGATGCCATAGCCGCATGCGTGGCCCCCATGTTCCCGTGCCTCTGCAAACGATGGCCGTCATTCCATCCACCTCATAACGCCCTTCCAGAAGGGGATATTGTTTTTGGACCAGATAGCCGAAAGGCCATATCTGTCCGCCATGGGTGTGTCCGCTGAGCATCAACCCCACTCCTTTTGGGGCTGCCTTTTCAGCCTGCCATGGCGTATGGGAAAGAAGAATGGTGGCCCCGGAAGGGCGACCTGTGAGGGCTATCGAGATGGGGTCGTTGTTATGACCATTTCGGCTTCTGATCGTAAGATCCTCCACTCCTGCCAGGACAAGACCCGGCCTTACTTCAACCCATGTGTTATTTAACAATTTAAATCCTGCTGATTCAAACAGGTTTGTTCTGCTTCCCCCGTAAAATTCATGATTGCCAGGAATCGCCCAGAGTCCATAAGTTGCGGAGAGCTGCCTGAAGGGGGCAATCAATTGATCTTCAGGAAATCCATGCCCTTCAAAAATATCACCCAGCAACACTACAAGATCGGGTTTCTCAGACTTTACCTGGGCGATCCGGCCGGACAACCAACCCTCACCGAGCAGTGACCCCAGGTGCATATCAGACAGGGCCACAATCACAGTTCCATCCAGCACATCGGGTAAGCCGGGAAGGGTCACCTCGTATTTTTCTACTATTGGTGGTCGCAGGCCCTGGATGAGCGCAAGTACCGAGAGCATCATTCCGATAACCAGGGCAACCCCTCGCAATGAAGGGGCTATCCGAGGCATGAGAAAGCCGAAAAGGGTTATGAGATCGATCAAAAGAAGAGGAAGAAACGCTAGGAATAAAACAGCCATCCAGTTCATTCCCAGGAACTCAAGAATGCCTGCAAGAATCCCTGTTCCGGAATGCCCCAGGATACGGCCCAAGAAAAAAATAGCCCACACAATCAGGGCAATGCCGACAAAACCCTTCCTAGATATGTGCTGTTTGACAAAAGGTACAGAGGCCGCTCTCCAGAAAACATAGACATGCATAAATGTGCAGACTGAAATTAAAATGGTTCCGAACATGGTTCTCCAAGAAAGAAATAGTTACTGCATTTCTTCCTGCTTAAGTTGATGAATGGGTCGGCATACAATATCAAAAATCGAAAATATCTTTTAAAAAAGATTTTTTCTTGTATGATTTTCCATAACCATGCTTTGAATCGTGATGATCGTCATGTCCATGACCATGTTTTTTGTCATGAGATGAGAAATGATCCGCCTCACGATACGATTGTTCCGGCACTGCAGATGGTAATGGAGCGGCTGAGGCAAGAGATCGCTCGATGATCTTATCAAGTTCTCCCCGATCAAGCCAGACACCACGGCACTCCGGACAATAGTCAATTTCCACACCCTGTCGGTCCGACATCATTAAGTCATTTGTTTTGCATACTGGACATTTCATTTCATTTTTCTCCTCTGTGTTTGTTGTTTTTAAATTTCTCATACATTCTTGGCGAAACGGTTTTCCCTGTTGAACAAAGGAATCACCTTCACAAGCTCCATGAGAATGATCGTCACAAGACCACCCGCCAGAGCCAGAAGTAAATCATTCAGGGAAACCGACCCAAAACGGTACAGGCTTTTAAGAAAGGGTATTGTAAGCACAAGGCACATGACTGCAACAGTTCCGGTCATGACCCATTTGAATGCCGCATTCTTTTCTTTCAGCATACTGATGCTTGATTTTGTCAGGGACCGGTTCGATAGAATCATTCCAAGATTACAGACCACAAGCGTTAAAAATGCCAGTGCCCGAGCCGTCTCAGTAGAATGATCATGGCGTATGAACAGGTAAATTGCAATGGTCACCGCCAGGGTCAAACCACCCTGAAAAAAGCACTTCAGAAGTGTTGACCCTTCGAAGAGTTTGGCATCAATACTGCGCGGCTTTCGTTCCATGACACCGCTATCATCTTTGTCAGCTTCAAAGATCAACGTGCATGCGGGATCAATAATCAATTCAAGAAAGACAATATGCACAGGGAATAAAATCAAGGGCCATTTCAACAGTACGGGTATCAATGAAAGTCCTGCGATGGGGATATGAACCGAAAGGATGAACATCATCGCTTTTTTAAGGTTGTTATAAATACGCCGCCCCATACGCACTGCCGTCACGATGGAATTAAAATCATCATCAAGGAGCACCAGTGAAGCAGCCTCTCGTGCGACATCCGTTCCGCGGCCCCCCATGGCCACTCCGATGTGCGCGGCTTTCAGGGCGGGTGCGTCATTCACACCATCACCCGTCATGGCAACGATTTCCTTATTTATTTTAAGCGCCTGAACAATACGCAGTTTCTGTTCCGGCACCATGCGGGCAAAGATGTTGACTTCTTTTATATGCTCTGCCAGTTGTTCATCGGTTAATGCTTCCATTTCAGAACCGGTAATGTGCTGATCCGGATTTCGAAGACCGATCTGCCGGGCAATGCTCTTAGCGGTGCCCGGATAGTCCCCGGTAATCATGATCGTCCGAATGCCCGCGGTGTAACACTCTTCGATAGCCCCTTTTACATTGGGGCGCACAGGGTCTTCAAGGCCAATTAATCCGATGAATTTAAATTGAAAATCATGTTGTTGCTCCGGCAGATTTGTTTTCCTCTGCCCGGTACGCGCCACTGCTATAACCCTTTTGCCCTGATTACTGAGCATATCTATTTTTTCCTCAAGCCATTTTAATTGGGATGAATCAAAATGACAAAGATCCGCAATAGCTTCAGGAGCGCCCTTGGCCGCAATGACCAAATCTTCACCGGAAGCCGACGTCCAAGCTCGGGACATGGCAAGCAGCTCTTTACTTAAAGGGTATTCACGCTGGAGCGTCCATGACGAATGAAGATGTTCTGTCTGTGAAAGGGTGCGTTCACCCAGCTCCTTCATTGCCTTTTCCATGGGGTCAAAGGGGTCGACCGGGCTTGCAAGAATGCTGTACTCGACCACTTCGTGGAATTCTTCAGGAAGTGTTTCATTTGTCTTTTCAACCTTAAACATCTGGTCGCCTGCAACGATATCGGATACGGTCATTTTATTAAGGGTCAATGTGCCTGTTTTATCAACACAGAGAACGGTTGCCGAGCCGAGGGTTTCCACTGCCGGAACCCGTCGGGTCAGAACCCGGAATTTTGAGATCCTCCAGGCACCAAGCGCCAGAAAAATAGTGAGCACGACAGGGAACTCCTCGGGAAGAATGGCCATGGCCAGAGACAATCCGGCAAGAAATCCTTCGAGCAGGTTACCGCGGGTCAGCCAGTATACTACAACCACAAGTGTGCAAAGAATGCTTCCGACAAGCGCAAAGGTGCGGACAACGTTTCCGGTCTGGACTTGAAGCGGGGTCCGTTCCTCTTCAAGGGATTGAAGGGCTTTGCCGATTTTCCCCAATTCGGTTCGGGTCCCTGTTGCCTTGATAATCCCTGCTGCCTGGCCCGAAACAACCAGAGTTCCTGAAAAGGCGAAGGGAAGATCATCCCCTCCCGGTTTCCCTATCTCATCAGATGCCTCCTGAGTGGATACTTTTCTAACGGGAACGGATTCACCGGTAAGAAGAGATTCATCAATGGAAACATTGACGGCATGAATCAGAATACAGTCTGCCGGAACGCGGTCGCCTTCCGAGAGAAGTATGACATCATCACAGACCACCTCCCGTCCGGGGATGCGTATTTTTTCTCCGTCACGAATGACATATGCACGGGGGCTGGAAAGGTCCTTGAGTGCTTCCAGTGCTCTTTCGGTTTTCCGTTCCTGATAAAAGGTGATGCCGATGATGACAAAAACAAACCCAAGCAGCATAAAGGCTTCCTGAAATTCACCGGACAGCAGATATAATGCCCCGCATGCTATCAACAACAGGAACATGGGTTCTCTTAAGACCCCGATCAGGATATCCAAACCCTTTCGTTTTCCCTGGGTCGGCAATTCATTAAAACCATCCTGCTCCTGCCGCTGGACTACCTCATCCTTCGTGAGACCTTTTAAATTTTCAAACGATATACTGTTCATCTTTAATCCTTAATAAATGGAACATATTTCCGCCATACTTGCTCTATTTGGGAATTTTTACATTGTCATCATCATAAATGCCGCCTTCAGCCGTTGTGTGACAGGCAATACAATTTGATAAAGAACCTATGGCTTCCCGCTTCAATACATCCTGAGAAATCTCATGGTGTTCTTTTATGATATAAGGGATCTGGGTAATTCTCAAAGGGATCTGGTTCCCAATTTCTTTCATGATTTTGGCCGCTCGTTTTGTTGTGCTATGGTCTGCGCTGTTGGATTTCAGATAATCCAAAATGGTTTTTTCTGATTCGGCATCCAGTTCAACGGATTCTCCAAAATGATCATCAAGGCTTGTCAAGATCTTTGTCCAGGAAGATTCCGGCAAAAACTCAGGCTGGTAGGCAAAATGACAGGCTCCGCATTGGGCCTGGTAAGTTGGGTTGGCTAAGGATTTTACGGAGCTATTGCCGTGATCTCCATCCCTATGTCGGTCTTGCTTTCTTTTTTGATGGTCGCTGTCATCATTATCCCCTTTTCCTTCGGCTAACAGATTGCCCCACTTATTTTCTTTATGGTCATAGTCAGCATAAGCCAGGAAAGAAGGAATCGAAAAAAGAATGCCGAAAATCAGGCAAAATATAAAAAGCATTGTCTTGTGATCCATTTTAATTTCCTCCAAAAATATTGTTCCGATAAATTATTCAATAGCAAAGATATTGCTGTTAGCTCTTATTTTTTCATTCGTTTGAGAAAATAATCTTTTATTTTGTAAGCCCAAGACACTATAATTTTTAAAAAATATAAAAAAATACGCGCTCCAAATTGAAGCCGGTTTATAACCAGAGGGGAGGATCTATCCCATAAAACTTTCCATTTGGCGATGTCATACAGCGAGGTTTGTAACGGTAAATGTCTCGAAATTCTTTCTCCCCGAAGACCCGAACCCCAAGTCGATGGTCCTGATTTTTTTGTTTCTTTTTCCTGGGCGCACGCTTGGAGAATATTCCAAGGACCCCATGCAAAAGTCATATCCCATTTGGGCATTGATCTAAGCCGGTTAACCCATTCTTTTTTGCTTTGGTGTTCAAAAACCTCATGTTTGTCAGAGCTGGTAAAAAGAATACTCGATTCAATAATACATAGACCGCCTATTAATTTGTTCGATTCCTCATAAATCTGCCATGAAACATCACCATTTTTTTCAACAATAATTTTATATTTCGTCAGACGGAAAATGCCAGGTTCAAGTGTCTCGGCAGGTTTTATAGGTACATTGTCTGCATTGAATTGTTGTCGATTAAAATAACCGGAGAGGGATTGGCCTGTTCCAGTATCCCTCAGACTGGGGCTAAAACAATAATATTGACTCTTGTTCCAGTTCGGCAATTTTCTCAGTCGTTCATGATACTCCAGTTTTAAACAGCCATCTTTTTTATGGCTCCATGGTTCCATTATCAAGATATTGCCAGTAATAAAGCAATTTCCAACACGGTGCTCGCCAAGAACCATATTCATTTCCCAAGTGTACATAAACCGATCATATTCAGTGATGATATAGTCTTCCAACCTGTATTCTTTTTTTATCATTATTTTCAATGTTGCTTCACAGTATCATCAATGCCGATCTCAATATTTTCCTGAGTCGATTTGACATCAATCACCCCGATTATATCTTCGAGTACCATATAAGCTGAAGGCACCATAAAAAGCGTTATAAAGGTTGCAAAAAGCACCCCGAATCCAAGCGACAATGCCATGGGAATTAAAAATTTTGACTGCCTGGAACTCTCGAAAATCATAGGGGCCAATCCACCAAAAGTCGTGAGTGTCGTCAGCATAATCGGGCGGAAACGCTGAACTCCTGCGGATAGAATAGCTTCGAATGCCGTAACACCGGCCAGGCGTTTTCGATTTGCAAAATCAATAAGCACCAGAGAACCGTTAATGACCACACCTGTGAGCGCAACCATCCCGAACAAGCTCATTACGCTCAACGAATACCCCATAATCAAATGCCCGATCACTGCCCCGATCATTGCAAAAGGAATCACAAACATGATGATCAGGGGTTGAACATAGCTTTTGAAAGGGATTGCGAGCATGGCATATAGTCCGAGCAGAGCCACCAGTAACCCTTGTATCAGCCCGGATATGCTTTCCCGGGTCTCTGCCTGATGACCCTCATAACTGCAGCTCAATCCGGGGTATCTCTTTGTCAGCATCGGAAGTACCTCCTTATCGAGTATGGCGATGATCTGCTGAGTACGAGGGGTAGGATTGACATCGGCTGTAACGGTCAATGTTCTTCTGCCATCTACCCGGTGAATGGCTGTATAGGCCTGATTGGGTATGATTTTAGCGGCATTTTGGAGAAGGATCTCACCTGTCGGAGACATCAACACCATGTTTTCGATGGTGGCAAGAGAAGAACGTTCTTTATCGGGTAACCATACCTTAACCGTGACCTCGTTGCGGTTATCCTGAAGCCTTAAGGCGACTGCACCATAAAATGCATGCCGTATTTGCCGGGCAACCTCTCTTGATGAAAGCCCCATCCTCTGACCGGCAGGCAGAAGATGGATATCGAGCTGATCCTTGCCGCTGGCCGAACCGTCATCAATATCGCTGACACCGCTATATTCCTCTAAGCTATTGGCCAGGTCCCGACCTGCTCGCTCTAAAATTGTCGTATCCCGGTGACTGAGCTGAATGGTAAGTGTTTTTCCGGAACCGGGGCCACCACGATCTGACTGAAAATTGATACTTTCCAGACCGGGAATGCGCCCGACGCGGTCGCGCCATTTTTCAGTCAGTTCTGTGGTGCTGACAGGGCGTGTCTCTGGATCAGTCAGATAAATTCGGGCCTGGATCGAATTCTCGTTTACCCTGACCAGAATCCCTTTTGATAGAAGATTCCCACCGTTTTCCGCCACAACCGCGACAGCCGCATCAAAAAGCCGTTTATCGATTCGTTTAATTTCCTCACGGGCTGATCCCATTGGGAGAACAGCCTCAACAAAAGCGTAATCCGATTCCACTCGCGGGGATAGTTCCAATCCCATGCGGCCGGATTTTATATATCCAGCCGTTACTATAATCATAGCCACTCCCATGACCAGCACAATATAACGGTGATGCATACAGAAGCTAAGAAAGGCTGCGAAACGGATGCGGATAAACTCTTCGAATTTTCCGCTGAAAGACTCCTGGCACCGAACCAACCATCCAAGGGGACCTTTCATGGGTCTATCGCTTATGTGAGCCAAGTGAGCCGGAAGCACGAAGATACTTTCGATCAGAGATACGGTAAAAACGCAAATAACCACCAAGGGAATAAATTTGTAGATTTTGCCCATAAATCCGGGGATAAAGAACATCGGCATAAATGAAATCATGTTGGTCAAAACGCTGAACGTCACCGGCATCAAGACCTCTCTGGCTCCGGTAACAGCCGCTTGCAGGGGAGACATCCCCTGTCTCCGGTAATTATACACATTTTCCCCAACGACTATAGCATCATCGACGACAATGCCGAGCGTTACTATAAAGGCGAACATGGTAATCATGTTAATGGAAAATGGTGAAATGGAAAGGAACAAAAATGAACCCAGAAAGGAAATGGGTATCCCTATGGCAACCCAGAAAGCAAGCCGGATTTCCAAAAACAACGTCAGGCATAGAAAAACCAGACCAAGTCCGAAACAAGCGTTTCGCAAAAGCAAATCCGCCCGCTGCTTATAGACTTCGGAGTCATCCCTGACAATGGACAACTGAATGTTGCCGGAAAATTCTTCATTCAAACGCTCTATTATCCGCTCTGCAGCGGAAGCCACCTGGACCGGCGTCTGATCACCGACTCTGTAGACTTCCAGAAAGATCGCCCGGCCACCATTGTATGCGACCCAAGTATTTGAATCTTCAAATCCCTGCCTAATGTCAGCAATATCTTCAAGCAGAACCCTGCTGCCATCCGCTTGAGCTATCACCGGCAAATCGGCATATTCCTGAATTGTCTTTTTCTGATCCTTGACGCGTACCAGAATATCCCCACCTGCTGTCCTCAAACTCCCACCGCCAATATCAACAGAAGCTTCAGCTATTTTTTCGGCCACTCCCCCTAAGGTCAGTCCGTAACGACGAAGCTCGGACTGTGACACGGCAATCTGAATCTCATAATTGCGCGCTCCTTCCAAGCCAACCTGGGTAATTTCTGGGTCTTGAAGCAATTCGTCACGCACACGCTCGGCTATTTCCCTCAGAAGCAATTCATCATCCGTGCCGTGAATGGCTATATCCAACACTTCATGCTTGTGCGCATCAATGTTCACGATAGGATCTTCAGCATCTGCCGGAAATGTGTCTATCCGATCGATCTCGCTTTTAATCTTCTGCCAAAGCTGGTTCAGATCAGAGCCCTTCAATGCCTCCACCATTACATTTGCTGATCCTTCGCCTGCCGTGGAATTGACCTTTTGAATCCCTTCCAGCCCCTGCAATGATTCCTCAATGGCCAGCACAATTCCTTCCTCGACTTCTTCGGGGCTTGCTCCGGGATAGGCAACCGAAATGGAAATTGTATCCGGTGAGAACTCAGGAAAGACCTCCTGCTTGATATTGGATGCCAGTATCAAGCCTCCGATCAGGAAAATCAACATCAGAAGGTTTGCGGTTACCGGATTTTCAGCCATCCATTTAACCGGCCCAGTGTTTTTATAAAATTGATGCCGATCGATCATAAAGCTTTCTCCGAATCGGGGGATGGCGCATCCGCCTGCTTAATGGGCAGGGTCTGCGTTGAATTCGGTTCATGCTCTGCAATATCGATCGGCATCCCTGCAACAGGTGTTTTGATTTCCGAGAGGATAATGGACTCACCAGGTGAAATCCCCGAGCTGACGTACACCTCTGTAGCGCTCTTCCATGCAATCTCCGCATTTCTGATATTGAGTCGTTCGCCATCGGCAATCCACACCATATCACCTCGTCTAAGTGCTTTTCTGGGCAGGCTGACCATTTCCCCCAATTCCCGACCCTTAATTTCAACCCGGACATAATCGCCGAGCATAAGTGGATTTGCATCCGCGTTTTCTGCTGAAATCAAGGGGTTTGTAATCCTGATCAGCATTTTTGACATACGGGAATTTTCATCTATTGTGCCCATGGAATGCAGGACTTTTCCGATCCATTTTCCACGCCCGGTCTGTGAGAATACTTGAACAGTGCAATCCTCTTTGCATTCCGGATCAATAAAACGAAGCTGGTCAGCAGGCAAAGCCGCCTCTACCCAGTACTCATCCGTGGATACAATAGTGGCAAGAAGTTCCTGATTACTCACATTCGAACCGGTTTCCACCTGTCGGTCCACCACCAGTGCATTAAAGGGCGCTTTGAGAATGGTTCTTTCCAGATTCAGCCGGGCTAAAGCCAATTCAGATTCGGCAATGGCCATTTGAGCTTTTGCCTGGTTAAGTTGCGGTTTGCGAAGCGCAAGATAGGTCTGATTCACCGGCTCTTCCGAAACATCTTGCAACAGATTCATTTCCTCTCGTGCAACCGCCTGCTGTCCCTGTTCGAGTTCATAATCTGCTTGAGCCTTGTTCAGCTCACTTTCTCTTTTTTTTACGGCAATTTCATAGTCACTGGGATCAATGCGCAGTATTTCATTGCCTTTGGATATGTAACCCCCTGGGATAAATTGGTCGGATACGGCAACCACTACCCCTGGAACCTGGGCTTTCATTAAAATTCGTTTTGAAGGTACCACCGTTCCCATCCCTGAGATTAATGTCCGGACCGCTGCCTTTTGAGCGGTAAGCGTCTCCACAAAAAGAGACGGTATCTGTGGTTTTTGTTTTTGTGGTGTCGGTTTTGTCGCCATAAAGTATGCCGCTGTCCCGATGCTGGAAGAAAACAAAATGACTACCAACAGTAATTTGAGAAAAATTTTCAGGTACTTGGATGAATTCGGCTGTTTGTCCATATGGAGCTCCATTTTTTTTAATACTAAATGTCATTTTTAATCATCTGATCAGTCCATCCGCCACATAAGGCCCGGTAAAGGCCGATACGAAATTTGATCAATTCAGCTTTGACGGAAATGATCCGGCGGTCAAGTCTTTGCACATTTTGAATTTCTACAAGGTAATTCAGAAAAGCACTACTGCCGCTAAGATATCGAAGCCTTGCCTCCTGCATGGCCAGTCTGGCCGCAGAAATTTGTTTTTCCAGAAGCATCAGGTATTGGCGTTGATTGCTTTCATTTGCCAATCCATCCTCAACCTCCCTAACCGCCCGAGCCACTGTCTCACCGTATTGTGCAAGACGTTCCTCAGCAACTGCCCGTGTACGTTCCACTTCGGCCAAACGTTTTCCGGCGTCGAATAATGGGGCAGTCAGGCCGGCAGCAAGGGATGTCAACCAGTTCGAAAATAAGAGATCCATACTCGAACTGGAAAAAGAAGCCGTGGCCATGATATTCAGTGATGGTAAACGGTTCGCTCTGGCAGTCGCAATCTGCCAGTCCGCTGAATTCAGTCTGAGACCGGCAGCGCGGACATCCGGGCGGCGAGCAAGCAGATCCGCCGGGATACCTGTGTCCGGCAGAGGAATCAGTTCAGGAAGCTCGCTTTTTGAAATCAGAATATCATCGGATGTGGCCCTTCCTAAAAGTAAAACCAAAGCATTCAATGCAATCCTCTCCCTCGACAACAAGAGTGGCATTTCAGCTCTTATGGCGGCAACGTTCTCCATTTGTTGGGAAACATCCAAGGCCGAGGTCAAACCGTTCTCCATTCGAATTTGCTGAAGCTTTAAAAGATTTCCATTAGTTTCAATCTGCTTGTCAAGAATAGCTATTTCATTACGCACGGCAATAATATCGATCCATGTGCCGGCTACTTCGGCGGAAATGGTAACTGCGGCTGCCTCAAGATCCTCTCGGGCTGCGATTGCTTCGTATGCTTCTGTATTTTTAAGTGCTGCAAGTCGACCCCAGAGATCAATTTCATATCCGGCGGCAAGACCTAAGGCGTACTCCTCGGCTGCAACGGTTTTGGACCCCTTATTTTTCTCTTTCATGCGTGACCGCTTATGAGCCGCATCTGCCTGGGCTTCAAGGGCAGGGTATAGATCGGCGTCAATTTTTTTGACTTGGGCTCTGGCTTGTGCGAGACGTGCCGCAGCAGTTCGAATATTGAAATTATCTGCAACAGCTATGTTCATGAGCCGCTCCAACTCGGCGTTATCGAAATATTTCCACCATTGAACCGGCATGGAATCATTCTCAGTGTAAAGAGAAAACTTTTCCGGTAATGAAATAGGGGACACTTCCCGCTTTGGAGAATTGAACATCGAACACCCAGAAAGGCAGCATATCAAAGACATGACAATCATCAACCAGAAAAAAGGAATAAAGGAATTCTGGCTATTTTTCATCATAAACATACTCCAAATCGTCCATGCATTTTTTCAAAGTTTTTCGAGCTCTTACCAGCAAGGATTCAACCGCTCCAACGCTCGTGTCCATGACTTCGGCTATTTCAGCGTAACGCATTCCCTCCACGTGCCTGAGTAACACAGCGGTTCTCTGGTTTTCAGGTAATTCCTGAATAGCTGCAGCAAGTATGTTTGACACTTCCTTTTGGAGTAAAGTTGAGCAGGACGTTTCCCCATTGGTTATGTCAGGTGGGCTATCAGTGAAAATCGGCTTTTTACGCCGTGCAAAATCGATGCATAAATTTTTGGCAATCCGCATTATCAGAAATCGGACCGATCCCCTCGGGCGAAACCCTGAAGAAAGCTCATATACCCTTAGAAAGGATTCTTGGGCGATATCGAACGCCTCGGTCGCGTCTCCAAGAAATTGATAGGCGAAACGATATACACCCTTCTGATACCTTTTCAGAAGCTCAGAAAATGCTCCCTCGTCTCCTTTGGATATCCGTGAGATCAAATCATGATCGGTAAGTGTTTCAAGTTTCAGTTTGAAAAACATCTAGTGCCACGCGCCGTTATTTCAATTTTTGTGTCGGTTTAAATGCCTATCCATGTGTTCGCGAAGTTCGTTAAAGAACTCCCGGGAAGCTTCAGATCCAAGTATCTTTCTCATTTGTAGGAAGTGCTCGTGAATCAATGTATTCTGACGACTCAATAGGCTCATGTATTTTTCCCTTTTCCCCTCGATCCCCTCATTAAAAAGTTTTTCAGATTCAGCGTAAAGGGCCAGCATCTCCAACTTTGATGCTATGATTTCCTTGTTTAATACCAGAAGAGAATTATTGAAATCATCAATTGCAGCCAAGGCTCTTTCCTTTAGGGCAGCCTCTATATGAGTATGTTCCAAAATTTCATAACTGATCATATCATGTGTTTTGAATCTGGACTTGGTGCCCTCAAAATAGCCATAAGCGGTATAAACGATAAAACCAATGTTCAAACTTAATGAAAAAAAGATCAGTGCCCGTTTAAGTGTCAGGTTCACGGTAATGCTCCTTCCCCGGGTTCAAAAGCGGCAATGTAAACATCTTCCGGGTTGTAAATGTGAGTTTGCTGATACTGATCGTGTATATTGCCAAGATAAATCCCCAGCGCAAATCCCAGGATCACTATGCAGCATGTAGCAGCACGAAGGCCAATCCCAAGTCCACACCACCATTCCAATAAAGTGGTTTTGATTATCCGGGCTCTGTACACTGAAAGCGTTGATTGAAAAAAATCTCTATTGGGTTCTGGGAATGTTAGTAGACTCAGATGGTCAGAAAGCTGTTGCATCTGCACAGCCTGTTGCCTGCATACCGCGCAATTCTTGATATGTTCAGACACATCGCGTGAATCATCCGATGAAAGCTCACCATCAATCAGGCGATTCAACAGAAACTCATTTTTTTGGCAATTCAGTTTGATCATCGTTAACACCTTAAGTTTTTTTATCTTTATCAAATCAGATGTATAGATAATAACGTATGAACTTCTAAAATCCTGCGCAAAATTAAGTAAACGCTAAAAGAACCGCATCTTTATATAAAAAAGCCCTATAAATCCTCCGGACATGGATAATTATTTAAGATTTTAAATGGAAAGAAAAAGAAACTGCTATCAATTGCCTGGGTTCGTTGGTGATGGAAATAGCGCCGTCATGGAGTTCCACAATTTTTTTAGCGATGGATAGACCGAGCCCTGAACCGCCATGGGTAATGGAGCGAGATTTTTCCACCCGGTAAAATTGTTCAAATACCAGGCCAAGGTCCTCTTCAGGAATGGGTAGGCCGGTATTGGAGATTTTTAATAGGATTTCAGTGTTTGTTTTTTTAC
The DNA here is from genome assembly GCA_023701135.1 of Desulfobacula sp. Lineage (GTDB taxonomy): Bacteria > Desulfobacterota > Desulfobacteria > Desulfobacterales > Desulfobacteraceae > Desulfobacula. Next base: position 81,416 of record JAMPXP010000022.1, on the reverse strand, counting down.
CTTCTATAAGAATAAAGCCGTCGTTTTCAAAATTATAACGAATACCATTATCAATCAGATTAATGAAGAGGCGAAAAAGCTTTTCAGGGTCACCATTAAAAAGAAGATCATTAGGCAACTGATTCTCTATCTTGATATTTTTTGCCGAGAGAAGATCTGCATAGTCATCTAAAACCCGATCCATCAGAACTGTCAGATTAACCGTTTTTTTATCAAGGGTTTCCTGCTGCTCCAGCCGGGAAAGATCCAGAAGATTTCTGACCAGATGACTCATTCGGCGCGTGGTATCGAGCTGTTTCATAACGCTCTCATTTGCAGATGACGGCAATTCCTCATTCATGAGCATTTCTTCCTGAGACAGCATGAGAATGGTTATAGGGCTTTTCAACTCATGGGAAGCATTGCCGATAAACTCTTTTTGCCGCTGAAAAGAATATTGAAGCCGGTCAAACATTTTATTCAGCGCAATGGAAAGATCCTGCAATTCATCTTGATTGGGGCTTAAAGGGATGCGCTTATATAAAGACGTCTCACTGATTTCTTTGGACATCCGGCTGATACCGGAAATGGGCGCCAGGATTTTCCCGGCGAGTTTATAGCTCGCTAAAATGATGACCAAAGTGCATAGGGCAAGACTGAGCGAAATATCTCGGCCCAGATCAAGCAATTCCTCCTCAAGTTTTTCAATGGGTTTGGCAATCCGCACCTCAATGGGAGCACCGTCAAGCTCTGTCTTTATAACCATCACCCTGAAAAAGACATCATCCTTCTCATCCTGTTCCAGCCGGATTTGAGATCGAGGGATGAGTCTTTCTATCATATAGGTGGTCTTATTACCGGAAGGAGGAATATCCGTATACTGGGTCAGCGCAGATTGATATAGGATGCCGCCGTTTTTATCCGTAACCTTGATCCAGTATAGATCCGGGTTATAAGGCATATGTGACAGGTCGTACCGGCCCTTGTTCATGGTTTGGGATTTCATCTTCTCCATAAGGGACTCCGTCATGTACTGCATTTCTTTATCAATAAATTTGAAGGGTTCTTCCATGAGTTCAAAAAAAATAATTGATGAAAAGGCAAGGGTCGACAATAGGGCCGTGCCTGAAATCCATAGAGTTATTTTTTTACGGATTTTCATAGACTATCATCAATGATAAACCCTATTCCCCGGATCGTCCTGATAATTTCGATATCTTTGTGGGAATGGATTTTTTTGCGCAGGTTTTTAATATGCACATCAATAAAATTTGACATGGAAAAAGGATCAAAATCGTTTCCCCATAAGTGTTCGGCCATATTAAACCTTGAAACGGCGCTTCCCTTATTGTAGAGCAAAAATTCGAGAATGGAAAATTCCTTGGCGGTTAAATCAAGTGGATTCCCATTTTGGGTGACTTCGCGGCTGATAGTATCCAGCTTAATGGTCCCGGCCGAAAGAACCGGGTCCCGTTTGCCGTCCCTTCGCAATATGGCCCTGATTCTGGCCAGGAGTTCCGCCATGGAAAAAGGTTTGGAAAGATAGTCATCCGCACCGTAATCAAGCCCTTTTACCCTGTCTTCAACATCGCTTCGGGCAGTGAGCATCAACACGGGGATATTCATCCCGGCCTGCCGGATTTCTTTCAGAACGCTGAGGCCGTTCCGTCGGGGAAGCATGATATCCAGCAAAACAAGATCATAGCTGACCTCAAATATTTTATTCAGTGCTTCTTCTCCATCAGCAGCCGTTTCTATTCGGTATAATTTTCTTTTCAGAGAAGTGCTGAGCTGGTCAAGCAGCTCTGGATCATCATCTACAATGAGAATGTTCATGCTCCTATTCCCGGATTCTTCAATTCCATTTGGTGTATCAGGATATCGTTCTTTTCGGCAAATGACAAATCTTAAATAAGGATTAAAGCCCACACCATGGCGGCCAGAACAATACTCACAAGGACGGCAGCAGACCCCATATCCTTTGCCCGCCCGGACAAGGGATGATAACCGGGTCCGATACGGTCAACAACAGCCTCTATGGCGGAATTTAAAAGTTCAGTAACAACGACGATCAAAAGAGAGGATATCAGCACGGCTCTCTCCATCCTGTTTCGGCCTAAAAAAAATGCCGGGGGGAATAAAACCGCCAGCGCAAAACATTCCTGCCTGAAGGCGGCTTCATGTTTCCACGCTGATTTTATCCCAGCCCATGAATATCCATAGGCCTTGATGATCCGGGTAAGGCCTGTTGGTTTTTGTTCCGTCATATATCCTTCTTTATAAATTTTATTTTTCTGCATAATCTGCTCTATTTTCAGGCCACCGATTCAACCTGTTTTTAAGGATATAGTCAGCACCCTGATAATAAGAGATCATTTCTTTTACAAATGGATAGGAAGGGTTTACCTTATTGAGAGACGGCTCCTTTGAATCCGTATCCACCATACTGATTTCTTTTCGCGGTGACAGAATCAGCAATTCTTTGTTGTTCAATAGACCCAGTTTCTGATAATTTGCGATAAAGGCCCGTTCTTTAAAGTCCGCTGCCAGGATGTCTTTTCCAAAAAAGAAGCTGTCATAGGAAAAATGGAGCAGAGACAGAAGGGTCGGGGCAATATCAATCTGGCTGGACAAGAGATCTATTTCCCCTGCCGTAATATGCTTGGGGGCATAGATGAACAAAGGGATATGGTATTTTTCAACCGGCAGGCCTATTTTCCCGGCACTGGCGGCGCAATGATCCGCCACCACCACAAAGATGGTTTCATCAAACCAGGGTTGTTTTTCGGCTGCTTTGATCAATCGGCTCAAGGCATAATCGGTATATTTTACACCACCGTCACGGCCGCTGCCGCCTTCACCTTCACCGGGTAAAAGATCAATTTTTCCTTCAGGAAAAGTAAAGGGCTGGTGATTGCTGGTGGTCATGATATGAAAGAAAAAAGGGGTTTTTGAACCATATGCTTGGTTGGCCTCATAAATGGCCCGGTTGTATATATCTTCATCACAAACTCCCCAGGCGTTTTTAAAGGTCACCTCTGTATCACTCAGGCTGGTTTGATCCACAATCCGGTAGCCGTTCCCTGAAAAAAAGGCGTTCATATTATCAAAATATCCGCGGCCCCCATAGAGAAAGGCCGTATCATATCCCTTATCCTTGAATACTTTTCCCAGGCTGTACATATGACTGTTATCCGGCCGCTTTACAACGGATCGGCCCGGTGTCGGCGGCAGGGACAGCGTGATGGCCTCAAGTCCTCTGTCTGTTCTGGTGCCGGTCGCATAAAAATTTGTAAACAGCTTTCCTTTCTTAAACCATTCATCCATAAACGGCGTAAGGTTTTTCTGTTCCCCGAAACGGGTGAGAAAATTTGCACTCAAACTCTCTACCGAGATCAGAATCACATTGAGTCTTTTTTCAGCCCCGTTTTCTTCAACCCGTCTTCTGATGTTGTATAAGCCGGTTTGATCATAGCGGCCCTCGGGTTCAAAAACCTGTTCTTTCAATATGCTTGAAAGGATTTTGTCATCCCCGGTTTCATATAATTGCCGGTAATCCAAGGTATTATTCCTGAAGGAAGCAAATAATTGATAGGGTCCGTTGGATGCCAATTCATTCACATAATTATTGTCGGAAAAGCTCCGCTGGGATTGATTTAAAAAAAGACCCGCTATGCCTGGAATAAGGAGCAGGCAGAAGGCGATGGAAAATCTTTGAGAGAATTTCTCCCTGACCCGTATTGCTTTTAGGAGAGAAGGCCGCAGGATAAAAAAGGCAAGGACTGTTATCATAAACAGGACGGGTAAGATCCAGAACACCGGATAGGATTGCATGATATTATTGGCAACCTCACGACGATAGACCAGATAATCCACGGAAATAAAATTAAACCGTACTCCGAATTCATCCCAGAAAAACCATTCCGCAACCATGGAAAATAAAAGGCCGTATAAGATGCAAAACCCGGTCACCTGAACCAGAAATCTGAATAATGCGTTGCCGAACCACTTTTCCGGCAAAATCAGGAACAGGAAGACAAAGGGAATACAAAAATAGCTGATAAAGGCGACGTCGTAAATGAAACCTATCCCGAAAATATAAATCCATCCATACAAGGTATGGTCGAGAAGATGCCAATTTTTGATCAAAAGAACCGATCTTAAGAGGGTAAAGGAAAAAAGCGCAACCAGGGACATTTGAAAAATTACGGCAAAACGCGTTTTGGGGGAATTAAAAATTGTATTTACCATATGGGATGACCTTTCCATGTGTTGGGGTAAAAAAGACAATAGACTATCAGGGCTGAATACCAGCAGATGACCATGGTAAACAGATCATGGCTGGGAAAATGAGCCCCCCGCACCTGCTGACCGATTCCAAAGAGGAGACCCAGGCCCAGACCAAAAAATAGGCTATAATTTTTATAAGGTGACTGCAGGTGTGCCAGTAAAAAATAGAGGCTGAAAAAGGCATAGCCGCCTGCTGCATGACCTGCCGGAAAGGCTTCACCAATAGGCAGGCCATTGGGAACGGGGTCAAATATTCTAATATACGGCAATGTCCCGGAAAAAATTTTCAACTCCCAAGGGGTATAGATATGGGTGGTTTGCTTGCCGATCCCCACCATAAGGGGTCCTGCAGCGGAAGCCGTTAAAACATAGAGCATGATTTTTTTATATTTTTTAAACGAATTCAGACACCAGGTTAAAACGAAAAATATGAGCCAAGAGATGGCCGCCAGCATATCGAAATATCTTCCCCATCCATGAATGACGGTATCAAAAAGCCAATGACCACGGAACGGCCAGGAACGGCTTTGTTCATCATAAAAATGGGATACCCACCAGACATCAAAGCCCGTGTATTCAAAGGCTACTCCCATCAGGAGAAGCAACAATGGAAAAGCCGCCGTAATAATCTGTTTTGTATTCAAAGGGGTATTCATATAATCCATGTCTTTGATCCGTATTCTTTGTTTTGATCGAAAAGATAGCATTGATATTATGAAGAAACCGTGAAGATGGTGAATTTTTATCTCGAAGGATAAAAACTTCTTGGGAAGGGCTTTGTTGAAACCTTTTTTTATAAAATTGATGGGAAACTTACTTTATATTCATCGAATTACACGTCGTGGTCATAGATGGATAAATAGTGACAAAAAAAATCAGGATAAACTGTAGATTTCTAAAATCAATAGTCTATGGTCTGAAATTCAAGAATACTGCAACCTGTACGTAACAAATCTTCAATTCTCCCGGACATTTATACTACCGATGGTATCATTTACAGTGTAAAAATGACCTTGAAAACACCATCCTAAAAACACTGACCTGGCTGGAAGATTGTAACAGAAGTACCCCTTCAAAACCCTTCATGGACAAGCAAATTACACTTTTTGGGCAGATTGTAATTACACCATTTTAGGCGGTGTAATGAATTACAGGCACCCTGTAACACACGCTTTAATTTTCATTGTGTCCGGGTTGAAAACGTGAAAATATTTGGGAAGGCCAAAAACTAAAGGATGCAGAAATGACAGAGAAGATATCAGCGGATCAGTGCCAGGATCTCACCCAGTGCTTAACCATCGAATTGCCTTGTCAGATTGTTGAACGGGTTGAAAGATATGCCAAAGAAAATGGAATGGATGCGGCCGGGGTGTTGATTGAGGCCCTGGATAGTTTTTTGAGAAAGCAGGATTGATCCGGCAGACACCCCGAAGAATGCCTACCGGATTTTTATTCAATCAGTGATTTAAATTTTGTCCCTCCAGTCATCGTTCTGCTCGGGAACCTCAACCTCGATTTTCCGGAGTAATTTTCTAAAATGGCCCTTCCACTTGATCAGGGGGTCATCCTTGTACAGGTTGTAAACTTCCAACAGTTTTTCAGGGGTCTGGCCGGCTTCTATCTTTTTTACTTCCAGTTCAATTTCCTTGCTGTCGATTCGGGTACGTTTTCTGATCATCTTTACCGGCCCTATCCACATAGAGTCGCTGGTGTACGGGCGAAGATCCTCAACCAGGCCTTTGATGTCGGCAGGGTCCAGCATAGGCTCGATGCTGACGGATGTTCTGAATCCCTTTGAATGAGCAATTATCAGGGAATCTACACGTTCTTCATAACTTGGCGCACTCGGTTCCCAGAAGGACAGGATCTCATTGTTTCTGGCGGAGATGGTGAACCGGAACATCACCTGGGCCTTGTACGGCTCCAGAGCATCACACAGCTTCTCAATCAGGTCAAACCGGGGTTTTGAAACAACCAGGACTTGATTTCTGGCCCCAAGAAGTTTTTTCAGCACCGATTCACAGAAATCATAGGTACCGGGGGTGATGTCATGGGTTGTCGGGAACATCAACTTTTTTGAACTCCTCCGCCAGCCTTTCTTTATTATTTTCTGATTCAGTTGCTCGTTGGTCCAGTTTTCATAAACGTTACCATGCCGACGTACAGATTCTTCCCTGGCATAGCAGTACCGGCAGTTGTTGCTGCATCCCTTGGAAATGTTAATTCCCTTGTCAGCCCAGTCTTGAACATTATCCTTTTCCTTCTTGCCGTTGACCTCCATTTCCATGGTCATGGCAGGTGATTCACAGTCATGCTGGTGGTAATTCAATCTGGCCTGGGCAGCCTCCCTGGTAGCGTAACAGTAAAGGCATCCATGGGTGCAGGTGTTATTTGTGCCGATGTCGGTGCTTGGTACACAACCACATTTTTTTCGCTGTTTGGTGTCCTTGGCAATTTTGACAGGAAAGCCTGTTATGTATCCAATGAGACGGGGATCAACACATCTTGCCGGTCTTATGCCTATTTCTGAGAAGTCGATCTTCTGGGCACAAGTTTCAACCTTCAGGCCGTAGCTTTCGGCTATGAACTGAATCCATGATGCCAGCTCCCACTTCATATCATCATCAATGGTTTTTAATTTCATGGCTTCCCGAACCTCTTTCGGAATTTTCCCGGCCTCCACAAAACTGATGACACACTTTTCGGTGTGCCGATGGAGACGTTTCACCATGGCCTCGAACCGCTGTTTGTGGTACTCAATATCGATGGTGTCTGTCAGGATAATGGGATCATACCTCCAGATAACCTTTTCCTTGCCGATTCGTTTTGACAACCGGATGAAGGTTTCGATCAGTTCATCTTTCGGTGGGAGATTGTTCTCGATGTCCGGCCCATAGGGTGTCAGGGTGAATTGGAAATAATAGCGGTAGCGGTCAAGCTCATCCAATCGGTCCAGCATCGGCCCCGGATTCTTGGTCCAGAACACGAAGCACCGGACATCCTCCGGTTCCAGGAATACTTTCTCGATCTTGTCCGAATCGATATTGGTCTTGACCAGAGCAACTCCCTCCTTAACCCGGTTGAAAAACCAGTCACTGTAAAAAGCAGGAATATCCGTGCGGCGGCTAACGCTTATGATTTTGGGATTCCGTTTTGTCCGGTTTCTTTTAGGGGTGTCTGCGATCATCTTCTGGTAGACGGATACCTCCGGGCTTTCTGGCCGTAAAACCGTGCTGATCTCAACATTGCCATGGTTTTTGACACCCGCTACCGGATTGCCAAGTGCTTCATCTATAAGGCTCGGAATCGCGCTCATATCAAGGACTGACTTGTCATGATACCGGAGTGTGATGGATTCTACTTCTGACAACCTGCTGACGTTGGCTGCTGATTCTTCCAGGGGTTTCTCTATTCTGGAAATATTGGTCAGCCGGGCTTTAGCGATCTCATAATACTGTTTGTCGATTTCCATCCCTATGAATTTCCGGCCAAGAAGCTTTGCGGCAACACAGCTCGTTCCTGATCCACAATAAGGGTCCAGGACAATATCTCCAGGACGTGAGCCCAGTACCGTGAGGTATGCCATCAGTTTCAGCGGTTTCACTGTAGGATGAATGTTTTTCCGATCCGATGGTCTGTGCTTCATAGGGACATTGAAGCTTCTTTGACCAGGGTCCCTGCATACAATTTTATCATCAGGTAATTCATCCAGGCCAAGGTCTTTTTCAAGCTGTGACGGCTTTGAAACCATTAGGTAAGGCAGAACATGCATTGCCCAGGCATCAAGGGAGAATCGATAGGAATTACCCTTGTTATCGGTGCATTCAATCCCATTTAACAGCGGGTCCAAGGCGTTATCAGAAATCACAAGATTGGACATGAATCTCTTCTGCAATTGGCCTTGTTTATCGATAAAGGGTATTTTTGCATCATCCAGGAAGGTGAGCCCTTTCTTATTTGCAATCGCCTGATCAACATAGCAGTTTTCAGTCAAAGGTTTCATAGCAACCAGAATTGCTTCTACAGCAGGTCTTGGCTGGAACCCGGCATACCCCCCTTTTAATTTCTTTCCAAGCTCGCTGTTCGGCTCTTTAACCTGATATTCAATCCTTGAAGGATCACAAAATTTACCATTCATTCCAAGATCCCTCATGTGCTTGAACTTCACCCTTTCTTGAACCCTGGATTCAATTATTCGAGATTCAACCCCCAGTTTTTTGTCAATTGCCGTGGCAATGTTGCTGGCCTTTGGGAATCCCGTTGCATAGGTCCAATACAGTGATGTAAATTGTGTATTGAAGCCTGCATCAGTCAAATTTACAATCATTCTGCTCAGAACATCCTGCCTTACAGCGGACATTACAAAGATAAAAGCACCGGGTTTTAATACCCGCAGGCATTCCTGCCATACAGCAAGGCCCGGCACTTTTTTATCCCAGTCCAGGCCATAATAGGACAACCCATACGGCGGATCTGTGATGATCAGATCGATGCAATCTGAAGGGTAATGTTTAAGTTCTTTCAAACAATCTTCGTTAATCAGTCTTCCATTTTTAATTTCTTTTATCATAAGCATCTTTCCTTTTTATTTTGTTGAACCGGCCACCCAGAGGATGACCGGTCCAATAAGATTAAAACATTAGAAATCCGAGACTCTTCCAGAATCTTCCATTACCAAGGCAGCATCCTCATGGTCATTATTTTCAGAAATCTCCGGCAGCTCAGGAGACAACGGGGCCTCTGAAAATGCGCTTCTTACTTCTCCCATGATTTTTCTGATATCATCTTCCTTTGCCACATGATTCAGGTTCATAATTTCTATAAACCGCTCACCGGAATGCCGTTTTTCAACGAGGATGCCCTTCTCCCGAAGGAATGCAGAGACTCTGCCGATTTTACGGGTCAACTGGTTCGGGATCTTGGGCCAACCGGGATATCGGTTGCGGGCCTGATCAATACAGTTATCGAGGGCATCCAGAAGCTCAGATGCATTTCCAATCCATTGGCCCTTATCCGCCATCAGGTTTAGTATGGTCATGGCCACTGGTTCTGCCTCAATCGTATCCTCAACCGTCATGATCCTTGAATTCTCCAAGGTTTCAAGGAACAAACCCTTCTCCCAGGGTAACTGTTCTTCAGCCGCGGTAACCCATTTTGCAAAATCAGCCATCCTGGGGAGGTTCTCTTCATTCACCTTGTCATAATTCCGAAGGGCTGCAGAAACCGCATGACATAACGCCCCAAAAATTAAGGGCCGGTCCTGGTGCCAGGATTCCCACAACTCTTTCACAGTTTTTCTTTCTTCGGGTTTGATATGGTTGACGAAAACGATAACAGATCTATCCAGCAAGTCCTGCCGTGTCGGGATAAAGCTGATGGTATTGATCACCGTGGGACGTTTACAGGTCAACTGGGTCTCCTCGGTGGATGTATAAAGCTTTCTTGTTGTAAAACCGGCTCCGGTGGCAAGTTTGCAAAGGCTATCAGATTGCTTGTCGGTGATTTCAGAAATGTTGTCATAGCAAAGGATATAATCATTGCTGGCCGCTATCATCAGGTCTCTCATGGATTTGGAAAGATTCCTCAAGGGAACCGCTGAGTTGTCCAGAAGGTCTTTAATGAAGGCGGTCGTAGTGCTCTTGGCGGAACCCTGCTCCCCGATCAGGAAAAGCGGCGGGTATCCACCGTTTGTGTTCATGCAGGATAAAAGCCAGGAAACAAACAGGACAAAGTCTTGTTCCGACTTGAAAGGAACATACTTTTTTAACAGGTTCAAATCCTTGGCCACAGCGTTCAAATCCGGTGCTCCAATCTTTCTTTCAATTGTAGACCGAATGAATTTTGCAGGCGGATTGGTAACAATCTTTATTGAATCACCAGAAATTTCGATGACATCAAATTGTTCATTACCGGAATCGATATAAACAGTATCCCCAAGTCTTGCAACCCGATAAAAAATAGGTTTGATAGCACAGAAAATCTTGGTGAAGGTGTCTAAATCATCAACGATCTGTTTAATGTCTCCTTTGGGGGGGAAAAATTCTGTCAGCTCAAAATGGAGCTGATTCAAAAGTTTTGTAAACTTTGAACCCTTCAATGAATACGTGACGCCCATATAAGTAATGAAGGCCTCATCGCTTTCTGTTTTAAAAAGATCAAACTTTTTAAAATCTAAAGGTTCCTGAAAAAAATCCATCGGCATTGTTGTCATACTTTCTATTTCCTTTCTTTTTTTATGAATCCCTGGAAGCCACCACCAGAAGATTCATTTTTATGATTTTTTATTGTGGCTCTTACCCGAAAAGAGGTTGACAATGAGTGCCGAAAACTCGATATTTTGTGTCGAACAAAAATAGAACAGGATTTTAGGGAATTGTTTGAGTGATTATTTTGAAAAAAGTTTTGAAAAAATCATCGTCCACATCGTCCAAACGTAATGATTTCAATTGGTTTGAAAAGAATATCCATCGTCCAATACCTTTGATGATCGTCCATGATGGGCCAATCAAATATACAAAGGGCTGATCAGGCCCAAAATTGGCAGGATTTTATTCAGGAGGTGTTGGCTTTTAGGAAGGTATCATCATGGAATCATTGATATCTGAAAAAAGTTTTGAAAAAATCATCGTCCACATCGTCCAACCGTCCAAATAATATTTGAAAAACAGCTTGATATAAAGGTGTAAATGAAAATTTCTGTGTGAGAGTCTGTGTGAGAAAATGATTCTAAAACGTGCTAAAATGGGAAAAAATGGGACAATATCGGAAAAATGAAAACCCCTTATTTAAAAGGGGTTCCATAGTTTTTGAGGAGTTTGGAAAACTCGAAGGCTCTCACTCGTAATGAGCAGGCCTGCGGTTCGAGTCCGCACATTGGCTCCACCCCAACCCCTCTGCCGGTATTCCCTTATAGCCTTAAAGCCAATTTCCATGGATATGCAGATCAGGCATATAACAGCATAAATTAATTGACATCCCCTCCACCGGTATTCTATGGTTTCTCGATGGGTTTACCGAAAAAAGGGAGATACGCATGAAGGGGTTTCGTTACAGCCTTATTGTTCTGATCTGTTTAGCCGCCGTCGGCCTCATTGCATTTTTCTGCCTGCCCTTGCTGAATGATTACCAAAATACCGGCGAAATTCAGATTCAGGGTCTCAAGGACAAGGTCCTTATCCAGCGGGATGAAAACGGCATGGCCTATGTTCATGCCGGAAACACCGATGATGCGATCATGGCCCAGGGCTTTGTAACGGCCCAGGACAGGCTCTTCCAGATGCAGGTGACCCGGCTTTTCATTCAGGGCAGGGTCTGCGAACTGGCCGGACCGGTGGCTCGAAATCTGGATATCCGCATGAAAACCATCGGTCTTTACCGCATGGCCCAAAAACAGGAACAGATTCTGGATGACAACACCAGGGCCTTTTTCCAGAATTATGTGAACGGCATCAATGCCTTTATCGACACCTGCCCGGAGGATATCCATGCGGAGTTCAAATTGGCCGGGATCCAGGCTGAAAAATGGACCGTGGCCGATTCCGTGGGGGTTCTTTATTATATGGGCTATTCCACGGCCGCCAATCTCGGTACGGAAACCACGGCCCAGATGCTCCTGGAAACCCTGGGATATGAAGCCGCCTCCCGGCTCATGCCCGTGAATATCAATGCCGATGACCCCAACGATACCGGAATATTCAATATGCCGCAAAAGGAAGCCCTTTCGGCTTCACTGCCCGCCATCCCGGAGGCCCTCGCCCTTGCCGGTGATCCCCTCCTTCGCCCCCTTCGCGCCGGGAGCAATAACTGGGCCATATCCCCGGCCCTGTCCGCTACGGGCAAGGCCGTTCTCTGCGGTGATCCCCACCTGGACCCGCGGATCCTGCCGGGCGTCTGGTACCCCATAGGACTGATCACCCCGGAATTCAGGGCCGTCGGGGTGAACATCGCCGGAATCCCGGGCATGTCCGTGGGAAGGACCGGGCATATCGCCCTGTCCGCCACCAATAATTACGGGGACATGCAGGACCTCTACATTGAAACCCCTGACCCGAAGAACCCGGACCATTACCTGGAAGGTGAAACCTCCATCCCCTTTGAGCAGATGACGGAAACCCTGAAGATAAAGGATAAGGCAGCCGCAAACGGCTTCAGGGAAGAAACCATCACCATCCGGTCCACCCGGAGGGGGCCCGTTGTTTCCCAAAGCCTGGAAGGATACGCCACGGACAAACTCATCACCCTGCGGTTTGCCCCGGCCGAATCCATGGAACCGGCCATCGGTCTCATGGATGTGCTGACGGCGAAAAACAGCCGGGAGCTGGCCGCCGCCTTAAAACAGGTTCCTATGGGCTGCTTTAACTGGGTCTTTGCAGATGCCGACGGCAATATCGGTTTCCAGGCCTCGGGAAAAATCCCCATCCGTTCCAATGGCGACGGCACCTTTCCCTTTCCGGTAAAGGATTCCATTGACAACTGGACCGGCTGGATCCCGGCGGACCAGATGCCCTCGGCCATGAACCCGGAGAAAAACTGGCTGGCCACCTGCAACCAGAAAACCATTCCCCATGATTTTCCCTATTATTATTCCTCCTATTTTGCCCCTTCCTACCGGTACCGCAGGATTGCGGAACTCATGGCCGAACCGGGGAAAAAATCCATTGAGGATTTATGGGGTTATCAGCGGGATATCAAAAACCCCATGGCCCGGAACCTTTCCCCCGTCATAGCGGAAATCCTGCTGAAATACGAAGATACCAAAAGCCTGGGTAAAATTCTCTCGGACTGGGATTTCACCGATGATCCCCAAAAAGCTGCACCCGCCGTTTTCCAGTCCGTTTACCGGTTTTTCGCCATGGCGGCCTTTGAAGATGACCTGGGACCGGAAAAGGCCATGACCCTCCTGAACAATTGGTATTTCTGGCAGGAAAAAATGGAAGGGATGATTTTAAGCGGGGATTCCCCCTTGTTTGACGATGTCCGGACAACGGATAAAACCGAATCCATGGAAGACCTGTTTCACCTGGCGGCCCTGAAGGCAAGCCGGTTTTTGGAGCCCCTCCTGGGGCCCGACCCTGAAACATGGCAATGGGGAAAGGTGCACACTCTGGAACTGGTGAACCCCATCCGGCGAAACGGGGCCGGCAAGGCCCTGCTGGGGTCCGGCCCCATGCCCGCGGGCGGGTCCGGGGAAACCCTCTACCGGGGCTGGTATGATTTTGACAAACCCTTTGGGGTCACCCACTGCGCTTCCCTGCGCATGGTGGCGGATTTTTCGGACAATGACAAAATCCTGGCCGTCCTGCCCGGCGGAGTGACCGGCAGAACCTTTCACCCCCACCAGAAGGACCAGATTAAAGCCTTCATGTCCGGTGAAAAAAAATATTGGTGGTTCAGCGACCAGGCCATTGACGCCCATGAAACGGCAAGGCTGACCCTGATGCCGTAACCGCGTTGGTGATTATTCCCCGATGATTTTGACCAGGACCCGTTTTTTTCTTTTGCCGTCAAATTCACCGTAAAAAATCTGTTCCCAGGTACCGAAATCAAGCTCGCCCTTTGTAACCGCCACCACCACCTCCCGGCCCATGATCTGCCGCTTCATGTGGGCGTCGGCATTGTCTTCACCCACATTGTGGCGGTACTGGGAAACCGGTTCATGGGGAGCCAGCTTTTCCAGCCAGCGGTCATAGTCATGATGGAGCCCGGCCTCATCATCATTGATAAAGACCGAGGCCGTGATATGCATGGCGTTGACCAGCACCAGGCCTTCTTTAATGCCGCTTTCATCCAGGCAGCGCCGGATTTCCGGGGTGATATTGATAAAGGCCCGCCGTGTCGGGATGTCAAACCAGAGTTCTTTTCTATAGGTTTTCATAAAAAATCCGCCTTTCATATAATTTTCTTGTCAGCTTAACCACAAAAATCCATATTTTGCAAGAAAAGCAAGGGCTTTGCCAGGCCGAAGCCGCCTGGAATCCGGGAGGGGAGCCTTGACAAAATCCGGATAAGGCCCCAGAATTACAATCATGAGAATTCTTCTGACAAATGATGACGGATACAATGCCCCGGGCATCCTGGCCCTTTATGAGGCCCTGAGCGCCGACCACGAGGTCCTGCTGATCGCTCCGGACAGGGAAAAGAGCGCCGTGGGCCACGGCATCAGCCTGAACCAGCCCATGCGGATCCAGGCCCTCCCCCTGAACAACGGCAGCCAGGGATACGGCATCACCGGGACCCCGGCCGACTGCATCAAGCTCGGGCTTTTTGAACTCTGCCCGTCCAAGCCGGACCTGATCATTTCAGGAATCAACCCCGGCTGCAACACCGGGGTGGATATCAATTATTCAGGCACGGTGGGCGCGGCCAGGGAAGGTGCCCTGAACCGGATACTGAGCATGGCGGTCTCCATCCGGAAAACCGGGAACGAACTGGATTTTAAAGGCATGTCCGGGTTTATTGCAGGGCTTGCGGAAAAAGTCCATGATTTCGGCCTGCCGAAAGGGACCTTTCTGAACATCAATGCCCCGGACATTCCCGTGGACGGGGTCCGGGGGGTCCGCATCACCCGCCAGGCCCAGAACAATGTATCGGATCAGTTTGAAAAACGCCTGGACCCCAAAAACAGATTCTATTACTGGTATGGCAATGCCGGCCGGGCCGACGGGGAAATGGACACCGACACCCATGCCCTGTCTGAAAACTGCATTTCCATTACCCCGATCCAGTGCGATCTTACGGATTACAAAACCATGGAAAGGCTCTGTTCCATTCCCATCGGAAACAAATCTTAGCAACGCCTGTCTTCCCGCCATTCTGAACAGCCCTTCCCAGGGGAAGCGGGGCGACTAGGCCGGGTTCTTAAGGACTTTTGCCATCATCTCATCCCTTTCCTGTTTTGTGATATAGGGCTTTGTCCGGATGTCGAAAATCCTGGCCTCCCGTTCTTTTTTTCTGGAATAGGCCTTTTCCGCCTTGGAAATCAGAAGGTCGATGTCACAGGGCTTTGTCAGATAATCAAAGGCCCCGTATTGAATGGTCTCAACCGCGGATTGAACGTCGGCATGGCCCGTCAGCATGATGACTTCCACCAGGGGATGCGTTTTCTTCAATTCCCTGACCGTTTCAACCCCGTCATATTCCGGCATCCGTATATCCAGGACCACAACGTCAATGGCGTGATCGTCCTCAAGCCGTTTCAGGGCCTCTTTCCCGGAAAAAAGGCAGTCTGCTTCATAGCCCCGGTGGCGAAGCCTCTGGGCCAGGGCCTTGATGAGTTCCGGTTCATCATCCACCAGAAGAAATGTAAGGGTCATCCTCATCCTCCCTGTTTTAAATGGTAAATGGTCTGTCCGGTTGAATGAAGACAGATTCTGCTTTTGTTTTCAACCATTATTTTCTATGATCAGGCTTTGGAACCCAAAAAGAACAGGCAGAAATGGTATTCATATCCGATGAAATCAGCATACCCGAAACGGAAATCCGTTTTGAGGCCATCCGGGCCCAGGGGGCCGGAGGCCAGAATGTCAACAAGGTTTCCAGCGCCGTCCATATGCGGTTTGACATTCACCGTTCAAGCCTTCCCGGCCGGGTAAAAGAAGCCTTATCGGCCCTAAGCGACCGGAGGATTTCCAAGGACGGGGTCATCATTATCAAGGCCCAGCGATTCCGGAGCCAGGATAAAAACCGGGAGGATGCGGTCAAGCGCCTCCTGGCATTGATCCTCAAGTCCATGGCTGTTCCGGAAAAAAGAAAGCCCACCCGGCCCTCCAGGGCCGCCGGTAAAAAACGGCTGGATGAAAAAACAAGGCACAGCCGGATCAAAAGCCTGAGGGGCAGGGTGGCTCCCGAAGAATAAAATTCAGATCCCTATCAAATCCCTTGACTTGAAAAAAAATCTATGGTCTATGTGGATCCTAAAGGGAGAAAAAAGATGAAATTCAGCTTGACAGACAGATTCTATTCTTATTCAGTATATTATTATACGGGTCTGCCTGTCCGGCGTTAAGGTTAATTAACACAAAGCCGCAGGCAGACAAGCCTGCGGCTTTTTTTATTTTCAGCCCCCGGCCTTTGTCTGAATCCTGCATTATCCTAAAAAAGGAGAAAACCATGAAACAGACCTATGATATTAATGTAAAAGCCTTTAAACCCCTGATCTCACCGGCCGACATCAAAAAGGAACTGCCCATTACCGATGATCTTGCACGAGTCGTCATCCAGGGCCGGAAAGATGTGGAAGCCATCCTGCAGAAACGGGACCACCGCCTCCTGGTCATTGCAGGCCCCTGCTCCATCCACGACATTGATGCAGCCCTGGAATATGCTGAAAAACTGAGCGCCCTGAGAAAAGAGGTCAAGGACAAGATCAACCTCATCATGCGGGTGTATTTTGAAAAACCCAGGACCACGGTGGGGTGGAAGGGCCTCATCAACGACCCCTTCCTGGATGAATCCCATAATGTGGATGAGGGCCTCAGGCAGGCCAGATCCCTTCTCATCGACATCAACCGCATGGGATTGCCCACGGCCACGGAACTGCTGGACCCCATCACCCCCCAGTATATTGACGGACTCCTCACCTGGGTGGCCATCGGCGCCAGGACCACCGAATCCCAGACCCACCGGGAACTGGCCAGCGGCCTGTCCATGCCCGTGGGATTCAAGAACAGCACCGACGGAAGCCTGGATTCCGCCGTCAACGCCATCACCGCCGCAGGCACGCCCCAGACCTTTCTGGGCATCAACCCCGAAGGCCGGGCCTGTGTCGTCTGCACCACGGGCAATCCCTTCGGCCATCTGGTCCTGCGGGGCGGCCCTTCCCCCAATTACGACCCCGTCTCCATCGGCAAGGCCCGGGAGAAGCTGAAACAAAAAAACCTCCTGGATGCCGTGATGATCGACTGCTCCCATGACAATTCGGGAAAAAAATGCACGGGCCAGCCCTTTGTCTTTAAAAGCGCCCTGGACCAGCGCCTGGACGGAAATACGAGCATCGTGGGCCTCATGCTGGAAAGCAATCTCTTTGAAGGCTGCCAGAAATGTGACGGCAATCTAAAAGCCATGAAATACGGGGTGTCCATCACCGATGAATGCATTTCCTTTGAAGCCACGGAAACGCTCATCCGCTGCGCCATCGAAAGACTATAATAAAGGTAAAGCTGTAAATGGAATCCTCCGCCTTTGAAAAAAGAGTGAAACGACGAGTCCGGGGCCGGGAGCACGATTTTTTCATCGTCTGCTCCCCGGGCCTGGAAAAGGTCTGCCGGTCCGAAATCCTGGCTGCCGGGTTTCCCAAGGATAGCCTTAACCTCGTCGAAGGCGGTCTTGAATTCAGGGGCAGGCTTTCCGATGCCGCAGCCCTGAACCTCAATCTGCGGAGCCCGTCCCGGATACTGATGCGGGTTGGCCGGTTCAAGGCCGATTCCTTTGAAAAGCTGGAAAAAAAGATCCGGGCCATGGATTTTGACCTTTTCCTGCCGGAAAACAGTGAGCTTAAATTCTCGGTCACCGCCCATAAATCAAGGCTTTACCATTCCGATGCCATTGCCGGGCGCTGCGAAGCCCTCATTCTGGACCAACTGGCATCCGGGACCGGGTTTATGGCGGAAAAGCCTTCCACCCAGACCGTGTATATCCGGGCAGACCAGGATGAATTTCACATCTCCCTGGACAGCACCGGAAACCTCCTGTTCAAGAGGGGCATCAAGGTAAAGGTGACCCCTGCCCCCCTGAGGGAAAACCTGGCTTTTGCCCTGCTCTTCTGGGCCGGATTTTCAGCGTCGGACATCCTTCTGGACCCCATGGCCGGGGCCGGCACCTTTTCCCTTGAGGCAGCCATGATCAAGGCCGGGATTCCCCCCGGCCTTTTCCGGTCCTTTGCCTTTGAGTCCTGGCCCGGCTTCAGTTCCAGGGCATTTGCTCGCTTAAAAAACCAGGCGCAGGAAAACCGGGTCCTGATCCCGGAAAAAGAGATTTTTGCCTCGGACATAGATGCGTCGGCCCTGGCCGTGATGCAGCAGAATATCTCGGCCCATGATTTCTGCCAAACCATTGACCTTTGCCAAAGGGATTTTTTCTCCCTGACCCCGCCGGCGACCGCTTCCGGCAAAAAAGGGGTGATCGTGCTGAACCCGCCCTACGGCAAGCGGCTTGGGGAGAAAACCAACCCCAGGGCCCTTTACGGCGAGATCGAAAAAAAACTGTTGTCTGATTTCAAGGGCTGGCGCCTGGGCATCATCCTTCCTTCAAAGGACGCCCACCCCCTGCTCAGACTTCAATGGCGGCCGATTTTCCACGGTGGTCTGGATATTCTGGCCGGGACCGGGATTATCTGAGAGTATTCATTTCGACTCGTCAACCATCTTGATGGTCTTTTCCTCAACCTCTTTGGCAACTTGAAGCAAGGATGCATCCTGGGATAGCGCTGAAAGCATTTGCACTGGCCTAATAAGACCGATCTTCGTTTTGCCTTTGTCCGTAAATACCGAGATACGACATGGCAGTGCCATATTTAGGCGCATATCGGTTGACAGAACTTTTGCAGCCTGTCCCGGATTGCAGACTTCAAAAACCTTGCACTCCTCATCAAATGCAATGCCTTTACTACGAAGTGTGGTCCCTAAGTCGTGAACATGCAATACCCCGAAGCCATGACGTTTAACCGCTGCCTCAAGGTCTGCTGATGCTTGGTCGAATGATTTGTCTGTTTCAACTATGTAATACATAAAATTACCTCCATCTTTGTGGGCGGGACATAACGTAGGTTGAGCGGCCGCGATGCTAAAATTATAGCGGTAACATATTATCGGGCGATTGTCCACATCCGCTCTCGCCGTCCTTGTTAACGTTTTGGGTAACCTGCCTGTCTACCGGCCTCGCCGCGTATAGCGCCGCCGAGCTGCTTCCGGTCAGGTTGACCCTTTTGTTGGGCCATCTTGTATTGTTTTATTGATCCTATTTATTTGAATTTCGATTTGATCCCTTGAGGTATAGCCCAAGCTCAATAAGTGAGTACATACGGATAAACATTGAGTTGCCCAAGAACAAATTTTGTTTAAATCGGTGAATTTGATGATGCCTTGTGATCCGCAATGAACGGCCTTGCTTCTTAGTTCATATGCTTTATCAACTTCTGTTTTAGTTGGTAGTTCCTGAGTAAATTGAGAAAGGATAACTGGAATTGAATTTTTATTCTGGTCGCTTCAATTTCCAGAATTGACAGAAGAGCGGGGATGAACATCACCTGATCATGGGCCGCTTCGCATAGATGAAACACAATCTTTTAGCATCCGAAAAAGAAAGCCCTGCCCAATCCCCTGCTCAAACTTCAATGGAGGTCCATTTTCCACTGCGGGCTGGATATTCTGGTCGGGACCGGCATCATCTGAAAAAACAATCCCCTTTGCTTCCAGAATTTTCTTGACGGTCCTGGTTTTCTATGGGATGTCAATATCCTGAACACTTGCCGTCTCTCTTTTGCAGGAGTATTCCAGGATGTATAACGGATTTTTCGGTTTCAAGGAAAAACCATTCAAGCTGGTTCCCAACCCTGATTTTCTATTTCTGGGCAGAACCCATGAAGAAGCCTTGGCCCATCTGACCTATGCCGTGTCCCAGGGTGACGGTTTTGTAGAGATCACGGGCGAAGTGGGAACCGGGAAGACCACCCTGTGCCGGGTGTTCCTTGAAAACCTGGACAAGGATATTGAAGCCGCATTTATTTTTAATCCCAAACTGGATTCGGTCCAGCTTCTGAAAGCCATCCATATTGAATTGTCCATCCCGTTCACAGATGAAAATCAGGTATCACTGACAAATTCCCTGAATGAATTCCTGTTGGGAAAAAAGGCCCTGGGGAAATCCGTCCTGGTTCTCATTGATGAAGCCCAGAACCTGGACCGGGAAACCCTGGAACAGCTCAGGCTGCTTTCCAATCTTGAAACAACCCGGAGCAAGCTGCTTCAGATCATCCTGGTCGGGCAGCCGGAACTTTGTGATATTCTTGATTCTTATGAAATGCGGCAACTCCGGCAACGAATCAATTTGAGCTGCCATATTCTGCCCCTGACCCGTAAAGAGACCCATGATTATATCTCCCACAGGGTCAATGTGGCCCTGCGAAAACCCGAAACCCTTTTCACCCCCAAGGCCATAGATCTTATATATGCCTATTCCGGAGGCATCCCCAGGCTCATCAACATCGCCTGTGACCGGTCTTTGCTTGCTGCATACAGCCTCAACCGGAAAAAGGTAACACCACCTATCATAAAGATCGCCATACGGGAGTTGGACACCCGGAAGGCAGCCCGGTCCGGGCAAGGGCCTTTTATCAAAAAAACCGCCGGTGCCGGATTCGCCTTGCTCGTTTCGGCTGTTATTTTTTTGGCCCTATTTAAAGGCCTTCCTCCCGGATGGATACCCATCCATCCTGTTGCCGTCCAAATCGGCCTACCTGAAACACCACCCGGATCCGTAAGCCCGGATGCCTATATACCCTCCCCTGATATGGAGATCCAGGCTCCTGAATCTCCAGACGGGGCCATGCTATCCGAGCCCCTATCACCGGAATCCATATCATCGGAATCCATACCACCGGAACCGGCTGTATCCCCTGCCCCTTTCATCGAAAAAACAGAGCCGGAGAAAATTCTATCGGACATGGACATCAGCCGGGAAAATGCGCTGAGCCATGTCCTTTCACTGTGGGACCGGCAAGCCTTGATTCAGTTTGACCCTTTTACAAAAGAAATCGAATCCGACCCTTATTTCTTTAAGATTGCCGCAGAGCAGCATAATCTTGAAATAATGCAGCTCAAAGGGGAGCCGGATCTGGTTAAAAAACTGAACCTCCCTGCCATTCTCGGGGTTATTTCTCCTGACCGGCAGAAGCAAGGCTATCTTGCCCTTGCCGGGATAACACCAGGCAATGAATACCTTGTTTTTTCAGGAAGCGGCAATGAAAAACTCAAAATTGACCCGGATGAACTAAGGCCTTTTTTAAACGGGGAGATTTACATTGTCTGGAAAAATATTTTCGGAACCGGCGATGTCATATCCGATACCTCCCCCGTCACTTCCGTGGTCGCAGTCAAACTGTCCCTCAGGCAGATAGGGTTTTCCTCCATTGATACGACGGCAGTTTATGATTCTGCCGTCAGGGAAGCTGTAAAAAGAATCCAGGCAAAGCACGGCCTGGCTGAAGACGGCCTTGTAGGGCCCATGACAAAGATCATCCTCCTGCGTGAAAAAGACCATGGATCAACCACTCCCAGCCTGACTGAATACCCTTCCATTGATCCGGTAAAGGGCAGTTAACATGAGTACTATTTTAAAGGCCCTGAAAAAAGCTGAGCAGGAAAGCCCTGAGCAGGAAAATAAAAACAGATCCTCCTTAAAATTAAATATCCGGACAACCCTGAACTCAAGAATACAGCATCAGCGGCAAGGGTTTTTCTTAAGTGCAAAAGGATTGATCCTTGTCCTCGGTTCCGCACTCGTCATGGCCTTGGCCGCATATGTTTTATTTTCCCCGGCCAGGACCATTCAATCCACTCCCCCCCGCCCGGCCCAGCATCAATCCCCTTGCATAACCCCTGTTGAAAAGAATGCCTCTCAAACCCCGTCTCAGCCACCCATAAAAAATCTCCCGCCCCCTTCAGAGTCTCTTGCAGAGAATATTACCGTTCATAAGGCGGAGAGCCTCCCCCCAGTTATCGAAAAAACTCCAATGCAACAGGAGCAGAATATCAAGGAAAAGGGATCTGTTCCGGTTTTGCTGCCGGTTTCCAAACCCGGTCCACGGGAAGAAGAAATCTTTCCCCTGAAGGATGGAATGCTTACCATCCAGGCCATTTCCTGGGCAAAGAATCCGTCGGACCGGATTGCCGTCATCAATACCAAAATAGTCGGAGAAGGAGAATCCGTGCAAGGCTATCGCATTCTGGAAATTGCACAGGATGAGGTAATTTTCGAACTCTCGGGCCGGAAATTCAGATTGCCTTTCACCTATCGATGAATATTCGAAAAGTATCCATTATTCAAGGAATAGGGAGGCCATCAAATCAATTCTATCCTGGGCTGTGAAAGGCTCTGTCAAAATAATTTTTATACATGCATTTCTGGAATGAATTATTGTCAATTTCCCGGCAGCCTTTCAAATGCCATAACCCTGCCAGAGCCCGTCTTCAATTTCCAGAATTGACAGAAGCGCAGGGATGAACATCACCTGGCCATGGGGCCGGCCCTGTTTTTTGGCGCAGGCCAGCAGCATGGTGGTGGCGGCCTGATAAATGCGGTGGCGCAAGGGATGCTGGGAAATATCCCGGCCGTCGGCAACGGATTGCTCACATTGGGCAGGGGCCGGCGAGGTAAAGCATTGACAGGCCAGGGGCCGTTTTTCATAGATGGCGCACAGGTTTTCAGCATTGAGAAACGGGCATTTGGCCCTGTACAGCGGCGGCTTTCTATCCTTCATATCCTGGGCCAGCTTATGGCGGAGCAGGCTAAGGTTGGCGGCGGATTCTTTTGCACGGAGATGGCGGGCGATATCGATCACCACCTGGGGAGGGCATTCAACGGGAAAGAAACAGCAGTGGCAGCAGCCTTTGGTGCAGGCGACGGGGGAGACATCGGGGAAATTGTTCCCAAAGGCGGAAAGGGCCTGTTCCACATGCCGGGTGCAAACAGCCGTCATTTCCGAAGCATCATGAAGATCGGCCATGTCTGCGAACATCTGGCGCCCCAGGTCTGTAAACAATTGCTCGTATTGCCGGCCCACCTCCTTCATTTTCTGGGCGACCTCCTGAACCCGTGCTGTGGAAAAATATATCAGGGATTCCTTCATATGCCTGCCTTTGTTTTTTGTTATAAAAGGGGGCCTCTCCTTGAAGCCGGAATTCCGGGTTAATACGCCCGGGTTCTTTCAAACAACCGGCTGATCGTGTCCATATACTCTTTATTCTGACAGGGTTTGGACAGATGATCAATACAGGGGTCCTTTTGTTTCAGGTCTTTTATGGATTCTAAAAATTCTATATTGCCTGAAATAAACAGGACCGGGATGGTTTTGTTGAGGGACCGGATATGGTGATAGACATCCATCCCGTTCATATCTCCCGGAAGAACATAGTCCAGGCTGACAAGATCATAGGGGTTTCGTCCAAACAAATCCATTGCCGTCGGACCATCTCCGGCAATATCCACCCTGTGATTACAGGGGGCCTGCATCAATATTCTGGACTGTACCTCTGCAATGTCATTTTCATCTTCCACAAGAAGGATATATTTCTCAAAACAGGCCCTCCCCTTTTGGGTCTTTGTTTTATCCCCAATGGTCAATTCCTGCCCGATGACCGGCAGGCTGACGGTGAATTGAGTTCTTGCGCCCGGTTTTGATTCAACCGCAATATTGCCCTTGTGCTGCTCGATATATTTTTTTATGTTGGACATCCCATAGCCTGTGCCTTTGATTCCGGCTTTATATGAGCCTGAGATATCCTTGCTTCCTTTCAGGGTAAAGGACGGTTCATAAATCCTGTCCAGACTTTCCTGTGGGATGCCGCATCCATTATCCTCAATTTCAAAGCAGACGCTGTTTTCACGGCTGTAAGTTCTCAGGGTGATGCGGGGAGCTTCGGTCAAACTCAGGGCATGGATGGAATTCTGGATCAGGTTGATCAGCGCATGCTCGATCATTCCGGGATCTGCAAGCAGTTCCGGCATATCCAGGCCTTTTTCCGTTACCACCTCAATGCCTTCCAGATCCTTTCTCATGAGGTTTAGAACAAGGTCTATTTTGTCATTGATGCTGAAAAATTCCTGCTTGGGTTCCTGGTCCTTGGCAAAGGCCACCAGGTTCTTTGTCATATTTTTTCCGCGGCGGGTCTGCTCAAAAATCAATTCCAGGGTTTTTCTTGTCTTATCGTGGGGACAATCCATCAGGGAGAGTTCTGCATTGCCCATGATAACGCCCAAAATATTATTAAAATCATGGGCCATTTTTCCTGCGATGCGGCCTATCAGAGCAAATTTTTCCTGGTCAGCGGCTATTTTCTGGGCCTTTAACCGATCCGTTTCAGACTGTTTTCTCTCGGTGATGTCTCTGATGATGGCCTGGATATGGTTTCCTGACGGTAGATCAATCCGGGCCAGGTTCATTTCGGTTTCAAAAACGGTATTGTCGTTTTTCAAATACAGCCATTCCAAAAGAAAAACGTCCTTTGCAAGAGAGGTTTCCATCATCTTTCTGAATTTCAGGATGGACGGCTCTCCGTCGGGCTGAGTTTCAGGAGAGAAAAAACCCGGATTCTTTCCGATCATCTGGTTTTTTTCGCACCCGAAGAATTCAAGGGCCTTCAGATTGCAGTCCACGATAAGATCTTCCTTTAGCAGCAGGATCGGATCACTGGCAGATTCGAACAGGGTATGATAGCGTTTTTCATTTTCCCGCAATTTTTCCAGCATCTGGTTGATATCAAGGGATAAGGAAGCGATTTCATCCTTTCCGCTCATTAGGACGCGATCCTTTCCATGTCCCTGGCGGGCGATTTTTTTAACATCCGTGCTCAATCTATGCAACCGGTAAAGAACTGTTTTTTCAAGAAAAATCAGCACGGCCATCATAAAAAGCAAACCTACCCCCCCAAGTGAGAGCAAAAGGTAGATCAGGGTCTGCTCCCCCTGGAGATAGATATCCCTATTCTTTTTCACCTCCAGGGTAAACAGGGGGTCCTTGGACAGGCTTTCAAATACGATGGATGAGGTAATCATATGTCTATCGGGCCGCTCGATCAAAAACCGGTTGCCCATGGACCGGGTCTCCTCTTTGAAGAAATCCCGGCCGGAATTTGCGGGCATGGTTTTTTGGATTTCCAGGGGAATTTTCAAGTTTTTTTCAAGGCGGTCTATTTCTCGAGGGTTGATATAATTTCCCATGACCAGGGTTCCCATGACCGGCCCTTGAAATTGGCTTGTCATTATCGGGGCCGAGCAGATACGGACAATATGGTCGTTGAACACGGCATATCCTGAAACCACCTCCTGTTGGGCCTCATTTCTCAGCAGCATGGGATAGGTTTCCAGGAGCCGGGCATAGTCTTCGTTTTTTTCGTCCAGGAGGGTTTCGTTCTCCAGATCAATGGCCCTGAGAAATTTTATTCTTCCTTCCGTATCCGCAAAAACCATGAAATTAAGATTAAGATTGGCCAAGGTGGAATACATGAGATTATTGTCAATATAGGACCCGTTCAAATCCTGGACAAACCGGTAGGTATCATCCCAGGGCGCCCAGTCGCCGACGGTCCTTTTCAAGGCGGACAAATCCGCTTCCATCCGCTCGGCCACCTGGCCCGTTGTCTTGATCATATCCCGGGTTTCCAGTTCAATATAGCCGTTGATCAACCAAAACCGGTTAATGGCATAAATAAGGATACCCATCACCACAAAAAGGGAGAAAATCACACCCAGTATTTTTTTTCGAATCGTCATAAATTGTTCCAGTTTTTAGTCTGCCGATACCAACTCAATATAAACCGCTTCAACCTTTTTGTAAATTTTTTCCCAGGTATAGGGGGCGGTGGCGGACCGGATATAGTCCAGATCCGGTTCCACCTTGTGCATGACCTCTTCCATGACCCGGCTCAGGGTTTCGGCGAGCCGGATTTCAAGGCTTTCCTCATCTTTCGGGTGGGGGGTATCAATGGTTTTCAGGTGCGGAAGGGGAATGAGCCTCACCATGTGGTTTTCGCCGGTCCCGAGGATTTCACGGACGCCGGGCAGGTCCGTGGTGACGACCCTGCATCCCGACGCCAGGGCCTCCATCAGGACCAGGGGAAGGCCCTCAAAAAAGGAGGGCAGGACAAAGACATGGCAGCACCGCATAAGTTCTCCCAGGGCCTCATGGCTTAAGGGGCCGTGATAAACAGCCTTTTCTCCCAGGTTTCGGGCCAGGGTCAGGCAGGTTTCCAGTTCCCGGCCCGTGCTGCTGCCGGCCAGGTGAAGACGGAAGGGCCGGTCCATTATCCGCTCCAGGCTTTTTAAAAGCCAGGGGACCCCTTTGGCAGTGCTGAGTTTTCCGGCGTATAAAATCTCCACAATGCCTTCAAAGACCTTGGGCGCATAGAAAAAACAGGCCTCGTTATACCCGCCGCCGATGACATCTATCCGGGAAGGGTCAACCCTGATGGCGGCCGCTATCTTTTCTTTCTGGTCCAGGCTCAGGGCAATGATCCTGTCGATTTTCCCAAGGTCGGGCGTGATGGCGCGACCCACTGCCGGGCACAGATAATGCTGGCGAAGGCAGGTGCCGTGACAGGTCGCGACCATGGGGATATGGGGGGCCAGGGACCGGGCCAGGGCCGAGACCACCCAGAGATGGTGGGTGTGCAGGATATGGGGCCTGAAGATCTCCAGGGCCTCCCGGATTTTTCCCGTGAAGGCCTGCCGGTACATCTTCATATCGGCCCGGCAGAGGCTGGAAAAAACCGTGCTCGGATAGGGCATGACGTCGCTCATGCCGGGGACGGGCCAGGCCAGGTCTTTCCCGTCAAACCGGACATAGCAGCACAGGTCTTCGGGCAAAAGGCTTTCCGGGACTTTATATTCCTCCTGGACCCCGGCCACCAGAAAATTTTCATGGCCGTTCTGCCCGCTCCGGCCGATGATTTCCCGGATATATTTTCCGCTGCCGGTGAAATCCGGGGTCTGACTGATGAGATGGAGGATCCTCATGCTAACCCATGACTTCCCTCAAGATAATCTCTTCAACGGCCTGAATTTTCCCCAGATGGTCGGTTACGCTGAATTCAATATCGCCATGGGCGGCCTTTGCCTTTTTCACCACTTCGGGAATATCCACACGGATATGGCTTCCCGCAGCAATAAAAAACGGAAAGATGACAATTTTTTTCACCCCCAGGGCAGCCAGTTCGTCAATTTTGCTTTCCAGGAGCGGCTCTGCAAACTGCAAAAAAGCAAATTCCACCGCATCAAATGACCCGGTGGCCTTTTTGGACAGACGATCCGCCAGGGATGCGATTTCCATATTGGATTCGTTTTTCCTGCTGCCGTGGGCAGCTATGATCAGTGCTTTCACTCTATTCTCCTCAGCTTCTTCTTTCATCTTTTCCAAATACCCGTATGGCGGCCGCACCCTCTACCGGGCAGACATATTCACAGATCCCGCACCCGATGCAAAGGGCTTCCACCACATGGGGCTGTTTGAGCAGGACGCTTGTTCCATCGGCTCTTTGAACCGTCTTTTCGTCAAATTTAATGGCCTTGTCATGGACAGGGCAGTGTTCTTCACACACAATACAGGATTTTTCCCGGACATACACCATACATTTATTTTTATCAAAATAGGCCCGGCCCAGGACAAACCCATGTTTTTGGTCCAGGGTCAGTTTTTCCAGGGCCCCCGTGGGGCAGACCCCGGAGCAGAGGGTGCAGTTGAATTCGCAATACCCCATCCTCGGAAACAGGACCGGTGTAAACATGCCCTCGATTCCCTTCTCCAGGAACAGGGGCTGCAAGGCATTGTTGATGCAGACCTTCATGCATTCCCCGCACCGGACGCAGAGGGCTGAAAATTCGATCTCATCCCCGGCCCCCGGCGGCCTGATGATATTATCATGGGGCAGTTGGGAGACGGCCTGGGTCCGGGTCAGCACGGGCAGGGCAAGGCCCGTAAGGCCTGCCAAGATAACCTGCCGCCGGGTGATATCCACAAAGGGTCTTGGACGGGGCAGGGAAAATCGAAAGGCCGTGATCCCGTCCGGGCAGAATTCAAGGCAGTCCATGCAGAGATTGCATTCTTCGGGCTGGAACCGGGAATTTTCATCAAAGGCCTTCATCCGGCAACCGGATTCGCACAACCGGCAATGGCTGCACGATTTCACAGGAATCCGCCTTAAAATGGAGAATTTTGAGATCAATGCCAGCAGTCCGCCCAGGGGACACAGGTTCCGGCACCAGAACCGCCTTCCAAAAAACTCCAGCAGAAAAATTCCCGCCAGGATACAAAAGGACAGCCAGGCCAGGTGGAAAAAGCTCTGTTTGTAGGGCAGGACAAAGGCTTTCAGCCCCTGATACAAGTGCTCGGTCAGATCCGAGACAAAGGCCGGGGCATGGGCATAAACCGTATCAAAAAAGCCTGAGGTCAGATAGTTCATCATGGGGTCCAGGCTGAAGGCCAGGCCCCTTACCAGAAGGGAAAAAGGATCGGCAAACCCCAGGAATTGCACCCCAAAGGCCGAAGACATCAAAAGGACGGTCAGAATTCCGTATTTTAAAAATTTTAGGTCCGGTTCCCTTTTCAGCCGGGGTTTTATGAACCGGTCCGAGAGATCGATCAAGGTTCCCAAAGGGCAGACCCAGGAACAGAACACCCGCCCGAAGACCAGGGTCAGGGCGATGGTGATGAAGGCCGGCCAGAGAAGGGACACAAAGGTTTTCATGGCCAGGGTGACGACGGCCAGAACCAGGGGGTCCAGCCGGAAGAAAAGATTGACGGCATAGGGAATGGTATCGGTTCCGGAATAATCGGTTTGGCGGAATAAAAAAAGAAAAATCAGAAGGCAGATCCCCTGGGATAACCGGCGCACCTGCTTCCAATAGGGTTTCATGGGCATCAGGCATCAAGCCGGCGGATACGGCACTGGTCCAGGTCCATCTGTCCCAATCCCCGCTGATGGGCCTCCAGTGTTGCCTCGATCTCATTGGGCAACCGACCGAAAAGGGTGGTGGCATAGGCGTCCGCCGCCACCGTATCCCTTGACGCGACCAGGGTATCCAGGACTTTCACATCCTCCGGGTCCCCGCCCTGGGGGCCGTTCTTTACAATGACCCGGGAAGCGTCGATGAGGGTCAGCCGGGGCCGGATGACCGTATTCAGATCCGCCAGTTTCGGCCCGAGATCATAATGCAGCCTGCCCCGCCATCCGCCCACGGCGCCCATGATATTTTTCAGGCCCAGGCTCAGGCCCGTCAACCCGTGATGTTTGGCCTTGGGCACATTGATATAGCAATCGGCCTCCAGGGCATCCCGGTGAAAAGACCATTCCTTCAGGACCCGGCCGTTTTTAAGGGTCACGGGAACAAAATGCCGGTCATCGGCATACTCCAGCCTGAAGCGTTTGTCTTTGATCTTTTCCAGGGCCGGGGCCATGCCGGAGTTCTGATAGCACCGCCGTTCCTCATTGCAGGTCCGGTCAAAGACCAATACCCGGGAGACCCCGGCATCCAGGCAGAGCCTGACCAGTTCGGACACGATGAGGGGATGGGTATTGGCCGCCTGTTCAATGGTCCTGTCCCAGCCGATATTGGGCTTGATCACCACCTTGTCCCCGGTTTTAACAAAGGCTTCCATCCCGCCCAGGGCCGCCGTCATTGAGCGGACCATGGCCGGCAGGTCCGTGCCCTTGATCGTCAGGATCTCGGGCATATGGATCTCTGCCGCCCCTGCCGGCGACAAAAGGTCAAACACAGGAGGAGAAAGAATGGGCCCGGCGGACCACAGGGCCACTTGTTTTAAAAATTCCCGTCTGTCCATATTCCTCCTTGGCGGAAATTAGATTTTGAATATCTGAATGGCCTGGTTCAGGTTCTTTGCCAGGCCTGCCAATTCATCGGCCTGGGCCTGGATTTCCTCAATTCTGAGGGCCGAGGCCTTGACGGATTCATTGGTTTTGCCCACATAGGTTGACACCTCTGTGATCCCTGTTCCGGTCATATCGACATCTTTCCGGATCACCCCGGATTCATTGGAGACGGCATCAATATTGACGGCCACCTGGGCAATGGCGTCAATATTCTCCTTTGCCTTGATGTTCAGCTCTTTTGCGTTTTCCGCCGTCACACTGAGGCTGGATGAAATATCATTGGTCACCGTGGTCTGTTCTTCCACAGAAGAGGCAATGGCCAGCATGATCTTATCGATCTCTTCAATAACGCCGACAATGGACTGGATCACTTCAATGGATTTCTTGGCATGGTCCTGCATGCCCCGTATTTTTGTACGGATGACATTGGCGGACCGCTCCGACTGATTGGCCAGCTCTTTGACTTCATGGGCCACCACAAAAAACCCTTTTCCGGCATCCCCGGCGCCGGCGGCTTCTATGGCGGCATTCAGGGACAAAAGATGGGTCTGCGAGGAAAGGGTCTGAATAATCCCGATGATCTCGCCGATCTCTTTGGCCGACTCCCCCAGTTCATTCATAATAAGGGAGGCCGCCCTTGCCTGGTTGGCGGCATTTTCCGTAACCCCGGCGCCCAGACTTGAATTCCGGGCGGTTTCGTTAAAGGAGGCATACATCTCTTCCACAGCGCAGGCCGCGGCTGTGGTCGACTCGGATACATAATCGATTTTGACCCCGACGTCCTTTGTATTGTCCGACACCTTTTCTGTAAACTCGGCAATGCTCTGGAGCCGGCTGTTGATTTTATCGGTGGCGGAAAGGATATTGGTCATGCGGCCTGAAATATTCAGGGTTTCTCTTGTGGCGTTGCCGGAATTGTTTTCCATTTCCCGGGACGCATCTTTCAGGTCATGGGCAATCTCCTGGAGGCGGGAAGAGGATTCGGCAATGGTGGCGACGGTCCGGACCAGGCTTTTCACCAGTTTGCCAAGATCCTTTGCCCCGTTTCGCATGGATTCCGCCATGAGTCCGATCTCATCATGGCTTTTGTATTCAAGACGTGCTGAAAAATCACCCTTGCCGATCTGCCTGGCGAACTTTGCCACCTCCTTCACCGGGCTCAGGAGCCTCCGGGTGATAAAAATCGACCAGAAAATAAAACAACAGGAAAAGAACAGGACAAAGCCCATGAAAAATACCAGGCCCTTATCGAATTTTTCAACCAAAGCCGCTTCTTTTTTCAGGGCAATCTCATTGATGTCATCATTATAAATACCCGTGCCAATGATCCAGCCCCATTTCGGGATGAGCCTGAAATAGGTCAGTTTTTCTTCCTTAAGCCCTTTTTCCCCGGGTTTGTCCCCCCCTGGCTTTTTCCATTGATAGGTTAAAAACCCCTGGGATTCTTTTTTGGATCTTTCAATCATTTCCCGGATAATGAACCGGCCGTCTTCGGATTTCAGATCCATGCTGTCAACACCCACCAGGTCGGGCCTTTCCGGATGAACCACAAACCGTCCCGTGTCGTCAAAAACAAAAAAATAATTTTTATTACCCTCCCCGAACCGCATGGCCGCAACAGCCTTGGCGGCATAATGCCCGGGGCTGTTTTCAATCACGGTGGAGGCATTATCCGTTAATTCAACGAGCTTTTGTTTTCTCTCTTCAAATAGAATTTTGCGGAGTTCTTCCTGGTTGGTTTTCTTCATCTCCAGAAAAGATACAAATGAACCTAAAAACACAATGAGAAGTGTGGATACAATGGCTGAAAAAACAAGAATGCTGATTTTCGTTACAATGCCGGGTTTTCTGCGCAAAAGGGTCTCCTTTTTTTCTTTTCATATAAACAAGGAAGCCGGACGAATGTCAATTGATTTTTAAATCCGCCCGGAGGGTATCCAGTCCTATTCTTTCAATCATCCGCCCCATGCGCTCCCGTTTGGAATTGGCCTTGTAATAGGCCACCACGGTTTCAATCATTTTTAATGCGCCGTCAAAGGAGAGCCCTTCCATGAGCGTATCCGCAAGTCTGGGTTTGGCAGAGCCATTGCCCCCGACCTGGAGGGTCCATCCTTCCTCGGTCCCGTAAAGGGAGATATCCTTGATGCAGTTTTCCGCACATTGCACCTTGCAGCCGCTCACCCCCATCTTCATTTTGCTCGGAAGAACCATGCCGTGATAGATCTCATCCAGTTTCATCCCCATTTTCAGGCTGTCCTGCTGGCCCAGGCGGCAAAAGCTCGTTCCCGGACAGACCTTGATGCTCCGGACGCAGAGCCCAACGGCATGGCCCGTGTTCATTCCCAGATCCTTCCAGATATCGTCCACCTGATCCTCCCTGATACCGATGAGGGCGATTCGCGCCGCGCTGGTGATTTTCATGGCCGAAACCCCGTATTTTTCAGCCGTATCCGCCAGTTTCCGGAGTTGATCCGGGGTGACAAGGCCGCAGGGGATATGGGGGGCAACGGCATAGGTTTCGATATCCTTGCCTTTTTGGCGAATGACGCCTTTTTCACCATCTTTCAACATAAACACTCCTGTCTCTTTTGAATCGATTTTTATTATTTCAGACCTTAGACTGTTGTATTATTATCCGCGCCCGGTTATGTCAAGACCGGAAACTCATTTGCAAACCGGTGGCAATGTATAGTATTTATAGGCCATGAACGGGAAAGGAAACAAAAATGAGTCTTATGGATCAAGCGGAAAAACACCGGGTCCAGGCCGACATGCTGGCCAACCGGATCAAAAAGCGATACCGGTATTTTAAAAAGCGGTATCAAAAACTCAACCTGGATGTCTTCCGGCTCTATGACTGGGATATCCCGGAGATCCGGGCCGTGGTGGACTGGTATGGAGGCCACCTGGTTGTGGGTGAATACCTGCGGCTGCAATCCACCCCGGAATGGCTCCCCCTCATGGGACAGGCCGTTGCAGAAGCCTTGGAGGTACCCATGGAAAACCTCCACCTGAAAATCAGAAAAGCCGGTATCCAGGAAGGACGCCGCTACGAGCGCATCAACCATACCAATCAGAAGATTGCCATGGCGGAAAGGGACCTTCAATTCTATATCAACCTGAATGATTATGTGGATACCGGGCTTTTTTCAGACCACAGGGACACCCGGATGAGGGTGAGGGAGCGGGCTGCAGGGAGACGGTTTCTCAACCTTTACTGCTATACCGGCTCTTTTACCTGTTATGCGGCCAAGGGCGGGGCAAGCCTGACCGTTTCCGTGGACCGGTCGGAAACCGCCATCCAGTGGACAAAAGACAATCTTGAGCTGAACGGGTTATCAGACCCGGAACATGTCCTGATTCAGCCAAAACATATCCTGATCCAAAAAGACACCCTGGATTTTCTGGCGGCCCCCGGGCCCGACTGCCGGAATTTTGACCTGGCCGTGGTGGATCCACCCTCCTATTCCACCACAAAAACAAAAGACGTCCATTTTGACGTTGCAGCGGATCACCCGAAAATGCTCAACAGGGTCTTCGGGCTCATGAAAAAAGGAGGTACGGTTTTCTTTTCCACCAATCACCAGAATTTTGAGTTAAAAACCCGGGACCTGAGCGTCACGGATATTAAAGACATCACCGGCCTGACCATTCCCGAGGACTACCGGAACAAAGGCAAACGGATCCACCAATGCTGGGAAATCACGGTATGAGGTTCGACCCCTTTGAAAGCAGGCTGTGCCGGGATATCCGCAACCGCCTGGGCCATGCCTTTGTCCTGGCCTTACAGGCAAAGGATATCCGGCCCTTCACCGAAGCGGCGGACCCATATCCGGCCGATACCACGCCTTGGCCGATCCGGGACTATATCCGCCACAGACAAACCTGCCTCACCGGCCTGATTGAAAATTTCCATGCCCGGCAGCTCAAGCCGGAACATGAGGGGGTAATTTCCCTGCTTCTGTGGAATCTTGAATTGTTCTATGAATTCCACGAATGGATGGAAATACAATGGCAATCCGCCTCGGGCCTGAACAAAAAAGCCTTCCAGGCCCTGATTCTCTGCGCCGTTACCCATGAGCATTTTTTATATGGGCGGAAGATCCCGGCCCAAAAAGCCGCGGCCAAAGCCCTGGTGCTGTTAAACGAATACAGAGACGCCCTTCCGAAGGGATTTGATGCAGACCTTCTGATCCAAACGATATCCGACCCCGACCCCCTTCCGCCAAAATTTTCTGTCCCGGTATAAAAAACATGGCTTTTATTTCAATTCCTGATTACAGTCGTGAAAATAAACCCTCGGGTTCAGTGCAGGGGAGGCGGATACCATGATCAAAATCTTAATGGCGGGCCTGGGCGGCTTTGCCGGATCCATATGCCGGTATGGGGTCAGCACCCTGTCCCAGAGGCTGTTCAATGACCCGTTTTTCCCCTACGGAACCTTGACGGTCAATGTCATCGGCTGTCTTCTTATCGGGTTTCTCAGCGGATTGGTCGAGGCAAGGCAGATGTTCAGCCCCGAGGTCCGGGTATTGATCCTGGTGGGATTCCTGGGCGGATTTACGACCTTTTCAACCTTTGGCTATGAGATATTTACCGCTGCCAGGGACGGCCAGTTCTTTTCAGCC
Organism: Desulfobacula sp.; assembly: GCA_023701135.1. Classification (GTDB taxonomy): domain Bacteria; phylum Desulfobacterota; class Desulfobacteria; order Desulfobacterales; family Desulfobacteraceae; genus Desulfobacula. The sequence continues at coordinate 46,924 of JAMPXP010000022.1, read as the reverse complement.
CTGGTCAATCTTCTGGTTCACCTGGTCCTGGGCTTCGGGTCTGTCTGGCTCGGATTTTCCCTGGCAAAATGGTATTAATAACAGGATACTTCTATGACGGAATCAACCCCCCATGTATTTAAGGCCCAGGTCTATTACGAGGATACGGACCATTCCGGTGTTGTCTACCATGCCAATTATCTGAAATTCTTTGAACGGGCCAGGGAGGACATCATCGGCATTGATATCCTCTCCCGGATGTGGCATGAGCACGGGATCGGGTTTGCTGTTTATAAAATCGCCATGGGCTTCCATGACGGGGCCGTCTTTGGCGATCTTCTCACCATTCACACCACCTGGAAAAGGGACGGGGCCTACCGGGTTGTTTTCTCCCATGAAGCCTGGCGGCCGGAGGGCGCAAAACCGGCCGTCACCTGTACGTTGGAGCTGGTCTGCCTGGGACCCGGTAAAAAACTCATGCCCATTCCGGATCTTGATTTTTTAAGCGCCGTGTCCACCGGATAATCCTTTTTCCCTGACTCTTTTGGGTCGGTATTGGTGATTCCGATTCAAAAACTAGAAATAATTTAATTTTTCTATACTTCATGTTGACAGCCCTTATTTCCCTTTATATACTTGCCCAATCATTTTTTCGCAGGAGGCAAGAGGCGTTGCCTTCTGCAATCAGCCATAAGTGTGTTAGACCTTTAACAGCATCAAGGAGGTGCCCGTGAAAGATGAACAAACGTTGCCCGATGTGCAACAAAAGAAAACAGGGGTTTCCAGAAGAACCTTTCTGAAAGCCGCTACAGGGACAGCAGCCGGGATCGGTATTTCCCAGATGTTCAATCCCGCCCTTGTTTCAGCCCTTGAAAAAGCCTTGAAAACCCATCCGGTTATCTGGATCCAGGGACAGGGCTGCACAGGCTGTTCGGTTTCTCTTCTGAACAGCGTTGACCCGTCCATTGCCGACATCCTGCTCAAGGTGATCAGCCTTCAGTTCCACCCCACGGTCATGGCCTCCGAAGGCCAGACCGCCATGGAAAACCTTTACGCCGTCGCCGAAGAATACAAGGGAAAATTCTCCCTGGTGGTTGAAGGCGCCATTCCCCTGGCTGCAGATGGAAAATACTGCATCGTGGGTGAAATGAACCACAAGGAAATCACCATGCTGGATCTGACCAAAGAAATAGGGGCAAAGGCCGGCAGCGTGATTGCCGTCGGAACCTGCGCCACCTACGGCGGAATCCCCGCCGCCAAGGGAAATGTCACCGGCGCCACCGGCGTCATGGATGTCTTCAAGAAATACGGCATCAAGACCCCGGTGGTCAATATCCCCGGTTGCCCGTCGCATCCGGACTGGATCGTCGGCTCCATTGTTCATCTCTTGACCAAAGGCCTTCCCGAACTGGATGACAACGGCCGCCCCAAACTCTTCTTTGGCGAGAATATCCATGACAACTGCCCCCATCTGAAAGAATACGACGCCGGCACCCTGGCGGATAAGCTTTCAGACCCCAAAGGCTGCCGTATTGAATTGGGTTGTAAAGGCCCCAGCACCTTTGCCGACTGTTATACCCGCAAATGGAACAGCGGTCTGAACTGGTGTGTGGACAACGCAGTCTGCATTGGTTGTGTTGAGCCCGGTTTCCCGGATGCATCTTCACCCTTCTATGAACCGGCATAACCAGAGATATCTGAAACTTTGTAACCTTAAGGAGGTTTTATTATGGCAGGCTGTACCCCACAAGCAGCTCCGGTTGGAGCCGGAACAAAAATCAAGGTTGCCATTGATCCTGTCACCAGGATTGAGGGGCACCTCAAAGTAGAAGTAGAGGTCAAGGACGGCGTTGTCTCCGATGCCAGAGTATTCGGCGGCATGTACCGCGGTTTTGAGCAGATATTGATCGGCCGGGACCCCAGGGATGCGTCCCAGATTACCCAGAGAATCTGCGGTGTTTGCCCCACGGCCCATGCAACGGCATCGGTCCTGGCCCTGGATGATGCATTCAAGGTCAAACTGACGGATAACGGCAGAATCACCCGGAACCTGATCTTCGGGGCCAATTATCTCCAGTCCCATATTCTTCATTTTTATCACCTGGCGGCCCTGGACTATGTGAACGGTCCGGACACGGCCCCCTTTATCCCCCGCTATGCCAAAAACGATGTCCGCGTTCCCAAGGACATTAATGACGTGGCCGTGGGCCAGTACCTGGAAGCCCTTGAAATGAGAAAGATCTGCCATGAAATGGTGGCTCTTTTCGGCGGCAAAATGCCCCATGTTCCGGGACTTGTCGTTGGCGGCGCATCGGAAATCCCGACCCAGGAAAAACTCGTTGCCTATGCCGAGCGTTTCAAAAAAGTCAAAAAATTCGTCATGGAAAAATATGTTCCCCTGGTTTACCTCCTGGCCGGTCCCTACGGCGACCTTCTCAAAACCGGCGGGGGCTATAAAAACTGCGTGGCCTGGGGCGTCTTCCCCATGGATGACAAGGGCAATACCCTCCTGAAAAGAGGCGTTTTCACCGACGGCAAGGACTACCCCGTTGACCCGGCCCTGATCAAGGAATATGTCAAATATTCTTTCTTTGATGATGCCACCACGGGCCTGAACCCCAGGGAAGGCAAAACCGTTCCCAATCCGAACAAAGCCGGGGCCTACAGTTTTATCAAGGCCCCCCGGTATAACGGCAAACCCCATGAGGCAGGCCCGCTTGCCAGAATGTGGGTCACCAACCCTGAACTGTCCAAGATCGGCCAGGAAAAACTGGGTGTTAAAAAGATGCGGGATATCGGCGACGCCGCCTTCTCCATCCTGGGAAGACATGTGGCAAGGGCCGAAGAAACCGTCATGGTGGCCAATGCCGTTGAACAGTGGCTCTCGGAAGTCAAGCCCGGCAAAGACACCTATGTTCCGGTTCCGGTTCCGGATTCAGCCGAAGGTCTCGGCCTGACCGAAGCCCCCCGCGGCGCCCTGCTTCACTATGTCAACATCAAAGACAAGAAAATCGCCAACTACCAGGTCACATCGGCCACCATCTGGAATGCCAACCCCATGGACGACATGGGCCAGAAGGGACCCATGGAAAAAGCCCTCATCGGCGTTCCGGTTCCCGATGCGGCAAACCCGGTGAATGTGGGGCGGCTCATCCGCTCCTTTGACCCGTGACTGGGTTGCGCCGTCCACGTGCTGGACGCAGACAACAACAGAGAAATTAAAGTGGAACTTCCATTATAATCTGATCTGGATATGAGTATGACGAAGAGGGGATGAGATTCATCCCCTCTTTTTCTTGATTCAGCCTTGCTTTTCTGCTATCAGCAGAATTGACAATTTCAACAAGACAGGACACCTATGGAAATGAAAAAACTCCTGGTTCTGGGGGTGGGCAATACCCTCATGATGGATGAAGGCATCGGGGTTCATGCGATTTATGAGCTCTTAAAAGAAAAAGACACCTATGATGAAAGCCGGGTGGATTTCATCGACGGCGGCACCTTTACCCAGGATATTTTTTTCCTGTTTGAACAATATGAAAAATTGCTGGTTCTGGATGTGGTCCGGGCCGGACATCCTGCCGGAACCATCTACAGCCTGGATGAAGCAGACCTGGTGCAGAACAAAAAACAGGTCCTCTCCCTTCACGACGTGGACCTGCTGGACTCCCTCGGCATGGCGGAAATGAGGGGCCACCGCCCATCCCTCAAGGTCGTGGGCATCGAACCTGAGAAAATAGACTGGGGCACGGAACTGACCCCCACCCTGGCCAGGGCCTTTCCCGGCTTTGTGAAAACCGCCAAAAAACATATTGAGGACCTTCTGGCATAAAATGAAAGAACAGCTCCTGGACCGGTTCCTCAGGTATGTCAAAATCGACACCCAGTCCGACGAGAATTCCGGGACCAATCCCAGCACGGACAAACAGTTTGACCTGGCCCGGCTCCTGGTCTCGGAGCTTGAAGAACTGGGCCTGGATTCGGTGGAACTGGACGGCCGCGGCTATGTCTATGCCCGGCTGGATTCCAATTTACAAAAAGATCAGGCGATTCGGAAAGCCTCCGGACCCGGCCCGATCCCCAAACTGGGCTTCATCGCCCATCTGGACACCTCCCCTTCAGCCAGCGGGAAGGATGTGAACCCGAAGATCATCCGGAATTATCCGGGCGGGGACATCCGCCTCAACGGGACAGTGAGCATTCTTGAAAAGGAAAACCGGCACCTGAAGGACTCCCTGGGCCACACCCTCATCACCACCGACGGCACCACCCTCCTGGGGGCCGACGACAAGGCCGGGATCGCCATCATCATGACGGCCCTCCACTATTTGCAAACCCATCCCGAAATCCCCCGCCCCCATATCCGGGTCGGTTTTACCCCGGATGAAGAAATCGGCAAAGGAGCCCTGCATTTCGATCTTGAACGCTTTGACGCCGACTTTGCCTATACCGTGGACGGGGGACCGGCCGGAGAAATCAACAACGAGACCTTCTGCGCCGATTCAGCCGTGATTTCCATCCAGGGGAAAAATATCCATCCGGGAGAGGCCCACGGCGTCATGGTCAATGCCCTGAAAATCGCCGCAGACATCGTTGCGGCCCTGCCCGGGGACATGGCCCCGGAAACCACAAAGGACAAAGCCCCCTTTATCCATCCTTATTTCATGGAAGGGTCTGTGGGAACAGCCGTGGTGAAATTCCTGCTCCGGGCCTTTGATATCCAAACCCTGGAAAAACAGAAAGCCCTTCTGGAAGACATCATCCTCCGGGTTCAGGACCGGTATCCGGGCTCCAGGATCGACCTTGAAATCTCGAAAACCTACCGGAATATGCATGGAGCCCTTCAACAGGTTCCCCATGTGTCGGCCTACCTGGAAGAAGCCGTCCGCAGAACCGGGCTTGTGCCCAAATGGGTGGCGGTCCGGGGCGGAACCGACGGGTCGGGCCTCACGGCCATGGGATTGCCCTGCCCCAATATTTTCACCGGCGGCCATAACTACCACGGCCAGACCGAATGGGTGTCCCTGGATATTATGGAAAAATCCGTGGAAACCCTGGTCCACCTGGTTCAGATCTGCTTGGAATAAAACAGAAATTCAATTTTATTTTTTGTTCAGGAATGATTCCGGGGTAATACCGGCTTGTTTCAGGATGGCCCTCAACGTACCTTCGGGCATATCTCCCGGATGGTTGGGAATGGTAGTGTACCGGCCGGTCTGCCGATTATACCAAATCTCATGACTTCCCGCAGCCTGGCGGTCGAATAAAAAACCATAGGCCTTCAATCTTTTAATAATATCTCTGTATCGAAAACCGGCCAATCTTACCATGTTATGCGTTTACAATCAGTGGATAATCAAAGGAATCCCCCACTGAGGAAAGATCAACAGATCCGGTTCTCTCCGCTCTTGCTTCAAGAAGCTTACGGGCTACATCCCTGGCGATCTCCAATGCCTCGGTCACCGTCCGTCCCTGGGCCAAAAGTCCGGGGACATCATCCGATGTCGCCAGATAAACTCCCTCAGGCAGCTTCTCAATGTGGATATTGATAATTTTTTCCATAAATCACCTTATCTGCTATTTTCTCACATCTTTTATAAATATAACACGGATTGCTGAATATGTGAGTATCCGGCAATTATTTTTATACGGCGACGATACCTTCCGCTTCAGCAGATCCTGGGCAACTGCTCGCCGGTCAGCATGTCCACAAGTCTTGTGCCGCCGATAAAGGTTTTCAGAAACACCTTGCCCGGGCTTTTCCGGCTCACCCGACCGATGACGGCGGCCTCTTTTCCATATTCATTGTCCTGAATGATCTCAAGGACTTTTTGGGCGTCCGCCTGGGGAACAAAGGCCACCAGTTTGCCTTCATTGGCAATATAAAGAGGATCAAAGCCCAGGAGTTCGCAGGTTCCCCGGACCGGACCCCGGATGGGCAGACAGGCTTCATCAATGAGGATTTCCACCCCGGACTGGGCCGCGATCTCATTCAGGGTCGTGCCCAGGCCGCCCCGGGTGGGATCCCGCAGCACATGAACCCGGCAACCGGAATTCAGGATGGCCTGGGCCATGCCGTTCAAGGGTGCGGAATCGGTTTGGATGTCGGAATCAAATTTCAAGCCCTCCCGGGTGCTCAGGACCGTGATCCCGTGATCGGCCAGGGTACCGCTGAGGATCACGGCGTCGCCGGGTTCGGCATTGGCCCCGGAGACCTGGACATGGGGCGGGATCACCCCGATGCCCGAGGTATTGATGAAAATCTTGTCCGCCTTGCCCCTGGGCACAACCTTGGTATCGCCGGTGACGATCCTGACCCCGGCTTTTTGGGCTGCCCGGGCCATGCTCTCCAGGATGATTTTTAAATCCTCAACGGGAAATCCTTCTTCAAGGATCAGGCCCACGCTGATGAATTTCGGAACGGCACCGCACATGGCAATATCATTGACCGTACCGTTGACGGCCAGGTCCCCGATATTGCCGCCGGGGAAAAAGATGGGGTCCACCACATAGGAATCCGTTGAAAAGGCCAGCCTTGCCCCGGCGATGTCCAGGACGGCGCCGTCATCCTGCTGCAACAGTTCAGGGCTTGAGAAAAGCGGGAGGATGAGGTCGGAAAACATGGAATGGGAGACTTTGCCCCCGGAGCCGTGGTCCAGCAATACTTTTTCTTGGGTCATGGTTTTTCTCGATTCATGGGTTACGCGTATTTGTAAAATGCCGCACAGGAGCCTTCGCTGGACACCATACAGGGACCCACAGGGGTCATGGGCGTGCATTTTTTCTTGTAGAGGCTGCATTGTTCCGGGGTTTTCAGCCCCATGAGGATCTGGCCGCAGGCGCAGCCCCTGGGCTCGGGCACATGGGGCAGGTCCATGCCGAATTTCAGGGCCGCATCAAAGGCCTGAAATTCTTTTTTCAATCCCATGCCGCTGAAGGGGATTCCCCCGATCCCGCGCCAGACGGCATCGCACACTTCAAACACCTGGTTCATGACGGCCTTGGCCTTAAGGTTTCCCTCATCGCTCACGGCCCTGGAATAGGCATTGACCAATGCGGGACGGCCTTCTTCATTCTGCTCCACCAGCAAAAGCACGGCCTTGAGGATATCTATGGGTTCAAACCCGGAAATCACGGACGGGATACCGTATTTTTCAAAGGTGGCCCGGTAGGCATTGGTCCCCGTGATCACGGACACATGGCCCGGCAGGATGAAGCCGTTGATGTCAACCCCCTTGGTTTCCATGAGGGCGGCCAGGGCTGGGGGCGTGAGCTTGTTGGCCGAATACACGGAAAAATTATCCAACTTTGCCTGCCGGGCCATGAGGATACCGGCGGCAATGGTAGGGATGGTGGTTTCAAAACCGACCCCGCAGAATACCACTTCCTTGTCCCTGTTCTCCCCTGCAATAGTCACAGCATCAAAAATGGAATAGACGATTCTCACATCTGCCCCCTCAGCCTTTTCCCTGCCCAGGCTGGACCCGGACCCCGGCACCCGGATGAGATCCCCGAAGGTGGTGACAATGACGTTTTTGAGCCTGGCAAATTCCACAAAGGCGTCAATATCCTTCTGGGCCGTGACGCAGACCGGGCACCCCGGACCGGACAAGAGGGTGATGCCGGGAGGCAAAACGCTTCTGATCCCGTGCCGGAAAATGGACATGGTATGGGTGCCGCAGACCTCCATGAGCCTCAGCTTTTTTTTGCTGATGCCGTGGATTTTTTCCGCAAGGCCCTTTGCAAGGCCCGGATCCCTGTATTCTTCAACATATTTCATGGTCATGAGTGACTCATCCTTCCAAAGCGGCCGCCACCACGGCCTGACCCAGGCTGATGCCGCCGTCGCCGGTGGGCACCCGGGTATGGGTATATACGGTAAAGCCTTCTTTTTCAAGGCTGGTGATCATCCGGGTAAAAATGAGATCGTTATTAAAGACCCCCCCGGAGAGAACAACGGTTTTCACCCCGGTTTCACAGCCCACGGTTTTTGCCGCTGCCGTAAAGGCCTCCACCAGGGTATGGTGGAATCTCAGGCTCACGGCCGCCGGCAAATGGCCGCTCTGAAGATCGGCCGTCATCCCCCGGACGGCGGGCAAAAAATCGATCCGGAAGGGATTCGCCGGATCATCCGGGTCCCGGGTCATCTGGAAATCATAGCCTTTCCCTTCCGGGTCTTCATTTTCCAGGTCTTCCCTGCTCAGGCCGTCACTACCTAAACTTTTACCTTCCAGGCCCTGCCTGCTTATGCCTTCGTGGGCCAGGGCCTCCAGCTCCATGGCGGCCTGGCTCTCATGGGTGATCTCATGGCGGACGCACAAAAGGGAGGCCACGGCATCAAAAAGCCTTCCGCAACTGGACGTCAGGGGGCAGTTCAGATTCTTTTCCATCATCTGCACCACAAAGTCCAGGTTTTCCCTGTCCATCTCTTTGATATAGGGAAGGTCCAGGTTTAAAAAATTCCTTCCAAAGGCCTCATACAGGATTGAGGCCGCCATGCGCCAGGGCTCCCGCACCGCCGCATCCCCTCCCGGCATCCGGACATAGGACAGATGGGCCTTGCGCCGGAAGCCTGCCCGATCGCACAAAAGGATTTCCCCGCCCCAGATATGGCCGTCGGTTCCGTAACCGGTGCCGTCCAGGGTAACGGCCAGCACAGGCTCGTCCAGGCCGTTTTCCGCCATGCAGGCCGCGGCATGGGCATGGTGATGCTGGACCCCGATCATTTTGACCCCCGTCTGCTCCAGGGCCCAGGCCGTACTCATATACCCTGGATGAAGGTCATGGGCCATGAGGCCCGGCTCGATATCCGTGATTTTTTTCAGATGATGGATGCAGGCCTTATAAAATTCATGGGTTTTCACATTAAACAGGTCGCCGATGTGCTGGCTTAAAAAGGCCTGGTTCTCCCTTGTGAGACAGATGGTGTTTTTCAGCCCTGCTCCGCAGGCCAGGATTTTCGGCAGCTTTTGATCCAGGACCAGGGGCAGGGGGGCATAGCCCCTGGAGCGCCTTAAAAACCGGGGCTTCCCGGCCTGGATCCGGACAATGGAATCATCGGCCCGGAAATAGATATCCCGGTTGTGCAGCAAAAAATAATCGGCAATATGGGCAAAGGCCTGCAAGGCGTCTTCATTGTCGATGGAAAGCGGCTCCCCGGAGCGGTTGCCGCTGGTCATGACCAGGACGGAGGGCCCCTTTTCAAGGAGAAGATAATGCAGGGGCGTATAGGGCAGCATGATGCCGAGGCATGGATTAAAGGGGGCCACGCCCCGTGCCGGGCCGCCGGGCCTTGCCTGTCCTGCCTCTTTTTTCCTTAAAATCACAATGGGCCGGTGATAGGAATTCAATAGCGCCTTTTCCGTTTCACTGACATGGACATGGTCAAAGAGAACGGAATCCGAAGCCGCCATGAGGGCAAAGGGCTTGTGGGGTCGGTTTTTTCTCTGCCTCAGGGTCTTCACGGCCTCTTCATGGGAGGCATCACAGGCCAGGTGAAACCCGCCCAGCCCCTTGACGGCCATGATCCGGCCCTCTCCCAGAAACCGGGCCGCCAGTGCTATGGCATCCCTGGAGCCTTCCGCACCGGACCCAACGCTGACCCTTCTGCCCTCCCGGTCCGTCAAAAAGGCTTCAGGACCGCAGACGGGACAGGCATTGGGCTGGGCGTGGAACCTGCGGTTCCGGGGATCATCATACTCGGCCCGGCAGGCCGGGCACATCTCAAACCCCTTCATGGAGGTCCTGGGCCGGTCATAGGGAATGTCTTCGATGATGGTGAACCGCGGGCCGCAATTGGTGCAGTTGATGAAAGGATATTCAAACCGCCGGTCCGACGGGTCCTTCATTTCCAGAAGGCAGTCCGGGCAGACGCTGACATCCGGGGAAATCAGGGTGGCCCGGCTGCCGGAACGCTTGCTGTCCATGATCTGAAATGAAGAAAAATTCCGGGGCTCGGCCCGGAAGGTCACAATCCCGGTCACCGAGGCCAGCAAAGGCGTTTTTTCAACAAGGTCGATGGAGAAACGGCCAATGTCCTGCTCCGCCCCCTCCAGGACAAGGCTGACCCCGGCGGAGGTATTGGACACCTCGCCCTTGAGACCATATTTTTCGGCAAGGGAAAATAAAAAAGGCCTGAACCCGACACCTTGAACCACGCCGCTGATTTCCAGGCGTTTTGCAATGACGGGACCGGCCATGAAGCCTATATCCGGCGGTTGGGGCTGTTGACGTCCAGGGCGTCGGCCGCCAGTATGGTTCTCATGTCTTCCAGGGTCTGGAGGGCCGCTTCTTCATCCACCTTTGAGATGGCGAACCCGGCATGGACAATGACATAGTCCCCGATGTTCGAATCGTCCAGGAGCATGAGGCTTGCCTCCCGGACCACCCCGTCCACATCCACCTTTGCCACGCCGTTATTCATTTCGATAATTTTTGAGGGAACTGCCAAGCACATGGTCATCCATCCTTGTCTGAAATCATAAAGGTTTACTATACCCCAGGGGCATCGGGTTGATCAATACTTATCTTGACAATGATGAGGGTGATATCGTCCTGGTATCCGGCCTCCCCCTGGAACCGGCGAGAGGCGCCGATGCAAAGCTCCAGGATCTCCCGGGACGGCCTGCCGGCATTTTCCCGGATGATGCGGTGAAGGTTGTCCTTGCCGAATTTTTGGCCCGACGGGTTCCGAGCCTCCCAGATCCCGTCGGTATAGAGAGCAATGATCCGGCCTCCGGCCAGGGTTGAAATGCTGTTTTCCTTATATTGCAGGCTATCATCAAGGCCCAGGGCCGCCCCTTCCCCCTTCAGTTCCGTAAAGCTCTCCTGCTCCGGGTCATAGAGCACAGCCGGATCATGGCCGGCCCTGACCCATTTCAGGCATTTTTCCTTCAGGTCCAGCTCAATACCGAAAAAGGTGATAAAATTCCCCGAGTCTTCCACATCCCGGCATAAATGACGGTTGACATCCGTCACTGCCTGGGCAAGGTTTCCCGGCATGGCGGAGCGCTGCCGGAAAAGGGCCCGGGAAGTGGCCATGAGAAGGGCCGAGGCCACTCCGTGCCCGGAAACATCCCCCAGAACAATCCGTATCCGGTCCTTTGTATCGATTTCCGGCAAAAGATAATCATAATAATCCCCGCCGGTTTCGTCGCAATAAATGATTTTCCCTGCAATATCCAGCCCCGGAAGGACGGGATCATGTTTGGGCAACAGATTCTGCTGAATTTCCCGGGCCAGGTTAAGGGATTTCTGCATCATTTCCCGTTCCTGGAGGCCTTGGGTCATCTCGTTCACCACATCCCCGGCAAAACCGATTTCATCACCGGACACCACCCGGACGCTTTGGTCAAACCGCCCCTTCCGGACATTCATGAGCACCAGGGCCAGCTCGTTGATGGGGTCCACAATGTTTTTACAGAGCAGCCGGGTTAACTGCTTTGAAAAAACAAAGGTCCAGATGAAAAGGACAAAGGTGAATACAATGATCCCCCGGCCATAGTTAACGGCTTTCACAGGATAGGTCTCGATTTCCCATTGAAGCGTCATCAGGGTGACCAGCAGCACCGTCACCGGGATAAGGGCGATGAGGCGGTTGGTGGCACGGATGCGGCGGGACAGGGAAATTTTGGTCACCCCTTCCAATTGGGCCAACTGGCCCTGGGGAAAGAAAAAAGGAATCAACTGCCGCCGGGAAAGGACCTCTATATAATGGGAGGCGATACCTGAAGCGATGAGGCCCACCATGCTGGCCCTGGCGGAAAGGGTAATAACGGTCCGATGGTCCAGGAACCCGGCAAGGGTAGTGTACAGCGCCACAAGGCTGGGGATGATGACCCACATCAGCACATTGACTGGGATAACAAGAATCGGCAGATTCAAAAGCCTTCTTTTGGCGGCCTCAATGATGTCAGGTGAGGGCCTGGCTCCCTTTTTCAGCAGGTTCAGACAAAGGGAAATGGGCCTGAGCATCCGATTGATCCCCGTAAAAACGGCAAAAAAAGCAAGCCCTGATATCAGTAAAAACCGGGGTAAATAATGCGTCATCACCCGGTTCAATGTCATGGTCTGGTATTGGCCCAGGATTAAATCCTGAATCGGTTCAAGGGGGGTAAAAAAATTCAGGACCGCCACCACCACGATACCCATGCCTGTTCCCACCACCCCGAGAACATAATAGGGCATGAGACTGATGCTGGATGCCTGTATGGCGTCTTGATTCAAATGGTTATTCATGATCTTCTCCCGGCTTCCCGGCGGACGGGATCTTTAAAAAACTTGCCTGGAAATTATCTATTCCAGGGCAAAAAGTCAAGCCGGGGATTCAGGAGAAATGATCTTCTATATAAAATAGGATTCCAGGGGTGGAAACCCATTGAACTCAACCGCACTGTATGTCTGGGTATAGGCCCCGGTGGAAAGCCAGTAGAGACGGTCGCTGATGGCCAGGTTCAACGGCAGTTTGTATTTATAATCTTCATACATGATATCTGCGCTGTCACAGGTCGGACCGGCCAGGATGACTTCTTCCACCTCGCCTTTTCTGCCGGTATAGATGGGGTATTTAATGGACTCTCCCATGGTTTCAATGAGGCCCGAGAATTTCCCGACATCTGTGTATACCCAGCGGTTCAGGGCTGTCCTGGACTTTCTGGAGATCAATACCACCTCACTGACCAGGACGCCGGCGTCACTGACCAGGGAGCGGCCGGGTTCGATGATGATGCGAGGCAGCGTTTCACCAAAGCTTTCTTTCAAAAACCGAGTGATTTCATGGGCATAGGTAGCAAGGTCATTGGCTTTGGTCACATAGCTGGCGGGAAATCCCCCTCCCATATTGATCATTTGCAATTCAATGCCGTCCTCTTCCTGAAGACGTTCAAAAATAACCTTCACCTTCCCAATGGCAGCATCCCAGGTGCCGATATCCCGCTGCTGGGAACCCACATGGAATGAGAGGCCATAGGGCACCAGGCCCAGATCCCGGGCCAGAATGATCAGATCCATGGACATGTCCGACTGGCAGCCGAATTTCCGGGACAGGGGCCAGTCCGCCGTTGATGTTCCTTCGGTCAAGATCCTGACATACACCCTGGCCCCGGGCGCAGCCTTGGCCAGATTGCGGAGATCCGCCTCGGAGTCGGTGGCATACATCCGGACCCCTTTTTCATAAAAATACCGGATATCCTTGCTTTTTTTAATGGTATTGCCGAAACTGATCCTGTCCGGGCTGATCCCCAGGGAGAGGACCCGGTCCAGCTCATAAATGGAGGCGATATCAAAATTGACATCCCTGTCCCTTAACAGGGTGAGGATTTCAACGGCCGGATTTGCTTTTACGGCATAAAAGATACCGGCATAGGGGAAGGCCTGCACCAGATTGTCCAGATGGCTGTTGATGGTGTCGGTGTCGATGACCAGAAAAGGGGTTTCCTTGTCCTCGGAAAAGGATCTGATCTTTTCAAATATTTTAGGGCTCATATATTCTTCAATGGCAAGGGACATGGCATGTTCTCCGGGGTCCGATATTCATAAACATTCAGACAATCATCCATTTCGATCCGTTCGGAAGGAATGCCCGAATAAATCTTATTTCTGTTTGCCCATCAAAAAAACAGGTCTGATTCAATGAACCAAATTTAAGTTTGTGTCAAGAAAAAAATGATTTCGGAAAACCGGCCTTTATTGCCGGATAAACTTCTGTTATGGTATCCATCGGATCGGACAGGACCTAAGGCAAAATAAAAACCCGATAAAATGGACCATACAGCGTGCCCGTCATAGACATCCGTCATTTGACCAAATATTATGGGAAATCACCCGGGATAGAGGATCTCACCCTTGGGGTGGGCCGGGGGGAGATTTTCGGCTTCCTCGGTCCCAACGGCGCCGGAAAATCAACCACCATCCGCCTGATGCTCAATCTGCTGCGCCCCTCTTCAGGAGAGGTGAAACTCTTTGGGCAAAATGTAAGAACCCATTATGCGACCCTGTTTCAGGCCATCGGCAATGTTCCCGGCGAATTAAAGCTCTATGAAGATCTGACCGGCAGGTCTTTTTTAACCCATATGAACCGGTTTTCCCGAAAAGCCCCCGTATTCCGGGAAGACCTTCTCCATGCCTTTGATCTGAGTCCTGAAGAGTTAAACAGAAAAATCAAAGACTATTCCCACGGGATGAAACAAAAGCTGGGAATCATCCAGGCCCTGCAGGAAGGCCCGGACCTGGTGATCATGGACGAGCCCTCCGAGGGGCTGGACCCCATCAATAAAATGGTCCTGTACGACTGGCTGAGGCATCTTAAATCCATGGGGAAAACCATTTTTTTTTCTTCCCATTACCTGGCAGAGGTGGAAAAAATCTGTGACCGGGTGGGGCTGGTGAGAGAGGGCCGGCTCATTGCGGAAGAATCCGTATCCTCCTTAAAGGAGAAGATGGTGCGCCGCATGGAGGTCACCTTTGCCCGGCCCGTCCCGGGAAAGGCGTTTCACCTGGCCAACACAAAGATCCTGGAACAGGACCCCGGTCGGCTTGTCCTGACCGTGGGCGGAGATATCAACCCGCTTTTAAAACAGATCGCAAAATATGAGGTCACAAACCTGGTTTTCCCGGAGCCCTCCCTTGAGGAGGCATTCATGACCTTTTACCGGGAAAAATAAAAGGAACCATGTCCGGTTATCTGTCCTATATGAAAAAAATATTTCAGGACCAGAAAATAAACCTGGCCCTCCTGGTCCTGTTCTGTTTTCTTTTTGAATGGGCCTTTGCCTGGGTCTTTTTTGAAACCGACATCAAAAAAACGCTGGTCTCCATCATAAGGCTGCTGCCTCCGGGCATAACGGCATTTATGGGGATCCAGGGCGGCATTTCCCAGTTCGCCCTTCAGATGCTGGCCTTTGGATATGTGCATCCGCTCATCCTCATCGTGCTTTCCTTTTTCCAGATCAGCATCCCGGCCAGGTATCTGGCCGGTGAAATCCAATTCAAAACCTTTGATATCCTGTTGACCAAACCCGTCAGGCGGATCACCATCCCCCTGGGCATCTATTCATTTCTGGCCGTTGCCCTGGCCCTGCAGTTTTCCGCCATGCTGCTGGGAACACTGGCAGGGGACCTGTGCTTTGATCTGAAGGTAAACATAGCCGATTACGCCGGGGCGGCGGGCGCCGGCCTGGTTTTCTTTCTGAGCATGGGGTCCCTGGCAACGGCCATATCCGCCTTCCAATCCGACCAGGGCAAAAGCATCCGCATGGCCGTGGGCCTGTTTGTGTCCCTGTATTTTTTTGATACCGTGATTAAATTGAGCACATCCCTGCAATCCCTGTCGCCCTACAGCTATTTCCAGTTATACCAGCCGGGAGACCTGATTCTGGGCAAGCCCGGCGCTGGCATCCGGGCTCTGATCTCCCTTGGGATCACGGTGGTGTGTTTTCTGATTTCCCTGGTCCAATTCAACCGCCGGGATTTATGATTTGTCCGGATTGCGGATTCATCTGGAGGATACGGCTGGAAATAAGCGGTTTGCTACAGCGGCTCGGGCGGATGCTGGATTTGGTATTGCATCTTTGCCGCAAGATCTTGGGCTTGAGCCAGTTGCCGGGGGGATAGGTTTTTGGCAACGGCATCCCTTGTTTCGGCGGCATCTTCAAGTCCCTGGGCAGCCGCCAGGCTGAGCCACAGATACGCCTGCTGAAAACTCTGAACAACACCCTGGCCCCTGTCATACATTATGCCAAGGTTGTACTGGGCAACGGCAATTCCCTGTCCGCCTGCTTTGGCGTACCAATAGGCGGCCTGCCGGTCATCCCGGGCCACGCCCTCACCATTATCATACATCATTCCAAGATTGAACTGGGCTGACGCGTCTCCCTGCCTGGCAGCCCTTGAATACCAATACACGGCCTGCTTAGAATTCCGAGGAACTCCCCTGCCTTCGGCGTACATCCACCCAAGATTAAACTGGGCATCGACATCTCCCTGTCCGGCAGCTTTTAAAAGGCCCTGGAATTCGCCGCAAAAGGCGAAAGCCCCGTAAAACAGAACGATGATGACGGCAAGAACACTCTTTTTCATTGGACCTCTCTTCACCCTGATCAACAATATAATCCGGATCACAGGTTATGCAATGGCATAGTTGAAGCATCTTTTTGAAAAACCGGCCTTTATTGCCGGATCAACTTCTGCTATGGTAGTCACTCGAATGGACAGGACCGGAGGCAAAATGAAAATCAATAAAATGGACCATATCTGCGTGGCGGTCAAAGATCTGGAGGCTGCCCGGAAAATTTGGGAGCCGGTGCTGGGAAAGCTCAGGCCCGACGCGGAATACGAGGATGAATCCGAAAAGATCCGGGTGGCCCGGTACCTGCTGGGGGAGGTGGGCTTTGAACTCATGGAATCCCTGACCCCGGACGGGGAGGTGGCAAAATTCATTAAAAAGCGGGGGGAAGGCGTCATGCTGCTGAGCTTTAATGTGGACCACACCCGTGGGGCCATAGATGAACTGAAAGCAGAAAACTATCCTTTTATCGGCGGTCCCCGGCCCTTCCGGGACTGTGAATTCGCCTTTATCCATCCGGACAAAATGAACGGGGTCCTGGTGGAACTCATTGATGACAAGGGAACCGCCCTGAAGGAAGGCCTGACCAAACCCTGAAACTAAAGATTGTTTTTTAAATTTCAGCACTGTATCTTTAGGAATCTCGGACCGGTTATGGGCCTACAAAGAAGAAAGAAAATGATACATAATTTGTATTGGATCTATGGAGTGCAGGAGAATGAATCTTTTTGAAAATGAAACGCAAGCTGACGACAACAGTATTGTGGAAATCGAAAATAATGATGTTACTCCGGCCCCGGACGGGGGGGAGGACAGCGCCGACCTGATAATGGAGGACCCTTTTAATCCTTCGGAAATCAGCATCATCTCCAAGCCCGACACCCTGCACAACCTGATCGAGCGCCTGAAACACGATGAAATCGATATGAATACCGATTTCCAGCGCCATGCCGAACTTTGGGACAATGCCAAGATGTCCCGGCTCATCGAATCCATTCTCATCCGGTTTCCGCTTCCGGCCTTTTATTTTGACGCCTCCAATGAAGAAAAATGGCTCATTGTGGACGGGTTGCAGCGCCTGTCCGCCATCCGGAAATTTGTAATCGAAAAAAAACTGAAACTCAGCGGTCTTGAATACCTGAAAGATTTTAAGGGGCTTGGATATGACGATCTTTTGCGAACCTATACACGGCGCATTGACGAATGTCCGGTGACCCTGTTTCTGATCCAGCCCGGCACCCCGGAAGCAGTCAAATATTCCATCTTCCGGAGGATCAATACCGGCGGCTTGATTCTTAATGACCAGGAAATCCGCAATGCCATGGCAAAACCCGCCATCCGGAAATTCCTGGGGGATCTGGCAACGGATGAATACCTGAAAAAAACCATCGGCGACCAGAGCAAACGCATGGTGGACCAGGAGATGGTTCTCCGCTTTCTTGCGTTTCAGTTCATGGACTACGAGCAGACCCGAAAAAACATTGCCACGTTTATGGATGAAATGATCGCCAAACTCGAAACTGCTTCCAAAGAGGACCTGAAGAAATATCAATCGGCTTTTCAGACCGCCATCCGGCGATGCCGGCGGGTATTTGGGGAAAAGGCTTTTGAAAAGAGTACAACCGGTCAGGATGAAAGGCGGCGCAGGAAAAATTCAACCCTGTTTGAAGTTTGGACTACGGCACTGGTCAAGCTTTCCGAAGCAGAAACAGAACGTCTGATAAGCAGAAGAGAACTGTTGATTCAGAAGCATACGGAGATGATGACCAAGGATAACGACTATTTCAGATCCATCACCTATTCCACCCAGAAAAAGGATCATTACCGTATCCGGAAAAGCAAGGTGGCAGAGTTGATTAAGGAGGTTCTGAATGCTTGAATTCATAAGGGTTCAACGATTTAAATCGCTTCATGATGCAAGTTTTCCCCTTGGGCCGCTGAATCTTTTCAGCGGTTTGAACGGCATGGGAAAGTCATCCCTGATTCAAACCCTGCTGTTATTGAGGCAGTCCCAGGAAAAAAACACCCTTCTGGATAAAGGGCTCCTCTTGAAAGGCGACTATGTCTTCGTCGGCACCGGCCGGGATATTTTGTCGGAAAACGCGGAAAAGGAAACCATTGAATTCACCCTGACGTGGGAGAAGGCGGAACCGGCCCATTTTATCTTCAATTATTCAGCCAAATCGGATTTGCAGCCCCTGGACCGGAAACTCAAACTGGCGACTCAAGACCTGAGCCTTTTCAATAAAAATTTTCAATATTTATCAGCGGACCGCATCAGCCCGAAATCCGCCTACGAAGCATCCGACTACTATATCAACGACCTGAATTCCATCGGCAATCACGGTGAATATACAGCCCATTATATTGCAGAAAAAGGACTTACACCGATACCCATCAAAGCATTGAAACACAGATCGGCCGCCTCTTTTTCGCTGCTGGACAACCTGGACAAATGGATGTCCGAGATTTCCCCGGGCATTCGCATCCATACTCAGCTTCATCAGGCCATGAATACGGTGTCGCTCAGCTATGCCTTTGAACAGGGCGCAGAACTGACAGCGGATTTTAAACCGGAAAATGTCGGTTTCGGTCTGACTTTTGTGCTGCCGGTGGTGACGGCTGTTCTCCGGGCAAAGCCGGGGGACATGATCATTGTTGAAAACCCGGAAGCCCACCTGCACCCCGGCGGCCAGTCCGTCCTGGGACGCCTCTGCTCCATCGCGGCAAACAGCGGCGTGCAGCTTTTTATCGAATCCCATTCCGACCATTTTCTGAACGGAGTCCGCGTGGCTGTCAAGAACGGCTTGATTTCAAACAAGGATGTCCGCCTGTTTTATCTGGAAAGAAGCGCCACTGACCTTCATGAGTCCCTGGTGGTCATGCCAGAAATTGATGCCCAGGGAAAAATCGATGTCTGGCCCAGAGGCTTTTTTGACGAAACAGACCGGCAGTTGGAGAATCTCTTGTGACCGGCCTTATGGTTTTCAACCACCACTCCCTGCCGTTTGACGATGCAAATAAAGCCGACGCCGCCGTGCCCGAGTTTCTCCGAATCTGTTTAACGGTTCAAAATATTGGAATCTCCACCCTTCTGGTGGACGAATCCGTGGACAAAAACTGGTTCCGGCTGGAACTGGCAAACCGGTATTTCTGGCAGGACTGGTACAGAAAGAATCTTAAGGATGAAAACAGGGATATCATCCGGGCCTTCCGGAGCATTGCCACCCGGCAGCCTTTTTTCAGCATGGAGGATATCCAGAGCGGCATCGATCTTTTTGAAGTGCTTCTGGGTGAGGATTCATCCTATTCCGCCCTGCGTGCGGCAACCTGGCATGAGGCCCCCCTCTCCGGCTTTCCGACCCGGCCGCCATGGAACCGTTCCCCGATCAGGGTTCAAGTCCAAACCTTAGACACTGAAGGTGAGATTTCCACGCAACCCCTTGATCTGCTGAATTTTTACTCTCTCAGGACTCTTGAACAGGACCTGAATGCGCTCTGTGATAAAAGAAATGAGCTGATCAGCTCCGGCAGAAGGCTGTATGAAACAAGAGGACAAATTTTCCCCCATCTTGCCTTCTGCGGGAAAACGCCGCAACAGCTAAATTCCTGGTCCGCCGGAAAGGCGCTGCTGGATCAGGTAAAGGCATCACTGACCGTTCTGGATCACTTCTGCGGACTGTGGAAAAAAGGCCGGTACAAAGATTACAGCCACGAAGCCATCCGGTCGCTGGGACTCAAACATCCGGTCAGCGGAGAATCCGCAACGGTTTTGAACCATCCTCAGCTAAGAAGCAAGCGCGAATTCTGGCTTCCCGAAGGCCGCAAAACTGTTTTTGAAAAGCATGTCAAGCTGGGCAATGGATACCGGCTTCATTTCTTTCCGGACAGTTCCTCCCAAACAATCCATGTGGGCTATATCGGCCCGCACCTTCCCCTCAAATGAAAGAAAAGACGACATGCGCCGAACCCAAAACATCAAAACCGGAAATATCCTGACAGCCGTGGGGGCTGCGGAAAACGGAGAGATATTCGACCTAGAAGGCTATGGGGCCGCGGGCATGTCCGGGGAAACGCCCTTTGTCCTGGAAACGGCGGACACCGTGCCCATGCCCCACGGCAGCGAACTCATGCTCCTGCCCCAACGGCGGCCCCTGGTCTATAATCTCGCGGAAAACCGGTTTGAAATCCTGAAAAAAAACCCCTTTGCCCCCAAGGAAGCCATCTTTCCCGTGGCCGTGTTCAATTCCCCGGGCTATGTGAACCGGCATTTCTGCGCCTATGACGACACCGGCCTTACGGCCCCCCTGCCCCTGTTCGCCTATGGGGCTGTGGGCTTCGGCAAAGGCGGTTTCCGCTCCTCGGCCCTCCTGGTGGATGCCGAACCCCGCCAGGATTTAAGGCTCATGCCCCAAAAAAAGATCCTCAAGGGCGTAAAGGAAATGCAGAAAAAATATCCGGGAAACCGCCTCATGCGCCATCTTGAATCCTGCGCCCTCCGCTACGGCTGCCCGGCCGGGAAAAATTTTTTCCTGAAACGCTATGAAGCCCCCCTGCCTACCTCCAGGGTCTGCAATGCCGATTGCCTGGGCTGCATCTCCCTTCAGACCACGGGCAACCTTTCCGCCTGCCAGGAACGAATCAGCTTTACCCCGACACCGGAAGAAATCGCAGAACTCTCCCTGGAGCATATCTCCACCGTGGACCAGGCCATTGTCAGTTTCGGCCAGGGATGCGAAGGCGACCCCCTCATGGCCTTTGCCGCCATTGAACCCGCCGTCCGGCTCATCCGGGAAAAGACGGACAGGGGCACCATCAACCTCAACACCAATGCAGGCCTGCCGGACAAGGTGGAAGCCCTGTGCCGGGCGGGCATGGATTCCATGCGGGTGAGCCTGAACTCGGTGAGGGAAAACTGCTATACCGCCTATTTCCGGCCCCGGTCCTACACATTTTCAGATGTGCTGAAAAGCATCCGGGCCGCCAAGGGCCTGGGGAAATTTGTCTCGGTCAATTATCTCAACTGCCCCGGATTTACGGATTCGGAAAAGGAAACAGCGGCTTTTTTGGAATTTGCCGGAACCACGGGCATTGACATGATCCAGTGGCGGAATTTGAATTTTGATCCCAACCATTATTTCCGGATCATGAAGGCCGTGGAAGATCCGGGACGGCCCCTCGGCATGGGAGCCGTCATGAAAAGGATTTCGGAGCGTTTCCCGAATTTGATCCACGGGTATTTTAACCCGCCGAAAAAAGAGCGTTCCTTGGGTTGACCTTGCAGGTTTTTAGATCTGATGATTCAGGATTTCTAGGCAGCTTGATATGGACGAATGGCTTCAAGATTCGGACCGATTTCGAGTTCGGCAACATCCAAATCGTATGCCTGCTGCAGATTCAGCCACAATTTCGGCCCAGTTCCAAACCATTTGCCGAGCCGCAATGCCGTATCGGCTGAGATTGACCTTTTCCCGGAAATGATTTGAGAAATTCTATTGGCAGGCACATTAATCTGCCTTGCCAGTTCCGCAGATGAAACCCCCAATTCCGTCAGTTCATCGTATAATATCTCTCCGGGGTGAATCGGTTTGTGTGACATGATGTCCTCCTTAATGATAATCAACGATTTCAACGTTTTTCGGCCCGGCGTCTTCCCATTCAAAACAGATGCGGTACTGATTGTTGATTCGTATGCTGTATTGTCCTTTTCTGTCGCCCCCCAATGCTTCAAGCCGGTTGCTCGGTAACATCCGCATTGAAAGGAGCGTGTCGGCTGCATCCAGAACCCGGAGCCGTTTTTCAGCCTGACGGGAAAAAGCCTCAAATTCCGGGACCCGCTCGCCGGCATATAATTGCTTTGTTTTTTTGTCTTTAAAGCTCTGAATCATGAATATATAATAAAATCCTGTACGTTGTACGTCAAGGATAAATCTGTAAACAAATATTCCGGTATAGAAAAATTATTATTGATCAAGATAGAAATGGTTCTCCATACACTTGTAATATGCACTTGCCTTGGGCCCCTGACCCTGATACACATCAAGGCATAAAAGGGAAAAAAGCCATGGAAAATAAACAGATGATTGTCATTGACGAAACCCTGAGGGAAGGCATGCAGCACCGGGGCATGATGTTCTCTCTCGAGCAGCGGATAAAGATTCTCGAGTTCCAGGAAGCCCTGGGCGTGGACATCTGCCAGGCCGGCTACCCGCCGGCCCATGAACACGAAGCCAAAGTCGTGCAGGCGCTTTGTGAATATGCCCGGGAAAAGGGCTATAAGATCCGGGTGGGGGCCATGGGACGGGCCCATGTCCAGGATGCCGCGATACTTCTTCAAACCGGCATCCGGGACTTTCATTTTCACCTGCACATTTCCCCCCAGGCCGGGCCCAATGCCGTCGATGCCGTTCTCTCAGACCTGCTCAAGCCCGTGGGGGAGGTGCGGAAAAAATCGCCCTGGGCCGTGATCTCCGTTGCCATGCTGGATATGGGGCGCTCCGGTCCGGAGGTGCTGGAACACTGTGTGTCGTTTTTGAGCCACCACGGCATCGATATGATCTCCCTGCCCGATACCTCGGGCATGATGGCGCCCCATGAGGTCTATGAGAAAATCAGCAGGCTTTCGGCCCTGGCCGGGGCGGCCCGGATTTCCGTCCACTGCCACAATGACCTGGGCATGGCCTCGGCCAATTCCGTCATGGGCATCCTGGCCGGGGGAAGGGTCCTGGAAGCCTCGGCCCTGGGCATCGGGGAGAGGAACGGCATCGCCGATCTCTATACCACGGCAAAAATCCTCCGGGACAAGGGGGTGAACATGAATCTCAAGGTGGATGACCTTGCCCTGTTCCGGGAATATTACGGCTATGTGGACGGTCTTGTTTATGGGCAGACCGGGGATCATCTGCTGAATTTCAACACCCCGGTTTTCGGGCAGGGTGTCGGGACCCATACGGCCGGAACCCATGCCGGCGGGCAATACGGCCTTAGCCGGGAAGAAAGCTTTTATCTGAACGTCCTCTGCGGCCGGGGCCTGGTTCAAAAATACCTGGCCTGCCAGGGCCTGGCCTGCCCGGCAGAGCAACTGGATGAGCTGACCCGGGCCGTCAAATCCGAAAGCATCCGCCTGAACCGAAGCCTCACCCTGGCGGAAATTCAGGCGCTTGTTCAAAATCTAACGGCCTGATCCGGGGCCGGATTCGTGAGGAAGCATTGAAACTGGAAACCGTCATAAAAGAACTGAATTTAAAGCCCCACCCCGAAGGCGGCTATTTTTGCGAAACCTACCGGTCTGCGGAAACCATCGGAAAAGGCGGCCTGCCGGACCGGTACCGGGGCGGCCGGGCCTTTGGCACCAGCATTTTTTATCTGCTGAACGACCATGACAAATCCCATTTCCACCGGTTAAAATCTGATGAACTATGGTATTTTCACCTGGGCGCCACCATTGTCCTTCATGTGATTGATCCGCGGCAGGGGTATAGGACCGTTGAATTGGGGCCGGACCTGGCTGGGGGAGAACAGTTGCAACAGGTCATCCCGGCAGGCTCCTGGTTTGCCGCGGAAGTCAAAGGCCAGGCCGGGTTTGCCCTGGCAGGATGCGCCGTCTTCCCCGGATTTGACTTTGCCGATTTTGAAATGGGGAACCGCTATGCATTGCTGGCGGAATACCCGGGGCTTTCGGAAGTGATCCGAAAATTCTGCAAATAAGACATTGCAAAACCGGCCATAATCTGGTTTAAATGTTGGGTTGGATTAAATGATAATAAGGATTATGGCTTGAATATCGATATCAAAGGCATTGTCGTCATCTGCGGGAATTACGGGTCCGGAAAAACCGAGACCGCCGTGAATCTCGCCATTAAACGCAAAATGGACGGGATTGACGTCAAGATCACGGACCTGGACCTGGTGAATCCCTATTTTAGGACAAGGGAAGCAAGGGTTCTGCTGGAAAGCTTGGGCATTACAGTCATCCTGCCGGACCGGCAGTATATGCATGCCGACCTGCCCATCCTGGCCCCGGCCGTGGCCGGGATGATCCAGCAGCCCTCGGAGCTGACCATTTTGGATGCCGGCGGAGATGATGTGGGCGTCACGGTGCTGGCGGCCCTGGAAAACCATCTGGCCAAAAAGAAAGTCCAACTGCTCCAGGTCATCAATCCTTTCAGGCCTTTTACCGAGGATGTAAAGGGCTGCCTCCGGATCAAGGAGGAAATCGAAGCCTCTTCAAAGATGAAGATCACGGGGCTGGTGGGCAATGCCAATCTCATTGACGAAACCCTGCCCGAGCATATTTATAAAGGATACGACCTTTTAAAAGAGGTCTCTTCCGCAACGGGCCTGAAAATTGAGTTTATTACGGCCTGTTCCGATATATACCCCCAACTGGAGCTGAATCGTTTTTCCTGTCCTGTGCTGGAGATCCAAAGGAAAATGAATCCGCCCTGGAAACGTTTAAGCATTAAAGGAGTTTTAACCCATGGCGTATAAACATATTGTTGATTCCGAACGGTGCAAGGGATGCGGCCTCTGTGTCAACATCTGCCCCAAGAATGTGCTGGAAATAACGGACACGGTGAATGCAAAAGGGCATTTTCCCGCATACCAGGCCAGGCCAGAGGATTGCATCTACTGCACCATGTGCTGCATCATGTGCCCGGATGTGGCCATCAGCATTGTTGAGACAAATGAAGTGAGTTGTGAGTCATGAGTTGTGAGTTGTGAGAATCTCATTACTCACTACTCACTACCCAAGACTTCAAAATTAAAATAATCGATAAGGAACTATCATAATGGCAAAAGTGCTAATGAAAGGAAATGAAGCAATCGGTGAAGCTGCCATCCGTGCCGGCTGTAAAAATTATTTTGCATATCCCATCACCCCCCAGTCCGAAGTGGCCGAATACCTGGCCAAACGGCTGCCGGAAGTGGGCGGGGTCTTTCTCCAGGGAGAAAGCGAAGTGGCGGTGGGGTATATGATCTTCGGGGCCGCCGGTTGCGGGGAAAGGGTCATGACCACCTCCTCCAGTCCCGGCATCAGCCTCATGAGCGAGGCCCTGTCCTATATTGCCGCGGCCCAGTGCCCGGCGGTATTTGTCAATATCATGCGCGGCGGCCCCGGCCTGGGCGGGATTCTCCCCTCCCAGGGGGATTATTTCCAGGCCGTCAAGGGCGGGGGCCACGGGGATTACCATTTGCTGGTCTTTGCCCCGGACGGGGTCCAGGAAGCCGTGGAAATGACCATGAACGCCTTTACCCTGGCGGAAAAATACCGGGGTCCCGTCATGATTCTGGGCGACGGCATGATCGGTCAGATGATGGAACCGGTGGAATTTCCGGACCATCTGAAATCCGAGCCCTCCAACAAGGATAGCTGGGCCACCAGCGGCATGGACAAGAGAAAATCCGACAAACGGAACCTGGTCCGGTCCCTGTTTCTGGATCCGACCGAACTCAACCAGAACAACCTGACCCTGAAGGCCAAATACGACCGGATGAAAAAAGAGGAAATCCTGTATGAAGGATACAATACGGATTCGGAGTACAAGGTCCTCATCGTCAGCTACGGCACCATGAGCCGGGTCTGCAAGACCGCCATCGACATGATGAAGGAAGAAGGGATCGAAGTGGGGCTGTTAAGGCCCAAAACCCTTTTCCCCTTTCCCGAGGAAGCGGTTTTCACGGCGGCGACCAAAGAGAGCTGCAAGGCCGTCATCAGCATTGAGATGAGCATGGGCCAGATGGTGGAAGACGTGGAGCGGTGCGTCAAGGGACAGAGGAAGGTCGATTTCTACGGCGAATGCGGCGGGGATATTCCGACACCTGAAAAAATTGTTGAAATTATCAAGGGACTGCTCTAACCGCTTTATATAGGAGAATTAAGAATGGGAAAAACATTTTCAAAGCCCGAGGCCCTGAGCAGCAATATGACCCATTACTGCCCCGGCTGCACCCACGGCATTGTCCACCGGCTGGTGGCGGAAGCCATCGACGAGCTGGGTATCCGGGGAAGAACCGTCGGCATTGCGCCGGTGGGGTGTGCGGTGCTGTGCTATAATTATTTTAATTTCGATTTCCAGGAAGCGGCCCACGGCCGGGCCCCGGCCATGGCCACGGGGATCAAACGGGTACGGCCCGATCTCATCGTCTTCACCTACCAGGGAGACGGGGACCTGGCCAGTATCGGCATGGGGGAAATCATCCATGCGGCCAACCGGGGTGAAAAATTCACCACCATCTTTATCAACAACGCCATCTACGGCATGACCGGAGGCCAGATGGCCCCCACCACCATGCCGGGCCAGCGGGCCACCACGGCGCCCACGGGCCGGGATACGGCCCTGACCGGTATGCCCATCCGCATGGCCAATCTGTTAAAGGAACTGGTCACGCCGGGCTATGTCACCCGGCAGGCGGTGCTGAATCCCAAGCAAATCAACAAGGCCAAAAAGGCCATCAAAAAAGCCTTTGAATACCAGGTGGCGGGAAAATGCTTCAGCTTTGTGGAGGTCATCTCCACCTGCCCCACCAACTGGGGGCTCACTCCGCTGGATGCCTTGAAATGGGCCGAAGACACCCTTCTGCCCTATTATGAACTGGGAGATTACAAAATTCCTGAATAGGATTGGAGATACCAATGCAGACAGAAATAAAATTTGCAGGATTCGGCGGCCAGGGAATTTTGCTCAGCGCAAAGCTGCTGGCCTATGCCGCCATGAAACAGGGCTTTTTTGTGGCCTGGGTCCCTTCCTACGGACCTGAAATGAGGGGAGGCACCGCCTATTGCACGGTGGTCATCGGCGACAAGCGCATCGGCTCGCCCATTATCAAGAACCCGTCACACCTGGTGGCCATGAACCGCCCGTCCCTGGAAAAATTTGCCGCGGACGTGAAACCGGGCGGGGTGATCCTCATCAACAGTTCCCTCATCCCCACACGGAGCAACCGGACCGATATTACGGAACTCATTGTTCCGGCCAATGACAGCGCCATCAAGGTGGGCAGCGTCAAATGCGCCAATATCATCGCCCTGTCCGCCTTTGCCGCCAAGGCCAAGGTGGTGGATATGGACATTTTGAGACACTGTGTCATGGATGAATTTTCAGCCAAACCCAAAATCATTCCGCTGAACATGAAGGCCTTTGACGAGGGAGTGGACATCGCCAACAAGAATTAGCCAGGGCCGGTGAGGCCGCAAGGGAGGGACCGTATGATCAGAATTGAAATTTCTCTTTTCCTGAAAAACGTTCCGGGAGAACTGGGCAGATTAACCGAACTCATGGGGAGTAACGGCATTAATATTGATGCCATTACCATCCAGGATGCCTCGGCCTATGTCCGGAATCTTTTTGAAGCCAGGGGGAAATCCCTGAAACGGCTGGCTTCTTCAGCCAGTTACAGCTCCATGAGACGGGATTCCGCCGATTTCGCCCTCATCCGCCTTGTGGTGGACAAGGCCCAAACAGCCATGGATCTTTTAAAGGCCAATGACTATCTCTTTGATTCCAATGAAGTGGTCACCATCGATGTGACCAACAAGCCAGGGGAATTTGCCAAAATCACCAAAAAATTCGGAGAGGAACAGATCAATATCAATTATGTATACGGGTCTGTTTCCGACTCCGACGGCAGATGCCTTTTCGTCTTCTGTCCCGAGGATGTGGCATCGGCTGCCGCCATTTTCAAGGACGGCTATTGATCATTGAGGTGAAATAACCCTGCCATGGTCACGGATTTGCGTTCCCTGATCCTTTGCCTTGTTGTTGTCACTGTTACGCTGACCCTGTGCATGCTCTATTTTTTGAGCGAGCGTAAAACCTATCCCGGCTTTCTGCACTGGACCCTGAGTTTTTTCCTGTTCAGTGCGGGCATTGTTCTCATCGGACTCAGGGAAGTCCTTTCGGATTTTGTTTCCATCGTTCTGAGCAATGTGCTCATTTCAGGGGCGGGCATTGTTTTTTATTCCGGGTTTGCCGCCTTTGTCCAAAAAAAAATCAATCTCTACGTGCATTTGTCGGCCCTCATCATCTATACCTTCTGCGTCTCCTTTTTCACCTATATCATTCCCAGCCTCCTGGTCCGGATCATCCTGGTTTCACTTCTGATGATCCTTTATTTTCTGCTGGTCCTCAAGATACTGTCCAAGGAAATCAGACCCCGTCTCGGGAAGGCCAGCCCCCTGCTGACCGTAACCCTCACGGCCCTTGCCCTGTTTTTAGGATTAAGGGCCGTGTACAACCTTGTCATCCGTTTCATGGATACCGGATATCCCCAGGCTCTGATCATTGAACCCCTTACGGTTCTGGCTTTCATGATTTTATTGATCTCCCTGGTGATCGGCCTGATCCAGCTCAATTACCAGAAGCTTGAAAAGGATTTTTTTGACACCTACAGGGAGATTGAAAAAGCCAAAGAGGATGCGGAAAAGGCAACCCGGACAAAGTCGGAATTTCTTGCCAATATGTCCCATGAGATCAGAACACCCATGAACGGGGTCATCGGCATGCTGGATCTGCTGACCGAGACGCCGCTCATGCCCGAGCAAAAAGATTATGCCCTTTCAGCCCAGCAGAGCGCGGATTCGCTTTTGATTCTGGTCAATGACATCCTTGATTTCTCGAAAATCGAAGCCGGTATGCTGGAAATTGAAAAAATTGAGTTCAATCTGGGTGTTACCATGGATTCCATCAGTGATATCATGGGGATTAAGGCCAATGAGAAAAGAATTGAATTTGCCTGCCTGATTCATGATGATGTGCCCTTGAACCTGGTCGGTGATCCGGGACGGCTCCGCCAGATCCTGATCAACCTTGCCGGGAATGCCGTCAAATTTGTTGAAAAGGGGGAGGTCTTTATCCGGGTGTCCCGGCGCCTGGAATCCGATACCAAGGTGGAACTCCTGTTCGAAGTCAAGGATACGGGCATCGGTATCCCGGAAGATAAACTGGGGCTTCTTTTTACTTCCTTTTCCCAGGTGGACGCCTCCACCACCCGTAAATACGGTGGAACCGGACTGGGACTGGCCATCTCCAAACAACTGGTGGAACTCATGGACGGGGAGATCGGGGTCCGGAGCAAGGTGGGTGAAGGCTCCACCTTCTATTTTTCAGCCCTGTTCGATAAAGGGAAAAAGAAGGCTGAAGTTTTTTCCCAGGCCGAGGATATCAAGGATACCCGGGTCCTGGTGGTGGATGACACCCGGATGAATCATGAGGTGTTTACAGCTTATTTAAAATCCATGGGGTGCCCTTCCGGCAGCGCCTATGATGGCCAAAAAGCCCTGAAAATGCTGAAACAGGCAGCAGGCACCCTCCCCTATCAAATTGCGCTGATTGATATGCAACTGCCCGGGATGAGCGGGGAAGAGCTGGGGCGGGCCATTCTTCAGGATGAGGATATCAGGGATACGATTCTCATCATACTGTCTTCCATCGGCCGGCGGGGGGATTCTGCACGACTGAAAAATATGGGTTTCCAGGGATTTCTGACCAAACCCATCAAAAAAGGGCAGCTCTTTGACTGCTTAAGAACCGTTATCAGTCTGTCTGAAACAGGGATTCCGGGGTCGGAAAAACCCTTTGTCACCAGCTTCAGCATCCGGGAAGCAAAGGAAACCCGGGTGGTGAATATGGCAAAACAGCGCATCATGCTGGTGGAAGACAACATCGTAAACCGAAAAGTGGCCGTTAAAATGCTGGAAAAACTGGGACATGATATCCTGGAGGTTAACAACGGTCTGGAAGCCGTGGAAATATTCGAGAAACACCACGATATCATTGACGTCATTCTCATGGACATCCAGATGCCGGTCATGGGCGGGGAAGAGGCCACGCAAAGGATCCGGGACCTGGAAAAAGAACTCTCCATCCACACCCCCATCATCGCCTTGACCGCCAACGCCATGATGGGTGACAGGGAACGGTTCATAGACGCCGGGATGGACGATTATATTTCAAAGCCGGTCAAGAAAAACGATCTGATCAGGGTTTTCTCTTGTCTTTGAGAACCTGGTTGGAGATGACGATTCTCTGGATCTCGCTGGTCCCTTCATAAATGGTGAACACCCGGGCATCCCGGTAAAACCGCTCCACTTCATAGTCTTTTGTAAACCCGTATCCGCCGTGGATCTGGATGGCCCTGGCTGTGATCTCGTTCACCATTTCCGAGGCAAAGAGCTTGGCCATGGAGGCTTCCTTGGTATAGACTTCACCCCTGTCCTTCATGGAAGCTGCGGAAAGGATCAATTGCCGGGCCGCTTCGATCTGGGTGGCCATATCCGCAATCTGGAACCGGATGGCCTGGTGTTTGACGATGGGCGCCCCGAATTGTTTCCGGCCCTTGGCATATTTGACGGCGGCATCAAAGGCGGCCATGGCCACCCCGTAGGATTGGGCTGCAATGCCGATCCGGCCGCTGTCCAGGCCTGACATGGCGATCTTGAACCCGTCCCCTTCCCGGCCCAGCATCTGGTCCTCCGGCACCCGGCAGTTTTCCAGGATCAGATCCGTGGTATCCGAGGCCCTAAGGCCCATTTTATCTTCCATGTGACCCACGGTGAGGCCGGGGGTGCCCTTGGGGATGATAAAGCAACTGATGCCCCTGTGGCCTTTGCTCTCATCGGTTTTGGCCGTGATCAGCACCACCTTGGAATATTTACCCGAGGTAATGAACCGCTTGGTTCCGTTCAGGACCCAGCCGTCCTTATCCCTGACCGCCGTTGTCTGCTGGCTCACCGGGTCTGACCCGGCTTCGGGTTCGGTGAGGCCGAAGGCGCCGATCATTTCACCGGAAGCAAGGGGAACCAGGAATTTTTGCTTCTGCTCTTCGGTTCCGAATTTCAGAAGGCTTTCGCAGACAATGGAATTCTGGACCGACATGACCACGGAGGTGGAGGCGCAGGAATAGGCGATTTCAGACAGGGCCAGGACATAGGACACCGTGTCGGCCGCCTCACCCCCGTATTTTTCCGGGATCATCATTCCCATGAGCCCGAGTTCGCCCATCTGCCGGAAATTTTCAGCCGGGAACGCCTTGGTCCGATCCCTTTCCGCAGCAGTGGCTCCTACCACTTTCCGGGAAAACTCCCTGACCATATTCTGGATCATCAATTGTTCATCGGTAAGCTTGAATAACATGATCTTTCCCCCTATTTGCCAGGGCCCCTAAGGGGCATATACCACGACGATAAGTTCTGCATCGGTTTTGCCCGTGTTTCTCAAATCATGCTTGATCGCTGAATTAAAATGAAGGCTGTCCCCTTTTTTAAGGGTATTGACATGGTCCCCCACCTGGTATTCCACGGCGCCCTTCAGCACATAGACAAATTCCTCGCCTTCGTGCTGAAACCCGACGCCGTCATGGCTTTTCCGGGCTTCCACCACGATTCTGAAGGCTTTCAGATGTTTGTTCTCGGCATTGGGGGTCAGGGAGGTATAGGCGTAATGGTCGGTCCGCTTGGTATAGGCCTTGGACCTTTCTTCCAAGGCCTCATCCTGCTCCTTCAAAAGAAAGCCGGAATCAATATGAAGGGCCCTTGAAATCTGAAGCAGATTTCCC
The DNA here is from genome assembly GCA_023701135.1 of Desulfobacula sp. GTDB lineage: Bacteria > Desulfobacterota > Desulfobacteria > Desulfobacterales > Desulfobacteraceae > Desulfobacula. The sequence goes on along the minus strand of JAMPXP010000022.1, from coordinate 15,330 downwards.
ACGGAAGGCCGTCTTTCACCTGCCTCGATATTCGTAAGCGTTTCCTTTGACAGCCCGGTTTCATTGGCCATGGTCTCCAGGCTCATCTTCTTATCCAGCCGGGCCTTTTTAATCCGTTTGCCGATGGGGGTGATGCCTTTTTTTACAGCCATACTCTCTCCAAATGGTAGGTTTAAGCGCTCTGTTAATGATTGAGCGCTCGTTCATAAACAGGACCATACAAACCGGCCCGATCTTCTCATTTAAATAAAGATCAGCCGATGACCTGAATCCAGTTCTCCGTATCTTCGGCCTTGCCGTATTGGATCGCCGTCAATGCATCATAAAATTTCATGGCGGTTTTGCCTGGCGTACCGTCGCCGATGGAAATCTTCTTTTCACCGTACCGGATTTCGCCCACCGGAGAAATGACAGCCGCTGTTCCGGAACCGAAGACTTCCAGGAGCCGTCCCGATGCATGGGCCTCGAACACTTCGTCAATGCTGATCTTTCTCTCATTCATGGTCATGCCCCATTTTTTGGCCAGGGTGATGACCGAATACCGGGTGATGCCGGGCAAAATACTCCCGCTCAGGTTGGGAGTGACCAGTTCATCCTTCATGAGAAAGAAAATATTCATGGCCCCGACTTCTTCGATATATTTCCGCTCAATGGCATCCAGCCAGAGGACCTGGGCATAACCTTCCTTTTTCGCTTTTTCCGAGGCAATGAGGCTGGCCGCATAATTGCCCGCGGTCTTGAATTCCCCTACCCCGCCCCGAACGGCCCGGACATAATGCTTTTCAACCCATATCTTTACCGGGTTCAGGCCTTCGGCATAATAGGCCCCCACGGAAGAGAGGATGATAAAAAATTTATAGGTATTGGAAGCCCGAACCCCCAGAAAGGGGTCCGTGGCAATGATGGTGGGCCGGATATAAAGGGAGGTGCCCAGGGTCTCGGGGATCCATTTCTCTTCCAGCAGGATCAATTGTTTCAAGGCCTTCATGACAAAGTCGACATCGATCTCGGGGATGCACAGCCCCCTAGCGGACCGGTTCATTCTTTCAAAATTATCCCGGGGCCGGAACAGGCAGATTTTTTTGTCCGGGGTCTTATAGGCTTTCAACCCCTCAAAAATGGCCTGGCCGTAATGCAGGACCATGGCTGAGGGTGCAATACTGAAATCGGCATAGGGGACAATCCGTGCATCATGCCAACCGGCATCCCTTGAATAGTCCATGACAAACATATGGTCCGTAAACACCTGGCCGAATCCCAGGGCCGAATCTTCCGGCCTGGTTCTGTTCGTTGCGGCCCGGGTGAGTTTTATTTCCATCATTATCCTCCATATCTGTTGATGTAATTCATTTTTAAAAATTTAATATGGTCGCTTCATCTCTTTTCTGTCAAGATAATTTTATCCTTTTTATTGACGAAGCGTTTTTTTTCCGGCTAGTATCCTGAAACGTTTAACCCCTGAAACCAAAGGAAAAAAAAGAATGGACATCAAATACCATGTTGAAACCGCCTGGAAACTCTGCATCAGCAATGCCTTATCCCTGATTCTCATCACCCTTGTGACGGCTGCGGTCAGTATTGTTTCCATCGGTATCCTTGCGCCCACGGCTTTTGCCGGCTATACGCATTCCCTTCTTCAGTTGATGAGATTCAACCGGGAGCCCAAGGTCCAGGATGTTTTTTCCCAGCTCGGCCTGTTCCTGCCCCTCTTCGGGTTCACCCTGGTCATCTTTGTCGTGGGTATGATCGGGTTTACCATCCTGGTGGTCCCCGGCATTATTTTCAGCCTGATCGTCGGGTATACCTGCCTTTATATGATCCCCCTCATGGTGGATAAAAAATACGGGGTTATCGATGCGGTCAAAAAAAGCACGGCCATGGTCACCGGATCCCAAATCATGGACCATGTCATTGTATTTATCCTCTTTTACGCTCTGATGACCATCGGCGGTTCATCCTTTATCGGTTTTCTCGTTCTTCAGCCTTTTGCAACCCTTTTCCTTTTGTCTGTTTATGAAAAGGCCGAATAGGCAGAAATGACTCCGGGGCCGTAGAATACAATCAAAGATCTTTTATAACTGCGGAAGCATCCGGGTTAAAGGGGTTCTTCCTTGCTGCCAGCGAATACAGGTACAGATAATTGGTTTTCAAATGAATCAGGTATACCAGCCATTCTTCGATCAACAGGGCATACCCCCGGTTCATATCCCCTGCAAGATGATTCAGGTCGGCTTTGGGGAGCATGGTCAAGCTCTCCCTGCTTCTGAGTTCCTCATTGATATGGGCCACGGACAAAAGAAGTTCTGTAAAGCCTTCATGCTCAACAACCACGGGATTTTCTAAAAGGTTCAGAATAAAATGATGCTTTGCACTTAAAAACTGATTCAGTTTTTCCAGATCCAGTTTTTCAATATCCACCTTTCCGGTGTATTGTTTCAGACTTTTGATCAAGGCAGACAATTGGGCTACGGAAAAATTGATATCAATCTTTTTAAGGTCGGGGAAATTATCCCTGTTCTTATCACAGGAAGAAAAAAGCTTCAGCAGTCGATATCCGATCTCGGTGAAAAAAACACCCAGGACAATATTCTGCTTTTTCATTCTCTGGGCGGCATCCCTTCGCAAGAGCATCAATTCTGTAGCATTGGCGACAAACCCGATAAAAGCGCCGCCGCCGAAAATAATAATCAGCATAGTGAGAAGCCGCGTGGATTGATGCGTCGGGTGGATATCGCCATAACCGACCGTTGCCATGGTGACAACATTAAAATAAAGGGCTTCGATAAAGGACAGTTTTTCAATGGTCATAAACCCCAGCGTGCCGATTAAGGCGACACTGATGAGCAGCACAATAAAAATCCGAAGTCTTCTTTTCACTTCCATCATCGTTATATTTCCTCATATTCCGGGTGCATCAGGATGATCAACTCTACCTTGAACCTCCCATGATTGCAATATCCTGTTAAAAGCCCTTTTGTTTGATTCCTGATTGTTGTATCTTTTAAACCTATGAAACGCCATAATGAAAAACCAAACCGCCGTATTAAAATTGGAAGATGAATCCATGGACCATGCCGTAACCGACCCCTGGCATTTTGAAACCGGGGAATACCGGCCGCCCAGCGAAGGCGGAAGCTCCTCCCTTCTGGTCCGGCTGACCCGGAACTGCCCCTGGAACCATTGCACCTTCTGCGCCATGTATAAAGGAGAAAAATTTGAACTCCGCCCCCCTTCCGAGATCATCTCCGATATCGATGCCATGGGCCGCATTGCTTCCGGGTTAAAGGAAACCGCCCTCCGGTCCGGCCGGAACGGGACCCTGACCTCGGCCGCCGTGTCTGAATTTTTCAGAAAAACCCCGGATCTGAATTTTCATCCCGGCGTGGGCATGCTCATCAGCTTTCTTGCGGCAGGGGGAAAAACCGCTTTCCTTCAGGATGCCGACAGCCTCATCATGAAGGCCGAAGATCTCACAAAGGTTCTGGTCCATCTAAAGACCGTCTTTCCTTCCATCGAACGGATCACCTCCTATGGCCGATCCCGGACCCTGGCCCGGAAACCGGCCCTGGATCTGACCCACATCCATGAAGCCGGTCTTGACCGGATTCACATCGGCCTTGAAACCGGAGACCCGGACCTGCTGAAACTCATCAAAAAAGGCTCTACCCCGGAAGACCATGTAAAGGGAGGCAAAAAGGCCATGGCGGCAGGATTCCAGGTATCGGAATACTGGATGCCGGGCCTGGGCGGCAAGGCGCGGTCAAAGGACCATGCCCTGAAAACGGCCAAGGTATTGAACCTTATCAACCCCCATTATATCCGGTCCCGGCCCTTTACCCCCAGACCGGGGACCATTTTTTATGAAAATGCCGGCCCAAACGGCCTTGATCCCATGACACCCGGGGAGCAGCTTCAGGAAATTCACCAGGCCCTGGAGGCCCTGGAGGTCACCTCCCGAATCTGTTTCGACCATGCGGGAAATTACTGGAGCGGCCCTGACGGCAGGCTTGTCTTGAGCCAGGGCTATGAAGGATATGCTTTTCCCAAGCAAAAAGCCCAGGTCCTGGCCCGGATTGAAACCGGGATCAAATATTATTCATGATATTTCAGCCGGAAAGGAGAATTCCATGAAAATCCAGGCAGACTGCATCCCCTGCATCCTGGCCATGACCCTGAAAGCCGTTCAAAATCTTTCCCTCACGGCCAGGGCGGAAAAGGACCTCTTTACGGAAATCATGAAAATACCGGGGCTGCGGGGCCTTGACTGGGATCAGACCAGCCCGGCCATCATTGAGACCGTCATGAATATCATTATGGAAAAGGTTCATGATCCGGACCCCTTTCGCCGGGAGAAAATCCAAGTCAACGCCCAGGCCCTGGCCCTCCTTCCCGTTCTGGAGAAAATGGTGGACGCTTCGGCCGAGCCCCTGTATACGGCGGCCAAGATCGCCATCCTGGGAAATTCCATGGATATCATGATGCCGGGAGGGCTTTCCTCCCTGGAAAAATTCATCCGGGAAAAACTGGAAACCCCTTTGTCGCGGGAGGCCTTTGACCCATTCTGCCGGCAGATGTCAAAGGCCCGGCAGATATTATACCTGACGGACAATGCCGGGGAAATCGCTTTTGACCGGCTCTTTATCCAGACCCTGAAAAAGCAGTATGATGTGCATGTGACCGTTGTGGTGAGAAGCCTTCCCACCCTGAATGACGCCACCCTGAAGGAAGCAAGGGAGGCCGGGCTTGATCAGGTGGCGACCCTGATGGAAAACGGCATTGACGGCCCCTTTCCCGGAACCAGCCTGAAACGGTGTTCCCCGGCGGTCAGGGGTCTGGCCCGGGAATCGGATCTCATCATTTCCAAGGGCGGGGGAAATTTTGACTCCCTGAGTGAAGAAGTGTCTGACCTTGAAACCCCGGTCTTTTTCATGCTGCTTTCAAAATGCCGGCCCTTGAACGCCTTTTTCAAGACCCGCCTGCACCAGCCCGTCATGGCCCAGATCCGAAATTCAATTTAACAAGGAACACTCATGGATCATACTGATAAGCGTTATCATGCATACCTGCATATCCTGCAGGAAGAACTCATTCCGGCCATGGGTTGTACCGAACCGATTGCCATTGCCTATGCCGCAGCAAAGGCAAGACAGGTCCTGGGCAGCCTGCCCGACCTTGTACTGATTGAAGCCAGTGACAATATTATCAAAAACGTTAAAAGCGTGGTGGTTCCCAATACCGGAAATCTAAGAGGGATAGAGGCCTCGGCCGTTGCCGGGATTGTAGCCGGAGATGCGGATAAAATCCTTGAGGTTATCTCGTCTGTGAATGAGGATGAGCGGGCCAAAATCAAGCAATTCCTTGAAAGCAGGGAGGTCAAGGTCCGCAGGTCCAACAGCGGTTTGACCTTTGATTTGACGGTCACCCTTTTCAGCGGCGGATCAAAGGCCTGTGTCCGGATTTCCCATTTTCATACCCATATCGTGTCAATCACCAAAGATGATAAAATTATTTATCAAAGCCGGGACTGCGACCGAATAAAGGCTCCCGGCCTTACCGACCGCTCCATGATGAATGTCACAGATATCCTTGAGTTTGCCGGGTCCGTGGACCTTTCCCATGTCGAGGATCTGCTGCAGCGGCAGATCGACTATAATACAAGAATCGCCGAGGAAGGGCTTAGGGGAAATTGGGGCGCCAATATCGGCTCGGTCCTGCTCGACATCTGGGGGAATGACATCAAGGTGCGCGCCAAGGCCCTGGCTGCCGCCGGATCAGACGCCAGAATGAGCGGATGTGAGCTGCCGGTGGTCATTGTTTCAGGCAGCGGCAACCAGGGGATCACGGCTTCGGTTCCCGTGATCGAATTTGCCAAGGAACTGGGCGTGGACAAGGAAACCCTGTTCAGGGCGTTAATTGTATCCAACCTGGTGACCATCCATCAAAAAACCAGCATTGGACGGCTATCGGCCTATTGTGGGGCCGTCAGCGCCGGCATCGGTGCGGGAGCGGGGATTGCATGGCTCCACGGGGGCCGGTTCAAGGAAGTGGCCCATACCATCGTCAATGCCCTGGCCATCGTATCCGGAATCATCTGTGACGGCGCCAAGCCTTCCTGTGCTGCAAAAATCGCCTTTTCCGTTGAAGCCGGGATCCTGGGGTTTTATATGTATCAAAAAGGAAAGCAGTTTTACGGCGGGGATGGAATCGTAACAAAGGGCGTTGAAAATACCATCGCCAACATCGGCAGACTCGGCCGGGACGGGATGCGTGAAACGGATAAAGAGATCATCCGCATCATGATGGGGGATTAGCGGACTCACGGCTCTTTCTGTAAGCCTTAGCTGTGCCGCCTCCGATTAAAGGGCCTCGATCATCTCTTTGACGGCTTTGATTTGATTTTGCCTTTCACGGATGAGCCCATGGGCCGTCGCTAAATCAACAGACTCAAACCGGAGGGTATCTCCCGGAGTGGTCTGGGCCACCAGGGGCAGGTCCGATGAAATCACCGTGGCAATTTTGGCATACCCGCCCACGGTCTGCTCCACCAGAAGGATAATGGGTTGTTCATCGGCCGGGATTTGGATGCCGCCGGGCATGGAAGGCTCCGATACAATACTCTTGGGCATACCGCTTTTAATGGGGATGGGTTCCCCCTGGAGCCGGTAGCCCATGCGGTCCGCCTTGACCGTGACCGTATATTCGGATTGAAACAAGGTGTTCAGGCCGGTATCAAAATAATCGGCCTGGGGTCCGGGAATGGCCCGGAGAACGGGCTCGGAGGAATACACCGGGACAAGTGACGGGGGAACAGCCCTGGGCCGGGTCAACAGGGGAGAGTCCCCGGTTTCCAGCAGGTCTTCCTTCTGGAGGGGCCGGCCCTTAAACCCGCCGATTTTCCCGCCCACATAGGTGGAAAAGCTGCCCATAATTTCCGGAACCCTGATCCCGCCGCCGAATGCCAGGTAGGCCCGGCATCCGGCCCGCACCTGGCCGATGGTAACAAGGTCTCCGGGCTTGACCCGGATGGAGGCCCATTGATCCATGGGAACGCCGTTGACGCTGATGCCCATTTGGGCTCCGGTCAGGGCCATGTCCATTTCCTTTCTGATTTCAAGGGAGGGCCCCATGACCGTGATTTCCATGACCGGCGTGTTGCCGGGGTTGCCAGCCAGAAAATTGGCCAGGGTAAAAGCAAAGGCATCCAGAACCCCGGATACGGGTATGCCCACGTGCTGGAATCCGAACCGGCCCTTATCCTGGATGGTGGTATAGCCTCCTGGGGAAATGATTCTTAGGGCCGTCATGACCGGTCCTCCTTTTCTTTTATGGCTGTATATTCCTCCGGGGAAATGGGGATAAACCTGATCCGGTCCCCGGCTTGGTAGAGAAAAGGATTTTCCCGAAAGGGGGCAAACAGGGTCAATGGGGTTCTGCCGATGATCTGCCAGCCGCCCGGACTGGTGATGGGATAGATGCCGGTCTGGTTGTTGGCAATGCCCACAGATCCCCGGGGCACGGCCATGCGGGGGGTTTTGAGCCGGGGAGTAAACAATCGTTCATCCAACCCGCCCAGAAAGGGGAAGCCGGGCGTAAACCCCACCATATAAATAAGGTAATCCGGGGCGCTATGGCGCTGGATGACCTCTTCAATGCCCAGACCGGCGGTTTTGGCCACCGTGTCCATATCCGGCCCGAATTCCCCGCCGTAACAGACGGGAATGTCCACCCGCCTGAAGGGCCCGGCATCTTCGTCCCCAAGCCCGGAATCGGCTTGCTCGATGAATCGGATGAGTTTTTCCGGCAGGGTGATCAGGGGGTCATAGATCAGGAGCAGGGACCGGTAGGTGGGAATGATTTCGATGATGCCCCGGGGCGACCTTGTTTTTACCGCCGCAGCCACAGCCCGGACCCGGGCGTTGACCACAGGGTCAATACCTTCCCCGAATTCCACGATGAGGCCGGTGTCCCCTGCCAGGCGGCAGACCAAAGGAGCCTTTCCCATGGTTATACGCTTGCTCCCACGGGCTTTACGGCGATATTATGGGTCTCAAGAGTATGTCGAATGGTTTTGACCAGGTCCACGGCCTTGGGATTGTCCCCGTGGACACAGAGGGTCTGGACCTCAAGGGCCAGACGGCTTCCGTCAACGGCCTCGACAAATCCATGGGCCATGTCCAGGGCCCTTTGGGCCACCTGTTCAGGATCGGAAATAACAGCCCCCTTCTCTTTTCTCGACAAAAGGGTCCCTTCCGGGGTATAGGCCCTGTCCGGGAAGGCTTCATAGACCACCCTAAGCCCCAGCTCTTCCCCCACCCGGCGCATGGTTTCCCCCTTTTTTCCAGCCAGGGCCACAAAATACAGAGTGGGATCAAGACTCAGGATGCCTTGGGCAATGGCCATGGCAATGGTTTTATTTTCAACGGCATCCAGATAAAGGGCCCCGTGGGGTTTGACATAGGACAGCCGGGCGCCATGAACCCGGCAGAAGGCCATGAGGGCCCCCACCTGAAAAACCAGGGAATGTTTGATTTCTTCACTGGTCAGGGCCATGCTCCGGCGGCCGAAGCCCAGGAGATCCGGGTAACCGGGGTGGGCCCCGATGCTGACCTTGTTCTCCACGGCCAATCGGACCGTTTTGTCCATGACCAGAGGATCTCCGGCATGATAACCGCAGGCGATATTGGCCGAGCTGATATGCTGCATGACCTGTGGGTCCATGCCCAGGGTATAGGCCCCGAAGCTTTCCCCCATATCACAGTTCAAATCCATGGTGTTCATCATATCCCCCTAATTTTATTGAATTGTGACCATCAGTTCCGGCAGGTACAGGGCGATTTTGGGGAAAACCGTCAGGATCGCCGTGGTCAATACCATGAGAAAAAAGAAGGGCAGGGCGTATTTGGCAATTCTCATGATGGGTTCACCGGTGAGCCCCTGGATGACAAAGAGATTAAACCCAACAGGCGGGGTGATCTGGCTGATTTCCACCATGAGCACCAGATAAATCCCGAACCAGATGGGGTCAAACCCGGCGGCCAGAACCATGGGCAGGGCAATGGGCAGGGTCATGACCACTATGGAAAACCCGTCCAGAAGGCAGCCCAATACAATATAGACACAGCCCAGAAGGATCATGAGCATATAGGGAGACAGATTCATGCCGGTGATGGCCTGGGTGATGGCGGCGGGTATCCCCAGAAAGCCCATGGTCCTGGATAGAAATCCCGCGCCCACCACAATGAGCATGATCATGGCATTGGTTTTGACGGTTCCCTTCAGGCATTCAAGGCAAATGGCCGGGGTCATTTGCCGGTTGATAACGGCAAAGACAAAGGCGCCCAGGACCCCCAGGGCCGCCGCTTCCGTGGGCGTGGCAAAACCCCCGTAAATGCTGCCCAGCACCGTAAGGATCAGGATCACGATGGGCGCCAGATCCTTGAGGCCCGATATCCGGTCGGCCCATGAATAAGAGTCCTGGGTTTGGGGGGCAATCTCCGGGTTTCTGATGCCCCGGTAGATGATATAGGCGGCATAGATCCCGGCCAGGAGCAGGCCCGGCAGAATCCCGGCCATGAACATTTTTCCGATGGAAACTTCGGCCTGGATGGCATAGACGATCATGATCAGGGAGGGCGGAATCAAAAACCCAAGGGTTCCGGCGCCGGCCAGGGACCCCATGGAAAGGCTTTTGTCGTATCCGAGTTTGTCAAATTCCGCCAGGGTGATCCGTCCCACCGTGGCCGTAGTGGCGGCGCTGGACCCGGAGACCGCGGCAAAAAGGGTACAGGCCACAATATTCATGAGCAAAAGGCCGCCGGGAAACCGATAGAGCCAGGGGACCAGGGCCCGGAACAGTTTTTCCGAAATCCCGGAACGATACAGGATCTCCCCCATGAAGATAAAAAGAGGAAGGGCCACATATTCCCATTTTTCAATGGTGGCCCACAGGGATGAGGCCATATTGTTTCCGGCCGGGAGGGAGGAAAAAAAGGTCATGCCCACAAACCCGACAATAAAAAGGGAAAATCCGACCCAGACCCCTGCGGCCAGGGTTAAAAAAAGAACCCCAAAGACGACGACGGACATGAACAGGAATTGGGTTTCCATTAAACCACCTCCTCGCCGGTTTTGATGGCGGCAAGGGTTTTCAGGCTGGTGGCAAAGAGCTGGATCAAAAAACAGCCCGCCCCCGCCAGCATGACGGTCTGGGGAATCCATAAAGGGGTATTGGTCAGGGTTCCCGAGGTGGATTCATAGCGGATGGCCGACTGGACCATCTTAAACAGATACCACCACAGATAGCCCATGAAAACCGTGGTAACCACAGTTGAAACAAAGGTGATCACCCTAGCCGCAAATCCGGGCAGGAATCCCAGGACCAGGGTGATCCGGATATGGCCCTTTTCCTTGAGGCAATAGCCTGCGCCCATGAAAATAATGGCGGCAAGGCCATAGGCGCTGTATTCATCAGCGATGAGGGTTGTTTTTTCAAAGAGGTTCCACAGAAAAATTTCCACAAGAATCAGGAGGGTCATCAATCCGAGAACAGCGGCGGAAACAATGGCCATCCAATCGCTCAGCCCATCGGAAAATTTTACAAGTTTATTCATCATAGTCACCCGGATTACGGCCCCGGCCGGGGACTATCCCGGCCGGGAAGTGTTTAAAGGATTAACGTCCCGTGATTCGATAATATTCCGTCAGGATCTTCTGAGCATCGGCCCCGGCTTTGCCGGCCCATTCAGCCCTTAATTTTTCGCCCACGGCATTGAGTTCGGAACGGAACTGTTTGCTCACCGGACTGATGGTCATGCCGTTTTCAACCAAAGTGGCATGGCTTTTCCGGTCCATGTCACCGGCCAGGTTCCACATTTCATCTTCCAGTTGGGCTGCAATTTCAAGCACAAGGGTCTGGGTTTTTTGATCCAGCTTGTTCCAGGCATCCAGGTTGACATTGATCATATTGACGGGGCCCACGATATTGATGGGCGTAAAGAATTTGAGGACTTCCCAGGCCTTTGCATCCACGCCGGAAACCGAAGAGGTGTACATGGAATCCAGAAGCCCGGCCTTCATGGCCGGATAGACCTCCGAAAAGGGCATTTTCCGGGCCGCAATGCCCGTGGCTTCGCCAAAGGTCAGGCCCGTGCCGTCATACACCCTCATCTTGAGGCCTTTTAAATCGGCTTCGGATTTGATGGCCCGCTGGGTATAGATGCCGGAAAAGGGCCAGACCGAGGTGTAAAGGGTGATCTGGTTGAATTTTTTCAGGTTTTCCGCATAGACCGGTTTGGCCAATTGATACAGAAGCCGCTGTTCAAAGGTATTGGTGGAAATAAAGGGCTGGGCTGTCAAGGCCAGTACCGGCGCGTCCCCTTCCACCATGCCGGTGGGAATCTCGGCAACGGCCACCTGGCCTTCGGCCACGGATTTCAAAAGCTCCGGCCCCTTGAACCCGAGGGCTGCTCCGGGGTGCAGCACAATGCTCAATTCCCCGTTGGTGGCTTTGGCCACTTCATCGGCAAATTTCTGGGCTCCCTCGGTATGGAAATTTCCTGCCGGATAGTTCAGGTGCATATCCCATTTTGTTTTTGCCGTGGCCGTGGAAAAAAGGCTTAATGCAAACATCACGCCGGTGAATCCAATCCATAATTTTTTCATTTTTATCCTTCCTTATAAATAGGGGTTGATATGGGAAATCTTTCTTCCAAAGGGCTTAAACCGTCATAAACGTGATGATCCTCTGTCTGAAAGTCTCGATATGCTCCTGCAGCAATTGTTTCAAGCCGACCTCATCTTTCAGGATAAGGCTTTCAATGATCCGGTCATGTTCCTGTACAACGGATTGATAATGGAGTTCCAGGGGCCTCTGGGGATCAATGATATTGTTATAGGACAGATAGGAAAGCCGTTTGGCTTCTTTTCTGACATCGTGGACGGCCCGGACCAGGAATTCATTCTGGGAACACCTGGCAAAATTCATATGAAATTCATGGTTGGCTTCTACCAGGCCGAAGACATCATTTGAAAGGACGGCATTTTTAACCGCCTCGTTGGACAATCGCATCCGTTTGATAAAATTTGTACAGTCCTTGACCAGGGCCACATCCACCACGCCGAATTCAAAGATATGCATGCTTTCAAACATGGCCTTGGTATTCTGGAGGGTGATGGGCTTGACAATGACCCCCTTGTTGGGCTGGGATTCGATCATGTTCTCGCTCTGGAGCCTGACCAGGGCTTCCCGGACAGGGGTCCGGCCGATGCCCAGTTCCTCCACAAGCTGGTTTTCTTCCAGGTATTGGCTGGGCTGGTATTCAAGACAGATGATTTTCCGGACAATGGTCTCATAGGCCGTGACAGCCAGGGGTTGTCTGGGTAATTTCTGAATTTTTGCAAAAGCCGTCATGGGTGTAACTGTCCTTCTTTGTTAGGTTTCCAGCTAAAATATACTTGACATAGATTAAAAATATATGTCAAGTATATTTTTAAAAAACCATCAAACCCAAACCATCAAACTTAGACAAGGAGGAAATCATGGGTGATAAAATATATGAGGTGCTGTCACCGGTCATGGGGACGTTTTACCGGGCCTCGGCCCCGGACAACCCGCCCCTGGTGGAAGTCGGGCAGAAAATCAAGGCTTCGGATATGCTATGCGTCATTGAATCCATGAAGATATTTACGGAACTTCGCAGCGAATACGGCGGGGTGGTCAAAGACATCCTGGTGGAAAACGAAGACCCGGTCATGAAAAAGCAGGCTCTCATGATCATTGAAAAAGAATAGCCAGAAAGGAAGGGGCCATGCCGTTCAAGCGTATCCTCATTGCCAACCGGGGTGAGATCGCCCTGAGAATCATCCGGACCTGTAAAGAGATGGGCATCGGCACCATTGCCGTTTATTCCGACGCGGACAAGGACAGCCTTCCCGTCAAAATTGCGGATCATGCCGTCCATATCGGTCCGGCCCTCAGCTATAAAAGCTATCTGAACCTGGACAGGATCATGGCAGCCATCAAGGAAGCAAAGGCCGACGCCGTCCATCCCGGTTACGGGTTTTTGTCTGAAAACGCCGATTTTGCCAAGGCCTGCGAGGAAGCGGGCATCACCTTTATCGGGCCCTCGGCCCAGTGCATCGCCCGGGCGGGCAACAAATCATCGGCCCGGCAGGCCCTGATGGCTCTCGGCATTCCCGTCATTCCCGGGAGTGAGGATATCCTCACCTCGCCGGACATGGCCTGCGCCCTGGCTGAAACCGTGGGGTTTCCCGTGATTTTAAAAGCCTCCGGCGGCGGCGGCGGCCGGGGCATGAGGATCGCCCATACCCCGGAAGAACTGAGGGAGGCTTTTTCCATGGCATCGGGGGAAGCCAAGGCCGCTTTCGGCAATCCTGATATTTATCTGGAAAAATATATTACAAACCCTCGCCATATTGAAATCCAGATCCTGGGGGACACATTCGGCCATTATGTCCATCTGGCGGAACGGGAATGCAGCATCCAGAAACGGTACCAGAAGCTCATCGAAGAAGCCCCCTCATCCTTTGTGGATGAGGATCTGAGGGCCGCCCTCGGGAACACCGCCGTCACCATTGCAAGGGCCATGGGCTATACCAATGCCGGCACCATTGAATTTTTAGTGGACAAGGACAAAAAATTTTATTTCATGGAAGTCAATGCCAGGGTCCAGGTGGAGCATCCTGTCACGGAAATGATCACCGGCATTGATATTGTCCGTCAGCAGATCCTGATCGCCGCCGGGCAGAAACTGACTCTGAAACAGGAGGACATCGTTCCCAAGGGCTGGGCCATGGAATGCCGGATCAATGCCTCGGACCCCGATGACAATTTCATGCCCTGCCCCGGCAGAATCGAATCCATTGTTTTTCCCGGCGGGCCCGGGGTCAGGATCGACACCCACATCCATGACGGCTATATGGTGGGCCCTTTTTATGATTCCCTCATCGGAAAACTTATTGTCTGGGACCAGGACCGCCCATCGGCCATCCGCCGTATGAAAAGGGCCCTGGACGAATTCGACATCAAAGGAATTCAGACCACCATTCCGTTTTTTCGAAAGATTTTCCTTAACAAAAATTTTCAAAAAGGGGATATTGATACCCATTTCCTGGACAATTTATAATTTTATCTAAGGAGGCTGCCATGACCGACTCTATCCGGCTCCAGGACATGACCTGGGAAGAAGTTCAACAAGCGGTTGAAAAAAGCTCAAAAACCATTCTTCTGCCCTTTGGCAGCACGGAACAGCACGGGCCCCACCTGCCCGTGGGAACGGATACCATGGTGGCCATCACCCTGGCCGAAGATGCCGCTCAAAAAGCCGGTGTGCCCGTATCCCCGCCCCTGTGGTTCGGCTGGAGCCCCCATCATATGATCCTGCCCGGCACCATCACCATCCGCCCGGACCTGTTGGCCGAAATCGCCTTTGACATGATTTCTTCCCTTCACCACCACGGGTTTGAAAGATTTGTTCTCATCAACGGCCACCGCATCGTCAATATTGCCTGGCTCCAGATGGCCGGAGAACGGGCCAAACGGGAACTGGGCGTCAAGGTAGTGATCTTTGACCCCGCCTATATGTCCAAATCCATTACGGCCTCCCTGGGCTGGGGCCGGGTGGGACATGCCGAGGAAATTGAAAGTTCTCACATGATGTACCGGTACCCGGGCCTTGTTAAAATGGACCGGGCCATTGACAATCCCCATACCCCAAAGCCATTATACAGCGTGGATCCTTCCTTTGAAGGGGACACCCTCTGCTATGTTCCCAGCAGTCCCGAGGAAATGAAGGCCGCCACCCTGAAATCCGGCGGGACCTCGGGCGAACCTTCCAAGGCATCGGCCGAGGGAGGGAAACGCTACCATGACCATCTGGTTTCCCGGCTGGTTGAGATCATCCGGATCATTCAAACGGATGAAATCTGAAAGAAACCTGCTGAAATTCAAAGCTTAACTCTGATTAAAATACTTGGGTTCCCAGCGCATTTTTTCGATCAACAGGTTCAGCCGGTCCGGGTCATTGTTGTGCTTGTATCTTGAAAAGGCGCAGCCTTTTTCGATAACCCCGGCTTTTATGGCTTCGGCGCCGACGCGTTTGGCGACCTCAAAGGACACATTTTTAAGCTGATCCAGGGGCGGGCAGAGAATGCCGTTCATTAAATCCTCTTCGCTGACAAATTCCGCAACGGCATGGGCGGCGGCAGAAAAAAAGGTCGGCAGGACTTCGGTGGCCCCGGAGGCGATGATGCCCAGCCCCACACCCGGGAATACAAAGGCATTGTTGACCTGGCCGATTCTATATTCCTTCC
>JAMPXP010000021.1 GCA_023701135.1 Desulfobacula sp. | reverse complement strand
TTGCAAATGGAATTGCCTTTCAGAGGGCTCTGAAAGTGAAGTAAAGAGAAAATATAACCTGATTTTTGGAAATGAAGTCGGGTGTTGAATTCTCGCGGTTTTAAAATACCAAAATTGAAAATTTTAATTTATTTTGGACAGTAGTGATAATAGATGTACGGTTGTATTCTAAAAAAATTGGAGAAAAAGAATTTATATATCTCAGCTCTAATGGCTTTAATTTTAAGACTCAAGAATACGACTCCGCATCAAATTCATATAGAAACTTTTTTTGGGAGGGATGTGGTGGGGAGTTTGAAATGGAAGTACTTGAAATAAAAGAATAATATATTCTGATCAGAACACCTGATTACAAAATTATGAAGGGGATAAATTTTCGAACCGGCTCTATTGAATACGCTAATAATAATAAAAATAGTTTGATAAAACTCATACCTAAAGAAAATAAAAACAGTATGATTGTGGAATTTATAAATGGCTTTCATATGTTTGAGACAAATACGGTGTTCACGAACAGCAACACTGAAGTACCGATATTCGAAACTGTTGAGAAAACAGAAGATTACACTGTTAAGTTAGAGTTCACTACAGATCCATAAATATAACAAAATCTTTTTCTTAGGACTTCACACAACAAAGCGTGAAATGGGTCGGGGTCAAGCCTTGGCTACTGAACTTATAAATTTAAAACAAAAAAATGCTACGGGCTACACAGTTTATCGGAGCGATAAGATCGGTATCAGTGAATATGAACTCTGGAAGAATGGCAAATCCATATCACATCTCTGATCGCTCCCCGCTGCAACAGATCAATATAGTTTCCCCACCTTATCTTCCACAGCCCGGACAATGCTGCCGCCCAGAAGAAGTTCCTTGACCGCGGCAATGTCTCTGGACAGGATCCGGTCCTCCTTCATATAGCCCACCCTGCTCCGGATGACCTCATAGGCGGCAAGGGTCCCGTCCCCGGCCTTGAGATTGGTGAAAAGGTCCATGGCCTGGGCCGCGCATAAAAGTTCTATGGCAATGACGTCTTCCACATTGGCCACGATTTCCCGGCATTTGCGGGCTGCAATGGAGCCCATGGACACATGGTCCTCCTTGTTGGCCGAAGTAGGGATGGAATCCACCGAGGCCGGATGGGCCAGGACCTTGTTTTCGGAAACCAGGGAAGCCGCCGCATACTGGGCGATCATGAATCCGGAATTGAGGCCGCCGTCTTCCACCAGAAAGGCCGGGAGCCCGGAAAGCTGGGGGTTCACCAGCCTTTCGATTCTCCGCTCCGAAATATTGGCCAGCTCGGCAATGGCGATGCCCAGGAAATCGCAGGCCAGGGCCAGGGGCTGGCCGTGGAAATTCCCGCCGGACAGGAATTCTTCCGATTCCGGAAAGATCAGGGGGTTTTCCGTGGATGAATTCATCTCCACCCGGATGACCTTGTCCACATAACCAAAGGCGTCCCAGGAGGCCCCATGGACCTGGGGAGAGCACCTCAGGGTATAGGCGTCCTGAACCCGGGAGCAATCCTTGTGGGAAGAGATGATTTCCGAATTGGCCGTAATCCTCAGCATATTGTCGGCGGCCAGGATCTGGCCCTTATGGGGCCTGGCCCGGTGGATCCTCGGATCAAAGGCGGCCCGGGTTCCCATGAGGGTTTCAAGGCTCATGCCCGCGGCAATGTCGGCATGTTTGCAGAGATTCAGGGCATCGTGGAGGGCCAGGCATCCCAGGGCGATCATGAGCTGGGTGCCGTTGATGAGGGCGATCCCCTCCCCCGCCTCAAGCGCCAGGGGCCGGATCTTCTTTTTCCGCAGGGCCTGGGCCCCGGTCATCCTTTTCCCGTCCACCAGGGCTTCTCCCTCTCCGATGAGCACCAGGGAAAGATGGGCCATGGGCACCAGGTCCCCGCTGGCCCCCACGGAGCCTTTTTCCGGGACAAGGGGGACAATGCCCTCGTTTAAAAGCCGGGCCAGCTTTTCTATGGTTTCAAGCCTGAGCCCTGAATTGCCCCGGCAAAAATCATTGACCCGGAGGGCCATCATGGCCCTGACCACATCCTCATCCAAATTTTTCCCTATGCCGGCCGAATGGCTGAAAAGGATTTTTTTCTGGAGTTCCCGGGTATCCTCATAGGAAATGGTGACGCCGGACAGGGCGCCGAATCCGGTGGTGACCCCGTAGATTCTTTCACCGTTTTTCACCCATCGGTCGATGAGTTCCCTTGCCTTATGGATCCTGGATACGGATTCTTCGGATATCCTGATCCCGGCCCCATGCCGGGCGATCCGAACCAGCTCCTCCAGCTCAAACCCCTCCCCGTGCACTACGATTTCTTCCTTCATGGTCTTATCCCCTTCTCCGTCTTCCCCTGGGTGCATATCCCCCGGCGGTTTGCTGTCCGCAGCCGCCCTGAATTCACTTGACATCCCCTCTGTCCTTGTATAGACAGGTACTATCCAATCCACTGATAAAAGTCAATCCCGCCGGGAGGAGACCCATGACCCGAAAAGAAATTATCCTGAAAGACCTTAAGATAGGATGCGGCGTGGCCCGCCCGGTCAAAGCCCCCCGGGGCGGCGACCTTCACTGCAAGGGCTGGTACCAGGAAGCGGCCCTGCGCATGCTCTGCAACAATCTTGACCCAGACAACGGCGAAAACCCGGACCAGCTCGTCGTTTACGGGGGCCTTGGCAAGGCGGCCCGGAACTGGGCCTGTTTTGACGCCATTGTCCTGACCCTCCTGGATCTTGAAAACGATGAAACCCTCCTGATCCAGTCGGGCAAACCCGTGGGGGTCCTCAAAACCCACGCGCATTCCCCCAGGGTTCTCATTGCCAATGCCAATATCGTTCCCAAATGGGCCGACTGGGAGCATTTCCATGAGCTGGACAAAAAGGGGCTCATGATGTACGGCCAGATGACGGCGGGTTCATGGATTTATATCGGCACCCAGGGCATCCTCCAGGGCACCTATGAAACCTTTGCCGCCCTGGGGCAAAAGCATTACCAGGCCGACCTTGCCGGGAAAATCGTTGTCACCGCAGGTCTCGGCGGCATGGGCGGGGCCCAGCCCCTTTCCGTCACCATGGCCGGCGGGGTGGCCCTCTGTGTTGAAATCAATCCTTCCCGCATTGCCAAACGCCTTGAAAAACGATACCTGGACATGGCGGCAAAAGACCTTGACGAGGCCATCCTGAAGGCAAAGGAAGCCGCCCAAAACAAAAAACCGCTTTCCATCGGGCTTTGCGCCAATATCTGTGACATCCTCCCGGCCATGATGCAAAAAGGCTTTATCCCGGATGTCATCACCGACCAGACCAGCGCCCATGACGAACTGAACGGCTATTTTCCCAAAGGGCTTTCCTTTGAAGAGGCCCTGGACCTTCGCAAGACTGATCCTGAAACCTATAAGGACAGGGCCTTAACCTCCATGGCGGGCCATGTCCGGGCCATCCTTGAGATGAAGGACAAGGGGACCATTGCCTTTGATTACGGGAACAACCTGAGGGCCCAGGCCATGAAACGGGGGGTGGACAGGGCCATGGACTATCCCGGCTTTGTCCCGGCCTATATCCGGGACCTGTTCTGCCTCGGCGAAGGCCCTTTCCGGTGGGCCGCCCTTTCCGGGGACCCGGAAGACATCCGGGTGACGGACCGGGAACTGATGAAACTGTTTCCTGAAAAGACAAAGATGATCAGATGGCTCAAGATGGCCGAGGAAAAAGTGGAGCACATGGGGCTTCCCGCCCGGATCTGCTGGCTGGGATACGGTGAAAGGGAAAAGGCAGGCAAGCTCTTTAACGACCTGGTCCGGGATAAACGGGTGAAGGCCCCCATCGTCATTGGGCGGGACCATCTGGACTGCGGGTCCGTGGCCTCCCCCTACCGGGAAACCGAAGCCATGAAGGACGGGTCCGATGCCGTGGCTGACTGGGCCCTGCTCAACTGCATGACCAGCGTGGCTTCCGGTGCGGCCTGGGTGTCTTTCCATGACGGCGGCGGGGTCGGCATCGGCTATGCCCTCCATGCCGGTCAGGTCACCCTGGCCGACGGCACGCCCGAGGCCGAGAAACGGGTGACCACGGTGCTGAGAAATGACCCGGCCACCGGCATCATCCGCCATGCCGATGCCGGTTATGACACCGCCATCCAGGTGGCCCAAGCCAGGGGGGTTAAGCTCCCCATGATCCATGGCCGGAAGATCACAACATAGAAGCTGCCGAACAGATGGAACAGATCCGGAAAACAACCGAGATAAAGGCTGAGCCTGTGATGGAAAACCCACTGCCCGAAACCATAGATACCCTTTTCACTCGGTGCCGCCTGGCCGCCATGGCCGGAGGCCGCCTCTCCGTCATTGAAAACGGGGCCCTGACCGTTTCCGGAGAAAAAATCGCCTGGGTGGGGGAAAACAAAGACCTGCCCCGGGACTTCGGCTCCCGGTGTGAAACCGTGGTGGATTGCCGAAACCGCTGGCTCCTGCCCGGCTTTGTGGACTGCCACACCCATCTGGTCTGGGCCGGATCAAGGTCCCCTGAATTTGAAATGCGGGTCCGGGGTGTCGGCTATGAAGACATCGCAAAACAGGGGGGCGGCATTCTCTCCACGGTGAGGGCCACCCGGGCCGCATCCCGGGAAACCCTCCTGGATCTGGCCTCAAAACGGGTGAAGACCCTGGCCAGTAAAGGAGTCACCACCCTTGAAATCAAATCCGGATACGGGCTTGATCTTGAGACCGAGCTGAAACTCCTGGATGTCGTGGGGGACCTGGCAAAGACCTTTCCCCTGCACATCGAACCCACCTTCCTGGGAGCCCATGCCCTGCCCCCGGAATTCCGGGGCGACCCGGAGGGCTATCTGTCCCTGATTATCAATGTCATGCTGCCCAAGGTCAAAGCCCAGGGAATCGCCACAGCCGTGGACGTGTTCTGCGAACGCATGGCCTTTTCCCTTGAAGATACCCGAAAGATATTCGAGGCGGCAACGGCCCTCGGCTTCAGGGTCAAACTCCATGCCGAGCAATTCTCCGACTCCCATGGCGCCGCCCTGGCCGCCTTATTCAAGGCCCTGTCCTGCGACCACCTGGAATATCTCTCCCCCAGCGGCGCCGAAGCAATGGCAAAGCACAAGGTCACGGCCGTTCTTCTGCCCGGGGCCTTTTATTATTTAAAAGAAAAGCAAAAACCCCCGGTTCAGACCCTCAGGGACCTTAAGATTCCCATGGCCCTGGCCACGGATCTGAATCCCGGGTCCAGTCCGGTTTTTTCCATGACCCTGATTCTCAACATGGCCTGCCTTCTTTTCGGCCTCACCTGCGAAGAGGCCTTGCTGGGCGCCACCCTCAACGGGGCAAAGGCCCTGGGCCTGGACCGGACCAAGGGCAGTCTTGAACCGGGGAAGGATGCCGACCTGGTGGTCTGGGATATTGATGATCCGGCGGATCTCTGCTGTTTCACCGGGCATGACCCGGTGGCCCGGGTCATGATAAAAGGCCGGTTCCTATATCTTGACATTTAGGAGGGTATTGAACCGAATATCCAAGGCTGGTACTCCCCGCCTCAAGCCCTGATCCAATTTTTTAATCCTGACAATCCTTCAAACCGCCTAGGAAAAATCATAGCCTCTTTCACCATGAAGGGCCTGGTCCATACCGAGATATTCGTTTTCCGGGTCCATCCTGAACCCAACGGTTTTTTCAACAAGGACACACAGGATGACGGTGGCGATAACGGCCAGTGAAATGGTTGCCCCGAGCCCTCTAAGCTGAACGAGAAACTGATCAAAAGACGTCCATGCTCTGCCTGCAGCCGTTGAAGCATTGGTCAGCCAGGAATCCCGGATAAAAAAACTTAATAAAATGACCCCCAGTCCGCTGCCGACACCATGAATACCGAAACAATCAAGGGCATCATCATATCCCAGCTTGTTTTTCATTTGAACTGCATAAAAGCAGGCGATGGAGGATACGGCACCCAGAAAAAAGGCACCCACCGGCAGAACCACTGCAGCCGCCGGGGTGATGACCACAAGGCCGGCCAGGGTTCCGGATGCAAACCCCAAGGCAGATGCCTTTCTGTAAATAATCCCTTCTATGCAAAGCCATGTTAAAGCCCCGGTAGCTGCGGAAATCTGAGTCATGGTCAGGGCCCTGGCCGTATCAAGACCGCTTTGAAGGGTAGAACCGGCATTAAAGCCAAACCACCCGACCCAGAGCAGTCCGGCACCCATCAGGGTCATGACAAGATTATTGGGCGGGGCGGCCAGTTTCTGGTACCCAAGTCTCGGCCCCAGGAAAATGGCAACCACCAAGGCGCTGACACCGGCGGATACGTGAATCACAAGCCCTCCTGCCAGGTCGATAACGCCGGCAGCGCCTGTATTGAAAAGCCATCCTTCCGAGGCCCATACCCAATGGCACAGCGGGCAGTAAACCACCAGAAACCAGAGGGCGATGAACATGATATACCCGCGAAGATAGACCCTTTCAGCCAAGGCGCCGCTGATCAGTGCCGGTGTGATAATGGCAAATTTCCCCTGGAACATGGCAACGATATATTCAGGAATACCGCCGGTAATCACTTCATCAATGCCTTTTAAGAAAAAGAAATCCGGGTTCCATCCGATGAAGCCCCCAAGAATATTTTTGCCGAATGTCAAAGAATATCCACAGATGACCCATAGGACACCGATGACAGCCATGGCCACAAAGGTATGCATCATGGTTCCCAACACATTTTTGGACCTGACCAGTCCTCCGTAAAACATTGCCAGCCCCGGCATCATGAGCAATACGAGAGCAGTGGAAATGAGCATCCAACTGGTGCTTCCGGTATCGATCACCGAGCCGTCGGCCGCACATATAATTTCCGGTAAAAGCATCAGTCCCCATACTGAAATAAAACCCTTGATTTTCCCTGACATAGATCTCCTCCGCAAATTCATATTGGTAAATCCAATCAAAAATTGCAAAGGACATGCCAAGAACCATTCAAGTTTTCCGGAACAGACAGAATAGCTTACAGGCAAAAGCGATTCCTGAAAAATAAAAAAATATTTTAAGCTTTATCGATGAGCCTCATCAATGGATTAATTACAAAAAAGTAAATTAAAATTTCATTTTAAGTTTCAATTTTGTAATTAAATTGAGGCGGAATTTTAATTATATTATCCCTTGCTATTTCCCTATCCATAGGAACCCCTTAAAAAATCTCAACACCATGCCCTGTGCATCCGGAAAAATTTAAATGAATTTAATTTTATATTTGATTTTATTTTTAATTACATTTATAGTATCCGGCAAGAAATGAATTTGAAAAGCGCCGGGACCCGGATGAATATGAAACGGTCTCCGGGAAGAACAGAATATGGATGGTGAATTATGAATGACACAATGGAAGTCCAAAGCGCCTTAGCTCCGGGCAGTTATTTTTTCACGGGCAATGAAGCCGCCGCAGAAGGCGCCATCGCCGCCGGCTGCCGCTATTATGCAGGCTATCCCATCACGCCTTCCAGCGAGATCATGGAGCGCATGGCCCAGCGGCTCAAAGAGGTGGACGGCGTCTTCATGCAGATGGAAGATGAAATTGCCTCCATCTGTTCGGTGGTCGGCGCTTCCTGGTCCGGGTCCAAGGCCATGACCGCAACCTCGGGACCGGGCTTCAGCCTCATGCAGGAAGCCCTGGGTTACGGGGTATTCACGGAAACCCCCCTGGTGCTGGTGGATATCCAGCGGGCCGGTCCCTGTACGGGCCAGGCCACCAAGGTCGGCAGTGGGGACCTCATGCAGGCCAAATGGGGGTCCCACGGGGATTACCAGATCATCGCCCTTTCTCCCTGGTCGGTTCAGGAAATGTATGACCAGACCATTGAGGCCTTTAACCTTTCCGAACAATACCGGGTGCCGGTCTTTGTCATGGCCGATGAGGCCGTGGGGCATCTGCGGGAAAGGATGGACATCAGCCCCCTTGTGCAGACCAGAAACCGGTACAAAAAAAGCGGGGCCGCCCCCTTCGGTACCGAGGAAAATGACGGGGTGCCGCCCATGCCCTCCTTTGGCGAAGGCGAGAGCATCACGGTCACCGGCTCCACCCATAATGAATTCGGGGTCCGGAAAACCGATGACCCGGCGGTTCATGAACGGCTGGTGGGCCGCATCAACAACAAAATTTTAAATCACCGGGAGAATATCATCCAAAGTGAGGCCTATTCCCTGGATGATGCCGAGGTCATTGTGGTGGCCTATGGGTTCACGGCCCGGAGTGCTTTTTTCGCCGTGGACCAACTGCGCAAATCCGGAAAAAAGGTTGGGCTGCTGCGGCTCAAAACCATCTGGCCCTTTGCCGACGGCCTGATCAACCGTATCGGCAAGCTCGGAAAAAAACTATTTGTCCCGGAAATGAACAGCGGACAGGTATACGGAGAGATCCGGAAATATGCCGGTTGCGAGGTCATTCCCTATCACCAGACCAACGGCAGGATCATTCACCCCAAAGACATCATCGCGCATATAGAGAGGATAATATAATGGCAAGGGATCTGGATGCCTATTTACGGCAGGAAGTAAAATCAACGCCCTTTTGTCCCGGATGCGGGCATGGGATTTTGATGAACATCATTTTGCGGGCCATTGCCGATATGGAACTGGATATGAAAAACATCCTGTTTGTCTCCGGCATCGGGTGCGCGGCCTGGATTCCCAGCCCCCATTTTAACGGGGACACCCTGCATACCCTTCACGGCCGGGCCATTGCCTTTGCCACCGGCGCCAAGATGGCCAACCCCAAACTCAAGGTCATCGTCATCAGCGGGGACGGGGACCTGACCTCCATCGGCGGCAACCACCTGATCCATGCGGCCCGCCGCAATACCAACCTCACCGTCATCTGCGCCAACAATATGATTTACGGCATGACCGGCGGCCAGGTGGCCTCCACCTCCCCCCTGGGCACCATCACCGCCACCACCGGCGAAGGCAACCCCTACCGGCCCTTTGACCTCTGCCGCCTGGTACTGGGCGCCGGGGCCGAATATGCGGCCCGCTTCAGCGTGACCCAGCCCCTGGTTCTCATGGCCGCCATTAAAAAAGCCCTGGGCATGGAGGACTTTACCTTCATCGAGGCCCTTTCCCCCTGTCCGACCCAGTTCGGCCGCCGCAACAAGGCCGATTCATCGGTGCAGATGCTCAAGGCCCTGATGCAGGACTGCATCACCCGGGAACAGGCAAAGGGCATGGACAAGGACCTTTTAAAGACCAAAATCATCACAGGAGAGTTTCACCATGAGTAACGTCAAACAAGTCCGTTTGATCGGATTCGGCGGCCAGGGAGTGGTGCTGGCCGGAACGATTTTAGCCCATTCCGCCATCAAGGACGGCCGCTGGGTGGCCGGATCCAGCGCCTACGGCGCCCAGGCCAGGGGCGGCACGGCCCGGTATGACGTGATTGTGGCCGAGGATCCGATTAAATTTCCGCATATGATCAGCACGGACATCCTCATTGCCTTTTCCCAGAAAGCCTATGAAGAATCTTTGGGACAGTTGTCAAAGGAAAAGGCCCTGGTCATCTATGACGATCTCCTGGTCAAACCCGGAACCCTTCCGGGCGTGATCCAGACCGGCGTGCCGGCCACGGACAGGGCCATCAAGGACCTGAACAACAAGCAGGCCGCCAATATGGTCATGCTGGCCGCGGCAGCCGTCCTGACGGGACTCACCAGCCAGGCCTCCCTGGTCCGGGCCCTGGAAGAAAACAGCGCCCCGCGGTTTCTGGAAATCAATCGAAAAGCCCTGGCCCTGGGACAGGACATCGGGCTTAACCTTAAAAAAATATAAATTGGGAAGAGTGCACCATGGCCGTAGAAGGAAGAACACATAAACCGGTGATCGATTTTGAACGTTGCAGCTTTTGTGCTGCGTGTATGGAAGCCTGCCCCGCCGAACTCATGCCTGAAATGCGTCAGGAAATAGACACCATGCGCGGCAAAATCTATTCGGATCAGGACAGCCAGGTTCATTTAAAGGAGGAGGACACCCTCCCCCTGCCCAAATGCCAGAGCGCCTGCCCCATTTCACAGGATGTCCGGGGCTATCTCCGGCTCATTGCAAGGAAACAATATAAGGAGGCCCTGGAACTGATCCGGGCCGCCAATGCCCTGCCCTCCATCTGCGGCCATGTCTGCCACCATCCCTGCGAATCGGCCTGTGTCCGGGCAAACCTGGATGAGGCCCTGTCCATCCGGTCTCTGAAACGCTTTGCCGCAGAGGTTGCGTCTCCATCCCTTTTACCGGTCAAGCCGGTTGCCTCCCTGAATAAAAAGGTGAGCATCATCGGGTCAGGACCGGCCGGGCTTGCGGCGGCCTATGAACTGGCGAAGATGGGATATGCGGTTGAAGTCATCGAATCCTATCACCGGCCCGGCGGACTCCTGGCCTGGGCCATCCCCGCCTTCCGGCTGCCCCGGGAAATCCTGCAAAGGGATATTGATTTCATCCGACAGACCGGGGTTGAGATCCGGACCGGCATCGAATTTGGAAAAGACCTCACCCTGGCGGACCTTGAAAAAACCGGGACCGATGCGGTCATCATTGCCACCGGCACCCAGACGGGGCTGACCCTGGCCCTGGAAAACGAGGACAATTATGAGGGCTACCAGGAATGCCTTCAATTTCTGCGCAGTATTTCAGACGGCATGACACTCGAACCGGGAAGGCAGGTCATTGTGGTGGGCGGAGGCAATGCAGCCATGGATTCAGCCCGCTCCGCCCTGAAACAAGGGGCTGCCAAGGTCATCCTGATCTATCGCCGGGGTCCCCTGGAAATGCCGGCTGACCGGGAAGAGGTCAAGGCTGCCCTAGCCGAGGGCGTAGAGATCCGGTATTTCACCATGCCGCTGACATTTATCACCCAAGACCACCGCATCACGGGTCTGACCTGCGCCAAAACCGAATTAAAGGACGGGGACGGTCAGGGTCGGCCCAGCCCCGTAAAAATCGAGGGTTCGGATTTTATCATGCCGGCCGATCTGGTCATTTCCGCCGTGGGACAAAAAGCGGATCATGACAGCATAACCACCGGCCTCAACGGAAAAAAACTGGAAGCCGACGCCGGCTCCCTGGCCACGAACCTGCCCAAGGTGTTTGTGGCCGGGGATTTTGCCCAGGGGTCTTCCACGGTGGTGGAAGCCATGGCCAATGGAAAAAAATCGGCCATGAAGGTTCATGACTATTTATCCCGGCTCGGGTAAAAAACATAGATAAGGTTACGATTATGACGGACATAAAACAGATCATTCCCAAAGAATGCAAATTTGAAGAATCCCGGCGTCCCACCCCTGAACATGAAACGGGATTGGCTGAACCTGAAGCCGTTAAAGAGGCCCGGCGATGCCTGGGCAACCATTTCTGCCAGAGCTGCGATCTTTGCCGCATCACCTGCCCGGAACTCTGCATCACGCGGAACCCGGCCAGCGGCCGCATTGAAATCGATCTTGAATTCTGCAAAGGATGCGGCATCTGCGCCCTGATCTGCCCGAAAAAGGCCATCCGCATGGAAAGGGAAGAATAAGCACCTATTCTTTCTCCAGCACCACCTTGACATCCAGGGCCATCCAGTCGCCCTCGCTGAAGACAATGGGGTTGATATCCAACTGGCTGAGCCGGTCTCCCAGGTCGTGGGCAAGCTGTGATACCCGGGAGATGGTCATGGCCAGTTTCTGTTTATCCAGCACCATTCCCCGGAAATTGTTAAATACCGGGGCCAGAACCAGCTCATCGATCATGTCTGCGGCATCTGTTACGAAACAGGGGGCCAGCCTGAAGGCCGTATCCTTGTAGATTTCCGTCAGGACCCCGCCGGCGCCCACCATGACGGCATGGCCCAGAACCGGGTCCCGGATGATCCCGATGATGAATTCAGGCCCCATGAAGCCTGCCTGGTGTTCAACCAGGATATGTTCCTGGGGAAAGCGCTGCCTCAGGATCTCAAACCGATGGGCGACGGACTCCCGGTCATTATTCAAGATCACCCCCTGCATCTCGGTTTTATGAAGGATGTCCGAGGAGCAGACCTTTAAGACATAGGGGGGATTTATCCCCTGAATGTCCAAACCATCCAGGGGCCCCAGGCGTTTGCCCCGGGGGGTTTGGATGGAATAGAGGGCCATGAGCTGCTTGGCGTCGAATTCATCGGGATTCTTCTTATCCCCGAGGCTTTCAAACCAGAGTTTCAGTTTTTCTTCCATTTTCCTATTCCTCCTGCAAAAGCCGTTTTTGGATGGCTGTTCTTTCCACCAGGACCCTTGCCGCCCGGACGGCCCGGCCCACGGAGGGATAGGCCGCCACCCCTGCATAATATAAATTCTTGATGCAATTGTCTGTAAAAGGCCCGTATTTGGTAAAGACAATAACGGGTTTGTCCGAATTCCGGATTTTTCCGGCAATGATATCGATGAGGTTTTCACTGATGCCGGGGGGGGCGAAAAAGGCAATGCAGATGATGAGGTCCACGCCCTCATCCCGGATCAGGGCGTCCAGGCTTTCGGAGAACATTTTGTCCGTGGCGCTGGCCGTGATATCCACCGGGTTTTCACAGGCGGTAAACGGGAAGGTGGCGGCCTTTATCCGGCTTTTCGTGGTCTCGGACAATTTTGCCATGGCCAGGGCGGCCCGGCTGTCTTTTTTCTCGATAAAATCCGTACACATGACCCCGTAGCCGCCGGCAGCGGTGAGGACCGCCACCCGGTTGCCCGGAGCGCCGGACAGCATGGACAGCACTTTGGTGGCATCGCAGAATTCTTCATCATCATAGACCCGCTGGATCCCGAACTGCTTGAGGGCCCCGCTGATCACATTGTCGGAACCGGCCAGTTTGCCGGTGTGGGAACTGACGGCCGAGGCCGCGGTATGAGTCATTCCGGCTTTAAGCACCACAACGGGTTTCTGTTTTGCCGTGTCCCTGGCCACCGAGAGGAATTCCCTGCCCTTTTCTATATTTTCCAGGTAAAAACCGAGGCAATTGGTTTTTTCATCCTGGGAAAAATAGTGGAGGAAATCCACCTCATCCAGATCGCATTTGTTGCCAAGACCCACAAAGGCCCTCATGCCATAGCCGGTATTGGAAGCATATCCCAGGGCTTCCACCCCCACGGACCCGCTCTGGACAATACAGGCCACCCGCCCGTTTCGGTCCAGGGCCTTGTCCCCATGTTCCACAAAGATGGTGTCGATATTCTCATCGGGCAGGAAGATCCCCAGGGAATTGGGGCCCAGGATATTAATCGGATGGGTCTGGGCCAGTTGCTTTAACCGGTCTTCCAGATTTCTTCCTTGGGCTCCCACCTCCCCGAATCCGCCGGCCACGATGATATAATTGGGAATTCCCCTTTCAATGCAGCTCTCAACGGCTTCTACGGCCTTTTCCGCCGCCAGGGTGATCACGGCAAGATCAATGTCTCTGGGCAGGGACCGGATGTCCGGGCTCACCTTATATCCCTCAATGGCGGTTTCCTTTGGATTGACGGGAAAAAGACGTCTTCTTGAATCCATCAAACGCCTGAAAACGATCCCCCCGACTTTTTCCTTTGACTTTGATGCACCGATGACGGCAATTTTTTTCGGGTCCAAAAGTCTTTTTAATGATGCAATTTTATCCATAAATGATAGTATTCCTCCCAAGGAAATATTGATTCCATTTTTAGTATTCAAAAGAGGGTTCGTCAAGTTAAACTCATTGCACCCTCGTTTTCAAGGGCCGGTTCAAAAGGAGATCTGCCGTGAACATCATAAACAGCATGGACCATGGGGATTATCATCTTCATTCTTCGACCCTGTCCGACGGATTGAATTCCATTGATGAAATCGTTATCCGGGCCGGCCTGATGAATTACACCGAGATTGCCATCACGGACCATAACCGGGAATATATGGACCGTTACGGCTTCAGCACCCGTACCCATTACAGCATCATTGCCTCGGGCCGGTGGAAGAATATCCATAACCCGGTTCAGGTGATCTTCGGGGTGGAAGCGGATCTGCTCAATGAAAAAGGGGATATCTGCCGGGATATCCAGGGATTTGAACCGGAATTTACAGTCTTGTCCAGCCATGAACGAATCTATCAGGGAAGCCCCGGGTCCTTGAAAACCGCCTATCTGAACGCTATTGACAGATACGGCCCAGCCATCACCCTCCTGGGCCATCTATGCGCCAAGCCCTTTTCCAATGAACTCAGCCCAAAGGATATCCAGGAGATTGTCGCGGCGGCCGACAGGGCCGGCATTGCCCTGGAACTGAACTGCGCCAACCTGGCCAACGGCAAAACCAGCCTTCCCCATCTCGGGGCCATGCTTTCCTGCTGCAAGTCCTT
The DNA here is from genome assembly GCA_023701135.1 of Desulfobacula sp. Taxonomy (GTDB): domain Bacteria; phylum Desulfobacterota; class Desulfobacteria; order Desulfobacterales; family Desulfobacteraceae; genus Desulfobacula. The sequence goes on along the minus strand of JAMPXP010000021.1, from coordinate 83,068 downwards.
ATACGTGAACAGCGATGCCCACACCCTCCATGAATTTCAAACCGTTAGGCACCGGGGATTTGCCTATCTAAAGGAAAATCATTATATCTGACGGGCCCTTTGGCCATGAAAAGGAATGAACCATGCGGATCTATGCCGTCGCCGATATCCACGGAAAAACCGAAGTCATTGAAAAAATCAAAAAAACCGTGCAAAGGGAATCACCGGATCTGATGGTCCTTGCCGGGGACATGACCCAATATTTTTCTGCGTTGAAACCCCTGAGTCAATTGGAAGGATTCAACATCCCGGTTTTTGCCGTCCGGGGAAATTCCGATTTGAAATCCGTGGAAGCCTTGATCCGGCGGCGGGGAAGAATCACCCTTTTGGGCCGGGAGGCAATAGAATTTCTGGGCCAGAGCTTTCTCGGCCTCAACGGGACCCTTCCCCTGCCCTTTGTTTCCAAGGCCTGCCTGTTTGAATCAAGACGCTTCAGGGAAATTGAAAATCGAGTGACGCCGGAAACCATCCTGGTGGTTCATCCGCCGCCCAGGGGGATCTGCGACCGGGTGGGGAACCGGTTCAGCGCCGGCAGTTTTGGTTTAAGGCGCTTTATTGAAAATCATCCTCCCTGCATGGTAGTATGCGGCCATATTCATGAACAGGCCGGCTACCAATATTTAAAAAATACCCTGATTGTCAACTGTGCAGTGAATAAAAACAACCTGGGAGCGATCATTGATTGTGAAAAGAATATACCGCTTCACATTAAAATGGTATTAAACAATTAAATATGAATCAACTGACCCTCAATAAAGGAAATTCTCATGTGCGACTTCAATGCCTATTTAAAAAATGACAATATTGAAAAACTGATCATGGAAAATGTGACCCATATAACGCCCATGGATGAAAAAACCTTTCTTTTAAAAGGGCTCCTGGGAGAAAGAATGGAAGTCCAGGCCGCCATAGAAGATATCAACCTTGCAGGCAACAGGATCGTCTTAAAAGCCTTGTAATGAAACGGTTCCCGGATTATCTGGCAGCTCTTTCCAGGATCAACGGCCTTGGAAAGGGCCAGGCGGTTCAATGGCTCTTTTACCCCGGGATGCTTTTTTCAAGCAGGGATAAATGGTGGGGGGATTTCGGTATCAGATCCTCGGCCCATGAAGGGATTGACATTACCTATTACAGAACCCCTCAGGGAAGGATGTGCTGTTTTGATGACACCATCCTCGTCCCGGCCATGGCAGACGGCCGGATCATCAACGTCTGTGATGATTTTTTAGGCCAAACCCTGGTGGTGGACCCGGAAAAAGAGGATTCCGGCGGCACACGGGTGGTTTTCACCTATGCCCATATCCTGCCCCAAAACCGGCTGAATAGGGGACATCGGATCAAAAAAAACGAGATCATCGCCAGGGTCTGTGATACCCGGAAAAATCCGCAACTGCCTCCCCATCTTCATTTCTCCTGTTTTGAAGTTGAAAAGACGGTTTTACCGGCAGCTCTCACCTGGACCCTTTTTTCAAAGGACCTGTCTGTGAAAGGGATAAACCCTGCTTTTCTCTGAACTGTTTCCCACAAAGCCGATAGACCCCTTTAAATTCAATATCCAAGCAGGTTTATTGTGAAAAGAAGAATTGAAAAAAAAGCAGATTTAATCTATGATCACCAAAACTTAAGATTATTTTAACCCATCTTCTAACATGGAGCGGATCAATGAAAACCATAAAAACCCTATTCTGGCTCATCATCCTGGCCCTTATCGGAACCCTCGTCTATCAGAATCAACCTTATTTTTTGACAATCCCCCTCCTGAATTTTGATCTCAAAGTTCCAGGATGGAGCTGGGCCCTGCCCCCGCTTCAAAATATCGCCTATTTCGGGATCTGTTTTGTCCTGGGACTGATTCTGGCCGGGATTAAAGGTCTTGTTGCCGTTTTCGGTTTAAAAAGACAGCTCAAAAAAACAAATACAAGCATTGCCGGCCTTCAAAAAGAAATCGAATCATTAAAAACAGAACTGGATGTGTTTAAGCATGACCCCTATATCAAAAAAGAAATTGAAAACAAGGCTGCTTTAGACGGAAATTTACCGGAAAATAATCCCGGCCTGGGCTCAGACGCATGACAATTCGTTGTCACGCATTGATCCTGGTTTCAAAAAATAGCCCATGAATCCGAAAAAGAATACGCCCATGATGGATCAGTACCTGTCCATCAAAGCATCCCATAAAGATACAATTCTATTCTACAGGATGGGAGATTTTTATGAAATGTTCAATGAGGATGCGGTCAAGGCCGCTTCCATCCTTGAAATCACCCTGACCTCAAGAAATAAGAATGATGAGGCCCCGGTTCCCATGTGCGGCGTTCCCTGCCGGGCCGCCGATACCTATATTGCAAGGCTCATCGAAAACGGGTGCAAGGTGGCTGTGTGTGAGCAGATGGAGGAGGCCTCGGCTGCCAAGGGTCTGGTAAAAAGAGAAGTGGTCCGGGTGATCACACCGGGAATGATCTTGAATGAAGAACTCCTGGATAAAACCGCCAATAATTTTCTTCTGGCCCTGTCAAAAACCCGCGAGGCTGCCGGAATTGCCTATCTTGACATCTCCACGGGGACCTTTAAGACCACAGAGGTGGAAAGCAGACAATCCAAAATCCCCCCTCAGCTCCTGGATGAAATCTTAAAGGTAGACCCCAGGGAAATCCTGCTGCCCGGGAATTTTGAAACAGATCCTGCCTTTAAACCTCTCCTCAGGCTGTTTCAGGGGCGGCAGATCACCTTTCTGGATAAAACCTGTTTTGACATTGAAGAAGCAAAGGAAGCGCTTTTAAACCGGTTTAAGACCCGGGGTCTCGAAGGCTTCGGTATTGAGCGGATGAATGCCTCCATTTCTGCTGCCGGGGCCATCCTGTCCTATGTGAAAGAGACCCAGCTTCAGGAGACGAATCATATTTTTCAGATCAGCCCCTATGACCTGAAAAATTTCCTGGTGATTGACGACAAATCCTGTAAAAACCTGGAACTCCTCGTTAATATCCAGACCCTGGATAAAAAAGGCTCCCTCATCCATGTTCTGGACCGGACCGTCACGGCCATGGGGTCCCGACTCATGAGAAACTGGGTCCGCTATCCCCTGACCGATATTCAAGAAATCCGGCGCCGCCTTGACGGTATTGAAGAAATCACAAAGGCCGCCCATATCCATCAACTGATCATCACCCATTTAAAATCCGTATACGATCTTGAACGCCTGGGCAGCAAAATTTCCATGGGCCAGGGAAATGCAAGGGATATGATCGCCCTGAAACGGTCTTTAAAACGGCTGCCCCTGCTGTTTAAGGAATTGAGCCTGTTTAAAAACGATCTCATCAACGGGAAAAGGCTGGAAGATCATGATATTGCCTTAAAAGAGCTGGAATCCCTGGCTGACCTCATTGAAAAGGCCGTCCGGGAGGACGCCCCCCATGTATTGAATGAGGGCGGCCTCATTAAGGATGGTTTCAGCCCTGAGCTGGACGAACTCCTTTTGATCTCCAGGGATGGAAAATCATGGATCGCCAAGGCCGAAGCCACGGAACGGGAAAAAACAAAACTGTCTTCCCTGCGGATCAGGTATAATAAAGTCTTTGGGTATTTTATCGAAGTGTCCAAGGCCCAGGCCGGGTCCGTCCCGGATCACTATATCCGGAAACAGACCCTGGTCAATGCGGAAAGGTTCATCACCGATGATATGAAAACCGTTGAATCCACCATTCTCAATGCTCAGGAAAAGCGGAATGCGCTGGAATATGATATTTTCTGCACCCTCCGGGACCAGGTGGTTTTAAAATCCTTCCTCATCCTCAAAACCGCGGAATTCATTGCCGTCGTGGATGCCCTCCAGGGTCTTGCCCTGGCGGCATCGGAAAACGGATACACCAAACCCCTGATCAATGAAAATGATGCCGTCATCATTGAAGACGGCCGGCATCCGGTGGTGGAAAAACTCATCAAGGGGGAGCGGTTTGTCCCCAATTCCATTCGCCTGGATAATACGGAAAATCAGATCCTGCTCATCACCGGACCCAATATGGCGGGCAAATCAACCGTGTTGCGCCAGGTGGCCCTGACGGTTCTCATGGCCCAGATGGGATCATTTGTTCCGGCCAGGAATGCCTCACTCCCCCTTGTGGATCGAATCTTCACCCGGGTCGGGGCACTGGATAATCTTTCTTCAGGACAGAGCACCTTTATGGTGGAAATGGAGGAAACCGCCAATATTGTCAATAATGCCACACCCAAAAGCCTTATCATTCTCGATGAAATCGGAAGGGGTACCAGCACCTACGACGGCATGAGCATTGCCTGGGCCGTGGCCGAATATCTTCATGATCTTGACGGCCAAGGGGTTAAAACCCTGTTTGCCACCCACTACCATGAATTGATACGGCTGGAAGAGCTTAAGCCCAGAATTAAAAATTATAATATTGCAGTTAAAGAATTCAACGATAATATCGTATTTTTGAGGGAGCTTGTCCGGGGAGGAACCAATAAAAGTTACGGCATCCAGGTGGCACGGCTTGCCGGGGTACCGGACAGGGTCATTGATATTGCAAAGGGAATGCTGGCCAGAACAGAACAGAAAAACAATACAGCCCAGCCCGTAAACCAGCCGGAACCCGAAAAAAAGAAAAGAAAAAAGAAAGCCGATCCCCATCAACTGGAATTATTTGAAAGCCAAGACTCTTCTCTAAAAAAAATATTGGAAAAGATTGATATTTCCAGTATGACTCCCCTTGAAGCAATGATTTTTTTAAATGAATTAAAACAAAAAGCATTAAAATAGCATATGCAGGCGTTTAAACCATCCATACGAGCCCTTTTTCTTTTCCTCATCCTCATGTCGGGTCTTTTTCTTTTCCCTGTTAACGGATGGCCGGATAACGCCAAAGACTTATATCTCCAGGCAGATGACTGCTATAAAAAATTGAGAAACTCCGAAACCTTGAAAAAAAAGGAAACGGAATGGCTCAACTGCATTTCAAAATATGAGGCCATCCAACGGCAGTACCCGGAAAGCTCATGGGCTCCGGCCGGTATGTATAAAGCTGCCCAGTTGAACCTGAACCTTGCAAGAATTTCCGGAAAAATAACCCATCAGGAACGGGCCGCCAATCTTCTGGCCAGCCTGAGAAACAAATATCCCCAAAGCGCCTACAGCGGGAACGCTCAAACACTTTTAAAATCCATTACGAGTTCAACTCCGATTCCCGCTGAAGAGCCGCCTCCACCCCCTTCTGATGATTCACCCAAATTCAATCCCAAGGTTTCCAAAAAAGAAGCCACCAAAAACGGAGCCCTGGTCCAAAAAGCCGTTGAAGAAAAGGAGAACCCTGAAAGTAAAAAACCTATCCACGGGGAAAAAATAACTCCGGAGCCGGAAAGCACGAGCGAGGAAAAACCTGAACCGGAGATAACGGCTCCCCCGGAAGAATCCGGCACGGCATCTTCTCCCCCCGAAAGCGCATCAACATCCGGCGACAGTGTCATAACGGACCTGAGGGTATGGTCTAATCCGGAATATACAAGGATCGTCGTTAATGTCGGCCATGAAAGAAACTATTCCCACAGACTGCTCAATAAAGACCCGGATATTAACAAACCTTTTCAACGCCTTTATGTGGATGTTGAACAGACCCGGCTGGGGAAAGGGATTGCAGAACATACCCCCATCAATGACAATCTTCTGATCCAGGCCCGGGCAGGGCAATATTTGCCCCATACGGTGCGGGTGGTGGTGGATATCAAATCCTTTGAAAATTATAAGGTATTTTCCTTAAAAGACCCATTCAGGATAGTCATTGACGTCTGGGGAAAGGGTTCCAACGGGGGCCCGCCCATTTCAACCCCTTCTGAAGTCGCTGAATCGGACAAACCTGAACCCGAAAAAAAGGCTACCGGACTCACCACCGACAACCTGCAATCTTCAAATATCACGCGCCAGTTTGCCCTGGGGGTCAGAAAAATCATCATTGACCCGGGCCATGGCGGGTCAGATCCGGGAGCCCCTGGATATTATCCCAATCAATGGGAAAAAGACCTGGTCCTGAAAATGGCCAAACGGCTGGCCAATATTTTAAAAGACCGTTTAAAATGCACGGTATTGCTGACCCGGACCGAGGACAAAAAACTGACTCTCGAGGAAAGGACGGCCATTGCCAATACGAAAAGGGCCGATCTTTTCATCTCCCTTCACTGCAATGCCGCCAAAAATAAAAATCTAAAGGGCATTGAAACCTATTTCCTCAACCTTGCCACCGACAGCCAGGCCATAGCCGTGGCAGCCCGGGAAAACGCAACCTCTGAGAAAAATATTTCCGACCTGGACTATATTTTAAGTGATCTCATGAAAAATGCCAAAATAGAAGAATCCACAAGGCTGGCCAATATTGTTCACCAGAATTTTGTAAAGGGAATGAAGGCCAAATATTCAGATATTGCCGATCTCGGTGTAAAACAGGCTCCCTTTTATGTACTTCTGGGAGCAAGAATGCCCTCCATCCTCATTGAAACTTCTTTTATCAGCCATAAAATCGAAGGCAAGCGCCTCATGGAGGATTCCTATCAAAAAGCCGTGTGTGAATCCATCGCTGATGGAATTGAAAAATATATCGATACCACCAATCCAAAACAATTATAGATTATAAAGGAGACTCGCATGTCGTTTGAAAACATTATTCTTGAAGTAAAAGAACCTGTTGCCACCTTGTTTTTTAACCGGCCAAAAGCGTTGAACGCACTGAACAATGCGCTTTTTGATGAACTCAACCTGGCCCTTGACCAGGTCAGGGAAAATCAAAAAATCCGTGTCCTGATCCTTACCGGTGCAGGCGATAAGGCCTTTGTGGCCGGTGCGGACATTGCCGAACTGGTAAAGATGAATCCCCTTGAAGCAAAAACCTTTTCCCGCAAAGGGCAAAAGGTTTTTTCAAAGATTGAAGATCTGCCCATCCCTGCCATTGCCGCTGTAAACGGATTTGCCCTGGGCGGAGGGTCCGAGGCCGCCCTGGCCTGTGATTTTATTTATGCGTCGGAGAAAGCGATTTTCGGGCTGCCTGAAATTACCCTGGGACTGATTCCCGGATTTGGCGGAACCCAGCGACTGGCAAGGCTTGTCGGTGTTAACCGGGCTAAAGAAATGGTGTTTACCGGAAAAACGATCAAGGCCGATGAAGCCCTGGCCTGTGGCATTGTCAACAAGGTCTGCCCCCATGAAACGCTCATGGAAGAGGTCATGAAAACCGCAGAACTCATTGCATCCAGGGGCAGGGTGGCCTTGAGATCCGCCAAGGAAGTTATCCAGAACGGCCTCAAAACGGATCTGGAGACCGGATGCAGGATTGAAAATGATGCCTTCGGTCTGACCATGGTCAGTGAAGATGCCAAGGAAGGAACCGGGGCTTTTCTTGAAAAAAGAAAACCCGTATTCAAGGGAAACCTGTATTAACCATTTGAACCAATATTGACGTCAAGGGGAGAAAGATCATGTTTGCAGAGCAGATATCCATATTTGTTGAAAACAAGGAAGGCCGTCTCGCGGAAGTCACTGCGATCTTGAGGGATGCCGGGGTCAATATCAGGGCCTTGTCCCTTGCCGATACAACAGATTTCGGCGTCCTGAGGCTGATTGTGAACGACAATGAAAAGGCTGAAAAAGCCCTGAAAAAAGAAGGATTTACCGTCGGCATCACCAAAGTCATGGCCGTTGAGGTCATAGATCAGCCCGGCGGATTAAATCAGATATTGGATCCGCTCAGTGAAAATGAGGTCAATGTGGAATACATGTACGCATTTTCAAGCCCCAGATGTAAAAATGCCGTCATGGTCTTCCGTTTTGATGATCATAACAAAGCATTGAAAATATTAAGCGAGAAAAACATCAGGGTTATCCCGAGAGAAGAAATCGACAGTTTGTAACCCCCCAATAAGGCAAAAGGCCCTGCATCTGGAGCGAATCATGCCGGGGCCTTTTGCCTGATTACGGAAGGGCGACCTTGTTATCCTGTGTCACTTTTTTTACAAGCTCCCTGTAATCGGCAGATGCGGTGGAACCGGGAGCAAACTCAAATATGGATTTCCCATAGGACGGGGCCTCGGAAAGGCTCTCACTATAGCGTATGGGTGTGCAGATATATTCCGGATAAAGCTTTTTGAGCTGAGTGTATATGGCTTCAGGGCCTTTTACCCGTGTATCCATAAAGGTCGGGACAATGTATTTCAGAACAATCTCTTTTCTGTATTTCTGGATGGACCCCAGGCTTTTCATGAATTCGGCCAATCCCTGAAGCGGCATGACCTCCAGCGCCACCGGCACCAGAACTTCCGTCGCATAAAAAAGAACATTGACGATCAATTGATCCCAGCCCGGCGCCGTATCAATGATGACATAATCATATCGGTGATCCAGTCCTTTTAAGGCCTCGGACATGGTCCATTCGGCTCCGAAGCTCTTCCGGTCGATGATTCTTTTTACGCCTGCCAGGGATTTTCCCCCGGACAGGAGCCAGAGATTTTTCCTGGCCCGGATGATGCACTCTTCCGGGCTCAGCTCTTTTGTCAGAAGTTCAGTCAGACCTGCCCTCGGCTTTGTTCCCAGAATATAGGAGGATTGACCTTGGGTATCGGTATCCACCAGAAGAACCTTATACCCGGCAAGGGCAAGGCCGGCACTCAGGTTGACGGAGGTGGTGGTCTTGCCCACACCGCCTTTGCTCAAGGTGACACAGATTCTCCGGAGGGTTGATTTTGATTCCGCTGCCGGTTCCTTGTCTTGTGTGAAAAGGTCATCAAGGGCCACAGGAAATTTATGTCCGCAGGATTTACAACGTGCTGCAATATTTTTTCCCGGTACTGCATTTTCCTTAATCGTATCTAAATTGACAGTATGCTTTTTTTCACATTTCGGACAAACGATAATGGCCACTAATCCTCCTTCTCAAGTTCCTCAAGAATGGCATTCACCGCAACTTCGGCTATTCTTTTCATGGATATGGTCTTTTTATTCAAAGAAGAAACGCTCACTTTAATTTTCGCTTTGCTCTCCCAGATCTGAACCGATACATTATCTTTAGAGGCCTGCCAGGTAATGCTCTCCCGATCTACAGGATTTTCATCCACGGATTCTGGGCCACTTTTATATATCAGGCAATTTAACTCTTCCACGCGTGAAGCAAATTCGTCTCCATGGCCGACAAGAATATGGTCCATAATATTATTTTTTTTATTCATCGTTTTATCAGATAGTGTCAACCGGATCCTGGTCTTTTTTCAGCAATTGTGCCTTCATCTCACAGACAATACTCAAAATCCGATCAGAAACCGCTTTTTCAAGTCCCTCCCACTGGATCCCATATTTCCAATCCTGGCCGACTGCTGCCGATATATGAACAATACGCCCGTTCAGATTTTGGAGAGCCGCATCAAAATAGTGAAGCTCGCAGTTTGAAACATTCTGATCCACAAAAAAGGTCAGGCTGTCCTTGACCGCTATACTGAGGCCGTCAATGCCGATATCCTGAACCGGATAGGGTGTATGATTGATCTTTATCCAAATATTTATTTGATCTTCAACCGGAATGCGAAATGATTTACGGACAATTTTCGGCAAGGGGGAATCTTTCTTGACCCTGTCAAACTCAATGGACTGGGAATTCATTTGACCACCTTAAAAAGCACACAAAGATTATAAAATTATGTCTAATACCGTGTCAGACCGCTGTATGTCACGAAAATATAACAATATTGGCAGGGTCAGGCAAGAAAAATCATTAGCGGGCATAAAAAAGGGGGGTAAGACAAAAACCGCCTTACCCCCCAAAACTATCTGTCTGATTCAGATTTTCGGCTTAGTGTGCGCCAAATGCTGCTTTTACTGCATCAGTAAGTGCGGGATGAGCATACATCAGAATCAGGGCAACAACCAACGCATAAATACAAAGAGATTCGATCATGGCAAGACCGATCAGCATGTTAACCTGGATTTTACCGGCTGCTTCCGGATTTCTTGAAATCCCGCTCATTGCTGCTGAAAGACCAAGACCCTGACCAATGGAAGCACCGAAGGCTGCGATACCGATGGCAAGACCTGCTGCCCAAACACTTGCTACTAGAAATTCCATGTTTTACTCCTTATTTGAATAAAAAATTAATATAAAATAACGGGCTTCTTCCGTTTCCCGTAAAACGCCTAATTAGTGAGCTTCTTCAATCGCACCGGCAATATACATGGTGGAGAGAAGGAAAAATACCAGGGCTTGAACAAGAGCCACAAAGGTCCCGAGGGCCATTACCGGCAGAGGTGCCAGAAACATGCCGCCCAGGGTCAGCAGAATAATCGTAACCAATTCATGCCCGGCCATATTTCCGAAAAGACGGAAGGTCAGAGACAACACCCTTGCGGTATGACCGATGATTTCAATGGGCAGGAAAAGCGGAATCATGGCCGGTATGGGCCCGAGGAAATGCTTGATGTATTTTACGCCATGCAGTTGGATACCGATCACATGGCTCCATACAACCGCGATGATGGCAAGGGCAAGGGTGGTATTGATATTTGCCGTGGGCGGAAAAAAAGCAGGGACAAGTCCCATGAGATTGCCGAACAAAACAAAAATGAATATGGTCAGAACCAGGGGAAAAGATTTTCTTCCTTCATCTCCGGTAATGGTGACCATGAAGTCTTCAAGACCTGAAATCAGCACTTCAAATACGTTCTGCGCTTTCTTCGGCACCATGGAGATGCTTTTCCCGCCCAGCCAGCCGAAAAAAATCAGAACAATCATTGCCAACCACATATAGGTTACATGGGGATTTTTTGCCGCCCATCCGTCCAGACCAAACAGCCCGAACAATGAAGTAAGAATTAAATATGGATGTCCCACTTTATACCGCCTCCTTGAAAAATAATCTTGTTAACTCAAGCACAGTCGCCAGGAACATGCTTGCCACCACCACCGATAGACCTGCCAAAAGACCCAGCGGATGAACAATATGTTTTGATATAAGCAGATAAATCATCAATCCGCTTATTCCAAATCGAATATAATATTTAATCAGGGTTCCCCCCACAACCGAGCGCCCATTCTCTGATACAATTTTGGGACTGAAAACGGTTTTCAGGGTTTTTTTCAGAAGATGAAAATTAATGACCGCAATCAAACCGCCAAGGACAATCCCCATGGCAAATTCCGTTGGAGTCGTTATCAGGCCTATGGATCCTGCGCACAACAAGATCAACCAGTTTGAAGTTGTAATAAAATCAACGATCTTCTGAATATCCTGCATTAAAATTTTCTTCCCTTTTTCCCTGCCCTGATAATATTGCTGAATCCAGCGGCAATCCCCATGGCAAGGCCGATAAACATCAGAATCGGGTCTGTGTCGAATTTCTTGTCCAGCCAGAGGCCCAGGAAAAGACCCAGAAAAATAGAAAGTGCCACCGACATTCCAAGGCTGGCAAAATATCCGAGTTCCCTGAATACACTGCCGGTTTTTTTCTTCATTTATAGCCTTTCCGCACCCTTTTCCGACCGTCAAAGATCAATTTATCTTGAGAGCAAATAGCATATGCTGAATCTCAAGTCAATGTGAAAAAACACCGAATCAAATCATGGAAATCGCACAGGCAAAACGCCCGATGGTTCTTTCTCCCCGAAAGGAATAAAAAACATCGGTATGGCATTTGGTGCAGATTCCCATATTTCTGATATTTTCTTTTTTTACTCCTTTTTCCATGAGTTGGTCCTGGCTCATGGTCCAGAAATCAAAAAAGTCTTTGTCCCCATGTTTATACTTCCATAAATGCTCAGGGATCTCATCTTTATAGTGTATAAATTCCGAGCAGCAAGGCCCGAGGGATGGAGAAATCCCGGCCAGAAAATTTTCAGGGCAACAGCCGAATTCCAGAACCATTTTATCCACACATTTACCGATAATATCCAATACACTTCCCCGCCAACCGGAATGGATATTGGCAATGACCTTTTTATGCGGATCATAAAGCATGACGGACTGGCAATCGGCCACCTGGATCACGAGAAACAGTCCCTTCATATCCGTAATGGCACCGTCTGCACGGTATGCTTGTTTTTCAATCTCAAAAATTTTTGACGGATCATGGTCCTCTTGCTTCAATGTCTTGACCGTATCTCCGTGAACCTGATTCAAAAACACAAGGGGGGCCGGCCCCAGTTTCCGGGTAATGAGCCTTCTGTTAATGGCGGCAGCCGAATATCCATTCTCCGGATCCATGGCAGCAGTTGAGGGACCAAAACCATGTCCGCCAGCCCCATCCCGGGTAAAGATGCCGTGAACAAGACCGGCGTCTTCTTTCAAATGCTCAAATTCATAGACCCGGATATCCTTATCTTCCATAATAGAGCTCACCGATCCGCTGGATGATCCGTGTCGTGGAAATGTCAGGCTCCAGATCAACTCTTTCAATCCTTCCCCCGTTTTGTCTTACAAAATCGCCGCCGAGAATCTCATTTTCCTGCCAGTCCGCCCCCTTTACCAGGACATCGGGACAGACCGCCTCTATCAAACGCCTCGGGTCGGGTTCATCAAAAAGAACCACATGGTCCACGCAAAAAAGGGCTGAAAGAACATAGGCGCGATGGTTCTGTCCTATGATAGGCCGTTTTTCCCCTTTAATACATTTCACCGAATGATCGGAATTCAGCCCCAGAACCAGGATATCCCCGAACCCGGCCGCCTTTGTCAGATATTTTACATGCCCGGCATGAAGAATATCAAAACATCCGTTGGTAAAGACAATTTTTTTCCCGGCAGCCCGATACTGTGCGCATCTGGACCTAATCTCTTCGAATCCGAGGATCTTATCCATATACCTCTCTCCGGCGGTCCCTCATGCAAGGGATCTGGGTTCTTATGGTTTGCACGGCCTCAGGATTGATTTCTGCAAAGACAGAGGTGGGATTGCCACCGGCATGGGCAAGAATTTTTCCCATGGGGTCCGCAATCATGGACATTCCCGGAAAGACCAGGCCCGCTTCCGTCCCTGTCCGGTTTGAACCGACCATGAACAATTGGTTTTCAATGGCCCTTGCTTTGATCAGGGTTTCCCAGTGGTCCTGCCTGGGTTCCGGCCATTGGGCGGAAACCACCAGGACTTGAGCCCCTTTGAGGAATAAGGTTCTTGCAAGTTCAGGAAACCTCAGGTCATAGCAGGTCATGAGCCCTATCCGGCCCAGACTTGAATCTACGGTAACCGCCTCGTTTCCTGCCGTATAATAGAGGTGCTCCCCCGTGAGCCCGAACAGGTGCATCTTTCTATATTTCCCTTTAATTTTTCCATCCGTATCAATGAATACCATGGTATTGAAAATCCGGTCTCCGTCCTGTTCCGGGAGGGTGCCTGAAATGGCCATCCCATGGTCCAGCGCGAGGGCTGAAAGCCTTTCAATAATGTCCGGGGTTGATCGTGAATGCGCTCTTAAATTTTCATTGTCAAAGGAACAGGAAAACATCTCAGGCAAAACGGCAAGGGAAACCCTTTCAGATGCAAGATCTTCAAGATATCCGAATGCTTTTGAAAGATTGACCTTGATCCGGCCGCATTCCACATCAAACTGAACCACACCGGCCTTAAACGGTTTATTCATTCTTTATCCTCTGCCGTTTACCTTATCCTGACGTAAAATTTTCTCAACATATAATTTCACCGGATTATCGTCAATCCTTTTAAACCAAAAATAATATACAAACCCTTTTCCGGCTGGTATACTCAGTTTCCGGATTTTAATTTCCGGTTATACTATTTTAATGATTATTTCAAAACCAGTATGAGGGTCCCATGGAAACCACCCATACCATCCTGATTCAGGACGCTGCACGGATGGATAAAATCCCATCCCACAGCATTGACCTCATTGTCACGTCCCCGCCCTATCCCATGATTGAAATGTGGGATGGTCTTTTTGCCGGCCGGAACAAAGCCCTGGCCCTGGCCCTTCAAAAAAAGCAGGGGCCAAAAGCCTTTGAACTCATGCACCAAACCCTTGATCCGGTATGGGATGAAGCCTTCCGGGTTCTGAAAAATGGGGGGTTTGCCTGTATCAATATCGGAGATGCTGTAAGAACCCTTCAGTCGGATTTTGCCATATATTCCAATCATAGCCGGATTCTCCGGCATGCACTTCAAATCGGGTTTACGGCCCTGCCCATGATTATCTGGCGAAAACAAACCAATGCACCCAATAAATTCATGGGCTCCGGCATGCTGCCGGCCGGTGCCTATGTCACCCTGGAGCACGAATATATATTGATTCTCAGGAAAAGTGGTAAGCGGGTATTTTCATCGGACATTGAAAAACAAAACCGAAGGCAGAGCGCCATTTTCTGGGAAGAAAGAAATATTTATTTCTCCGATATCTGGTTTGATATCAAAGGCAGCCGCCAGGATCTTCATGATAAGGAATTAAGAAAGAGAAGCGCCGCTTTTCCCTTTGAGCTGGCCTACAGGCTCATCAATATGTATTCCGTTAAAAACGATATTGTCCTGGATCCCTTTCTCGGCACAGGGACCACACTTGCCGCGGCCATGACTGCAGCGAGAAACTCTATCGGGTGTGAAATCGAAAAAGGATTTCTGGATTCCATCACAGGGATTCAAAACAATATCATCCAGCTTGCCCGGGAAACCACCGAAAACAGGCTGAAATCCCATCTTTCCTTTATCGCAGAAAGAACGGCTTCCGGAAAACCCGTCAAGCACACGAATCTGCCCTATGGATTCCCGGTCATTACCCGGCAGGAAAAAGAAATGATCATCAATGAATTGAAAGAGGTCACGCAACCGACAAAAAAATCATTACAGGCCCTTTATTCCGATGACCCGCAACCGGGTTTTTGCCAGGGAGGAGACCGCTTCCTTCTGACGGAACCTGTTTCGAAAAAAAACACCAGGGTCAGGAAAGATATCCACCGGACAGATATCCAGTTGGAATTATTCTAAGCATTTCCCCCAAGTTTTAAGGCAATGAAATTATAGCGATTTTTTTTCCCATAACCCATGGAATCACTTGACTTTTTCCATTAGTTTAATTACTTTATAATCTTAGGGAGAATGATTCATTGGATTAATATTTATCCTCATTTTAAGGGAATCTGCAAAATTTTAATAGGTAAATACAGCGGATACCTTTTTTATGAATTCTATAAGGAGATCATTACATGACACAACCTGTTTCTTTTCTTAAGGGAAAACATATACTGGCCGTTGATGACGAATGGGATGTCATTGAAACCATTCAGGAAATCCTTGATGAAGCAGATGTGGATTTTGCTCAGGACTATGAATCCGCATCGGAAAAAATCATGGAAACCCAATATGATCTGGCCATTTTAGATATCATGGGCGTCAACGGTATTCAACTGCTGGAAGAATGTGTGGAGCGAAGTATTCCTGCCATCATGCTGACGGCCAATTCCATGAACCCGGATTCTTTAATGCAGTCCATCAAAAAAGGGGCGGTTTCCTATCTTTCCAAAGAACATTTAAGCGAACTGGATTCGTTGATCGATGAACTCATGGGAGAACAAAGCAAAGGAAAACCCGCATGGAAACTTTTGTTTGAAAAGCTGGGAAACCATTTTAACCAGCGGTTTGGAAAAGGCTGGAAAAATGAAAACAAAGAGTTCTGGAATGAATTTGAAAAAACATGGCAGGTTTCCAGGGGCATCCAGGAAAGGGTGCTGCACGACAAAAATATCACCAGCAAAGGTATTTAAGACAGTTATATAAAACAAAAACCGGGATTCAGAAAGAGATCTTCTTTGTAATCCCGGTTTTTTTTATCAGATCCTTCCGGAAATCTTCAGAGTCTATTGATGATAGCCGAAAAGTCTCGGCATGAATAGAACCAGATCCGGCATATAGGTCAAAAAGAACAATACGACAATCTGGATGATCATGGTCGGCATGGACGCCTTTGTAACATAGATGATATCCTTTTTGGTCATGGACCCGACAACAAAAAGACTGACCCCCATGGGCGGGGTGCAGTACCCGATGGCCAGGTTCACGGTCATGAGAAGTCCGAAATGCATGGGGTCCACGTTAAAAGCGCTGAGCAGGGGCAGGAATACCGGCCCCAGGATCAGGGTGGCTGAGATGATATCCATAAACATGCCGACAATCAGGAGCAGGACGTTCATGGCCAAAAGAAAAACCCAGGGCGAATGAATGCTGCTGATGACCAGTTCCGCCACCCGGCTGGGGATGTTTTCAAAGGTCAAATACCGGCCGAAGACCGTGGCGCAGGCCACGATGAGCAGCAGGGTGGCCGTGGTCAGGGCCGAGCTGACGCAGACATCCTTGACATCCTTAAAATTCATGGATTTGTAAATAACCAGCTCCACAAAAAAAGCATAGACACTGGCCACAACCGCAGCCTCATTGGCCGTAAAGGCTCCGGTGAAAATACCGCCAAATATGATCACAATCAGCATGATGGCCCAGAAGCCGTCCTTGAAGATGCCGATCAGATCTTTAAACCTGGGTCTGGGCAACCTTTTGATATCTTTGCGGTCCCTGTACAGCACATAGGTGTAAATACAGACGCAGAGGATAATAATGATACCCGGGATGAACCCGGTCAGGAACAGCCCTTCCAGGGACACGTTGCTGATCATGGAATAAAAAATCATGCTGATGCTCGGCGGGATGATGATCCCCAGGTTCGGGGAGGTGGTCATGAGCCCGATGGTATAATCTTCATCATAGCCGTTTCTCAGGAGGGCCGGGATCATGAACCCGCCCAGGGCCACCACCGTGGCCACGGTGGAGCCGGAAATGGCGCCGAAAAGCCCGCAGCCAATGACGCCGGCCATGCCGAGCCCGCCCGGCAGCCAGCTCACCATGGAATTGGCAAAACTGATGAGTTTTTCCACCATTTTCCCCTTGGTCATGATATTCCCGCAGAGAACAAAAAACAAAACCACAACAAGCCCGAAATTATCCACACTCCGGAACAGGGTCTGGGTCATCATGCCGAGAGGCATGTTCAGGAAAAACAGAAACCCCACGGTGGAAGCGATAAACAGGCTTAAAAAAACCGGAACATAAGAAATAAGGCAACCCAGGAGGATCACCATGATAATAGCGTCGTTTGATGTCATTTTGCTTCCCCCTTAGTCCTTCTTCCTGAGATTTTTAATGTCATCGGCCAATACCTGTATTGTCCGGATCAGGGTCATTATGCCCATCAAAGGCATGATGGCGTAGACAATCACAAGGGGGATCTGCATGATGATGGTTTTCTGATGGGTGGTATACTGAAGCAGGGTCATGGTATATCCGTAATAGATCATCATCCCGGAAAAAAACATCATCAGGATATTGGAATAAAAAGTCAGACCTGGTTTAAGTTTGGGTACAATCTGAACCAGTGCGTCGATTCTTATCACAGCCCCCTTTTTCACTGAGAGGCTGGTTCCCAGCATGGTGGTATACACCATGGCAATACGCCCCAGCTCCTCGCTCCAGGCAAGGGTATAGCCGAATCCATACCGCAGCACCACATTGGCAAACAGCGAGATCAGGGACACCATCACAATAATAAAAAGGCTCCATTCTTCGATGTGGGTCAAGAATGTATCGATTTTTTTTGAGATATTTCCAATCATAAACCAGGTCCTATTCTTTTCAATTATTCATGTTTGAGCTACAGGTTATTTCAGGAAATCCATAACTTCCTGGAGGTAATTGGCCGGTTTGTATGTGTCGCCGGGGTTAATCTGGTTGATTTCCTTGGCATAGGTGTCGTAAGTGCCTTTGCTCAAATCTTTCAAGGTCTTCATATCGGCATCGGATAGTTTGATGAATTCCACACCGGAAGCCTTGGAAGCCGCGATCTGTTCTTCTTCCCAGGTGGCGGTTCTTTTTCTGTTCTCAACACAGACATCGTTTACGGTTTTAATAAAAATGTCTCTCAAATCCTGGGGAAGACTTTGCAGCCAGGCTTTGTTAAACAGCCAGATAAAAAGGCCCTGGGCATAATTGAGCTGGGTAAAATACTTGGCCACTTCAAATTTCTTTGTCAGGTTACAAACGGCCGGTGTATGATCCAGACCATCGATAACGCCTTGTTTCAGAGCCACCTGGACATCGGTCCAGGGCATGGAAACCGGGTTGAATCCCCAGTTTTTATAGGAAAGCTGGTTAACCGCTGCTTCTGCGATTCTGAACTTTACTTTCTTGGCATCGTCAATGGTTCTGACAGGATTATTGGTGGCCCAGCCATAATTACCGTAACCGGTGATATCAAGGGCCGTCATGCCCTGGTGGTCGGCTGCCATGAGAAAATGGTCGAAAAGAACCTTGTTGCCGGTGAATTTATCCAGTTTTGCAAATGAGTCCACCAGAAAGGGCAGGTTGACAACGCCGAACCGGGGTCCGAGGTTGGTGGAGGCTACGGAGCTGACGCTGATGCCTTGAACAGCCCCCATCTGGACCATGTTGAGGACTTCGACTTCGCCGCCCAGAATGGATAAGGGTTTATAATCCAGATAGATCTGGCCGTTGGTCCGTTTCCAGAGTTCGTCACGGATTTCAAAACCTGCATAGGTTCCGACCAGGGCCGGGGTGGATACATTTGAAACAACGCATTTGTATTTTGCACCCTTGGGGTCGAATTGAGGCGCCCATTTGGCAAGGGGGTCGGGCTTGTCTTCAGAAGATGCAGGGGCAATAAACATAAATGATCCGACCACCAAAACAAGCAATACCACTAAAAATCTTTTCAGCTTCATAACTTAGTTCCTTTCCTTTACGTTAAGTTTATAAATTGTGGTGTAAGTCTTGATGTAAAGTCCTACACCGGTTTCAACTTTTTTTTGGAATCAAACTAATTATCACTTCACTCGGCGCGCTCAACGGCAGCGTTTTTTCAGTTCAGGATGAAGTCAAGCAAAACAGCGCAGTTTTGTGTCTAATCTAATTTTTTAAATGCCTCCCTCCGGCCCGTGTATTTTTCCCTGAGTTGCGGTTTCATCAGCTTTCCTGTGGGGTTCCGCGGGACCCGGTCAAAGATGACCTTGCGCGGGACCTTGTAAAGAGAAAGTTTGGATTTTGCAAACTCAATCACCTCTTCTTCCGTCAACTCTTTTCCTTCTTTTGTCTGGACAACGGCAAGGACAATTTCCACCAACCGGTCATCCGGATATCCGATGCAGGCCACATCATCAATGTCGGGATGATCCATCAATGCATCTTCAATCTCAACCGGGAAAATATTCTCACCCCCGCTGGTGACCATATCCTTCATCCGGTCAACGATATAAAAATACCCGTCTTTGTCCTTCTTTAGTAAATCTCCGGTGTAAAGCCAACCCTTTTTTATGGTTTCTTTTGTTTTTTCTGGGTTTGAATAATACTCCCGCATCATCCGGGGCGTCCGGAAGATGAGCTCTCCCACGTGACCATCGGGAAGCTCTTCCCCTGTGGGCCCGACAATTTTGGCCTCAACCCCGAAGGTGGGTTTGCCGATGGAACCGGGTCTTGAGAGAACATCCTCGGGATACAGATTAAACAAACCGCCCCCGCCGCCCTCGGTGATACCATAGATATTGGATACGGCGCAGGGCAATTTTTCCACCAGGAGCTTCATGATATCAAAGGGTACGGGCTGGGCTCCGATCTCCATATATTTCCACGAAGAAAGATCATAGTTCTCCAGTTTCAGATCCCCCTTGGCAATGGCATTTAAAACAGCAATGCCGATGGGAACCACAAAGAGCACGTCCGTACATTTTTCTTCAGCAACGGCTTCAATAATCCATTTGGGGTCGCGGAAATCCCTGATGATGGTCCCAGTCGCACCGGTGGCATAGAAAGGAGCCCATAAAAACATGGTGCCGCTGTGATATAAAGGTAAAAAGAATAAATAATTATCATCCTTCTGGACAAAATAGGTCATTCCATTGCCAATGGCCGTATTATTGATGGAATAATGGGTATGGAGGACGGGCTTTGGTTTTCCGGTTGTTCCCGAAGTGAACATCATGGCAAGGTCATGATCCCTGTCAACGTCCACCAGGGCATCTGATGTATCCGGATATGCCTGGACCGTTTTGAAATCAATCATGTCTTTTGGAACATCTTTACCGATACAGATATATTTTTTAATGGTCCCAAGATCTTTTTGTCCCGGCTGAACAACCCCTAAAAATTCAGATCCGAGAATAAAAACATCCGGCTTGCAAACTTCGGCGGCATAGAGGACATCAGAGGTCTCAAAACGAAAATTCAATGGAACAACGACTGCACCCAGGCGGATGATGGCAAAATAGGTGATCAGCCATTCCAGAGAATCTTTCTGAAGGTGCATGACAAAATCCCCATGCCTGACCCCCAGTTCCTTTGATAGATAATTCGCCGTTCTGTTGATCTCGTCATTAAATTCCCTCCAGGTAAAGGATCGCCTTGCCCCCGTTGCCGGGGTTCTTTCGATCAGGCAGACCTTGTCAGGAATATGCCGAGCATGAATTGAAGCGTAACCTGAATAATTCAACGATGCCCTCCTTTTTTTCATTATTCTGTCAAACCGCGTCCGTTTCTTAAAAAACGCCCACATTGTAAACAGGGTTTTCAAAAAATCAGAACGCTACCTTATCGATTCCTTTAAGCTTGAGAATCTGTCTTGCTTCGTCGGATGTCGCCGGTTCAAGGCTCATTTCCCTGGCGATGCGTTTGACCATGTTGACCTGGTCGGCGCTGGCCTTTGCCATGATACCCTTGCCGGCGTATACGGAATCCTCAAGCCCGACCCTGATATTCTGCGCGCCCATGGCCATGGCCGTACTGGTGATGGGGATCTGGAACCGGCCGCCGGCAGCCACGGACCAGGTAAAATTGCCTTCCCCCAGGACTTCCTTTGCCTCGTCGTAGATCAATACCAGGTGTTTGACCGACGGCACCATCCATCCCACCATGGGGCCGAATACAAACTGGAGATGAACCGGTGCTTTCAGCATATTTTCTTCCAACAGCCATTTCACATAGGAAATGTGGCCCAGCTCATAGATTTCCAGTTCCGGCTTGGTGTCAATTTCAAGAAAGGCCTTTCCATAGATGAGGTCGTCGTTAAACGTCGGCCTGAAGGTCACATTCTTGCAGAGTTCAAGATAGTCCTTTTCCCAGGCGTATTTATATTCCTTGAACCGGCCGGCAATCTGAAAGATACCGAAATTAAAGGGCGCAGGGTCAAAGGAACACATTTCGGGGCGAAGCTTTTTGATGGGGATGAGTTTCTCTTCCGTGGTCTGGTTCATGCCGCCGCCGGTGGTGGGAAGAAGGATCATATTGCATCTCTTCTTGATCTTGCTGCAGACCTCCATGAAAAGCGCCGGGTCCGATACAGGTAGACCGTTTTCAGGATTTCTCACGTGGATATGGGCAATGGCGGCGCCGGCCTCATGGGCCTTGACCGCATCCTCCACAATCTGATCTGGGGTTATGGGGAGGTAATCACTCATGGTGGGGATATGAACAGACCCTGTAATGGCGGCTGTTATAATTATTTTATTATCCATTGGTTGCTTCTCCTGTTGAAAAAATTAATATTTTCTAGACTCCGTATTCCTCATCCAAGTCAAGGATGAACATTTTCTTTTCCTTGACATTGTCAATCACAAAGGAGGATTTAATGATTTGAATCCCTTCTATCTGGGTGAGCTTTTTGTTCATGAACTCCCCATAGGCTTTGATATCCTTTGCAATGACCTTGAGCACAAAATCATTGGCCCCTGCAATCTGGTAGCATTCCACCACCTCATCCAGGGCAACAAACCGTTGTTTGATGGCGGCCACCGATGACAGGCTGCTCAAACTTAAACTGATACTGACCATGGCCATGATGGAAAACCCGATCTTTTCCGGGTCCAGTACCGCCGTAAAGTGGGAAATCACCCCTGCAAGCTCAAGCCTTTTAACCCTTTCAAGGGTTGCAGGGGCTGAAATCCCTACAATTTTGGACAGTTTGGAATTGGTTGTTTTGCCATTCTCCTGAAGCGTATTTAAAATCTGTTTGTCAATTTTGTCTAGAACCATTTATTTTCTCTTTTTGAAATACATTAATCAAACCTCATTACAAGAGTAAATGGTTATAATTTTCTTTAATTAATGGCAACAATTCTTTTAAGGTTTCATCTATTTTATCCAAGAGAAAATCAATTTCCTTGTTGGTCATGGCCGTCGACAGGATGAACAGTCCCCTGGGGATGCTAAAAACCCCCTTGTTTAAAAGGGACAGATGCATCAGGGCATGGAGTTTTTCTTCCGACTTCAGAACCTGTTCTGCCGTGGTGATGGGCTCATTATAAAAATGAAGGTTCAGAAGGGACCCGATCCGATTGGACTGTATCCTCAATCCATTGGTCCTAATACTTTTCAAGAGCCCTTCCTGGAGCCTTGCCCCAAGGCCGTTGATATAGGCCACGGCATTTTCATCATACTTGGACAGGGCTGCGTAACCGGCCTGCATCACGGTTTCATAGCCGTTAAAGGTCCCGGAATGATACAGCGGCCTGTCGGTATTTTCATGGCAATAGATGTTCATGATTTCTTTTTTACCGCCGAAGACACCGATGGGAAGCCCTCCACCCACCACCTTGCCCACCGTTGTCAGATCCGGGGTCACGTTCCAGAGCTTCTGGCATCCGCCCGTATCCACCCGGTAAGAAAAAATTTCATCAAAAATCAGGAGAACCTTATGGTCCTGGGTGACTTTGCGTACATGTTCCAGATATCCTTCTTTCGGAAGCACCACCCCGCCGGCCCCCAAAAAAGGCTCCATAATAACGGCGGCAAGTTCAGAGGCATTTTCCCTGACCTTTTTTTCCAACGCATCAAAATCATTAAAGCTCACTTCCAGCATATCCTGGGTCATGCCCCTGGGAATACCGGCCGTGATGACGTTCTTCTTGGTGGAGGCGGCCACGCTGTCATGGGTGCCGTGGTAGCCGCCCACCATTTTCAATATCTTGTCTTTTCCGGTAAATGCCCTGGCCGTTCTCATGGCAAACAGGGTGGCTTCGGTCCCGGAGTTCAGGAACCTCACCCGGTCAAACCCCGGAACCCTTTCACACAAAAGCTTGGCAAGCTTGTACTGGCCCTGGGTCGGGCTGGAATACTGGGACCCTTTTGCAATCCCGGCCTGAACAGCTTTTACCACATCCGGGTCACCATGCCCATGGACAATGGCGCCATAGGCATTGGTGATATCCAGAAGCTTGTGGCCTTCAGGCGTAAAGACAAAGGCTCCCTCACCATGGTCGATGTGAATGGGAAAGGGTCTGAAATAAGATAAACTTCGGGTCGCACCACCGGGAATATAATTGATCAGCTCTTCATGATGCTTTTTTGAAACCGGGAATTTTTCCCGGTAAGCCTCTGCTATCTTCTTTTCAATCTGCTCTTCAATTCCTAATTTTTCTTTAGGCATGGTGTCTTATCCTTAAGTCTTATTTTAAGTCTTTATTCTTTTCATGAACGATCAGAAGCTCCCCAACTTCTTTTTCCACCTTTTCCACGAACTCACCGGACTCAATTCTCTTTTTGAGTTCTTCCAGGTCATCAATATACACCTTGTCATAAGACATGTACTCAAGGGTTTCACGAACAGCCTTGTACATGATCTTGCCGGCCGGGCTCAGTTTTTCAGGCCCTCGGATGTCTGCGGCCTGGGCTGCGCAAAGCAATTCAAAAGAAAGAATATGATTTGTATTTTCAACAATTTTGCGGGCTTTTCTTCCGGCAATCAGGCCAAAGCTGACAATATCCTGAAAATCTGCCGTTGAGGTGATGGACTGAATTGAAGCAGGTACGGCAAGGGTTCTGTTCTCTGCCACAAGGGAGGTGGTCATGAACTGGCCGCCCATGAGCCCCATGCGGACCCCGGTGTCTTCTTTGCACAGGAAGGGGGGAAGCCCGGTACTGTGATGCTCATCCATGAACCGGTCAATGCGCCTGTCGCTGACAACACCAAGGTTAACCATGGCGATTCCCAGGCAATCCATGGCAAAAGAGATGGGCTGACCATGGAAATGGCCATTGTGAAAGAATGTATCCAGTTCGGTAAAAATCAGCGGATTATCATTGCTGGAATTGAGTTCTCTTAAAAGAACTTCACGGGCATGGTTTACCGCTTCTTTTGTAGGTCCTACAAACTGAGGCGTGCACCGGATAGAGTAAGCATCTTCAACCGGAATATGCGCCACAGACACCCCTTTGTGCTCCTTGAGGGTTGACTGAAGTTTTAAAGAAAGTTCTATCTCATCAATGGCCAATCCGCTTCCCTTAAGAAGCTTTGTTAAATTCAATGCAGTGGCATATTGGCCGGGGTGGTATTTTTGTTCATGTACGATGGGATCAAAGGGATTAAATCTTCCCATGAGGGTTTCAATGGCAAAGGCAGCGATAATATCGGAATTTTTCAATGTATTCGTCGCTTCCGAGATAACCGTACAGGCAAGACCCACCATTCCGGAGGTTCCATTGATCAGGGAAAGACCTTCCTTGGCATTCAAATGCATGAGCTCAACACCGGCAGCAGCCATTGCTTCTTTTCCCGGCATGACCTTCCCTTTATAAACGGCTTTCCATTCACCAAAGGCAACGCTGGCGATGCAGCCAAGGGGGCCTAAATCACCGCTAGTGCCAAGGGAGCCTTTTCTCGGGACAACCGGGAAGACATGCTTATTGATCATATCCAGGTAAATTTTCAGGTTCTTTTCCTTGATTCCGGAAAAACCACGACACAGAGAATTGGCTCTTGCAATCATGAATTTTCGAACCATTGAATCCTCAAATGGCTTTCCCACCTGGGTGGTGATGGCCCGGACCAGATTTTTCTGAAAATCATTATCCCTTTCTCTGGGCAAAAGATAGTCCACCAGACCGCCACAGCTTGTATTGACACCATAAATACAGCGTTCTTCATTGGCCCATTTATCAACCAGTGCTCTGCACTCGCGGATCTTGGGCCAGTTTTTATCCGCCACCTTGACTTTGATGGACAGATCATTCCCTGCCTTCATCAATTCTTCAATGGTTAATGTATATCCGTCCAGAGTCAGGGTTTTCCCTTTGATCGGCATGGTTTCTCCTCCTTATGAAATTTAGGTTTTATAAATTGCAGCATTTAAAAACAGACGATGTCAACTCAGATAAAAAAGACGCAGCATGAACATTTTCTATTTTCATCAAAACCTAACCAAATCCCCCCTTCTTTGTCAAGGAATAATTTTAATTTTATAAGGAATAATTTTAATTTCCTATAACTATCGAAGGCAAACATCCTGATTCTAATTTATTTTGTAAGTCAATAACTCAAATTTGCCTTATTTTAATTTTTACAGAATTGATTTGAAAAAGGCGGATGAAAATAAAACCTTGACAAACCAATCATAACGCTTTTGCCGCCTTCTCTGTATTAATAGTGTAAAACAGTGCCCGGCAGCTTGATCTTTGGTTTTGTCCGGATTCTAATGGGCTTGTTTTTTTAACCGTTATCCGGCAGGTGACATGACACCCATTCTCTTGAACCATATTATTCTTCAGCCCATTTTTTACATAGGCGCCGTTGTTCTGCTTTTTCTTTTTGGATGGAAAACCCAAGGCAGAGCTCCCGACATCCATCGATATGTCCTGATCGCAGCACCCCATACATCCAACTGGGATTTTATATTTTTTCTATTGATTGTTTTTAAACTGAGATTACCGGTTTATTGGATGGGGAAAGATTCCATGTTCAGATGGCCTTTCAAGGGCATATTGAAACGGCTTGGCGGTATCCCTGTGAACAGGTCTGAAAAAAACAATGTGGTCTCCTTCATGACCAAAGCCTTTGAAAATTCGGAAAGACTCGTCATCACCATCGCCCCTTCCGGAGCAAGGAGAAATACAGGCCCTTGGAAAACAGGATTTTATCATATTGCCCGTGAAGCAAAGGTCCCTATTGTATGCGGGTTTATTGATTATCAACACAAAACCATAGGCATTGGTCCCGTATTTCATCCCACGGGAGATATGGGAGCCGATATGGACGCTATCCGGGCCGTTTATGCCCCATTTTCAGGCCGCCCTTCCCTTTCTTTTACGGAAAGATAATCCGTCAACCGGGTTTCGAGCTGTTGAAGACAGCCTGAATAAAAATGATCGCAATGGTCCAGAATATCAAACCGGGGATGTATGCCCCACCTTTTAATATGCCTCGCAAGCAGTTCCGGCGGGGCTATGTCATCATTCCTGCCGGTTACGATCAATCCCGTGTGCGGCATTTTTCCAATATCGTCAAAACTCATGAACGCAGCAGGCGGAGACACCATGATATGGTCTTCTATCCTGCACCCCTGGGAAACAAGCACAGCATTCATTCTTGCACCAAAGGAATATCCGGCCAGGGTGATATCCAAAAATCCCTGATCCGCCATATAATCCATGGCGGACCGGATGTCCTCCTGCTCGCCCGTTCCATTGTCAAAGGCCCCCGTGCTCTTCCCCGTTCCCCGGAAATTAAATCTCAAAGCTGTGAATCCTTTTTCAAAAAAAGCCCGGGCAATGGTCATTACCACGGGATTGTCCATGTCTCCGCCATAGAGGGGATGGGGATGGCAGACGATCACCGCCTTTTGTGAAGAATTCCGGTTCAGCCTGCCCTCGAGCCTGATCTTTTGGCACTCAATTGTGATTTGGGATTCCATCTGAGCCATCCTGTTTTTAGGGCACAAGCATCTATTTTCTTGTAAGCGCCTTTATTTTCCTGTAGGTTTTAACCCTGTCTCATATCACCATTTGATCATGTATAAAGGGTATTATTGTGAATATCAATTCAATAAAGGCATTCATCGAAAAAACCTGGGACAAATCCGCCATGCCGGCATTAAAGGACTATATTGCCATTCCTGCCGTATCCCCCTTTTTTGCACCGGACTGGAAATCATCGGGGTTGTTAATGGACACCCTGAGGCTGGCGGAAACCTGGCTGAAAAATCTGGCCCTTGAAAACTCCGGGATTCAGATCCTATCCCCTGAAGACCGAACCCCTGTTCTTCTGGTTGAAATTGAGGCGACCGGGCCTGCAAATAAAGAGATTCTCCTTTTATACGGACATCTGGACAAACAGCCCCCGGCCCAGGGCTGGGATGATAATAAGGGACCCTGGCAGCCGGTCACTGAAAACAACCGGCTTTACGGCCGGGGTAGCGCTGATGACGGATATGCCGTCTTCGCTGCCGCCCTCGCCGTCAAAGCCCTTCAAGTCCATAAGATTCCCCACGGCAGATGCGTCATCCTCATTGAAACCTGCGAAGAAAGCGGCAGCCGGGATTTGGATTATTATCTTGAAGCCCTCCGGGACAAAATCGGTACACCAACTCTGGGGGTATGTCTTGACTCGGGCTGCGGCGACTATGA
Organism: Desulfobacula sp.; assembly: GCA_023701135.1. GTDB lineage: Bacteria > Desulfobacterota > Desulfobacteria > Desulfobacterales > Desulfobacteraceae > Desulfobacula. Next base: position 55,608 of record JAMPXP010000021.1, on the reverse strand, counting down.
GCGGATGTGGATCACCACATCTCTACGGGGCACTATTGTGGGTGAACTGGAAGCAAAAATATTAAGCCAAAGCATCCATTCCGGCGCTTCCGGGATGGTCGCCTCCAGCTTCAGGATTATACGGCAGTTGATGGACCGGATTGAAGATTCAAAAACTGGGGAAATTTTGGTGGAAGAACTTCATGGCCCCATCCCTGAAAAAAGACTGGCCCAGATTCAAACAACGGCAGCGCTTCTGGGTAACAGCCTGATATCCAACCTCCCCCTGGTTGAAGGGGCTTTCCCCACAGGCCTTGACCCAGTCGACCTCATCATTGCAGGCACCTGGAAACCCACCCTGTCCTGCACCGGTGCAGAAGGATTCCCGCCCCTGGACAAGGCGGCCAACGTCATCCGGGAATCCACAAAACTCTTGCTGTCCATCCGGACTCCACCCGGAGTGGACACAGGGCTGGCTGCGGAACGGGTCAAAACCTTGCTGGAAAAGGACCCGCCCTATGGCGCCCATGTGACTTTCAATGTTTTAAAGCAGGCCAAGGGATGGGATATGCCGGGCACGGGCAGTGAGCTCGAAACCCGGATCAGCAAGGCCGCTTTACTCTGTTTCGGCAACACTCCCTGTTTTACCGGTGAGGGCGGGTCCATCCCCTTTATGAATCTTCTGTGTGAAACATTCCCCGAAGCCAAATTTCTGGTCACAGGGGTTCTGGGGCCTCAGTCCAATGCCCATGGTCCCAATGAATTCCTGCATCTCCCCTATGTTAAAAAACTGACCCAGGCCCTGTCTTTGATCATTGCGAACCCTTAACCGGAGCCGGCCATGAAAATCTGCCCGAATTGTGCTGAAAAATTAGAATCCTTAACAGAAAAGTGCCCGAAATGCGGTATCATCCCGGAACAATCCCGATCTCCCTTATGGGTAGGGGCATGGATCGTCATCGCGCTGATTGTTACCGTGATCATGGGATTGATTTTTTCAGGGCCTTGATAAAATCCGAGGGAATGGCATAGGTGATGCCGGTGGGCTCGGACAGGGCGTGCTCTTTTTTACCCTTTACAAATACCATATTGATGACACCGACCACCTGGCCCGAGCTTCTTAGGATGACCGGGCTTCCGCTGTTCCCCGGCAGGGCGGAGGCATCTATTTGGAGGATATCATAGGGCTTGTTCAGATGCCGGATCAGGTCCCCGTCAATGATTCTTGCGCTGGGGCTGGGCTTGATAAGGGGGGCGATGCCTGAAACGATTCCGCTATGGGTCGTGGGGTTCAGTCCGAAGACCAGCCCGACGGGATAGCCTGTAAAAATAACCCCATGCCCTTCTCTCACCAAAGTGGACTCCCCGAGCGTCAGCGAAGGCAGCGGCTCTGATTCATGTTCCAGGATGGCAAGGTCATGAAATTCATCCACGGCCAAAATCCCCGCCTTGATCCCGGTGTCGGGAAAATTCACGTGGAATATTCTCAGATAAGCGGTTTTCTTTTTTTCCAGGATGGGCTGGACGACATGATAATTGGTCACAAGTCTTTTCCCGTTGTCAATGATAAAACCCGTTCCCAGATAGGCGGCCTTGGGAACATCATTAAAATAATAGGTGCCAACGGCCACAATGGAAGGTTTGATTTTTTTAATCAGATTTGAGAGCCGGTTGTCTTCGGCTGCATCGGTTTCATCGGCCGTTGCTGATGAACACGATACAATGAGAAGGAGCGCAAAAATGAAAATTTTTGCGCTCCTTCTCATGATTTATTTTTTCGAATTTTTCAGGGAGGCTTTGATAAATTCCCTGAACAAGGGATGGGGGTTACTGGGTTTGGATTTGAATTCAGGATGGAACTGGCAGCCCAGATACCAGGGGTGATCCTTGAGTTCCACGATTTCCACAAGCTCGTGATCCGGGGAGGTTCCGCTGATCACAAGCCCTGCGTCTACAAGCTTGTCCTTATATAGGTTATTGAATTCAAAGCGGTGACGGTGACGCTCTGAAATCTCTTCCTGTTTATAGGCCGCCATGGCAAGGGTGTCCGGAACCAGTTTGCAGGGATAGGCTCCAAGGCGCATGGTGCCGCCCTTATCAGAGGTTTCATCTCGTTTTTCAATCCGCTTGGTGTGTTCGTCATACCATTCTTTCATCAGATAGATCACAGGATAGGGGGTATAGGGGTCAAACTCCTCACCGTTGGCTTCTTCAAGCTTTAAAAGATTTCTTGCTATCTCAATAACAGCCATGTGCATGCCGAGGCAGATCCCAAAATAGGGCACCTTGTGTTCTCTTGCATATTTGGCGGCCAGGATTTTTCCTTCTATGCCCCTGGAACCGAATCCGCCCGGAACCAGAATCCCGTCTGCATTGGCAAGGGTTTCAGCAATATTTTCTTCCGTCAGGGTCGTAGAATCCACATACTGGAGATGGACCTTGGCATCATTGGCCACTCCGCCATGGGTAAGGGCCTCGTTCAGGCTTTTATAACTCTCGGTCAGATCTACATATTTCCCCACAATGGCAATTTTCACGGAGAACCTCGGATTCTTGATCCGGTCCACCATTTCCTGCCATTCGTCGAGCCTCGGGGCCCTCGCCCAGATATTCAGCTTTTTGAGGATCTTGTCACCGAGTCCTTCCTTGTTGTAAACCAGGGGAACCTCGTAAATGCAGTCCACATCCTTGGCCGTAAAAACGGCATCCGTGTCCACATTGCAGAAAAGGGCGATTTTGGATTTGATCTCCTGAGACAGATAACTTTCCGTCCGGCACAACAGGATATCGGGCTGAATCCCGATGCTGCGCAGCTCTTTGACACTATGCTGGGTCGGTTTGGTTTTGACTTCACAGGCGGTCTTGATATAGGGCACCAGGGTGAGATGGATATAAATGACATTGGAAGCGCCGGCATCGGACTTGAACTGGCGGATGGCTTCCAGAAAAGGCAGAGATTCTATGTCGCCGATGGTGCCGCCGATTTCGACAATCACCACATCGGCCAGGTCGGACACGAGACAGATACTCTGCTTGATCTCATCGGTAATATGGGGAATGACCTGGACGGTTCCGCCCAGGTATTCTCCCCTGCGCTCCTTGGTGATGACCTGGTAATAAATCTTTCCCGTGGTAAAATTATTGTTCTTTCCCAGTTTGGCATGGGTGAACCGTTCATAATGGCCCAGATCCAGATCGGTTTCAGCGCCGTCATCGGTGACAAACACTTCACCGTGCTGAAAGGGATTCATGGTTCCCGGATCGACATTAATATAAGGATCCAGTTTCTGAATGGTTACCGAAAGCCCCCGGCTCTCAAGCAACATTCCGATGGCTGCGGAAGCCAGACCCTTTCCCAAAGACGACAAAACTCCTCCGGTCACAAAAATATATTTTGTATTCTGAGCCATTATTCCTTCCTTTTGTCTTGATTCATAAATTCATCGTCCATCAGATAAAAAGATCTTTTGGAAAAGCGGCGCCGTCTCCAAGCATTTCTTCGATCCGGATGAGCTGATTGTATTTGGCGATTCTGTCGCTTCTCGACATGGAACCGGTTTTGATCTGACCGGCATTGATACCCACAGCCAAGTCGGCGATAAAAGAGTCTTCCGTTTCTCCTGACCGGTGGGAAACCACGGTGGTATAGCCTGATTCCTTGGCCATCTGAATTGTGTCCAGGGTTTCGGTCACCGTGCCGATCTGGTTTAATTTTATGAGAATGGAATTGCCGATGCCCTTTTCAATTCCTCTTCTGAAAATATCGGGATTGGTGACAAAAATATCATCTCCCACAATCTGGATATTGTTGCCAAGCCTCTCGGTCATAAGGGCCCAGGAATCCCAGTCCCCTTCCGCAAGGCCGTCCTCGATGGAATACAAGGGGTATTTGTCGATAAGGGCTTCATAATAATCAATCAGTTCAGGGGCTGAAAGGCTTCTGCCTTCGGACTGAAAAATATATTTTCCATCCTTGTAGAATTCCGAAGCCGCAGCATCCAGGGCAATGCCGATGTCTTTACCCGGCCGGTACCCGGCCGCCTCAATGGCATTCAGAATATATTCCAGGGCCTCTTCATTGGATTTAAGGTTTGGGGCAAATCCGCCTTCATCTCCCACGGCTGTGCTGAGGCCCTCGCCTTTTAAAATTCTGGCAAGGTGATGAAAGGTTTCCGCCCCCATGCGGATAGCTTCCGTAACCGATTCCGCACCAAAGGGAAGGATCATAAATTCCTGAATATCGAGATTGTTTGCTGCATGGGCCCCGCCGTTGATGACATTCATCATGGGAACCGGCAATACCCTGGCATTGATCCCGCCCAGATGCCGGTACAAGGGAATTTCACAGGCATCGGCAGCAGCCCTGGCCGCTGCCATGGACACACCTAAAATGGCATTGGCGCCCAGTCTGGATTTATTTTCCGTACCGTCAATATCAATCATGGTCCGGTCAAGACCGGCCTGGTCCATGGCATCATAGCCGATGATTTCCGGTGCAATCACCTCATTGACATTGGCCACGGCATTCAAAACCCCTTTGCCGAGGAACCGGTTTTCTATTTTGTCCCGGAGTTCCAAAGCTTCCCGTGTTCCCGTGGAAGCTCCGGAAGGAACCGCAGCCCTGCCCTTTGCCCCACAGGCCAGAACCACATCCACCTCAACGGTCGGATTGCCCCGTGAATCGAGTATTTCTCTGGCTCTGACATCAATTAATTCCGTCATTTTCACCTCCCTTTCCTGATTATATCATAATGTATAAATCACATGATTTTGCCATCCAACTAATAGCAATATCCGCCCTCACATTCAAGGAGAATTTAAGAATATTCCCTGACTATTTATACACCTGCAACATATATACTTGACAAGGCCTACCTAATTTACTAATAAAACCTTCAAAACACTAAACCCATAAGGATCAAGGAGAGAAATGTTAAAATCAAAACTTGCCATCATCTCAGTATGTTTTTGGATCTTTGCAGGTTGCCAGCAATCATTTCGCGCCACGACCTCGGAACAATTCATAAACACCCAGGGCCTTTCTGGCTCGCACAACGGCCTTGAATCTTCTGAGCAGGATTCAAAAAAAATTAACGGAAGCAGATCTTCAACCCGTTCCGGTTTTGATGATTATGAAAAAACAGACCTATCTGAATCTGAAAATCCATCAGATCAGGAAAACGGGGATTCAGATCTTTTTGCCCAGCAAAAAATCGACGAGGCCCTGGAGCTTTGCAATTCAGCCCAGGAAATGTGGGAAGAGGGCAAAATCGAGGACGCTTTAAGCAATCTTGATGATGCGTATGCATCCATTATGGAAATCGAAACGGAAACCTATCCTGAATTTTATCAGCAGAAAGAAGATGTCCGGTTTCTGATTTCCAAGCGGATTCTTGAAATTTATGCCTCCCGTCAAACCGTAGCAAACGGGCCCCACAATGAAATCCCCCTCATCATGAACAATTTTGTCCAGGATGAAATCAACAGCTTGACCGGGCCGGAACGAAACTTTTTTATCCAGGCCCTTGAACGGTCCCACCGGTACAGGCCCTATATTATTTCCGAATTAAAAAAAGCAGGCCTTCCGGAAGAAATCTCCTGGCTCCCCCTCATTGAAAGCGGGTTTAAATTGAGAGCCCTTTCCTCTGCGAGAGCGCTTGGATTATGGCAGTTTATTCCTTCCACCGGATATAAATTCGGATTAAACCGCGATCATTATATTGATGAACGCATGGACCCGGAAAAAGCAACCCTTGCCGCCATCAATTACCTAAAAGAGCTTCACGGCCTGTTCGGGGACTGGACCACGGCCCTTGCCGCCTATAATTGCGGTGAAGGAAGAGTCCTCGGCACCATCCGGACCCAAAAGATCAACTACCTGGATAATTTCTGGGATCTTTATCAAAAACTTCCCCGGGAAACCGCCAGATATGTCCCCAGATTTCTGGCAACCCTTCATATCATCAATAATCTCGAAAAATACAATATCAGCATAGAACAACCCTTGTCTCCCATTCCCTATAGAACCTGTGAAATAACAAACCAGGTCCGGCTCAGTGATATCGCCGATGAAATAGGGGTGGATGCGGCTGTATTGCAGGATCTTAACCCGGAACTCAGATATGCCATGCTGCCGGATGAAACCTACCAATTGAGGGTGCCCGAAGAAAAAGCCGAGCTGTTTCTGTCCAAAGCAGATTCCATTAAATCAACCTCTTCTCCTTTGCCTCAGACTTCTTATATCACACATCGAGTGGGAAAACGGGAAACCCTATTCAGTATTGCAGAAAAATATAAGACCACCCCGGAGGCCATAATGGACGCCAATAATCTGGGGAAGGCGCGGAAACTTACTGCCGGCAGAAAATTAAAGATTCCGGATGCATCTGATGATCAGGGCACTCCGAAAACGGCAGCCCGGCCTGGAAAACTTGAAAAAACAAAAACGGTTCAAAAATACACGGTCCAGCGGGGAGACAACCTGTTCGCCATTGCTGAAAAATTCAATACCACCACAAAAAGCATCATGGCTGAGAATAAATTATCCGGAACGACCTTAACTGTGGGCCAGAATCTGACCATCGCATCCGGGAAACAGATCTCACCGCCTAAAGAAACCGTGACCCGGTACAAGGTTAAAAATGGTGACAGCCCGCTTTCCATTGCAAAAAAACATAAGATCTCTGTGGACAGGCTCCTTGCCTTGAATCATCTGAGCAAAAAAAGCAAGATTTTTCCGGGGCAGAATTTAATCATTCAATAGTCTTTGCCCCCGTAGCTCAGTGGATAGAGCATAGGATTCCTAATCCTTGTGCGCAAGTTCGATTCTTGCCGGGGGCACCATTATGATACAGAACACTTCTGAAAAAGCCTTGATTAAGCCTGAACTGCTTGCGCCGGCGGGGAATTTTGAAAAACTTGAAATCGCAGTTCACTATGGCGCAGATGCAGTCTATCTGGCTGGAAATGACTTCAGCCTGAGAAATTTTTCAGGCAATTTTTCCGAGGCAGAACTTATCAATGCTGTTGCGTTCGCCCATCGGCAGAAGGTTAAAGTGTACCTTGCCTGCAATATCTATTCACGGAATCACGAGCAGGAAAAAATCAGGGCCTTTTTATCACAAACAGGAAAGATCGGCCCGGATGCCATCATTATCTCCGACCCCGGAATCTTACTCCTGGCAAAGGACATCATTCCCCATATCCCTGTTCACCTCAGTACCCAGGCCAATACCACCAATATCAATGCCGTAGAATTCTGGCATCGCTTAGGCGTTAAACGCGTCAACCTGGCCAGGGAATTATCCCTATCCGAAATCCGGGAAATTGCCGGGCATTCCCCCATGGAAACAGAAGTCTTTGTTCACGGCGCCATGTGCATTTCCTATTCCGGCCGCTGCCTTTTAAGCAGTTTTCTAAGCGGCCGGGACAGCAACCGGGGGCTTTGCAGCCATCCCTGTCGCTGGAAATATGCCGTTGTGGAGGAATTGCGGCCGGATCAATACCACCCGGTTCTTGAAGACGAGAGAGGTACCTATATCTTCAATTCAAAAGACCTGTGCATGATTGAACATATTCCCGAACTGATCCGGGCCGGCATCACCTCCCTCAAAATTGAAGGCCGCATGAAGGGAATCAACTATCTTGCATCCGTTGTCAAGACCTATCGAAATGCCATTGACCGATATATCAGCGATCCGGAAACCTACAAAACGGACCCGGAATGGTTTTCCGAACTCTACCGGGTGTTTCACCGGGAATATTGTACCGGGTTCTATTTTGACAAACCCGGCGAAACCCTTCAAAACTACGATAACCGGCATAAAGGGGAAATCCACGGTTTCGTCGGAAAAATTATCGGGATTGATGCCCCTCAAACCTATATCGTAGAAATCCGAAACAGGATCAGTCTTGGGGATTTCATTGAAATTCTGTCCCCCCGGCAAAACCCTAAACCGTTTAAAATCATGGAACTTACTGATATTCAACATCATCCCATTTCCGATGCGAAACCCAATACCATCGTATTGATCAAGATTGAAGCAGATTGCCGGGTCAATGATATTGTGCGAAAAATTTAATGAATTGCCCTTATATTTCAGCATTCCGGGTTTGACTTTTTATGATATCTTCTGTAAATTGCTGCAATAAGAGGTATTGGACCGTTTATTACCATTTCAGTGTTACAACCCATTCAGGAGATTTGATATGTTTCAAGATGACGAAACCCTACAAATGTATATCGAAGAATCACTCGATCATTTAGGAGATATTGAAAGCGATCTTTTGACCATTGAGGAAGCGGGTGAAAACATAGACCTGGATCTTGTGAATAATGTTTTCCGGGCTGCCCATTCGATTAAGGGCGGGGCCGGGTTCATGGGGTTGACCACCATAAAAGACCTGTCCCACCATCTGGAAAATGTTCTAGGCCTCATCCGAAACAGAGAATTGATTCCGGATTCGACACGGATCAGTGTTTTGTTAAAAGGGTTTGATCAACTTGAAACTCTGTTAAAGAATATCGAGACCAGCAATGAGGTGGATGTTTCCCACCATATCACCGCCCTTGAAAATATCACAAAGGCATCGGTTCCTGAAGAAAAAAAAGAAATGGTTTCCAAAATTGTGGACATTGTCCTTCCGGACGGAAGGATCTTTCCCCAGGTATCCCTCTTTGAAATGGAGCAATATAAATCAGAAGGAAAAAATCTTTTTCTGGTGGAGTACGATTTGATTCATGATATCCAGAGAAAAGATAAAAATCCCATCGAAGTCTTGAACAGCTTGCAGAAAACAGGAATCATCATCGACTCCAGGATTGATTTTGATTCCGTGGGAACACTCTATGATGACAGCGTTCCCGCCAGGATACCGTTCCAGGTTCTGTTCGCCTCCATTATAGAATATGACATGACGGAAACTTTATTTGACATTAAAAAGCAATACATCCATGCCGTTTCAGACCAGATGATTGTGTCTGCCACCGTTAAAAATCCAGACGGCGAACCCAGTGTCATGAAACCCATAAGAGCACCCAAACCGACCTCAACTGAACAGCAAATAAGCAAAACGATAAAACCGGCACCAGTTGAAAACCAAAAGCAATCTGCCATATCTGCCGCAAAAGAAATTAAAAAAACCGAGGAGAATGAGGAAGAGACCCAGTCCTCTGCGGAAAAAGAAATGAATGCCGCAGCCAAACCCCAATCCTCACTCAGGGTGAATGTGGGCCTTCTGGATACCCTGATGAACCTTGCCGGAGAGCTTGTTTTAAGTCGTAATCAATTGCTTCAGGGCATCAATTCCTCAAATCAGAAGGCAACCGAATTATCCAGCCAGAGAATCGATATGATTACCTCCGAACTCCAGGAAGCCATCATGCGGACAAGAATGCAGCCCATCGCCAATATTTTGAATAAATTCAGCCGTGTGGTCCGGGATCTGTCCCATCAGCTCGGGAAAACCATTGATCTGATCATTGAAGGCAAAGATGTCGAATTGGATAAAACCATCCTGGAATCCATCAATGATCCGTTGACCCATCTGATCCGGAACTCCGTAGACCATGGGATCGAAAGCCCCATGGAAAGAGAACAGATGGGAAAACAGCCCACGGGAAAAATCATCCTAAAAGCCTTCCATGAAGCAGGGCAGGTGAATATTGTAATTTCCGATGACGGAAGAGGGCTTCACCCGAATAAAATTGCCAATTCCGCAGTTGACAAAAATCTGATCTCCGAGCAGCAGGTTTCTGAGATGTCCGACAAGCAGAAGATGGAACTCATTTTCCTGCCTGGTTTTTCAACGGCCAAAGAGGTTACCGATGTTTCGGGCCGGGGTGTCGGCATGGATGTGGTGGTAACGAATATCAGCAATCTTGGCGGTATCATTGAGCTGGATTCCGTGCCCGGAGAAGGTACCGATATTCAGATCAAGCTACCCCTGACCCTTGCCATTATCCCAAGCCAGATCACGTCGGTGGGTAATGAAAGATATGCCGTTCCCCAGGTCAATTTAAACGAGCTGCTCAGAATCCCGGCAGCCCAGGTCAAAGAAAAAATTGAAAAGGTCGGAGATGCAGCAGTGGTAAGGCTCAGAGGTGAACTTCTCCCCTTGCTTAACCTTGCCGAGATGCTCGGCATTGAAAAAACCTACACCGTTCCGGCCGTCAGCGAAGAATTGCCTGAGCGAAGACAAAACCTTGCCGACAGAAGGTCCAAGCATCACATTATCACTGAAGAGGGCGTGATCCTGGACACCCAGGACGGTGATGCCGATTTCCCCCAGAGAAAGACTGAAGACCGGCGCTATCATTCAGCAAGCGCCATCAATATTGCCGTTGTTTCAGCAGGGGCCTTCAAATACGGACTGGTGGTGGACAAATTATTGGATTCAGAGGAAATCGTTGTAAAACCTGTGGGCAGGCATTTGAAAAAATGTTCAGCCTATGCCGGTGCCACCATTATGGGGGATGGAAAGGTCGCCTTGATTCTTGATATTTCAAACCTTGCCCAGATGGCCGAACTATCCGCCGTGTCCGAAGCCGGGCAGATGGCCAGGGCAGCGGAAGAGGCAGCGGCGGCAGCCAAAGACAAGGCTGCCTTACTGACATTTAAAAATTCCGAATCCGAATACTTTGCCGCACCCCTCAATCTTGTCGAGAGGATAGAACGGGTTCAAACATCGAACATCGAACAGATCGGCAACAGTAAAGTCGTTCAATACAGAGGCGGGGCACTGCCGCTCTATGAGCTGTCACAGGTGGCAAATTTCCAGCCCCTTGCCCCTAGGGATCAGCAAGAAGTCATTGTATTCAAGATCAAAGACAGAGAGCTGGGCCTGATGGTCATGCCGCCCATTGACGCCCTGGAAATAAACCTTGATATTGATGAGAGCACCCTCAAGCAACCGGCCATCTCAGGTTCAATGATCATTAACCAGCACACCACCCTTCTGGTGGATATTTTTGAGATGGTGAAAATCCTGAATCCCGGCTGGTTTAAGGAGGAAGCAAAAGCAGCGGCTGAAATGGCCACATCCGGAGAAAAAATAATCTTATTTGCCGAGGATTCCGCTTTTTTCAGGAATCAGGTCAAAACCTTTATGGAAGAGGATGGATTTAAGGTTATTGAGGCTGAAGACGGGCTCGTCGCCTGGGAACTCTTAAACAAACGGGCCGATGAAATTGATATTGTGGTCACTGACCTTGAAATGCCCAATATGGACGGGTTTGAATTGACCAAACGGATTAAGAACGACCCGAAATACGCTCATCTCACTGTTATTGCGCTCACTTCCCTGGCCAGCGAGGCCCATATTGAAAAGGGTAAACGGGTCGGGATTGATGAATATGAGATCAAACTTGACAGGGAAAAACTTATGAAAGTGGTCCGCCAGAGATTGAGCCTGAGCAAATAACCAAATTTTGTTTAATGCAAGGAGAAAAAGATGGCCAACGATATCCCAGAGACTTTTTCAGATGAATTGGAATTCTCCACGTTTTTTGTTGGGGGAGCCCTTTGCGGCATCAACATCCTCAATATCCAGGAAATCAATAAACATTTTGAAATCACCAAAGTTCCCCAGGCCCCTGACTATATTGAAGGGATCTTAAACTTGAGGGGCCGGATCGTCACCATCATTGATCTTGGAAAAAAGCTGGGCCTCGCGCCTGTCAACAGGAGCAAAGACAGCAGAAATATTATTGTTAATTCAGAGGACGAGCATATTGGCCTATTGATTGATGCCATCAGCGATGTGGTCTCGGCCAGGAAAGACAGCATAGAGCCATCCCCTTCCAATATCGGCGGCGCCAAAGGCAAATTTTTCAAGGGGGTGCTGAAAACCGAGAAACAGTTGATCGGAATTCTGGATATTGACGAGGTTTTAAAGGAATAATGGACAAACTCAGAGCAGTTGTTATCGATGATACCATTGTCTATCGAAAGATAGTGGGCGATGTTTTAAAGGAAATCCCCTTTGTTGAAGTTGTGGGAACCGCCAACAACGGGAAAATCGCTTTATCCAAAATCGATTCGCTGAAACCTGATTTTATCACCCTTGATATTGAAATGCCGGAGTTAAACGGCATCGAGGTCCTTCAAGCCCTGAAAGACAAATCCTATGCCCCGGTTGTCATCATGCTGTCCACCCTGACCCAGCACGGTAGTGAAATGACGATTAAAGCCCTGGAACTGGGTGCTTTTGATTTTGTTCCCAAACCGGATCAGGGCAAAATGGCTGAAAACATGGAAAAAGTAAGGGCTGCCATCTTACCCATTGTTAATGCCCTAAAAAGGCAGAAAGAAACAAAATTTAAAATCCATGAAAAAATTCAGCCTAAAGTTGCCGGACCCATCACGGACAAACCCCGGCAGCCCATACCCGTTCCCCAGAAACCGGTCATCCGGTCCAAATCGGAAATCGTGGGAATCGGGATTTCAACGGGCGGTCCCAATGCCCTGACCCGGATGATCCCCATGCTTCCGGGCAATCTTAAAGCCCCTGTATTGATTGTGCAGCATATGCCCCCATTGTTTACCGCTTCCCTTGCCAACAGCTTGAACAATAAATCCGCCCTCCACGTCAAGGAAGCGGAAGAAGGTGATATCATTGAAGCCGGGAAGATCTATATCGCGCCGGGCGGAAAGCAGATGAAAATCATTGCCGCTGCCGACGGCATTACCCGGAAAATTAAAATTACCGATGATCCTCCGGAAAATTCCTGCAAACCTTCGGTGGACTACCTGTTCCGATCCATTGCCCAGTATTATGTGGGTCGGGCAACCGGCGTCATCATGACGGGGATGGGCTCTGACGGCTCAAAAGGACTAGTGCAGATGAAACATAACGGAAGCTTTGTCATCGCTCAGAATGAAGAGACCTGCACGGTATACGGAATGCCCAAGGAACCTATCGAATCAGGCATTGCAGATGTTGTGGCCCCATTGGAAAAGATTGCTGAAGAAATCATGAAAACAGTAATCTGATAACATGTCAAATTTATTATCAACTACATCTATGGCAAAAATTACCGTAACCCCGGAAGAATTTAAAACCTTTTCAAAATATATTCTCGATATCTCCGGGATAGCCTTGGATACCGGCAAGGAATATCTCCTCGAAACCCGGCTCAACCCTCTGCTGGCCAAATATAATGCCTCTACCTATGCAGAGCTGCTCTACAAGGCAAAAATGGATTTTAAAAAAGAAATTGAAAACCAAATTATTGATGCCATTTCCACCAATGAAACCTATTTTTTCAGAGATAAATCCCCTTTTGAATTGTTGCAGCATAAAATTATTCCGGACCTGATTGACAAACGGACACAACGACCTTCTTCCCTCAAGCCCGTTATCCGGCTGTGGAGTGCCGCCAATTCCACGGGCCAGGAAATTTACAGCATTGCCATGACCCTTCTTGAGATGGGGGTAACCATGGACAAATATAATATTCATCTTTTTGGAACGGATATATCAGATGCGGCCATTGCCTATGCCAGCTACGGTTTGTACAATAAATTCGAGGTTGCCCGGGGACTTGATCCAAGACGATTGAACCGATATTTCGAACCAAAAGAAGATCGCTTCAAAATCAAAGACGAAGTCAGGGCCATGGCCCAGTTTAAAAAAATGAACCTGATGAAACCCTTTGTCGGGCTTGGAAAATTTGATATCATTCTTTGCAGAAATGTGATGATCTATTTTACAACCGAAGACCGCAAAAGAATATACCAGAATATCTCAAAGGTTCTTGAACCGGACGGATACCTTTTGATCGGATCAACGGAATCCCTTGCCAATGATACCGATCTTTTTACCTCTCAAAAATATCTCAACTCGGTTTTTTATCAATTTAAAAATTAAAAGGGAAACCATGGGCGGTATTAACGCTAAAGAATTTATCGATGAACTGATTTTCTGTTTAAAGGAAGAGGATATCGTCAAGGCCAAGGCCTTGCTTCAATTTGCCTCGGATGCGGATGTGGATGCCGTTCTCCAGCGAAAAGCCCTGACCGAACTTGCCAAGGGGCCTGAAAAAATCGTATTCCCCCTGCTTGAATACTTAACCCGGATTGACATATCCAACCCCAACGTCCAGGATTCCCTTTATGAACTCATTCTGGATAAGGCCTATGGGAATACGGACCTGGTGATCCAATATATTACAGGCAATACAAAAAAGGCCAGGCTTCTGTTTTTAAAAGCCGCCGGAGAACTGATGTTAACAGACACGGCCCCGGCCTTGGAAAAAATAATCGCTGAAGATAAGGACCCTGATATCCTTGCCGCCGCCATTACTGCCCTTGGGAAATTAAGGCTTCCCGAATCCTTACCCATTTTTTCCCAAATGGCCTCCCTGCAGGATAGGACTGTCCGGCAGACCGCTATTTTTGCCATCGCGGAACAGGGCGGCAATGATGCGGCAGACCGGTTGATCTGCTTCATTGGTGAGGATGAGGAAACCAATAAATTGGCCATTGAAGCCCTCGCAGACATTCAGGACCTGTATGCCCTTGATAAACTAACGACTCTTCTAAGCTCTCCCATCACCAATGTCAGGGATACGGCCATTGATCAGCTCATGAAACTCGGCAGCAAGGCCACGCCCATTCTGACCCGGGCCTTCAAAAATGCCGAGGCGGATTATCTGATCCACCTCATCACCACCCTCGGGTATATCGGAGACCCCGCCGCCATAAGTCCTATCCTTGATATTGTCCATACCCAGCCGGGAGATCCCAATATACGGCAGGCTGCCTATGAAGCCATGGAACGGATTCCATCCCCCAAAACCGCCATCAGTCTGGTTCAGGGCCTGCAGGACCCCGTTGAATCCGTCCGGATGAGTGCGGCGAGAGCCATTGACCGAAATCTCTCCAAGGCTCTGGTGGCAGGGCTGAAAAATATTGTCAGAGAGGAATCAGAAGATTCTATGAATGCTGTGGCTGCTTTAATCGATTCGGAAGCCGGTAATATTTTTAATTTCCTTGCCGAAGAAGTCTCTTTCCTTAAAATCGCCAAAGCTCATGTTGCCGGAAAGGCGGATCCTTCAACAAGAAAAGCCTTTTTAAAACAAATGGGAATCATCGGACAAAAGGAATTTGCAGAAAGCATTGAAAAAGAAGCGTCCCAAAAAACAGGGCCTGAGATCACGGCAGCCCGGATTTTTGTGGTGGACGATTCAAAAATGATGCTCAAACTCTATCAAAACAAACTCATGTCCATGGGCTTTGCACCCATTACCTTTGACCGTCCCGAAGAGGCCATCCCTCAAATCCTTCAAAAAAAACCGGACCTGGTGATTACCGACCTGAACATGCCCAATATCAGCGGCCTTGAACTGACCCGCGAGATACGGAAAAAATTTTCAAGGCAGGAGATGCCCATTCTCATGATCACCACCCAAAGTGATTTTGTTGAAAAAGAAGAGGGGGATATCAAGGTTAATGACACGGTTTTAAAAAAATCAGGCATTAATAAAATCCTTCATAAACCCTTTACCGACAAAGAATTCCATAAGGCCGTCAGCAGCTTTATCACCATTTGATGGCGAACCCCCAAAGCCTTCTAATATCGCCGATGATAAAAAGGACAATCCATGATACGAAAAGCAGTACTTGATGATGTAACATCCATCCACGCCCTGTTACAGTTCTATAATATAAAGGGAGAACTCCTGGCCCGGCCCCTGAGCAAACTCTACGACCATTTAAGGGATTTCTGGGTATATGAAGACCCTCAAAAAAGAAAGGTGGTGGGATGCTGCGCCTTGCAGTTCTGCTGGGAAAACCTTGCTGAAATACGCTCCCTGGCCGTTGATCCGGAATTCACAGGCCAGGGCATCGGGAAGATACTGACGGAGAGAACCATACAGGAGGCGGTTTATTTTAAGATAACGGATTTGTTCACCTTGACCTACCGGCCGACCTTTTTCGAACCCTTTGGATTTTCCGTTATTGATAAAAATCAGCTTCCCATCAAGGTCTGGTCGGACTGCATCGGTTGTGTCAGTTTCCCCAACTGCAATGAAATTGCCATGCTTAAAAAACTAGGATGAATACACCATCTTGTATGGGATGGGGGGATGGCTGATGACGGAGGGTTTCGGCAGGATCTGCTCCTCCGATACCGTCAGCCAGTTGGTATCCGGTTTTAATTCCCTGAGCCTGCCCCCTTCCGACGGCAGGGCATGAAAGGTATGGTCATATTTGACATGGAAAATACAGATGTAATTTTTTCTCTGCCGGTCGATGACATAATTTTTTGAAAAACTGTTCATGGTAATCCCGGCAATATCCACCATCTTTTTAATGTCGTTTTCCTCGAGTTTGATCAGGACGGATTTGGATATGCCCCTTTCATCAATCTTTAAAAGGGCCCTGGATTCGCTGGAAGACACATAGACCGTTGCAATTCCGGGGAAACCGCTGAAATAGCGGGCCGCCACACCGGCGGCTGTTCTTCTTCCCCCGGCCAGGACGGGAATCCCGTAATATTCAAAAAATTTCTTCTGGAAATCCTCGGCATATTCATCCCCTTTTTCATAGAGATCCTTGGAAATATATCTCAAATCTCTTGCCAGATCCTCGGCCGCTTCGGCAATGGGCCAGTCGATTCTGACATGGAAATGGGTCAGGGCATACCTTGCCATGGTATTATGCCTTTTCTGAATCAACAGGGCATAATCGATGGGAAGCAGGGATTTTAACAATGAAAAAAAATTGCGGCTTTCAAAAAATTTCAGGTCCCGGTTAAAATTCTCCACATCCGGAAAGGATTTATGCCTTAATAAATTATTTTTTGTCGTTTTATTGGCGTCAAAATAACGGATATATTTTTTATGTTTTTTCTCGATAAAATCTTCGGTAAAAATAATGAGAAATGAATTCTGGGCATCGGATTCAACGGTTGGAATCCTGGCCCTGGGTTTGAGTTCCCTGAGTTCCACAAAGGGATAGGGTGTTTTTATCCTCAAAAAATTGTGATAGGATTCCACCAGAGAATATTCCAGAGCGAACTGGTCCAGCTCATCACGCAGCACTTCATAATAGGATCTTCGAAGCTTTTCCTCCCGACTCAGACAATCCCTGTGTTTGCAGGATATCACTTTTTTCCCCTTTGTATGGTTTAGTTCAAGGCGGCAACCCCGGGCAGAATCTTTCCTTCCATCATGTGCAGAAAGGCTCCCCCTCCGGTTGAAATATAACTGACCTTATCCTCGATACGGCATTTTTTGGCTGCCAGCCCCGTATCTCCCCCGCCGACTACGGAAAAAGCTTTGGATGCGGCAATGGCCTCTGCAACGGCCTTTGTTCCGGCCATGAACGGGTCCATTTCAAAAACCCCCATGGGACCGTTCCAAACAATGGTGCCGGCACCTTCAATGGCTTTTGCATATCGTACAGCGGTTTTGGGTCCGATATCCAGGGCTGTCCAGCCGTCCGGGATATCATGGATGGAAACCGTCTTGGATTTTGCATCCTTGTCGAATTTTTCCGCGCAGATCAGGTCATCGGGCAAAAGAAGATCCACCCCCTTTTCCGTTGCCTTCTGCAAAATCTTGCCTGCGGTTTCCAAAAGGTTTTCTTCAATCATGGACCCTTTGGTGTCAACGCCCCGGCTTTTTAAAAAGGTATTGGCCATGGCGCCGCCGATGATAAGCGTGTCAACACATCCCAGCATGTTTTCCAGGGCGGCCAGTTTGGAAGATACCTTTGCTCCGCCAATGACCGCCACAAGGGGTCTTTTCGGCTTTTCAACGGAATCATAATAGGACTTTATTTCTTTTTCAAGCAGAAAACCGGCACCGGATTCCCGGACAAATTTCGGAATCCCGGTCACCGAGGCCTGGTCCCGGTGGGAAACGGCAAAGGCTTCGTTGATATAAACATCACAAAGCCCGGCCAGGGCCTTTGCAAATTCATCGGCATTCTTCTCTTCTTCCGGGTGAAATCTGAGATTCTCAAGGAGCAGAATCTCGCCTTCTTTCAAACGGCTGACCTGTTCCGTAACCGCATCACCGATACAATCGGCTGCAAACAGAATTTCTTTGTTCAGGAGTTCCGATAACCGTTTGACCACCGGAGCAAGGCTGTATGCCATATCCCGTTTGCCCTTGGGTCTTCCGAGATGAGAGGCCAGAATAATTTTTGCCTTGTTTTCCATCAGGTACCGGATCAGACCCAGGGTCTCTTGTATCCGGTTATCATCGGTAATATTCAACCGGTCATCCAGGGGCACATTATAATCCACCCGGACAAAAACTCTTTTGGATGTGACTCGGATATCTTTAACGGATTTCATGGGTTCCTCCAAAATTCTGTTTTGATTTTCGATGCACCTGTTTCTTCCGGGACCAGCGTTCAAAAAAATTCATCACACCGGAGCTGACGCTTCTTTCAATGAGTTCTTCTTCCACCTGTATCCCGTCTTTTGTGGCCATGGCCTTTTGCAGGCATTTGGTCTTGACCGGGCAATAATAAAAACAATCGTCCGGGGTTTGCCGGAGGCCCTGGTCTGTCATGGGAAATACTTTTTCAAGGTTGCCGAAGCAGTCTTTGATTTCGTCTTGGCTATTCATCTGCTCTCTTCAAATTCCGTGTTAAATTGTGAAATCAACCCCTGGGCGGCAAAACTGAAAAAACCGTTGCTGCTGATGATCATATGTTCGTGTAAAATGATTCCAACATATTTTAAGGCGAAAAACAATTTTTTTGTGATCTCCATATCACTTTTTGAGGGCGTTGCATCCCCGGAAGGGTGATTATGGGCCACAATTATTGCGGCTGCATTGTGCTGCAGTGCACTAATAATGACCTCCCTCGGATATACGGAACTGGAGGTCAGGGTCCCGGTAAAAAGAATTTCAGATGTCAGGACCCGGTTCTTGGCATCCAGAAAAATCCCGGCAAAGACTTCCTTTGTTTTATGGCCCATGGTCTGGTTCAAATATTCCAGGAGATCTCTCTGGTTCTGAACCACATCCCGTGAGATGATCCTTGTCTCCAGATACCGGTCGGCCGCCTCTTTGATGAGTTTGATACCGAGGCTGTTGGCCGGGCCCACCCCTGCAATGTCACAGAGAGCCCCATGGCTTGCCTCCAGAACTGCGGGAAGGGTTTTAAACCGGTCCAGCAGCAGTTTTGCGCTTTCCTTGCAGTCCTTTCGGGGAGTATTCAGGGAAAGCAGGAGTTCTATGACCTCATAATCTGAAAACCCCTGGAGTCCACTTTTCAGGAACCGGTCCCGAAGCCTTTTTCTGTGGCCTTCTCCCTTATGATTCGATGTCGTCTTCCGTGTCAATATCCTCCTCGTTTTCCGGAAAATCTTCCGGATCAAGGATGTCTTCGCCCTGCCCTTCTTCCTCTTCAGGAAGCCTTGCAATGCCGATGAGGGTTTCTCCGGCAGACAGGTTGATAAGCCTTACACCCTGGGTATTTCTGCTGATGACATTGATGCCCTGGATGGACGTTCGAATCAGTTTTCCCTTGTCCGTCACCATCATGAGTTCATCATTGTCGTCCACCAGGAGCAGGGAAACCATTTTACCGTTGCGCTTGGAGGTTTTGATGGAAAAGACCCCTTTCCCTCCCCGGGTCTGGGATCTGTATTCCTCGGTGAGAGATCGCTTTCCGAATCCGTTTTCAGTAACGGTCAGAAGGGTGTTTTGCGACCCCAGCACTTCCATCCCCACCACCTTTGCCCCGGGATCAATCCGCATACCACGGACCCCCATGGAACTCCGCGCCGTATCACGGACATCCTCCTCATGGAACCGGATGACTTTGCCGCCGTCGGACCCTAGGAAAACATCCATGTTTCCGTCCGTGATGCGGGCAGCAATCAATTCATCCCCTTCGGCCAGTTTCACCCCGATGAGCCCGCCGGATCTGGGCCGGGAATAATCCATCAGATCGGTTTTCTTGACTCTTCCCAGTTTGGTGGCCATGACCACATATTTATTTTCCACAAATTCATCCACGGTCAGGACCGTGGCCAGCTTTTCCCCTTCATCAAAATTCAACAGATTCACAATGGCCTTCCCCAAGCTGGAGCGGCCGGCCATGGGCAATTCATATACCTTGGACTGGTAGACCTTGCCGAAATTGGTGATGAAAAGAAAGGTGGCATGGGTGGAGGCGACAAACAGATGTTCCACAAAATCATCGGTTTTGGTTCCCATGGCGGTTTTGCCCTTGCCGCCCCGATGCTGGCTGACATAAAGGGTCACCGGATTCCGCTTGATATAGCCGCTTCGGCTCACGGTCACCACCATATCTTCTTCGGTAATCAGGTCTTCGATACTGATTTCGGCCGAGCTTTCGACGATCTCGGTCCGCCTTGCATCCCCGAATTCCTCATCCAGTTCCTTGAGTTCATCCTTGATCAGTCCCCGGACCACCTCATCACTGGAAAGAATCTTTTTAAACCATTCAATATCTTTTAAGATGGCCTCGTATTCACTGATGATCTTTTCCCTTTCAAGCCCGGTCAACCGCTGAAGCCGCATATCCAGGATGGCCTGGGCCTGGATGGCCGTCAGCTCAAATGTGGACATGAGGCCGTTCTTGGCTTCTTCCGGGGAACGGGCCGCCCGGATCAGGGCCACCACTTCATCCAGGTGGTCCAGGGCGATTTTTAATCCTTCCAGGATATGGGCCTTTTCCTCGGCTCTTTTCAGGTCAAACCGGGTCCGGCGGACAATTACGGTTCTGCGGTGGCTGATAAAATGATTCAGGATCTCTTTAAGGGTCAGCAGTTGGGGCCGGTTATTGACCACGGCCAGGAAAATGATGCCGAAACTGGTCTGGAGATTGGTATGTTTATAGAGCTGGTTGATCACCACCTCGGCCATCTGGTCCTTTTTCAGCCCGACGACCATGCGCATGCCGTCCCGGTCCGATTCGTCCCTGACAAAGGAAGCCCCGGTAATGACCTTGTCCCGCATGAGTTCGGCGATTTTTTCAACCACCTTTGCCTTGTTGACCTGGTAAGGCAGTTCCGTCACCACAATGCTTTCCTGGCCGGTCTTTTTATTTTCCTCCACTTCCACCTTGGCCCGGAGGGTAATAATGCCCCGTCCGGTGCTGTAAGCCTCATGGATTCCCTTGGTTCCATAGATATGGCCATAGGTTGGAAAATCAGGGCCCGGAATAAATTCCATGAGATCCCTGATCTCCATGGACGGATTATCGATGAGATGGATAAGGGCCGTGACCACCTCCCGGACGTTGTGGGGCGGAATATTGGTGGTCATGCCCACGGCAATGCCGGAAGATCCGTTCACCAGCAGGGCGGGAAATCTTGTGGGCAGGACCGATGGTTCTTCAAGGGTTTCATCATAATTGGGAACAAAGTCAACGGTTTCCTTTTCAAGATCTGCCAGCATCTGGTGGGCGATCTTGCGCATCCGGATCTCCGTATACCTCATGGCGGCCGGAGAGTCCCCGTCCACGGACCCGAAATTTCCCTGGCCGTCCACCAGGGGATATCTTAAAGAAAAATCCTGGGCCATGCGGACAATGGTGTCATAGATGGCCGAATCCCCGTGGGGATGATATTTACCCATGACATCACCGACGATGCGGGCGGATTTTTTATAGGGCTTGTTCCAGTCGTTGCGGACCTGCTGCATGGCATAGAGGGAACGCCTGTGAACCGGTTTCAGCCCGTCCCGGACATCGGGCAGGGCCCTTCCGATAATAACGCTCATGGCATATTCGAGATAGGATTGTTTCATCTCCTTCTCAATACTGGTCACATTGGTATCTTTATTCTCTGTCAAGGTTCGTGCTCCAATTATATTACTGTATTAGTCTTACGCTTTATTGTTTTTTCCGGGCTCAACCATAATCTGAAAGCTTGAAAAATATATATCGGCAAGGGTTAAAAAAAAGGTGGCAATCAGGGGACCGTAAATGATCCCGAGGATACCATAGGCTTTCAGCCCGCCGATGATGGCAAAAAATACGATCAAAGGGTGCATGCTGACCCGGTCTCCTACGATTTTGGGCTTGAGCATATACTCGATCCCCCAGGAGAGGACGGTATAACACACAAGAACAAAAAGCCCGGTCATCACCTTTTGTTTCAGCATCAGGATGACGGCCGTGGGAACCAGAACCGCACCGATTCCAACAATGGGCAGAAAGGCCAGGAACCCCATGATCACCCCCCAGAGGAAGGGGGAATTCAAGGCCAACCCCCAAAACAGCAAACCGCCTGCCACGCCCTGGATCAACCCGCAAATCCCGTTGCCGATGAGGACCGCACCGGACATGCCCATAAATTTTTCAAAAAGCTGGGCATCATGCTCATCGGGCAGAGGAGACAGGTCATACAGATATTTGATGAATTTTTCCCCATCCAGGAACATATAAAATACCACGATCATCATCAGGCAGAAATATACCACCAGGCCGAACACATTGGAGGTAATAAATCTGGCCTGCTCAAACAGGGAAAACCCCACCACCTTTCCCAGTTCCGAGATGGGCCGGATAAGCTCATCCCAGGTAATGTTGATTTGAATCCCGGCGCCGATCAGGAATTCATTGAACCGCTCCAGAATATCGGTATTTTCCAGAAGGTTTTTTAACTGATCTGAAAATACGGCATCCCTTGCCATGGCATAAAGATCAAAGGCTTCTTTGGAAAGAACCCCTAAAAAAAAGACCACCGGAATGAAGATAACAAAAAAAATCAGGACGCAGGTCAGGACCGATGCGGTTTTAGCCGGTAATTTCCTTGAAAAAAGCCTGAAAACCGGATTAAAAATCCCCGTGGACACCACCCCCAGGATGATAACGGCAAAAAAAGGGGCCATGAGCTTGCCTGCAAGGAAAATGGCAATGCAGAACAGGGCAATAAAAAAAACAAAGACCGCTTTTGGGGAAATATGCTGCTCCACGGGTTCACCACTCGATTCAAGGCCTGGGAAATGAAAAGGACAAAACCATGTAAAGCCGTACCATGCTGAAAAACCAGCACAATACGGCTTTACAGATATCAGACAATCATCTTTTTTTAGTTTCTGATCAAACCCAGGGCCGCCAGAGCAAGAAGCGCTTCAAATATAATAACCTGAACAAAACTGCCAAAAAAATGATAGGTGATTCCGCCGCCGACAATGGCCGGAACCGCCGTGTAAATCAGTATGCCTAATTTCCTGGGAATATCCATGATACAACACCCCTTTATGCATTTTATTTCAAATGTTTAACACCTGTAAAAAATATAGTTTTCATATCATTTTCATGCACCCAAGTAAAGGAGAAAAACTTATCTTTCGATGATCATTGCCATTCCCATGCCGCCGCCGATACACATGGAGATCAGACCCGTGGCATAGCCTTTTCTTTTCATCTGGTGAATGGCGGTCACCATCTGCCTTGCCCCGGTGCAGCCGATGGGATGGCCGATGGAAATCCCGGAGCCCAGTTCATTGGGTTTATCCACATCTATCTTCAATTCCCTCATGCAGCCGATGGCCTGGGCCGCAAAGGCTTCGTTCAATTCGATGAGATCAATGTCGCCGATGCCCATACCGGTCTGTTTCAGCGCCTTCCGGATGGCCGGGACAGGTCCCAGGCCCATATAGGCCGGATCAAGGCCGCCGGAGGCAAAGGCCTTGATTTTTGCCAATTTTTCAAGGCCCAGGCTGTCTGCCCGTTCCTCAGACATGAGAAGAACCGCGGCTGCCGCATCATTGATGCCCGAGGCATTGCCGGCGGTCACGCTGCCGCCTTTTTTAAAGGCCGGGGCCAGTTTGCCGAGTTTTTCCATGCTGGTCTGCATGGGCCGCTCGTCTTTGTCCACAATGATATCCCCTTTCCGGGATTTGATGACCACGGGAATGATTTCCTTGGCAAAGGTTCCGTCGTTGACGGCGGCAAAGGCCCTGTTATGGCTGAGCAGGGACAGTTGATCCTGTTCCTCCCGGGTGATTCCGTATTTTTCAACAATGTTTTCAGCCGTCAGGCCCATGTGGTAGCCGTAGAAAATCTCATACAGCCCGTCAAAGACCATGAGGTCATGCACCGGGCCGACGCCGGTCAATTCCATCCGGTGTCCCCATCTGGCCTTGGTCAGGGCCATGGGGGCGTTGCTCATGCTTTCCTGGCCCCCGGCAATAATGACCTCGGCCTGGCCCGCCATGATGGCCTGGGCGCCCAGGGCAATAGCTTTCAGGCCCGACCCGCAGATTTTGTTGACGGTAAAGGCGGCGCTCTGCCGGGAAATGCCTGCCCCGATCATGGCCTGGCGGGCCGTATTCTGCCCCTGCCCCGCCTGGAGCACATTTCCCATGATGACCTCATCCACAAATACCGGGGTCAGGGACCCATCGTAATCATATCCTTTTTTCTCGAGGTCGATCATGCCCTGGTCTTTTAAAGTATCTGGCGAGAATTCGGTCTGGGAGTCATCCACCGCCGGTTTCAAACCGGCCCGTTTCAACACGTCTTTCATGACATAGGTTCCCAGCTCAACCACCGGAACATCTTTTAAGACACCGCCAAAGGAACCCACAGCCGTTCTGACGCCACTGACAATCACTACGTTTTTCATTTAAAGCCTCCATCCATATTGATTTTTTCATTATTAACAGTTACATTTTAACTATAAGATAAAATTAATAACAAAGCGCCGGACAAAAAACAAGGACTTATCCATGTGCTTAATCCTGTTTGGATATAAAATATCAAAAGAATTTCCCCTGATCCTTGGGGCCAACCGGGATGAGTTTTACCGGCGGCCCACGGATGCCATGCATTTCTGGGAAGACCCGCCCGGCATCCTTGCCGGAAAAGACCTGGAGCAGGGCGGCACCTGGTTCGGCATCGGCAAAAACGGGACCTTTGCCGCCCTTACCAATTACCGGAACCCGGCCGCCTTAAAGCCAAAGGCCCCTTCCCGGGGGGAAATCATCCTGGATTTTCTGAATTCAAACGCTTCCCCGGAGCGTTTTATCCGGGATTTTGCACCCAAAGCCAACTCCTACAACGGATTTAACCTGATTTTGGGAAATCCGGACCGGCTCTTCTGGTTCACCAATCTGACCTGCAAGATTGAAGAAATCGGCCCCGGCATCCACGGGCTTTCCAACCGGTTTCTCAACACGCCCTGGCCCAAGGTGGAGTCCGGGAAAAAAGCCCTGGAAAAAATCATCCAAGGCCCCATCACACCGGATCAGCTTTTTTCCATCCTGAAGGATTCGACTGTTCCCGGCGACCCAAGCCTTCCCGACACCGGCGTCGGCCTGGAATGGGAAAGGATTCTGTCCCCCCTGTTTATCGAGAGCCCCACCTATGGCACAAGGTCCTCCATTGCCATGCTTGTGGATCAAAAATACAATATCAATATCACGGAAAGGACCTATTCCGCCGGCAACGGACCGGAGCCCAAAGACCGTCATTTCCTCATCCCCGGCTGACACCGGACCTGAAAAAGGATAGCGTATCATATGGAACCGAATGTTGTTGTTGCAGGCTGGGGCCAGGTCCTCCAGCCCAAAGATCTGAACCGGGAACCCCAGGACCCCCTGGGGCTCATGCAGGAAGCCTCCCGGCAAGCCGCCCGGACGGCGGGTTGCCTTCCGTCCCGCCTGGACGGGGTCATGGTGGTCAGGACCCTGAGCCGCCACTATCCGGACCCTGCCAAACAGCTTGCCCAGGCCCTGGGGGCTGTGCCGAGATTCACCCAGGTGTCCGGCATCGGCGGCAACTCCCCCCAGACCCTCATCAATCTGGCGGCGGGCATGATTGCCAGGAATGAACTGGATTCCGTCCTCATTGCCGGAGCCGAAACCTATGTCCAGCGGGGACCGGACCCGGAACCCGTCGAAAGCGCCCTGTTCCGGGGCATCCCCGCCGATTACCCCGGAGATGACCGCA
Source organism: Desulfobacula sp. (assembly GCA_023701135.1). Classification (GTDB taxonomy): domain Bacteria; phylum Desulfobacterota; class Desulfobacteria; order Desulfobacterales; family Desulfobacteraceae; genus Desulfobacula. Next base: position 29,731 of record JAMPXP010000021.1, on the reverse strand, counting down.
TTGGGTCCACGCCTTTGGAAAACCAACACGGCATGGAACACCCCATGCAGGGGTTTCCGCTGTTTGAAACCGCCCTCTGGGCCGCTTCCGGCATGGATCTCAACGCCTATCTCATGAAAATCGGCCGGATGTGGTCTGCCTTCAGCCAAACCGCTTCAAGGCACCCCTTTGCCTGGACCCGAAGCCCGAAAACACCGGAAGAGATCATCACACCCGGACCGTCCAACCGGCCCGTGGCCTTTCCCTATACCAAATTCATGAATTCCTTTGTCACCGTGGACCAGGGCGCCGCCGTCCTCCTCATGTCGGAAGCCGCGGCCAGGGCCTGTTCGGAAAAGAACCGGCAACGGGTTTATTTTCTCGGCGGCGGCTATGCCCAGGACCGCCAGCGCTTCATGATCGAAAAATCCGATTTCACCTCAAGCCCTCCCCTGGGGGCTGCCGTTGAAAAGGCCCTGGATCGGGCCGCCGTCCGCCTGGAAGACCTGGACTGCTTTGATCTTTATTCCTGCTTTCCCTGTGCCGTTTCCATGGCCAAAAAGATGATCGGCATCCAGGAGGATGACCCAAGACCCCTCACCCTCACCGGCGGCCTCGGTTTTTTCGGCGGGCCGGGCAACAATTACAGCCTCCATGCCGTGGCCACCCTGGCGGAAAAAATAACCCAGGGAGCATATTCAAAGGGCCTTGTCACGGCCCTGGGCTGGTTCATGCACAAGCATGCGGCCGGGATTTACGGATCTGAACCCAAAACCCGGGACATCGGCCAAGATCATATTCAGGATCAAAAATCCCCCCTGGCCGGGGAAGCCCCGGAAAAAATCAGGGAAGAGGTGAGCGGACCGGGACTCATCGAAACCTATACGGTGATCTTTTCCCCGGACCAGACCCCTTCCTATGGCCTGATCTATGGAAAAACCAAGGACAACCACCGGTTCATCGCCCAAACCCGGCGTGACCCGGATACGTTCAAATATCTGATGCAGAAAAGCCGGGTGGGGGAAAGGGTGAAATTGAGATTCGACCAGGCCGCCCAGGTCAATTTGGCTGAGCCGGAATAGCGGGTTCGGCCGGGCCCTGAATCCGGCGAAACCGCCTGGGAACCCTGCCCGGCAAGCGCAGAGGGGCCTGGGTCAAAGCCCCAGGAATTCCCTGACCCACTGGTTTTTCGGGGATTGGACCAGTTCATCGGGCCTTCCGGCCTGTTCGATGCTGCCCTGGTTCATGATGATGACCCGGCTTCCCGCGGCAAAGGCTTCCTCATGGTCATGGGTGACAAAGAGGGTGGTGATGTTCAGCCTGGACAGGATGGCGGTCAGTTCCGCCAGAAGCCGCTTTCTCAGGACCCGGTCCAGGGAACTCAAGGGTTCGTCCAGCATCAGGAGCCGGGGCTCCGGGGCCAAGGCCCTGGCCAGGGCCACCCGCTGGCGCTCCCCGCCGGAAAGGGCATCCACCTGGCGCTTTTCAAAACCGGACAGCCCGGTCAGGGCCAGCATCTCCTTCACCCTTACCTGGATCCGGTCCCTGGAAAACCCCTTCATCCTCAAGCCATAGCCGATATTGTCATGGACATTCATATGGGGGAAAAGGGCAAATTCCTGGAACATCATGCCGAAGCGCCGCTGATGGGGAGGCAGGTCATTGATCCGTTGCCCGTCAAAAAAAATATTTCCCGAATCCGGGGTTTCCAGACCGGCAATGAGTCTCAGCAAGGTGGTCTTCCCGGAGCCCGAGGGCCCCAGCACGGAGAGCTTTGTCCCCTGGGCCAGTCTCAAATCGATATGCCGCAGGACCAGGCTGCCGTCATCAAAGATCTTCCCGACCTGATCCAGAACCAGCTCGTTTTCCATCAGAATCCCTCCGGATTTTGTTTTCTGAAATTTTCAATGCCCACAAAGCCCAGGGCCGTGACCAGCATCAGGATCACGGACATGGCCATGGCCTGGCCATGGTTCATGGCGCCGGGCTGGCCCAGGAACCGGTAAATGGCCACGGGAAGGGTGGGGGTTTCCGGCCGGGCCGTAAAAAGGGTGGCCCCGAATTCCCCCAGGCTGACGGTAAAGGCAAAGATGGCCCCGGCCGCAAGGGATTTGGCGATGAGGGGAAGGTCTATGGTGAAGGCTATTTTTAAGGGCGAGGCCCCCAGCACGGCGGCCGCATCGGTCAGGGATTGGGGAATGGACCGCAGGGCCGGGAGAATGGATCTCACCACAAAGGGAAAGCCCACCAGGGCATGGGCAATGGGGATGAGGAAAAATGAGGTTCTCAGGTTTAAAGGTGGCCGGTCCAGGGTGATGATCATGCCGAAGCCCAGGGTCACCGCGGACGTGGACAAGGGCAGCATGAACAGAGGATCAAAAAAGGAGGCCCAGGCCGAGGTGAACCGCTGGTCACAGAACCGGATGAACAGGGCCGCACAGGTCCCGGTCACCAGGGCTATCAAAAGGGAAATCAGGGCAAAGATGAGAGAATATTGGACGGCATGAACCGGCGGGATATAGAATATGGACCCGGACACATTTTGAAACAAGGCGGTATAAAAGGCCGGGGAAAAACGTCCTTCATAAATGCAGGATTTGACCACCAGGGCCGCCAGCGGCGCCGTGCATAAGCCCACCACAAACACCGCCACCCCGGCCACCATGAGCTTTTCCCAGACCCGCACCGGTTTTTTCAGCTCGGCCTGCTGGGCCTTGGGCATGAACCGGGCCGCCCTCCGGGTAAAGGAGGTATAGACCCACATGAGGGAAAAGGTGAACAGGATCTGCACCAGGGACAGGAAGGACGCCAGGGGAAGATTGAACAAATGGGCCGCCTGGCGGTAAATCTCCGCCTCAAGGGTGGAAAAGGAAGGCCCTCCCAATATCAGGATGATGCCGAAGCTGGAAAAACAGAACATGAAGACCAGGGTGGAGGCCGCCAGGACCGCAGGCCTCAGCAGGGGCAGGGTAATGGTTGAAAAGACCCGGAAGGACGAAGCCCCCAGCATCATGGCCGCTTCCCGGACCCTGCCCTGGAGGGAGGACCAGAACCCGGTCATGATCCTGAGCATGACTGAAAAATTATAAAACACATGGGCCAAAAGAATCAGGGCCAGGGGATGCTCCATGCGGACCCCGAACATCCCCCCGTCCTTCCCGAAACAGGCCTGGAGGGCCGCAGCCGTCACCACGGCCGGAAGGACAAAGGGAATGGAGGCCAAAAGCTGGAGAAGCCCCTTGCCCCTGAAGGCATACCGGGACAGGACAAAGGCGCAGGGAAAGGCGGCGGCCAGGGTCAGAAGAGTCGAAAGCCCGGCCTGCCAGAAGGTAAACCAGATGATCCCCAGCATCCGGGGGGACTGAAACACCTGGTCCAGGAAAAACAGGTTCACCTGCCCGTTTTTAAAAAAGCTTCTGACCCCGATCCCGGCCAGGGGATAAACGTAAAAAACAAGGAAAAACCCGGCCGGAACCAGTCCGGCCAGGGCATAGGGATGAAGATACAGCCTTTGTTTCATTGAAGCATGGCCTCGGTCCATTCCCTGATCCAGTCCTCCCTTTTTCGATCCATGAGGCCTGAATCCAGAAGGGCCGGCTCCGCCGTTATCCGGGCATATTTTTTAAAGACTTCGGGCAGTTCTGCACCGGGCAAGGCCGGGAACACGAACATCTGCAAGGGGATATCCTCCTGAAAGGACTTGGACAAAAGAAAATCCATGGCCTTTTCGGCAAGGTCCGGATGGGCGGCCCCCTTTAAAATCCCTGCAAATTCGATCTGCCGGAAGGCGGACCCGCTTGTGGTCACCGTGCCCGTGGGCGCTTCCTGGGGCGGTGTCTTGGAAAAAAAGACCTCGGCCGCCGGGCTTGAGGCATAGCTCACCACAATGGGCCTCTCCCCTTCGGATGCCGCCGTAAACTGGCCCCAATAGGCTTCCTTCCACCCGCTGGTCACCAGCACCTCATTGGCCTTCAGCTTTTTCCAGTAATCCATATAGCCGTCTTCTCCAAACCGGGCAATGGTGGTCAAAAGAAAGGCCAGCCCCGGAGACGAGGTGGCCGGGTTCTGGACAACGGTCAGGCCTCTGTATTCCGGCTTGACCAGGTCCTCCAGCCCGGCCGGCGGCGCCATTCCCCTTTCCGCAAACCATTGGATATCGTAATTCAGACACACATCCCCGAAATCCACAGGAATGAGGCGGTTTTCAGGGTCCCGTTTCAGAGCCCCGTCAACGGCCTCAAGCCCCTTTGGCGCATAGGGAACAAAGAGGCCCGCTTCCAGGGCCCGGCTTAAAAAGGTATTGTCCACGCCGAAAAAAATATCGGCCAGGGGATTGTTCTTGGACAGGATGGCCTTGTTTAAAGCCTCTCCGGCATCCCCGGATTTGAGAACCACCAGCTTTGCCCCCACGGCTGCTTCGAATTTCTGGGCCACCTCATTGCTGATGCTGAAACTGTCATGGGTCATGAGGGTGACGGACGGCAACTCCTCCTTTTCCCCGGAACAGGCCCAAAACCCGAAAACAATGAACAACCCGATTAATCCATAATGAATTTTCATCTTTTTCTCTCCCAATAAAAAACCATTCCCTGATAAAGCGCCTGAGGATCAGAGAATGGTCAAAGGTCAATTCGTTCCCTCCGCCGGTATGATCCGGATCAGGTGATGAACGGTCGGGTCAGGCCCCTCTCAGCATGCTTCCATGCTCCCGCACAAATCTTTTTCCTTTTATGGCAATAAAATTTTTCCCGGAAACTGTCAAGCAATGATTTGGGTTTTCTAAGCGGGGACTTCAATCGACCGGCCACCTCTCCGCATCTGCGGATCAAGGCCCGGCAGATGCTTTATATCTAAATGACGATGGGTGTATTTTCAAAATTTATAGAACCGGACTCGACGGGCTGTAACAGGAAACTTAATATCCGAAAGTTAAAATCTTTCCCACAGGCAGGTTCAATTATTATAAAGGAAATACAATTAAATTTTAACATTGCACTCTCCGGTGCAGCGGAGTGGCGTCTGAGCGGCATATGGTCGCCCACTAATATTAGAACGGGATGTCATCATCAGGCGGAACTTCAGTCTGAACTGTTACCTTAAATGCTTCCACACGAGCTATCAGATTCTTGAGTTGATGACGTTCGTATTCCGACAACGAACTTGCCTCCAACAAAACTTTTATCTGTTCATCTGTGGTAACAGACCAAGAATCAAGCACTTCGATCATCTTGATCTTCTGTTCGGACTGAAGCATAGTAAAGGCCTTACTCATACTTTGCAAAAGCCGACTCCGATGTTTTGGTTTCTTAAGTAGCAATTGAGTTATTTCGTTCGAAACATCTTCAGGATATTTACCTTTTATCTGTATCCCCTGAAACTTTCCAAAGAAACCATAGGGATCTAAGCCTGCACGGAGAGGGATTATATCAATTTTCCTTCCAAGAGCGAATCCCACCTCTTGATCGCACCATTCTGAGTCTCTAAATCCTGGTTCTACAACCGCAACCATCACCTCCATTGTTTCTAAACCAGTTTCGACCTCATCCATCCATTTCCTTGAAGGCTCTATATCTTCATGAGCAATGAACGCCGAAATTCCCCACTTTGCCAAACTGGCTTTCATAGCCGACATTCTTACCTTGTTCGAAGATAAATGACTGACAAATAATTTGAGATAGCCGTCAGTCCAAAAGTCTGCAGACGAAATCGTAGAATCGAGGAATACCCGGCGATATTTTTCCAGATCCTTTTGTTGATACCATAGATCGATATCAAAGTGGTCGATAACGTTAGAAATCAGACTACTATCTTGTGCGAAAATTGTGTCGAGGACTTCAGCAACGCAGTATTCATAATCATCATCACCGAAACCCATTGACCGCAATAATCGGGGGTGATCGTTAATGACTTTGAGTTTTCCAGTTATCTGTCCAAGAGTGTACCAATCTCCCTCAGAGAAGGATTCCAAGGCATACTTTGTAATTACCGTAACTTTCTTTCGTTCAAGTGTGTCCATTCTTCACCACGGGGCTATCAAGTAGGTTGCCGATTGTCCATATATCGTTATTAATAAAAAATCCAGCTCATGCATTCCGTAGCAATATTCCAAATTTCTGTAAAGGAGTTAAAAAAAATAATCAATATGGAAAATCTCTGTCGGATTGTCCGTCCTCGTAGAAAAAATTATCGCAAAGATTAAAAGCCATTAGTTTTTCCGTTTGTTGCCGCAGCTCCTTGACTTGGGAGGCGGAAGGGGTCACGGTATCTACGATCATCTGTCCTGGGAAAATGATGGACCTGCTATCTGCTGTTCATTTTTACTTTACATTTTATAAATTGCAACTTAATATTTATCATAAATTATAAATTACAATATTTATTCTTATAATAAAAATCAGGAAAGCGATATGAAGTTCACAAAAGAAGTGATCGACATGATAAAAACTTTCATGATTCATCATGTCTCCGGCAATCCGGACACCTTGACCTCAATGACCTGCAGCCATTTTCAAATTACAAAGCCCACAGTCTATAAATATATCAATGAACTGGTTGAAGATAAAATCATTGAAAAACTCGGATCAAACCGGTCGCCCCATTACCGGTTGGTTGAAACCGTTTACAATTGGCAGTATGAAAATGCCCATTTAGAGGAAGACATCCTGTGGTCAAGGGATGTGGCTCCCCTGTTGAAAGATACGAAAAGCAATGTAAGAGAAATCTGCCAATACGGCTACACGGAAATGGTCAACAATGTCATTGATCATTCAGAATCAGACACCTTGGACGTTCAGTTGGCTGCCGATTATTTAAATATCAAATTACGGGTGTCTGATAGCGGAATCGGTATTTTTGAAAAAATAAAAACCGCCCTGGGTCTGGAACATCCAAAGCAGGCCATTTTAGAACTGGCAAAGGGCAAATTCACATCCGACCCTGAAAACCACTCCGGAGAAGGGATCTTCTTTACCTCCCGGGTATTTGACTCTTTCATGATTTCTTCGCATCAGCTCCGTTTCGTCGGGCTCGGAAATGAAAACGGATTCTTGTTTGATGAAAGAAATGATCTTCCGGGAACGACCGTCCATATGGAAATCAAAAAGGATTCGGCCACGTCACTCAAAGCCATCTTTGACGAATATGCAGACCCGGATAAAGATCCGAGTTTCCATAAAACCCGGATTCCTGTTGAGCTGATGCAACACGAAGGGGAGTCCCTGCTTTCAAGATCCCAGGCAAAGAGACTGATATCGGGATTTGACCGATTTACCGAGGTCATATTGGATTTTAAAGGCGTCACTCAAATCGGTCAGGCCTTTTCCGATGAAATATTCAGGGTTTTCACAAACAAGCATCCTGATGTTCACCTGGTAACGGTGAATACATCCGCCGATGTTGAGAATATGATTAAAAGGGTACAATCAGCTAAATAAGCCGGATCAGAATTATATTACCGTATTGGCATGACATGATTTCCCCTGCCCTGTTAATGGAGCTGAACCCTTGGAAGAATTTACGGGCTGTCCAGGTAATCATCAATAAAGGCTTTCACGGCCGGGCCATAGCCCTGGGTTTGGCTGGAATCGCTGTGGCCCGCGCCCTCTGCAAGATAGAAGGCCGTCCGCTCGTGGGGAAAGCTCTGTTTGAGCTTCAGGGCAAAGGAAAGGGGGAAGCGGCGGTCTTTTTCGCCGTGGATCATCATGACTGGCATGGGAATGCTCTGGGCCAGCCGGGCCGGGCTGTAGGTTTCAAGGGCTCCCCGGTAAAAAAGGCCCATCCAGAAAATGATCATAGGGCCGAAGAATTTTCCAAAAAAGGGGTTGACCCAGCAGTACAGGCTCAGGAGGGCTTCTTTGGTGTGGGCATAGGAGGCTTCCAGAAACAGCAGGCGGACCTTCTCAGGGTTTCGGGACGCTGCAATGATGGCCCCGGCAGACCCGGCCGAATGGCCGTATAAAAGGACCGGGGCCTTGACCCAGTCCAGGACTGCTTCGATATCTTCGGCAAATTTGACGGCATTCATGAATTTTTTGGGGCTGGAATTGCCGTGGTCCCTGGCGCTGTGAATCACAGCGGTAAATCCCCATGCGGCAAACTGCCGGGCCCTGTTCACCATCCGGTCGCGGTTCCGGCCCCAGCCGTGGGCAAAGACCACGATGCCCTTGGACGGCCCGTCCGGCTCAATGCGCCAGACTTCCAGGGAGCCGCCGTCAACGGCCGGGATGCGGGTGTCGGTCACCCTGCCCCAGTCCGGCGGATCCTGGATCGGGTTTCTGGGGATCTCCTGGACCAGGTAGGTCAAAAAAAGCGTCAGTATCAGATAAGCCGAGGATATTCCGGCCAGGCCGTATATGAACGGCGCCATCAGGCCGGCGCTGCTGAGGTCCATGGAATCCATCCCTGTTTCAGGTTTTTACATGCACGGGGCATTATGCCAAAAACAGGGAAGATTATCCAGTCCTGAATTTATTTTTTGCCGCCTCCGTTGCCGCCTCCGTTGCCGCCTCCGTTACCGCCGCCTTTGCCTCCACCGTTGCCTCCACCGTTGCCGCCGCTATTGCCGCCTCCGTTCCCTCCGCTGTTCCCGCCGGAATTGCCCTGGCCGGAGCTCTCACTGGATTTTCCTTTGCCCTGGCCCTGGGAGCCTGAGGCTGAGCTGCCGGTGCCCTTGGACCAGCCGGTTTTGAGATCCCTGGCCGTGGCCGCTTCCAGGCCCGAGCCCTCATTTTCCATGGCGGCGGTGCGGGTCCGGTTCAAGACGCCCTTGGTGTGGCCCAGCCCCAAGGCGCCGGGATGGATGCCCAGTTCATGGGCGATCTGGCCCCATCCCAGGCCTTCTTCCCGCATGGCCTGGATTTCTTCGGGTGATACCCCGGCAAAGGCGGCCAGTCGTTCATCGGCCAGGGCCTGGGCTGCTTCATAATCGGCAAGAGCGTTTTCATAGGCGGTCTGGGCCGCTTCTATGGCTTCTTCTGTGGCCGAAGGGTCGGCAGACAAGGCATCATAAGCCGCTTTAAGGGCGTCCGCCTCTTCCGCCTTCTGTTCTGCGGCGTCCACGGCTGCCAGGGCGTCGGCATCGGGCTCCTGAGCCGTCAGGGCTGAGAGCTGCTCAATGCGCTGGGCTTCGGCAGGATTATTAAAGGCCGGGGCTTCCCCGTCCACTTCCGTGTCTGCCAGGGCAGTGACGGCGGAAAAGGTGATCATCAGGAAAAGGCCTAGGGCCTGGTAAAATTTGAATCGACGGGTCTTCATAATATTTCCTCCTTGGGATGGTCTGGTTGTTTCTGGGTGAATATCCGGACATCGGCCGGCAGGGTAAGGGTCTGGTCCTTGACCTGGATGGTGGATCCCAGATCGAACCAGCTTACCCTGACCCTGTGGGGCGAGAGCCCCGGATTCAGGTCCAGAATCTGTTTTTTAATGGTTTTGGCCCTCTGTTCAGCCAGGGCCCTGTCATTTTGCACATACACGACAATGTGCAGGATATAGCCGTCTGTCATGGCCAGGTCCCGGCCGATGTCCGACAAAACCGCCAGGGAAGCCGGGGTGAGCTGTGCAGGGTCTTTTTCAAACCCGATGCGGGGGGCCACCCTGAGCCGGTCGCCCAGGGTTACGGACTGAAACCCCAGGTCGCCGTTGGCCGTCAGATGATTCAGGGCTTGAAGGGCCAGGGTTCCGGAGGAATTATGCTGAAGATAGGCGGTCCACATCCGGTTTTCCTCCCGGACTCGGCCCAGGTGCTGAAGGGCCAGGGCAGCGTTAAAAAGGGCTTCCTTCTGGTCCGGCACCCTGGCCAGGACCCTGTGGTACCGGTCCAGAGCCCTCTGCCAGTCCCCCTGTTCCAGATAATGATGGCCGAGGTAGAGATGGGCCGGAACAAATTCCGGGTCCAGTTGCAGGGCCTTTTGGTAACTGGTTTCTTCGTTCCGGGGGTCCTGGCCGGCCCAGTAGGCCACGCCCAGCCAGAAATGGTAATCTGCTTTGTCCGGAACCTGCTCAACGGCGCGCCGGAGGTGGAAAAGGGCCTGGTCCGGGTTGTTCCGGGCCAGAAAATTACGGCCCGTGACATAATTGAATTCCGCCTCCTGGAGCAGGGGATTCCAGGGAGGAGAGGTCTCCCGGCCGACCCAAAGACCGACCGTGAGAATCAAAAGGCATACCAGGGCCGGGGCCCATTTTACCGGGGTAAAGGTGAGGGTCCGGGGCCGGGACAAAAAGCGCAGGACCCGTTGGGTCCGGTTGGGCTGTCTGGGCCTTAATTGCCCCATGATCCGTGTTGCCAGGTCCGCCGGCGCAGGAATGTCCGGCAGGGACCGGATCCCCTGGAGGAGCCTTTCATCCGGGGCGTCCACCGCTTGCCGGTCCGGCGGAAGCTTATGGGTTTTAGATGGATTCATCGCTCTCTTTCCTTAATTTATCCCTGAGTTGTTCCAGTCCCCGGTGTATCCGCATCTTGGCCCCGCTGACCGATATGCCGAGGCCAACGGCCACCTCTTTCACGGGCAGGTCCTGCCGGTACCGGAGGATCAAGGCTTCCCGGTACTCCAGGGGAAGGGTTCCCAGGGCTTTGTAAATATGTTCCATGTCTTCCTCCTGATCCCCCTGCAACGCATCCGGCACCCGGGGTTCCCGGAACTGATCCGGGCCGTCCGATTCCCGGAAGATCCCGGCCCCTCTTTTTTTCTTTCGCAAGAAATCCCTGGCAAGGTTCAAGGAGACGGCATAGAGCCAGGAGAAAAATTGGTTGCTGCCATGATAGGTGTGGAGCTTTTCATAGGCTTTTAAAAAGGCCTCCTGGCTTAAATCCGCAGCCTCTTCCAAACCGCCCGCGGTGCGGGCCATGAGGTTGAAGATGGGCCGTTCATATTTTTTAATCAGGCATCCAAAGGCGTCCACATCCCCGTGAAGGGCTTCCTCTACCCGTTGATCATCTGTCACGCCATCTTCCATGGAAGCTCCGGTTTTGTCCATGAGGAAGCTTATCCTCGTTTTAATGGGATATACGAACGGGGACCCGAAAGGGTCACAAAAAAAAATACAACGCTACAAATTTTCCGGGATCATGGGGTATCCTGGGTGAAAAAATGAATCAGGTGATCGGTTGGGATGATCCGGTCATTGACCTTGACCTGGCCGGCTGTACCGAACCAGGAAACCCTTACCTGGCCTGAAGGGAGCATGGGATGGGTTGAAAGCAAGGTTTTTTTCACGGCTTTTGCCTTTCTCTCGGACAGACCCGGCTCATTTTTCTCATAAACCACCACATGGAGGACGGTTTTGGGGTTTTCCGCGAGGAATCGTCCCAGAAGGGTCAGAACGGGCAAGGACTCCTTTTGAACGGCCAGGATTTCCGGATCAAACTGTATCTGTTCCAGGGTCAGGATGCGTTTGCCGATCCGATAATTTTGATAGGTGAAATCCCGGCCCTCATTGAGAAAATCGGCGGCCTGCCGGGCAAAGGCACCGGAAGGGTAATGGTCAAGATAGGCCTTCCAGGCCCCATTGGCCTCGGCAGTGCGCCCCAGGGTGCGAAGGATCAGGGCCCGGTTGTACAGGGCCTGGGGATTGTCCGGGACCTTTTCCAGCAGCCGGGTGTACCCGTTCAGGGCAGGTTCATATTCACGGGCCTTCATCCGGTTATGGGAAAGAAAAAGAAGGGCCTGCCAATGGTGTTTGTCCACGGACAGGGCCCTGATATAGGAATCCCTTTCCTCCATTGGGCTTTTGGCTTCGGCATAGGCCATCCCCAGCCAGAAATGGTGGTCTGCCTGGTCCGGAGCAAGGGAAACCGCCCGGGACAACTGCTCCACGGCAGGAGCCGTGTGTTTTTGGATCAGGTAGAAGCGCCCGAGATAATAATGGGCCGATGCATCGGAAGGGTTTTGGACTACCCGCTCCCGGAATTCCGCCACGCCCCGATCATATTTCCCTTCTTGCAGATAATATTCCCCCTTGATCTTGGAACCCATGGTGGTCAGGACCCCTGGGCCGGACCGGACTGCACAGCCCGTGATCAGAAAAATACAGGCAATGATCCATATGCGCGGCATGATTCCCCCTCTATTCCCTGGAATTGGACTTCTTTACTTATTTTTAGGCCAGGGCCCTCGCCTTTGTCAACCCCAAACAAAAGGGCCATAAACGGATCACAGGCATTTTCTTGACAATTTTCCGGCGATTCCCTATTGTCAAACCATCGCTCATCCGGTAATAAATGACAACGGTCTGCGGCTCATCTTCATGCAGACATAAAATCAATAAAGAGTATCGTTCATGAAAAAATGTCCGTCCTGCGGTCAGATTCTTTCTGAAAAAATAAGCCTGTGCCCGGCCTGCGGGGGGCATCCGGCAGAAGGATTGAAATATATTGACGATTACAAGATCCTGGACATCATTCATGAGGGTTATTCCTCCCTGGTGGCCAAGGCCGTCAAAGACGATGAATCGGCCCCTGTCACCATCAGGCTCTTTACCGATGCCTCGGGCGTGGATGACACAGTGGCCCAAAGGCTTTTAGATGAACTGGAAGCCCTGAAAAAACTGCCGCCGGATCATTTTGTGGCCCATTATGCCGTCAAAAAAAGCAATGACGGCCACTGGTACCGGGTCAGCGAATGGGTGGAGGCCGAGGACTGGGGCTCCATCTTCATGTCCGGACGGTTCCATGACCAGAGAAGCCTGGTCAAGCTGTTTTACAATATTGCCTCAGCCCTGGACCTGCTCCACAAATACGACCATTTCATGCCCTATCTGGTGCTTGAAGACATCCTGATCCCGGCCGGCGGGAAGGATGACCTTAACGTTAAAATCAATTACAAGCTTTCAAGATTCCTCAATGCCAGGGCCACCCACCACGGCCCCATGCTGGAAAAACTCCTGGAATGCCACCCGGACATCATCCATAAACGGGCCATTGATTTTCGAAGCAGCATCTGGTCCCTGGGCAAGGTATTCCTGGAAATCATGACCCAGGATCCCGACTTAAAAGAATTCTCCCTGAAAGCAGCCGAATCCAGGGGCATTGAACCGGAACTGGCCGTTCTCATCAAGGTCATGCTGGCCGATGACCCGGATCTGAGGCCCCAGACCATGGGAAAAATCGTTTTTGCCCTGGCCCGGATTCTCGACCGCCTGCCCTATTCCGATGCAAGGCCCCTGGTTCAGCGAAAAAAGCACCGGATCATCAACGATCTCAAATGGATGAAAAAAGTCATCTTTCTTCTGATTTTCATCATTATTGCCATGATTGCCGCGGCCGGCGTTTCATGGATTTACCTGAAATCCGAAACCCGGCAGGCGGAAACCGTTCTGTCGGAATTTGTTGAATCCCATGCCGGTTCCGTGGCCTTTGTCCTGGTGGAATACCGGTTGTCCGAACAGGGAAGGGTTATTTTCAGGAACAAGGTGGAAGGCACGGCCTTTCTGGTGGACAAGGCGGGATACCTTATCACCAACCGCCATGTGGCCTGCCCCTGGCTGGATGACGGGTCGCTGTTCAAGGCCTATGACCATTACAGCCAGTATACAAAAAATATCACCTTTGATTTCCGGATGTTTTTATGGTTTGAAGGGGCCAGGGCCTTTAATCGCCTGCCCGCCTTTCAGGACAGCCCGGAATTGAACGATCTGTATGATCTGTCTTCTGCCTACAGCACCGGCGGGCCCGGAAATTTAAGAATCGCCGGTGTCCCCAGGACCTTGGCCGGCCCTTCTGAAATGATCCGGTCCCCTTTTCTCAATGATTTTGCAGTCCTGAAAATCGATAACCCGCCTCCCGGCCTGAGGCCCCTTCCCCTTGAAACCCGGCTGAAGGCCGAAGACATCAAACGGCTTTCCCCGGTGGTCATCCTGGGCTTTCCCCTGGGAAACCAGACCCAGTATGACAGGATCAATACCAGCATTACCCGGGGCCATGTCCGGAGAACCTCAAGGGATATCATCCAGGTGGATTCCTCCATATATAAGGGAAACAGTGGGGGACCGGCCGTCAGCTCAAATGGACGGGTCATCGGCATTGCATCGGGTGTGGTCACGGATCAGAATTCCGGAAATTTCACCGGTTCCACTCCTTTGTCGGATTTTGGCCTGATCCTGCCCATTTCAAGGCCTGCAAAATTCATTGACCTCATTAAAGCGGGCCAGCCCCAATGGGACGGGGTTCTTGATTTCTCCCTGCCCTCAAAGCTTGAAGAAATCACCAACCTGGCCCTTGAAAACGAATTTAAAAAGGCTGAGGAGCTGTCGGAAACCATGCTAAAAACCAGCAATGACCCTATTTTGCTCTTTGCTTCGGCCATGCTGAAATTTTGTACAACGGATTTTGATCAAAGCGCTTCTTATTTCAAACGGCTGTGTTCCATGGAGCCGGAAAACCATACGTCCAGACTGATGCTCTATATTATGGCCTGGCTCTCGGGCAAGGATCAACCCGATGCCCTGACCCGCAATCTTTTTGACATGGACTGGTATGATGCGGATGAATATTTAGGCTATCTTGCCCGTGTGCTGAAAGACAAAAAAAGAATGGAAAAAGGCCTTATCGATTACGAAAACCTGTCGGAAAAAAGCTGGCGCCTCTTTATGGAGGGACTCATATCGGAAAAGGCCAATGAGGTTGACCATGCCCGGGAAGTGTTTGAACAGTCCATCCTGACGTCGGATATCAATGACTGGGTCTATTTTCTTTCTTTTTCACGGCTGAACCGGATCAGGGAAAATTCCGGCAAAGGCGGTAAAGAAAAAAAGGCCCGGCAAAAGGACATGGACGCCTTTATTCAAAGGGCAAAAGAATACAGAAAAGAGGCTGCCGGGATCAAGGAGACCATTGCCGCTCTCATCGACCAATTTGAATCGGGCACCCCCAGCCATGAGGAAAACGTCGAAATCCTGGAAAAACTCATGGCGCTTTCACCTGAAAACCTGACCCTGCTGGGAAAAGCGGCCTTTTATCATGCCGGGAAAGGAAACCGCCGGGAAGTGGTTGACCTGGTTGAACGATATTTCGACTGGTCTTCCCGTGAAACAGGGCTGGGGCTGAGCCTGGGACTCCTCAAGGGGGAAATTCTGGCCCTGGCCGGAGAGAGACAGGCTGCCGTCGAATACCTCAACAGCTTTTACAAAAGCATCCGGGATCCTTTTTACCGGGCCGTCATCAAACATCTTCTTGAAAATACCGGCGAGGATCTCCTGACCCGGCTGGCCGAGAAAAAACCGGAAAAGCTGGTCACCCTTCATACGGCCCTGGGATTATGGGCCGAAGGGGAAAAGCATCCTGAACGAGCCGCCCATCATTACAGGGAAGCCCTGGGCACCTATCTGGACAACTGGAATGAATATTCTCTTTCCCTGGGAAGACTCGCGGAATTGAGAAAGGCCCGGAACTGAGCCGGGGTTACGATTTTTCCTTTTTTAACCTGATCCAGGCATCCAGCCGTTGTTTGACGATTTTCTCATAGCCCCGGTCACTGGGGACATAAAACCGGTCGCCCTCCAGCTTGTCCGGCAGATAGGACTGGGGTACAAAGGCATCCGGATGGTCATGGGCGTATTGGTAGCCTTCCCCGTATTTCAGATCTTTCATGAGCCGGGTCGGGGCATTGCGGATATGAAGGGGGACCGGGGCATAGCCGGTTTCCTGAACTTTTTTTCTCACCTCTTTATGGGCCATGTAAACGGAATTGCTCTTGGGCGCCGTGGCCAGGTATACGGCGGCCTGGAAAAGGGCATCCTCCCCTTCGGGCGGCCCCAGCAGGCGATAGGCTTCCGACGCATTCAGGGCCATGGTCAGGGCGCCGGGATCGGCCATGCCGATATCTTCCGTGGCAAACCGCACCATTCTTCTGAGCGTATAATAGGGATCATCCCCGGCCGAGAGCATGCGCTCCAGCCAGTAGATCGCCGCATCGGGGTCACTGCCCCTGAGGCTTTTGATAAAGGCGGAAATGAGATTATAATGTTCTTCTCCGGCCTTGTCATACAAAAGGGATTTTTTTTCGACGGCCTCTTCCACGTCCTGAACCGTAATCCCGGTTTTCCCGTTAAAATGGAGAACCACGGTCTCAAGATTGGCCAGGGCAATCCGGGCATCCCCGCCGCAGACCCCGGCGATATGGGCCAGGGCCTCCTCGGTCAGGGTGTCGGCTCCAAGGCCCAGGCCCTTTTGGGAATCGGTCAGGGCCCGTTTCAGGATACTGTGGATGCTTTCCGGATCAAGGCTCTTCAGGGTAAAGACCCGGCACCGGGAAACCAGGGCCGGGATCACTTCAAAGGAAGGATTTTCCGTGGTGGCGCCCACAAGCACGATGAGGCCGTTTTCCACATGGTGGAGAAAGGCATCCTGCTGGGCCTTGTTAAACCGGTGGATTTCATCCACAAATAAAAGGGTGCGGCCTTTATACAGGGTCCGTCTTTCCCTGGCCTGGGCAATGATGTCCCGGATATCCTTGACCC
This sequence comes from Desulfobacula sp., assembly GCA_023701135.1. Taxonomy (GTDB): domain Bacteria; phylum Desulfobacterota; class Desulfobacteria; order Desulfobacterales; family Desulfobacteraceae; genus Desulfobacula. The sequence continues at coordinate 13,303 of JAMPXP010000021.1, read as the reverse complement.
CGGACAGGACTGCGGAAATCTCCACAAATTCCGCCTTGGTGGCCCGGGCAATGATCCCGGCCAGAGTGGTCTTGCCGCATCCGGGCGGACCCCAGAGCAACAGAGAGAACACCCGGTCATCTTCGATGGCCTTGCGCAAAAGACTTCCTTTGGCCGTCAGATGGTCCTGGCCCACAAATTCATCCAGGGTTTCAGGTCTCATCCGGTCGGCCAGGGGCCGGAAAAAAGAACTGTTCCGGCCTTGGCCGGAGTCAAAAAGATCCATAGGCCTAATTCATCCCCTGGTCCCGTTCTCTTTTTTTCTTGCTGTGTTCTTTTCTTTCCTTCCCTTTTTTCCGGATATGCCGCTTCTTTTTCTGGAAAATTCTTTCATCTTCCTTTGATCCGCCGGAAAATTCCATTTTCCCGGTTTTTTCCCTGAAATACAGTTTAATCGGCGTTTTTTTCAGGGGAATCATGTCCCGCAACTGATTGACCAGATAGCGTTTATAGGAAAAATGAACGCCATCCGGGGAATTGACGAAACAGACAAAGGTCGGGGGTTTTGTGGACACCTGGGTGGAATAGAAAAATTTCAGGCGGCGTCCCTTGTGCATGGAGGGCTCGGTCCGGCGAACCGCATCCTCAATGATCCGGTTCAAAAGCCCGGTATTGATCCTGTGGCAATATTCCTCATGAATGCTGACCACCTCGTCCAGGATCTTGTGGCACCGCTGGCCCGTCAGGGCGGAAATGGTGATGGCCGGGGCAAAGGATAAAAATTTGGATTTAAACCGCAGTTCTTCCATATAGTGTTTGACGTCTTTGCGTTCTTCGTCCAGGAGATCCCATTTATTCAAGAGGAAAAGGGCGCCGCATCCCCTGTCTTCGGCATATCCGGCAATGGTGATGTCCTGGTCGGTGATGCCTTCGTCGGCATCGATGAGGATCAGGGCCACATCACAGTCATCCAGGCTTTGCAGGGATTTTAAAATGGAAAATTTTTCGATTTTTTCCGTGACCTTGCCCTTTCGCCGGATGCCGGCCGTATCCACCAGGACAAATTTTTTGCCCTTATGCTCGATTTCAAGCTCAATGGCATCCCGGGTGGTTCCGGCCTTTTCATCGACCACCAGGCGCGTTTCCCCGAAGAGCCGGTTGGCCAGGGAGGATTTGCCCACGTTGGGCCGGCCCACAATGGCGATCCTGATCCGGGAATCCTCTTCCTCGTCTTCCGGTTCATACCGGGGCAGGATGGAAACCAGGTCATCCAGAAAATCCCCCACGCCGATCCCGTGTTCTGCGGAAATCTCGTAAAACTGATCAATGCCCAGGGAATAGAATTCGGTAAGGCCGTTGTGCTGGCTATAACTTTCAATTTTATTGATCAGATAGAACACGGGCTTGGACATCCGCCGGAGAAAATCCGCCAGCTCAAGGTCATAGGGAGACAGCCCGGTCCGGCCGTCCAGGATAAAAATGAGGACATCGGCCTCATTGGCCGCCAGGGTCAACTGGTCCTTGATCCGGGAAGCGAAATAATCATCATCCGAGCTTAGAAACCCGCCCGTGTCAATGACCGTGAATTCAATATCATTCCACTGGGCGTCGGCATAGTGCCGGTCCCGTGTCACACCGGGAAAATCATCCACCAGGGCCTGTCTTGAACGGGTGATCCTGTTGAACAGGGTGGATTTGCCGACATTGGGCCGGCCCAGAAGGGCTACAACGGGTTTCATACATCAATCTCCAAATAGGTAAACATCATCTTGCCTGTCTTATACAATATATTGAATTATTTATAAATAGTTAAGATGGGGTCAGGCCTGCCTTATTTGGTCCAGGAAAACAGGACGGAACCAATGGTCAGAAAGACAAAACTCATGATCAGGAGGATGGCGACTTCAAAGGATACATCGGAAAGGGTGGCCCCGTCATTGATGATCTTTCTTGCGGCATTCAGAAAATGGGTCAGCGGCAATAGTTTGGCGGCTGTCTTAACAAAATCCGATGTCCCTTCAATGGAAAACCAGACTTCCGATAAAAACATCATGGGCCAGGAGATAAAATTAATGATGCCGTTGGTCAGTTCCTCATTGGTTCCCCGGCAGGCCAGGACCAGCCCCAGGGAGACCAGGCAGAGGGTCCCTGAAAAAAAGACCGCCAGGGCATCCAGATAGGACCCATGCATCCTGAAGGAAAAAAGGAGATCACAGCCCAGCCAGACCACGGATGAACTGATCAGCATGATCAGAACCCGTGACACCAGTTGGGCCGTCAGGTATTCAAAGGCCGTGACCGGGGTTGCCTTAAGGCGCTTCAAGACCCCTATGCGGCGGTACCGGACAATGACATAGCCCACGCCGAACAGGGCGGAAAACATGATATTCATCCCGAGAATCCCGGGGAAAAGCCAGTCAATATAACGGATCCGGTCCCCCCGGACTTCCTGACGGATCACTTTTGAAGCAAACCATTCTTCAGGGACCATGGATTCCCGGACCATTTTTTCCAGGACATATCCCTTGGGGGAGGAATCATTGACCCAGTATTTCAGTTCCGGGCCTGCATTTTCCAGGAGAAGGTCTATTTTGTGGTGGGTCAGTTTGTCCAGGGCCTCATCCCGGGTTTCAAAGGGCACGATCTTGATGTGCTGATAGGTTTTGAGCCTGCCCGGAAGGTCCAGGATCTCCAAACCCGCTTGATTTTCTTTTACGGGAAAAATCCCGAGTTTATAGTCTGATCCCGAGTCGGAACTGAAAATCACGCCAAACCCGGCCACAATCAGAAAAGGGAACAGGATATTCCATCCGAATCCGGCCCTGTCCCGGAAAAATTCATAATTCCTGGCCTTAAAAAGGGCCCATATTCTTTTGAAACTCAATGGATTATTCCCTCAAATACTTGCCGGTCAGTTTTAAAAATACGGATTCAAGGTTTTTGGGGCAACCTTCCTCTTGGCAATGGGTTTCGATCAGGCTTTTCGGCGAGCCCTGCTCAATGATGCGGCCCTTGTCCATGATGGCAATGGTATCGCATAAATTTTCCGCTTCTTCCATATAATGGGTGGTGAGGATAATGGTTTTCCCTTTTTTATTGATGTCCAGGATAATTTCCCAGATATGCTTTCTGGCCTGGGGATCAAGGCCTGTGGACGGCTCGTCCAGAAACAGAAGCTCGGGGTCGTTCAAGAGTGCAAGGCCCAGGAGAAGCCTCTGGCGTTGGCCCCCGGAAATTTTATGGTTCATGTTTTTCCGGATATTGTCCAGCATGCAGAGGGTGAGGACCTCTTCCACGGGCAGATGTTTCTGATAAAAGGCCGCAAAGGTTTTCAGGGTTTCCTCCACGGTGAGAAAGGCCAGAAGTTCCGTATGCTGGAACTGGATGCCGATTTCCTGGTTAAAGGTCCTGTCCCGCTCCCCGCCCTTATAAAGAATGACACCGGCATCCGGGGGAATGATATTCTCCATCATTTCCAATGTGGTGGTCTTTCCGGCGCCGTTGGGCCCCAGAAGACCGAAACAGCTTCCCCTGGCAATGGCCAGGGAAATCCCGTCCACGGCCGTGTAGCCGTTATAATGCTTTTCCAGGTTTCGAACTTCAATCATATTGGGGTTGCCGTTTATCACAAATACACCTGTTCTTTTTTTGTCATCATGGATACCATGATCTTTCGCGCCCCACTGTATGATGATATTAAAATATTTACAAGCGCCAAAATGCTTGACAATGGGGCAGGCTTTCCATAAACTGGACCATAAATTTCGTGCAATAAAGCGTACTCAGCAAAATATTTCGCAAGACCGTTTTTTTCGAACAGGAAAAAATGAAACATAATCCTGATATTTCCGATACTGGAAAGCCAACCGCTTTTTTCAAAACCCACTCAAAAATCCTATTTTTGTTCATCCTTTCCGCTCTCTTAAGCCTTGGTGCATGGTTCTATCAAGCCCAGGAAAAAGCCATGCAAAGGGAAGTTGAAAAAAACCTCACGGCCATTGCCCAACTCAAGGCAAACCAGATCATTGACTGGCGGAAGGATCAACTGGAAGATGCCGCGCTGCTGGCAAATCCCCTCCTTATCGCCGATATTTTGAGCTTCATGGCTGATCCGAACGAAAAAAATGAAAAAAAACTCAAACTGGTCTTTCAGAATATAGCAGATCAGCATGATTATGTCGATATCCTTCTGACGGCGCCGGACGGCAGAAAACGATTAAGCCTTTCCCCGGCCGGTGAGGTTCATGGGGGCTGTCTGCAGGCCCTGGCCCTTGCCTTTGAGAGAAAGACCCCTGTGTTTGTGGACCTGCACAGGGAATCTTCTGAGCAACCCCCGCATATCTCGGTCATCTGCCCTCTTTTCTCCGGGTCCCGGCAAGATCCGGACTCACCCATGGCCGCCCTTGTGTTCATCAATAACCCGGAAAGCTTCCTCTATCCCTTGATCCAGTCCTGGCCCACGGCCGATAAAACCGGGGAAACCCTCCTCATCCGGAAAGACAACGACCAAGCCCTTTTTCTCAACAATCTTCGCCGCCGGCCCGATGCCGCCCTCAGACTGAGCATCCCCCTGACCCGGACGGATGTCCCGGCCGTCATGGCCCTTCAGGGCAAAGATGGCTATGTTCAGGGCAGGGATTATGAAGGGGTCGAAGTGGCGGCCGTCATCCTGCCCATACCCGATTCCCCCTGGTGTATGGTGTCCAAAATCGATATTAATGAGGCCTTTGCCGAATGGCGTTTCCGGTCCTTTTTGCTGCTTTCGCTCATTGCCGGTTTAGCGATTCTGATCGGGGTTGCGGGCCTGGTTGTCCGGCAACGGGAAAAACAGCTTTATTTCCAGCGCCTTTACCATTCAGAGACGGCCCTGCGCACAAGCCTGGAGCGCCACAGCACCACATTGAAAGCCATCGGGGATGCCGTCATCTCCACCGATGCACAGGGTCTTGTGGAGCTGATGAATCCCGTGGCCGAAAGCCTTACCGAATGGAAACAAGAGGAAGCCCTGGGAAAACCCCTGGCGGATGTTTTCCCTATTATCAATGCAGAAACCCGGAAACAAGCGAATAATCCGGTCGAACGAGTGTTAAAGGACGGCAGGATTATGGGTCTTGCCAACCATACCATCCTGTTGTCAAAAAACGGCGGCGAATACCAGATTGCCGATTCGGCCGCTCCCATAAAGGACGGCAACGGTGTTGTCACCGGTGTGGTTCTGGTATTCCGGGATGTCACGGATGAATACCGGATGAGAGAGGCTGTTTTCAGGCGTGAGCAGCACCTGAGAAGTATCTTCAGGGCAGCTCCCATTGGCATCGGAGTGGTGGTCGACCGTATTCTGAAACAGGTCAATCCCCGGCTCTGCGAAATAACTGGATATGCGGAAGCGGAATTGCTTGGGCAGAGCTCAAGAATGCTCTATCCCGGAGATGAGGATTATACCCGGGTGGGTAAGGAAAAATACGAACAAATTCGTCAAAAAGGAACCGGAACCGTAGAAACCCCTTTTAAACGAAAGGACGGAACCATCATTGATGTGCTCCTCAGCTCCACCCCCATTGACCGGACCGATCTGTCCCAGGGCGTTACCTTTACCGCCCTGGACATTACGGAACAAAAACAGACCATAAAGGGGCTGCGCCGGCTTTTATCCGCCATCGAGCATATCGGCGAGAGCGTTGTCATCACGGACACCGAAGGTGCCATACAATATGTAAACCCGGCCTTTGAGCGAATCTCCGGATTCACAGCCGAAGAAGCCGTGGGACAAAATCCGAATATCCTTAAAAGCGGAGAGCAGGACCCTGCCTTCTATCATCAATTGTGGCAGACCATCCTGGCGGGAGACACCTGGCAGGGCCGCCTGACCAACCTGAAAAAAGACGGAAGCCTTTATATTGAAGTCGCTTCCATCTCTCCTGTAACGGATGATAAGGGGCAGATCATTAATTTCGTGGCCGTTAAGCGGGATATTACCGAAGACATCAGAACCGAGGACAAACTTCGCCAGGCCCAGAAAATGGAGGCCATCGGAACCCTTGCCGGCGGTATTGCCCATGATTTCAACAACCTTTTATTTCCCATCATCGGCAATTCGGAACTGCTCCTGGAAGATCTTCCCAAAAACAGCCCGGCCCATGCCAATGCCAGAGAAATTCTGACGGCCGGCAAACGGGCAGGCGAACTGGTCAGACAGATTCTCTCCTTCAGCCGTCAATCCGATCGAAAAACCATACCGGTAAGTCTCCAGCCGATACTCAAAGAAACTTTAAAAATGGTGAGATCCACCATTCCTGCGGATATCCCGATCTCCCATTCTATTTCAGCCGACTGCGGCATGGTCCTGGCAGACCCGTCGGATCTGCATCAGATCGCCATGAACCTGATCACCAACGCGTATCATGCCGTGGAAAAAACCAGGGGAAAAATATCCGTAACCCTTGAGGAAACCTTCCTGACGGCTGAAGACGCTCCGGATGACACATTTCTTCTTCCGGGCCAATATGCCTTGCTCTCTGTCGCAGACACAGGCTGCGGAATCGAGCCTGCCATCATGGACAGGATATTTGAGCCCTATTTTACCACCAAGGAACAGGGAAAAGGAACCGGCCTGGGCCTCAGCACAGTATACGGAATTGTAAAACATTTGAACGGCAATATCACGGTTCAAAGCGAGGTACACAAGGGAACCCTTGTGAAAGTGTATCTGCCTTTGCCGGCAGGGGCAGACACGACTGTTGACGATATCAAGGAAGCGGCCCCGCTTAAATCCGGCAATGAAAAAATTTTACTGGTGGATGATGAAATTTCCATTGCCCAGCTTGAAAAACAAATGCTCGAACGTTTCGGATACCAGGTAACGGCCCACATCAGCAGCATGGATGCCCTGAAGGCCTTTCAAGCCGATCCTGCCGGATATGACCTGGTCATTACCGATATGACCATGCAGGATATGACCGGAGAGGATCTCGCAACAGCCATTCTTTCCATCCGGGGGGATATTCCGATTGTCCTCTGCACGGGATTCAGTACGCGGATGGATAAGGAAAAAGCCTTTGCCCTGGGGATAAAGGGCTTTCTGATGAAACCGGTCATTATATCGGAAATGATTGAGATGGTACGGAAACTATTGGATAAGGCTGCGCAGAATTAGCAGCCTTGCGCATTCAGGCATAAACATTGATGTCTAATCTCTGCTTTTTCAGCCTGAATTCTCGTTCAAGCTCATTTTTTTCCAGAAGATATTTTCTTTCAAGCTGCTGAGCTTCGTTGTTTTTGCGTTGCTCCAATTCCGAATTCCTTCTCTGGTATTCGGTTTGAAGTTCTTTTGCCTTACTGGAAATATCTACCGTATCCCCGGATTCTTTGAGTTTTACGGAAGAAGCGGTTTCAAGACTGGAAGCGGACCGGTTCGAATTAGACACATTCGGTTGAACCTGGTATCCAGATAAGGAATTTATGCCGGATGTGGCGGTCAACATATTGTCCTCTTAACCTAATGGTTTTTAACCCTTTCTCCATAGATGGGATTTCCATCTAAAGCGATCCATTACACGCTCTTCTTTATAAATAACGCCATCTCCCTGAAGTGTCAATAGAATTTGTAATTAAATTGGAGAGTTGGCCGGTTATTGATGCTATTTCTGAAACTATGAATCTCAAAAAGGCAGGGCCAACTCAATAGCCCTGCCTTTTCATCTGATTCAAATATGCCTGCTATTATTTCCTTCTGCCGATGCCGGCCACACCCAGAAGGCCAAGACCAAAAAGGAGCATGGTGGTGGGTTCGGGGACTGATGAACCCACTTTAAAATCATCCCAAATTGTATATGGAAGGGCTTGACTCCAGTTACTTAGTGGATTCTGAAACATTGTGTAAAGTCCAATTGCCGTTCCCAAATTTGTATAGTCGTTCCGATAGGATGAGCCGACTAAAACTGTATCGATATAAAAATCAATAGCACCAGTAGATGAACTCAATTGAAATTTCAGTTCATGCCATCCTACAGTTCGTTGAACTCCTGTATTCTCCCAACCAGGGCTATTTTCACCCGTTGCAACATAATAATAATTCGAAGTTGTAGGTTGGTTAAAACGAGCACCAAACTGGACATCTGTCCAATCTTCACTACCATTGATATAAGGATTTACCCAGTCAGGAACGGCATAAACTTGGCCTGTCCGGCCAGCTTGCCCATCATCATAGTACATCGCTGAAACCCATGGATCGTATTTTTTATCCAATGAAGATGATTGAAGATTTTCAACCTCAACCGCTGCCCACCACATCCAAGATTCTGGTGTTGAAGCTGCTGTAAGCTGCAACCCATAATTGCCTGAATACTTGGTAGTCGTTTGCTGCATCATTTTTCCAACAGGTGCTTCTCCATGGCGATAGGCAGCATTTATCCAACCTGGAGCATAGTCACCTTGCCAAGCTGTTTCAAAGCCATCTTGGAATAAAATAGTAGCATTAGCGGTTTGCAGATAAAATGGAGCAATAAGAAAAACACCAATAAGAATACCCAACAACAATTTCCTCATCTACTTTCTCCTTCAAATCAAAATGTAGTCTCAGCAACCCGGCGATCTTCCCGCAAGACCCGTTGGCTTTCCGTCCCTGCTTCACAGCAGGTTTGGCCTTATACTTTCCTCCTGAATATAAGCAAAAAGCATACCTTGCACCCAATAATTATAAAATCCTTTATTGGCAAGCATATCCATCAAAAAACAAAAGCAACGAGCCTGGAACTTTTTTTCACAAAACACATTTTTTACACAATTCTTATTACCTTTTTTACATAGCGAAGAAAAATAAGAGCACTCTAACCCCCATGCCCCCTGCAGGGCACAAAAAAACAGGAAAGTATTGAGTATTGAGTATTGAGTATTGAGTATTGAGAGCGGCAAAACTTCTCACAACTCAAAACTCACAACACACTACTTTCATAATCCGAAAAACAAAAACCGGAAGAAGCCTGGAGCAAGTCTTTGCTGCTCAAAACTTCTTCCGGTTTTTTCACCGGGGTGAAATTGGCGTCCCCAAGGGGATTCGAACCCCTGTCGTCGCCGTGAAAGGGCGTCCAGAAGCGTATTCCACTGTATTTAAGCACCATCGAGAGCCGTTAAAAGCCGTTTTCTTCCATCAAAAGCCGTCGAGAAAGCCGTCAATATTTCCCCATCCAGACACACAAAGATTAAAATTAGAAAGTGTGTGTTACAAGGTGCCTGTATTCCGTTACAGTCCTTGTAATCGTGCCACACTTTTTTACACTAAACCATGTAATCCTATCACAAGGATACCAAGACCCTTGTCTTTAAAGCGTCACAAAAAAAGCCTTTGTAATCACAACCTGTAAAAACACATTAGCCTTGTTCAAGGTTTCTGTTGTTTTTATCCGTTTTTAAATCCATTAAAAAAGGCAGGAACTAACTCATAACTCAATATCCCTGCCCTTAAATCTTGATTCAGATTTCTATTTTAATTCTTTTTCCTGGACAGTCCAGCAATGCCAAGAAGACCGAAGCCGAGGAGGAGCATTGTGGCAGGTTCCGGTACTGGGGCAGAGCCCACTAAAATTTGTCCTGATAGCCTTTCTTCGAAAGTAGACCATCCATTAAAATTTCCCGCCCAAACATCAGGGGAAACACCCTGATAGTATGTTAACAAATCAGAATTGACCCACATAGCGCCATGCTCTATTGGTCCCTCTCCATATATTTTTTTGATGAAAGTACCTGATAAATCGAAATATTCTGCTGTTAACCCGTTTATAAAACTGCCTGTTGAGTCATAGGAACGCAAAGATGATAATGGCACAAGAGTTGCAGTCGTGACACCGTCGCCTTCATAAAAACCAAGGTAATTTGATCCCAATCTGTTTTTATAAATTATTTGTATATCGTGCCATCCATTAGTTAAATCAAATAAACCAGTGCTGTCGCCTCCTGATTGGTTGATATTATCATATGAAGCCCTAAGAGTCCCATCAATAAATAATTGTACATAATCATCGGCTCCGATATAATATTCTATATTTGTTGCAAAGCTCGTTTCAGATAATAAAATGGTACTCCACATTAAAATTGCAAATATGAACCCTACAGACCTTTTTCTCATTGATTCTTCCTCCCTTAAAATTTGTATTTGCCAATTCTACCCTTTCCATTTGAAACTAACTCCTTTTAGTCTCTGTTGTCATATCAGATTCTACTTTGCTGTGTTAAAAATCTGCAATAATTATGCCTACGAACAAAAAATTTTAAAACCATTTATTGATAGGCTTATCCCAAAAAAATCGAAATTCAAAATTTATGGCATTATTTTCACAAAGCACATTTTTTACCCAAATATTATTACCTTTTTTACATATCACCCATTATTCCAGGCCCATAAACCCACCATGGTCACCCTTTCTTAATCCTGCCTCCATATATTTTTTGCGCGAGACCTTTCCGGTTTTAATCCCAGCCAAGGACAGTCAGAGAATTGAAACCCCAGTAAGGTCACAGGGTTTTAAAAATCCAGATTTATCGCCCTCTGCTACCTGCCTATATGGGTGTCCATCTTCGCTGAATGTTAGGTTATCGCCCCACGCCTACGAATATTAAAATTAAGATATAGAAAAACCGGCGATGGAGAAAGATAAACCAGACAAGCCATTTAATTCGAACCACTAGATCAACTTCCCTCCCCCTGGGGGCATCCTATTCGCAATTCCATGGCCGGTTTTTCCGGCCATTTTTGTTTTAACCCAAAAACAGGAGTATCGCTATGCTACAACACATTTCCCAAACCAGGACCCTACAAAGATTTACAGGGCATTCACAGCAACGCAAAAAACCATCAGAACAGGCTGTTTCAGGCAACATTCTTCCTTTCCCGACACCCGGCAGGAAACAACATACTTTTGATTGGAAAGACCGCCTGATTACTGACCGTCAACTCTGGTATATCCGCCTGCTTGCCAGTCAGCACAGTATCAGCATCCAAAGCCTGAACAATGTCTGTTTCAGGCTATATGGGACCGATTTGGCTACGATGAAACGCATTGATGCCTCCAAGGTCATTCAGTCCTTAAAACGGCAATCAAAGCCTTTATCAAAGGCGATTTCATAACATTTAACAAAAGGAGAAAACACAATGTGGAATGAAATCAGAAAAGACAGACTTAACAGTATCCCCCGGCTTTATCAGACAGAACATATTGCCTTGCCAGACAAGACCATTCACGCTCATTTCTTTCTCGGGTCCTGTGACTGGTACATCTGTGAGTATGATGGCGGCGATTTATTCTGGGGGTTTGCCTGCCTCAACGGTGATTTAATGAATGCGGAGTGGGGGCTTATCCCATATTCGGAATTGAAAACCATCAAGGTTAAAGGCCTGTATGAAGTCGAGCACGATGAATACTGGCAAGTCAGACCAGCGAGCGAGGTTAATCTCATCTGCCAGGCCCAAGGATGGGTTTTTGACAAACAAAAAAGCCGTATGCGACAGGAGGGTTGAAAACTATCACCCAGTAACGGCAGGGGATTTGCATATCCATCCTTGACAAAACCCTAATCAGACTTAATATGTCCGATTAAGGAAACTTGCGTTTCCTAAAATAGAGCATTGGACCGAAGAAATTCATCCTTGTCCAGCTCGCACGGGTATTAACTTCTTTGAACCCAAGATGAGTGGGGGAAAAGACCGTGTGAGACTGGGCTTTTTTTATGCCCAAGTCCGAAAGGTATAAAAAATATGGGCTTCGGCAAATTGTTCGACAAATCAATATTCCTGTCAAACCCGGTATTCCAAAAAGTATTTTCGTTCATCGCCGGTTCATCTGTCTGGCTTACCGATGCCCTGCCCCTGGAGGCCTCCGCCTCGAAATCCAAAAGGGTCAGGGCTTTGGTTGATGAAATCTATTCCGAAATCTGTCAGAAAATCAAAGTGTCGAGCCCGGCCAGGACCAAAGAAGCGATAAAAACCGTCCTGATAAATCTCTGGATAGGAGCCTATTTCAGCCGTCCTATCCGGTATTCCCGTAACAGGAATGATTACAAATCCGGTAAGCGTTATGGCCTCTTATTCATGAAATATGACAGGCTCATACCTGTTATCGACACTCTGTCTGGTCTTGGATACATCCAGCAGAAAATAGGTTTTTTTATCTTTGATAAAAAATTTGGATTTCAAACCCGAATGTGGGCAACAGAATTGCTGATAAAACGGTTTGAAGATGCGGGGCTTTGTGAATGTGGCTTTTTCAATGAGGAGAAGCCAAAAGAGCCAATCATACTCAAAGATGATAAAAAAGATAAAATCCAATACCCTGAAACCCCAAAAATATCCAAAATGCGGGCACAGACAGAACGGTATAATGATCTTATAGATAATAGTAAAATCACAGTAGTATTAAACAAGGAAGTATCAGTAACCATAAGATTTTTACTTCTTTTCCTGTACCAGTACGTCATCAAAGGCACTATCAGGATTAATACTGTAAATCTTCTTAAATTAGATCCAAATAACCAATACCTCAACCAGTATCATCACAATACCAATTCAGTATTTTACCACCATATCCTATCTACCATGACTAAGATGAAACAGTGGAAACACCAGCCAGTATTACCTTTCAGCAGAATTACAGAGACAACGATGCTTCACGATTATCTGACTGATGTGAACGTGATTGCCAGGGCATTCGATGACTTTAGCAGTTCGGAAGCCTTCCTGAACCAGTCGGTATTATTAAAGGATATCGGCATTGAGCGGATAGAGTTTCAACTTGTATATGAGTATCTACACCGGGTCTTTAACGATGCCTCATTCAGTCATGGCGGCAGGTTCTATGGTGCCCTTCATTTAAGCCTGCCAAGAGATTTAAGGCGATATATCCAGATTGAAGGGCAAGACACTGTTGAATTAGACTATTCAGCCTTTCACATCAAGATGCTCTACCACATGGCCGGTATTGATTATCAGGATGACCCGTATTCAATCTGTGAAGGCCCGGCACTCCGAAAAATCTATAAAGCCGTGGGGTTGATTGCCATAAATGCCGAAACTGAACAAAAAGCATATGGCGCAATAGGCGAAGAATTAAAAGACAGAGGGCTTGAAGCGCCGAAAAGGGATAAACCTAACATCAGTCTGGTGAATGCTTTCAAACAGGCCCACATACTGTTGGGTTTTTCTTTATCCTGACATAAATTTTCTGATTATTATGAACAAGGTGGATATTTTTCGATTTTGTTTGAACAAAACAGGGAAGTTGCTGCGCTCCAACTGATTTTATGGGTTTTTTAAGGCATAGGTGGGAAAGCTTAAATA